>JBEKNJ010000009.1:0-132892 GCA_049522955.1 Acidobacteriaceae bacterium
CGGATCATGCTGCAGTTTCTACTGCAACAGGTGGGGGTGATGGTGCTGCGCCGGACACAGCCGGACATGGAGCGGCCGTTTCGGATATGGCTCTACCCCTTACCGCCGGTGGTCGCCATTGTGGGATTTCTTTATATATTGTTCTCGCGGCCGCATTTCGCGCGGGAGATTTTTTTCGCCGTCGCTGTCGTGCTGACTGGTACGGTGATTTATCTGTTGCGCTCGTATAAACGGCGGGAGTGGCCGTTTGCGGAGGGACGGCGTGAAGTGTCTGCGTGAGAACTCCAGAATTTGGGATGCCCGAGGGGCGCACCACAGATCCCTCGGCTCCGCTCGGGATGACAAGTTTGTTTGGGAACGCTAAGTATAGTTTCCAAGATGAATTGTCATCCCGACCGGAGCGTAAGCGTAGCGGAGGGATCTGCGGTTTAGGCCGTCCCCTTCAGCTAGCGCTTTTCTTTGGCGCGCTTTTGCTTAGCCCAACGAAGCTTCTGGGCAGCGGCAATTCTGGCTCGGCCTTCGGGTGAAATAACCCGCTTACTGCGCACCGCGCGGGGCTTGGGAGCGGCCAATCCGCTCTTACGCGGACTGCGGGAAACCTTGCCCACGGTGGTTCCAGCAACCAGGTCACGGGCTTCTGTTAAACGGCTAATCTCGGCGTCTATGTGGAGGAGTATCTCTTCGATCGTCATCGCCATTCAGTGTATCTCAACTTAGGGATTTACACATAACCGGACTGCACGAAAGGACATATATTTTGAGGCCGCTAAAGTGATGAGAAGCCGGCGCTGTTTTACAGCAAAGGATCACATTGCCACTCGACGATGTCGACCCTGGCCTGAGGAATGCATACTTCTTCCGTCGCGGGCACAATCCTCGCGGGTAAGATGCGCGCGCCAAGGACCACGCGCCGGCACACCTTAGCGCGAGGAGCAAATACGGCGACAGTTACCTGCTCGCTGAACTGCCTGGATACGGTAATGTTGGTGTCGTCGTAGATCTTGTTGCATTGGCCAAATGCTCTGGCGGTTTCAGCAAGTGTCTTACGCGCGGCGCGCCCCCAGACGAACATATTGAGAGTGAGATGCATCCCGTCGTACCAGGCGTTGGGATTTTCCTCATAAAATTTCGCGACGGCGCGAAGGCCCTGGATAAAGTTCAGCCGGCGATGCTGTTCCGTGTTCATCGGATGCTCCCGAGGGCGGACGCAGAACCGAATTTGTTTTGCAGAGCCTGGGTCAGCCGGGCAGCGCGACGCTCGGCACAGATCGCACATCGACAGACAGGCGGGCCGGCAAGACGCTCAATCATCGTGTCAAACATCAGAGGGTTGTGGATCAAGGCGTCTCTCCTGCTCACGGTTCCAGCGATACCGGGCCTGCCTCCAACGGGCACGGGCGGTTTCGCGGTTGAAGTCAAGACCACAGTCTCCACCCACACGGCAGTCGTGCGCACCGGTGCTTTGGAAGGGCGGCTGAGGAGACCAGGCGAGGGAACGCTGGGCGTCGGTGAAGTGCGCCAGGTGGTGGATGATGTCGTTGACAGTAAGGAATGGGTCAGCATGGTTTTCGTCCATAGGTGGAATGAGCACAGTGGGGGAGGGACTGATGTGAGCTTGGTGCCTGGCGGGCAAAGCGTCAAGGGGCTGGGAGAAGAATGATGAGGAGTGAGGGGCGGTAAACTAATAGTAACTATGGCGGTAGTTATTGGGCATGGTTGCGTGGAACACATTTCCACGGATGGTCCGCGGAACTGCAGATCCCTCCACTACGCTACGCTTCGGTCGGGATGACAAAGGGGAGGGTGGTGCTTCCAAGGAAGATTGGTTAGTGGCTGAAGGGTACAGCAGGTCCCTCCACTTCGCTTCGCTCCGGTCGGGATGACACCTCTGTTTGTTCGCTTCGCTCCGGTCGGGATGACACTTCTGTTTGTTCGCTTCGCTCCGGCCGGGATGACACCTCTGCTTTGTTGGGAACTTGGGGAGGAACAGCAGGGACTCGACTAATGGGGGAGTAACTTCGAGTTAACCTCACTTTGATCCTCATGATTCTTAGTTGGACCCCTTGCGCGGGCGCGTGGCGCATGCCATCTTGATGGTGAACAGAGTACGGCAACCAAGAGAGAGGAATCTATGAGGCGTTACGGGCATAGCACGACCACTGCCAGAACTTGAGCGCGGGCAAGGCCGACATCTGGATGCCGGTCTATATCGGCGACTATCTTGCCGATACCATGCACTTGAGTACGGAACAGCATGGCGCCTACCTCCTGCTGCTGTTCCATCTGTGGCGCCGCGGCACACTGCAGGATGATGATGTTGTCCTGGCAAAGATCACAGGGCTGGCCCAAAGTGCCTGGAGCACCACGCGGCTTGTGCTGGCAGAGTTCTTTCAGATCCAGGATGGACGCTGGCACCAGGGCCGCCTGGAACGGGAACGAACCCGGGTCAACGCCAAACAAGAATCCAAATCCAAGAAAGCCAAGTTAGCAGCCTCCAGCCGTTGGAACAAAGGCACGGGCGATGCTTCAAGCATTGCAGATGCAATGCCCCACGATGCCAAGTCAGAACCACAACCAGAACCAGAGTTGTTAAAAGCTTTCCTCTTCGAGGGGATGGTTTCGGAGAAACCTGGCGCCGATGCGCGACATATCCCCTTTCGCAGCATCCTGGCGGAGTATTGGGGCGTAAAGAACCATGCCTCCCCCGAAATGCCATGGCAGGGACGCGATGCTAAAGCGCTGAGCGATTTTCTCGCCGCCAGCCCCAACCTGAGCGAACCACAGTTCCGGCAGATGCTGGGAAACCGGGCGAAGTCGGCTGTCGCCCATGGGGATCGCGTGTACCTGTGGATCGGCAACCTGACGCGCTTCCAGGAGGAGATCACGGTCTATAACAAGCCGGTGTCGGCAGGAGGGGGACATGCAAGCAGAGCGGAAATCAATCGTAACAGTGTCGTCAGCGCCGTCGATGGAGCGCTCCGACTGGCTCAGGAACACGCTGATCGAGTTGGGCAAGCTGGCCCTGAGCCGACAGCTTTCGATGACGCCGGAATGCCTCTTGCTGATGGCGCAGGACCTGATCGATGTGCCCTGGCCCTGCCTGGAATTGGCGATCACGGGATGGCGGCAAGGGACACTGCGGATGGGCAAGCCGGAACAGATGGACCGCTTCCCTACCGTGCGGCAACTACGGGTGCAGGCAAAACTGATCGCAATGGAAGGCAGGAGGTGAACGCATGGTGAATGAGAGCAACGTCTATGAACAGATCTTCGCCGGGGTGAGGAACAGCTCGGAGTTAGCCCAGGCCATCGCCCGGGCGGTTCGGCAATTACGCGAGGCAATGGAGAAAGAGGACAACTGTGCGGTGACGGAGGCCCACGTGCGCAACCTTAGGGAGATTGATCCGGCGGCACTGGCGAGCGCGTACGCACTGGCCGAGGAGAGCTGCACGTACTGGCCGACCCCGGGCCAGATACGAGAACTCGCCGGATGGTCGGAAGAGGCCAAGAGCCGCAGCGCACTGCAGTGGGTCTTCCAATACCTGGCAATGCACGGGCCAGAGGGACGGGCGCGCGGCGGCGGAGTGCGGTTCGGAGAAGACGAGACAGGACGACGCGTGTTGCTGGAACCAGAGGCGGTGATTCCGGCGCCGGAGATACCGGCAGGGATCGAGGCAACCCTGACGGCGCTGGGCAGCGGATCGGCAAAACAAGGTTTGCGTTACGTGAGCCAACATCCCGTGGCGAAAGGCTGGGAGAACTTTCACGGAGACGCAGCGTCGAGGACCGCGGAGCGGATCGAAACGCAATGGATTCGTTGTTCCCTGCACACACGCAAGGGCCGCAAGGCTCCTGGTTCGAACGAAACACCCACCATCCCCCCATACGGAGGACGTGATGAGTATTGAATTGCGGCTTGCCAAGACGGAGCCTGACACGACGGGAGGAACTTACCAACCGGCGAGACCGCGTATGCGCAACCTAGGGAGCGCTATTGTCTGGGCGGCGATCGTGGACTATCGCAGCCTGAATCAAGAGGCTCACGAGGATGCGAAACAGTTTCTGTATCCGCAAACAGCCGAGTGGCAGAGCCACTACGACTGGGTCGTGACACTGGCCGAAGGGTTGAACCCGGCCTGGCTGCGGTGTGCGCTGAACCGCTCCAGAGGTAAGTGGGATAGACAGCGGGCTCTACGGAAAGGCGGTTGTTATGAAGAGTGTTCTTAGTGGATTGGCTTTATGCTTACCGGCCGGTCTGGTGGATTTGTTGTTCAGCCGGCAAGTGAGAGAAGGAGTCGAGGGACTGGTGATGCTTCGCCGGGTCTACGAATACGTGTTCGTGATGGCTGCCCTGGAGGGCGCACGGGACGTCCGGAGACCCTGCTATGAGGGGTATGTGGACGCCCTGGAGATTCTGGGATCCAGGGCTTTGCTGATCGCTAAGAGTCTTTGAGGAAAGGAGGGCAGTTATGACGGATGAGCCTAGCCCGAGCGAGTTTCTTATTTCCAAGATGGAAGGCATGGACGATGTTATCCAGGTTTTGATTGTCACCCGGACGGGTGAGGGCGAGATCAGTTACGACAGTTGTGGCCAGATCGCGGCGGATACGTTGGGGATGATTGAGTTTGTCCGGGTGGCCGCGGCGGAACACCTGCGGCGGGAGTTGTATGACGAGGATGTTGATTGAGGTGGGGGTGATACTGCAGATCCCTCGACTTCGCTACGCTCCGGTCGGGATGACAAAGGGGATTGGGGCGCTTTCAGTGGGGATTGGCTAGTGGATGAGAGGAACAGCAGGTCCCTCCACTTCGCTTCGCTCCGGCCGGGATGACACCTTTTTTTAACACGCTCACAGCGTGGTTGCACTTACAGCGTGTGTGGCACTCACGGCGTGTTGGTAAGTCAGGGCGTGTTGGCACTCACGGCGTGTTGGTACTCACGGCGTATTAGCGGGGTCAAGGTGGTTTCAGTTAGGTGGGCGAATGAATGAAACCCAATTGATCGCTGCGGCGCGCTTAGGGGACGAGGACGCCTTCGCAGAGCTCTATCGACAACATGCCGGATATGTCAGGGCTATCGGACGGTCCATCCTGCGTAAGAATGACGTCGATGATATGTGTCAGGATACGTTTCTGCTGGCCTTTACACGGCTTGATCGGTTCGAAGGGAATGCGCAGTTTCGTACGTGGATCACTCGCATCGCGATCAACCAATGCTTGATTGCGCTTCGTACAGGACGCCAACCCAGCAACGGTGAGACAAACCTGCTGCAAATAGATGAAGAAATGGCAGACGATGGGGTTATGGATCGGTGCATCTTTGCGAGCGTCGACACCCGGCTCGAAAGCGTGCCAGCTCGCCTGGACCTGAAGAAGTTGCTACGCGTACTGAAGCCGGCGCAGCGGCAACTTCTCGAGATGGCTTACTTCGAAGGCATACCCGACGTGGAGATTGCAGAACTACTCGGCATAACATTGGCTCACGTAAAGGGCAACCTTCACCGAGCCAAGCGAAGAGTACGCGACACAGCAAAATAAAAGCGAACTTTTATTGCGGAATTGTATCTATACCTCAATCGATCACCCGAATAGGAAGATTAGCGCTCGTCCGCTCGCTTCCTAGTGCGTTCCCAGCGCGTGCGACCTTGGGACTAAGCGACGAGATGGAGACCTATGAATCCCATGGTCTGCATCCTCAATGAGGAGGATGCTCGTTCCTTCAGCTCGAACAGTATCGCGCAGAAATGCTCGAGCAGACGCCATCACCATTACACCAAAGGCAAAGTAAATACACTGATCAAAACGGGCGAATTGGTGTGGGTGGGCAAACATAAGAACGTTGCAACCTTTCGCAATGCACGCTCGTGGATCAAGGTCTACACCTACAACGAATTCGGCGAAGTGATCTACTGCGGCATGCAACTGGTACCCGGCGGCGGCGTTTTCTAAACCATGCTCAAAATAAAGGCTCTGCTGACCCTGATGATCGCCACGTGCCCGGCGTACGCGGGAACCGTGAGTGGGAACCTTCTGGGGCCTTCCGGCCTGCCGGTCAAGAACGGTACGCTTACGTTCAACCTGCAACAGGCCGGCCTGATCGCGGGCAGCGGCAGCGTGGTCCCGACCAGCGCATCGTGCTATACATCGGCCGATGGCTATGTGGTTGGGCTCCCTAATCCACTGGCGCTCCCCAGCACATCGACTAACTACGGCGCAGGCACCCTGCCGGGCGGGATCTACTACGTCCAATACGCGTTTTACGTCAATTCGACGGCGACCCTGCCATCCCCCGAAGGGGTGGTTCAGCTCACGTCTACAGGAGAGTTCAACGTGGCTCCTCCGGTCATCCCCGCTGGTGCGACGGGCATCATCGTATACGTGGGGGCAGTGCCTGGCGGCGAAACGGCACAAGGCGAAACAACCGGCACAGTTACGTTCACGCAGACCGGCGCATTGTCTACGGGCGGCGCAACCCCGGTGGGCGCGAACAACACGGTTTGCAGCATCGCCTTCAATGACACCATCATTCCCTACTCGGGCTATAACGTGTCGCTGCTTTCGTCCAGCGGGAATGCGTATCCGGGTTGGCCGCAGGCCTGGCAACTCAACGGCGGCCTGAATGGGACGGTCAATATTTCTAACGGCGCTCCCCTGTGGAACGGGACGATTGTGTATCCGCAGCCGATTCTGTCACAGCCACTGAACCATGGGCCGCAGAGCATTTCAGGGTTGCTGAACATGACCGGGTATAACGTGCTGAACGTGGGCGCGCTGGGCGTCGGCACCAGCACACCGGGCTGGCCGGTGGATGTGGAGAATGGGTTCATCAATACTAACCTGGGCTACCTGGTCGCGGGTGGAGCAGGCTCGGCCGGCCAGTGCCTGGTTTCGAATGGGACCTACTTCGGCCCCGGGAGTTGCGGGACGCTGCCGGCACTGTTCTACCAGCACATGCAGGTGACCGGGTCGCTTCAACCGCAGGAGCCATATCTGAACTTCAGCGGCAACTTTGCCGTCACGGATAACCCGGGAAGCACACGCACCGAGGTCGATCTTCGAGCGACGAGTGTCACGGCGGGCAGCTACAGTAATGTCAACATCACGGTGGATGCGTATGGCCGGATTCAGGCGGCTACCAATGGTCCGAGTATTCCTACGATTCAGGCCCTGGTGATTAACTCGGGGATTTGCACCACTTCGAATACTGCTTTTTCGACCTGCAGCATCAGCGCTACTTGGCCCAGCGCATTCGCCAATAGTGCGTATGCGCTTACGTGCACGCCGTCTTCCCCCACGGCGTTAACGCTGAACACAATTTATTTCAGCGGTAAGAGCGCTTCCGGGTTCACGCTGAATATTCAGAATGCGGATGCCAGCGGGGCTAATCCGATTAGTCTTTCGGAGATTGATTGTATTGGGATGCATCCTTAGGAAGACAACTAGCAGATCCCTCCGATTCGGATGGACGGCGCCCCCGCGACTTCCGTAATTTCATAGCTATGAAAAAACTTCTTTTGCTTCTCCCTATCTTGTTCTGCTGTGCCGGCACCCGGGGGCAGAATATCGAGGGCCAGATTATTGCTTCGCAGTATGGGAAGTGGAAGGTTCCAGGGTACGCACCTAATACTTATAGCTCGTTCGCACCGGCTTCGTGCCGGGTGCAGGGCGGGGCGAGCTTCTTCTTCGCATTCAGCGTGGGCACTCCGCTTGCCGTGGTGGACGCTAACCCGGCACTGAACGAGACGGTGATGCCGACAGCAACGGTCGATAGCAACGTTGCCTGCGCCGTCAGCATCGCGCCGGTCAATAATCACCAGGTTCCGTTCTATCTGGCTTCGGCAACGGGTGGCCTGCAGGAAGCCCTCAATCAAAACTTCACCAGCCCGCAGACCAATACCATCATCCTGGACAACGAGTTCTACCAATTGGTGGGAGGCCCAGCCAATGCAGCCGCGGTGATCGCGGCGGCGCAGGGCAGCCTCAAGCTTGGCTTGATGGACGTGACCCAGGTGCCGACGGTCTGGTACCAGTGGAACGGAGCCCAGTATGTGAAGGTCGGCAACGGCGGCATGGGCACCGGGCTCAACACCCTGCAGAATGACCTGGTCTCGAATAACGCGACCAGTAGCGGAGCCATCGACCTGGATGATTTTGTGGCCACAGGGACGTACAGCCCGCAGGCCACGATCAATGCCGCGAATAGCAACGGCGGCAGCGCGATTCTTCAGCCGAGCGCCGGCCGCAGCTCCTTCACTAACACCGGGAACGTTCGGGTGCAGGATAACCGCGCCGATGTTCCGGCTACGGCGCGCGGGGTCACGGAGTTCGGCGCGGCGTGCGATACACGGCAGGTCTTTGGCACGCTGAGCAGCGGGTCCAGGTCATTCACTATCATCGATGGCGCACTTACAGCAGCGGACATCGGCAAGACGCTGGTCGCCGTGGGCACGGTGGCGGGCGTTCCTACGCAATTTGACTCCGTGGTGGTGTCGATCACCGACTCGCTTGACGGGGTGTTGACCACGGCTGCCCCCTTCACCCAGTCCCCTGCACACGAGATGGATCTGGCTCACGACGATACGGCCGCCATCACCCAGGGCATGAATGCCGTGGGCGCAGGAGGGACCCTGGTCTTCCCTGCCGGATCGTGCCTGACCCATACACAAATCCTGAAAGGCCAGAGCCCGATTGGACTCGGTATCAGCTCCTCCATCGTCAGCTTTCCGGGAGAGGACATATTTCAAGGGCCAGATGCCAGCCAGACGCAGGGGGTCTCGCAAGGCGCGGCGCATATTCACGATTTGACGTTTTTGCTGGACTCACGCATTGATGCCACGTTGCCGTGGCAAACGATCAACGATGCGGGAACCACAGCCAAAGCCGCCTTGTACCGGCCGATCGCGGAGAAGAGCGGGGTGTCGTCGAACCCCCTGGCGCCGGGATGGTTCCAGGGACCCAACAGCAATGGCAGCGGGGCCTTCAACGGTGTGGCCTCGATCACGGCAGCTTCGGCGGTGATGTGCGTGCCCAGCTCGGAGACGGCGCCGGCAGTGGGGCAGACGGTGGTCTTTCCTTACCTGGCGAGCGTGTTCACGGCGACGGTGTCGTCGACGGCCGGCAGCTGTTCGGGCGCCACGGCTCGCACCCTCTCGACCGCACTGCCTGCCGGCTCGAGCAATGCGCAGGCAGAATGGTTTGCCGGCAGCAGTCCGCAGAATCTGGCAACGGCCATTGGTTCCGGTGCCTGCCCGTCGAGCATCACCCTGGCGAATTCCATCAACCCGGTGCCGTACTACGAATCGAATGTCGCTCCGTTCGGGATGGTGCAGATCGACGGGGAGCAGTTCACGTATTTCGGCAAGTCGATTGCCGCCAATCCGACGCCGGCGAATACGCTGTATGGCGTGCAATGCGCGCAGAACGGGAGCACACGGGCCGCGCACTCGGTGGGTGCGACGGTGGTTCCGCTGAATCCGTTCAAGCCCAGTTATCCGTGGCCGGTGACACCTACGGTCAACAGTAACGACACCACACCCAGCGGGACCGCAGGCTACTTTCCGGGTTGGAACGTGGGCAATGCGGCCTTTGCCTTCCCGCTGGCGAGCGGCATCAACCAGAGTTCGGGAGGCTCCGGCTCCTGGAGCGCCAACGCCAAGATCGAGAACCTGTCGTTCTTCGAGTGGCCCAACGAGATCAATGGCGAGAGCTGGGCCGAAGTCAACCACACGGCGATGATTTACATGGTTTCGCCGTCGTATGCGACCACCTTCGCCAATCTTTACGCACTCTATCTCTTCTACGGCGTGGCGATCGGGCCGCCCTCGATTGAAAACGGTAACTATGGCAGAGCGCAGCCGACCGGCGATGGTACGCATTGGGACGGCATTACGATCTACGCCGCCAACCCGGTGAATATTGCGCTGGGCAACCAGAACACCTTCTCGAACTTCAACGTGTACTCGCAGGAAGGCACAACCACCGGCGCCGCCCTGGGAGCGGACACGTGCATGTACTTCACCGCTCTCTACAACGATCAAACGGGGGCCGCGCTCGACGTGCTGTCACTCGACCATTTCAAGAATTTGTACTGCGAGCCTGAGGCTGGTCCGCATGCGGTGCAGATGCCGGAGTGGGAATGGGACGCCTACAACGCTGAGATCGAAGATCAGCACATGGGGGGCGGGGGCGAGGTCTACATCGGGGGCGGACAGCAGCATTGGTTCGGCGGCAACTTCAATAACGCCGTTACCACACCGACCATCAACTGGGGATGGGGCAACACGGCCGATTTCGTCAGCAACCTGGGCAGCGAACCGAAGGGAAACGTCTACGGAACAAATTCGCTGATCAACTTTGGCCCCTTCAGTAAGTTCTCAGGAACCACGTCGCAGCGCTTCGGCAGCGCGGCCGGACCCTACGGCGGGCTGCAAATGGGCAATGGCCGGGAGCCGATTCGCTCGCAAACCAGCGAGACCTTCAACACCGGCAACCTGACCGCACCCTACACCAGCTCAGAAGGGGGTTTCATTACCCCGGAGGAGTTCAATGCGAGTTTTGCTTTTGAGTCTCAGGCCATGTCGGTGGGCTGGACTTACGACGCGACCTCGCCCGTCACCAATGCCTACGCGGGTTGCAATGTGGGCAACAATCCAGGCGTTATCTATTGCGCCACCGGGCAATTCAACCAGGAAAACATTTCGATCGGCCCCGGTCAGCGGCTGGTGGGCGGCAAATACACGCTCTATATCTCCATGAAAGATGCGGTCACCGCCTCCAATACCGAGACGATGAGCGTGTTTTCGGGCTGCGGCGGGTTCTCGCAAAACTACAACATCCCAATCACCAACGCGTGGCCCTCGACCGCGGCCCAGGTGTTCACCACGCAGATCGACCTCACGCCGGCGGCCGGTGCAGGATGCACGCTGGGCATGAAGTTCTGGGGTGCCACGACCGCGGACCAGATCCAGGTTGGGTATGTGGATTTCGCGCCCGTGGCCGAACAACTGAATGCGCAGACGATCAACGCCAGCACGGTCAACCTGCCCGCCGGCTCGACCGGAGGCACGGGGAACGGCTGCATCCAGTCACCGGTGACCGGGATCAATGGCGGTTACACGTGCCCCACCAAGGGATGGACCGCGAGCCTCACGGCGAACCAGGGAGCGACCGATAGTACCATTGCGCTCTCGTCCACTTCGGGGCTTTCTCCCTCGGGCTGCTTCTTTGTGGATGGCGAATATGAGTGTTACGCCGCGATCAGCGGCAGCACGCTGACCGGGTTGATGCGTGGGGCCTACACCACGAGCGCGGCCACGCACAACAGCGGCGCGGCGGCGGTGTCGATCAACCTGGTGCTGGGCAGTATTCAGCAGACACCCTCGGACGTGATCGCGTATGGCGGTACAGAAGCTCCGATCCTGGGAATTAATAACCCCACCCCGTTCAACCACGGCGGCGCGAGCGTGTTCTCGATCAACAGCCTCGGGAATGAGACCTGGGTCGACACGGCGGGGATTATCCATCAGACGAATACCGGCGGGCGCAATTTCTTTGAGTCATCGGTCGAGATCGGAACCTTGCTGAACAATCATCCGATCATCACCGATACCGGATACCTGATTTACAACAATCTTCCTAACACCGACTATCAGCCGCTGACGCTTGGTGGCGGGCATGCCGGCTCGCTCAACGTGATCCCCACCCCGACCCTGGCCGCGCCGAGCCTCAATAACTATACCGGGGGCGGATCGAGCACGGTGAGCTATGTGTGCTCGGGCACAGACTTCGACGGGAACCTGATTAATGGCACTACGGCTTCGGTGACCACCTCCGCGGCCACGTGGGTGTTTCCCGCGGCGATCCAGGTGGTGTGTCCCTATTCGTCCGGAGTCAACACATATCAGATTTACCGCACGGTTGGCGGGGTGAATCAGGGGCTGATCGCGAGTGGGGTGGGGCCGGGATTTTCGATTTATGACTACGACGGTTCGTCGAGTGGGGGAACTCCTCCGGGCACGAATGGGTCGAACCCGCATATTTCGGTTGCGGGGAGCGGTACTCCTTCGATCAGTTTGGGGGCGGCCAGTATTACGTTTGCCGCTACCGCGCCTTCGGGGAGTTGTGTGTCCGGGAGTTTGTGGACGAATTCCGGCGGGTCTCCTAACACGCTTTATGTTTGCCAGTCTGGCGTCTGGGTGGGGAAATGAATTCTCGTACTTACCGTCGTGGTATCCCACATCTCGCGAAAAACGAGCGAGACATGGGGCACCCCTTTTTCGCTGTCGTATTTATATTTCGGTCCTCGGTGGTAGTTACATTTCGGTCCGCGGTCGTACTTACACTAGCTTGTCTTGGCATGACTGCTCACGCGGCTACCTGGAACGCCAAGACGAACTGGGGAGCGACGGGCAACGGCACCACCAACGACGGACCTGCGATCCAGACAGGGGTGTCGCATATCGCTGCCGGGGATACTGTCTACTTCCCAGCGGGCACGTACCGCATCAACAATGTCGTTAATTTTTCGACGGGCGCGATCATCACCTGCCAGGCGGGCGCGGTGCTGGAAGGGCCTAATACCGGCACAGACGTCCTCAGCATTGTGTCGAACACTACGGTTGGCGGCTCGGCCAGCAGCGGATGCACGTTCTCGGGCGGGGGAATTTCGGCCAGTGGTTCCGGGGGCGATGGCGGCCAGACGTTGAGCCAGGCGGTCTCGAATCTTACCTTCAGCTACAACACGTTCGAGAACATGACTTACAATCCGAATTCCTTCCGCAGCAACGGGGGCATCTATCTCGGTGGCGGATCGAACAATGTCGTGATCCGCTATAACACGTTCTCAAACATCATTCCGTACAACGACGGATACAATGCAGCCGGATCCACCTACCTGGAGCAGACCGATCCCGATGGCGATGACGCGCGTGCGGGCATCTGGTTCTTCGGGGCTTCGAACCTGGACATCGACCACAACAGCTTCTCGCATGTCTACCAGAACATCAAGGGATGCCAGGGGCAGGCGTTTCAGGCGCAGAATATCCTGATCCATCACAACTACTCGGTGGCCCATCACCGGATGTTTTTAGAGATCAACACCGGGGCGGGCTGCGGCCAGACGGACAGTGACGGCATCGCGAATTTTCAGATTTACGCCAACTACGATTTCGAGGCCGGCGGCCCCTTTCCCTCGGCAAGCACCTTTGGTTTCTCCGCACCGTTCTCGCTGTCGCTGATCAGCGGCAGTTATGTATTGGTGCCGATGAGCGGAGTGAGCTGGTACCACAACCTGCTCAAGGGCGTGGTGGCCGGCGGGGCC
This sequence comes from Acidobacteriaceae bacterium, assembly GCA_049522955.1. Classification (GTDB taxonomy): domain Bacteria; phylum Acidobacteriota; class Terriglobia; order Terriglobales; family Acidobacteriaceae; genus PALSA-350. Next base: position 13,319 of record JBEKNJ010000009.1, read on the forward strand.
AACGTCGGCATCGGCATGGAAGTGGGCGCCGAGAACATGAATATCTACAACAACACGGTCATGAGCCAGTGGCCATGCGCGGGTTGCGGCTTCGGTGGCACCAGAGGAGGCACCATGCAGAATAACTATGCCTGCCTGATGACTCCGTCCGCTAACAGCAGCGCCCTCTACGAGAATGAAGGCAATGGTTCCACCACTGTCACGTACTCGGGCAATATCAATGGGGGTAACTGCCCGGCGGGCAACCCATCGTTGTCGATCTCGCTTGGGGCCATTGCCAATAGCTCGGGCACGCTGACCGGCACCGCCACCGTAACCACGGTTGAGTACGGGATGCAGGGCGTGGTCTTCGCGATCGACGGCAACTATGTGAGCGCGGTGCTGGGCGCTGGGCCGTATAACCTCAACTACAGCGCCAGCAACCTCTCGACCGGTAGTCATACGATCACGGCGACGGTGGTCGACGCAGTGGGGTTGCTGGCGGTCTCGAATAGCCAGAGCGTTTCGACCACCAGCGGCGTGGGCCCGGCGGCGGGTCCGATCAGCCCCAATGTACTGCCTTCCAGTGTGGTCTGGGATATAGCCGGCAATGCCAACGATCCGGTCAATGGGACATCGACGGTTACTTTATCGAGCGCGTTGATTGCAACCCCGGGCAACGCAACGACCATGACACCAGGCAGCACGCTGCAGTTCACTGCCACGTGCACGTACTCCGATGGCTCGACCACAAGCTGCAATAACCCCGATGCGCACGGTAATCAGGTCACCGGATGGTCGAGCAGCAACACGGCGAAGGTAACCATCAATAGCTCTGGTCTCGCGACCGGAGTAGCCGCAGGCACGAGCAATATCCAGGCCACGCTGACCGGGGGCAAAGTCAGCCAGGTGTGGGGCCTGACGGTCAGCGCGTCGACGGTGACGCTGAGTTCGGTTTCGCTGGCAACCACCGGCGGCACCAGCTCGCTGATGATCGGGGCGACGAATCAACTTGTCGCCACGTGTCATTATTCCGACGGATCGACGACCAGCTGCAACACCCTCGACGCACACGGCAACTCGGTTTCCACGTGGACCAGCTCGGCTCCTTCAGTGGCGACGGTCAACGGTGGCGGACTGGTGAGCGCCGTGGCCGTGGGAACCACCAACCTTTCGGCGACCGTGGCCGGGATCATGAACACCACGCCCCTGTCGGTCACGGTGGCTCCGCCAACCCTGCAGAGCGCCTATCTTGGCACCCCAGGCAGCGCCAATACGATGACGATCGGGAGCACACTGCAGTTCTCTGCCTTCTGCGTCTATTCCACGGAAACGACCAACTGCAGCATGGCCGATATCTACGGCAACGCGGTGACCACGTGGAGTTCCACAGATACGACCAAGGCCACGGTGGGGGCGGTGGGCTCGCCTCATCCGGGTTTGGCCACTGCAGTGGGGACGGGTTCGGTCAATATTCAGGCGGTGATCGGCAGCAAGTACAGCAATCCCTGGACGGTGACGATCAGCGCCCCAAGCGTCAGCCTGGCCAGTGTTTCGCTGGCGGCGACCGGCGGCGTCACCTCAGTCAACATCGGGGGAACCAACCAGCTCAACGCCACGTGTACGTATTCCGATGGCTCGACCACTTTGTGTAACACGACCGATGCGCACGGGAATTTTGCAACCGGGTGGACGAGCTCTAATTCGTCCCTGGCTACGGTGAGCAGCTCCGGCCTAGTCGCCGGGGTGGGTACCGGGATGCCGACGTTTACAGCGACAGCGGGTGGGCACACCAGCGCAGCATTGCCGCTGACGGTGAGCGTGATTCCGCCGGGTACCTACACCATCACCATCACGGGACCGGTGACGATTACCGGCACGGTGCAGTTCTGATGACTCCTCATGGCAAGCCGGCCGACAGCACGATTCAAGCCCAGATACTGGAGCAACTCATGGAGTTGAAGGGCAAGGTCGAAGAGAGCCTGGAACAAGGCCGGTCCAATGGAAATGAGCTGAAGATGCTGCGCAGGGAGCTGGGGCTGGATGGACAGCATGGACGCTTGCCTATCGTGGAAGCGACGCTGATCCGGCACGAGGCGCGCATGGAAAAGAATGAGGCGCGGGTGAATTCGTTGGAGACAGGGAGTAATGAGGCGAATGGTAAGGCGAAGCTGGTGGCTACCGCGTTGGCACTGCTTGGCGGGAGTGCTGGTGGGGCGCTGATTGCTCTGTTGGCGCATTTGTTTGGTGGGGGTTAGTTGGGTGGGCCGTATGCGGAACGCCTGATATGAATCGGTCAGTCGATGGGGTGAAAGCGGTCGTTGGGCTGCGCCCATCATTTTCGTCCCAAGTACGCTGGTGCGAACGTGGGGCACCCGTCGCTTTCCTTCCACCGAGGCTACGACCATAGGACTCACGTCGCTTTTCCTTCCGCCGAGGTTACGACTAAAGGACTCATGTCGATTTCCATCCCCCGGGGTTACGACCAAAGGACTCCTGTCGATTTCCTTCCGCAGATCTGGTTTCGAGAAATGCAGGTTCAGATGGCTAATGTGAATGCGGCAATTGACTACGTGCTGGGATGGGAAGATGCAACACTGTCGGGCGCAATTACCACCGCACCCGATGGCAAGCGGACCAGGTTCGGGATCGATGAGCACTGGCATCCCGAACTGACCAATTGCCTGTTCTATAGCTCGATGGGCCAGGTGGCCGCGCTGCAGATCGCCAGGGGCATTTACGATATCAGCTATTGCGAGCCGCTTTGTATCGCCGAGATCGCCAGCCAGGATGTCGCCAACAAGCTGCTGTCGCTGGGGGTGAACGTCGGTGTGATGAACGCAGCGAGAATGTTACAGGATGCAGTCACCGTGGTCGGCGACGGACGCATTGGGCCGCTCACCCTGCACGCACTCGACCTAGCCGATCCGGAAAAGGTGCTGGCCGATCTGCGGGCAGAGGCGGAGAACTACTACGATGAACTGGTGAAAGCAAATCCAAACCTGGAAGTGTATCGGGCGGGATGGCTACGGAGAGCAGCGGCGTGAAAAGATTCTTATTGTACTCACTCATGATCCTGAGCTGCCAGATGTTCCTGGGCCAGGGAGTCGGCGGCAACGGAGTACCAGGAGCAGGCAACGGCAGCACCCTGCCGGCAGCGGCGTCCTCCGGCCTGGTTCCTGTTTCCACGGGAGCGGGAACAACGTATGCGCCGCAACAAGCTCCGCTCTCGTTTGGCGGACAGGCAGATCAGTACATTCAGCAGCCGCTCAATAACAGCTCCTTCACCACGCTCCGAGTCAATAGCTTCAATAAGGTCTTTTACGTAGACGGCTTCAACAATTACGGTGGGATCGGCGTGGCCCCGGTGGCGTGGTCTTCTTCGACCAACCAGCCGCAGTGCCAGGTGGTGAGCTACTCCGGTTCCTACTATATCGCTCTGAACTCCACCAACAACACGACCACCCCCGGAACCTCCTATGGCGTGTGGTACCCGGTGCCGAATAACGCCGCCGCCACCAATGCCGACTGCGCCTGGTACATGGCGGCTTCTTACATGCGGCAATATCACCAGAGCGACCTGATCCAGTTTGGCGCCGGCCAGTATACGACCAACCAAAGCTTCGTGAACCCGGTGGATGGAAACAGTTACGACGACGAATTCTCAGTGAGCGCAAAAGGGTGCGGCTCCGGTTGCACTTATCTCACCTACACCGGTCCGACCGCTATCCCGGTGTTCAACCGGCCTACCGGGGGGGCAAACTTCACGTCGATGCAAATCGACGATATGACCATCGACGGGGGTGCGGCCGCGTCGGCGGCTATCGAGCTGGGTTCTCTTGGCCAGAGTTATTTCAATAACCTTTCCGCCGGACACCTCGCACCAGGGTCCGATCACGTAATTGAGTTCGGCCATTTCGGTGGAGACGCCTACCAGGTATTCGCAACGAATATCAACATTGGCGTTTATCCCGATAACGGAGTGCAAAATTGCGGTACGTTCACCGCCAACGTGGTTGGGGGCGCGATCACTTCGTACACAGTTAACAACGGCGGAAATTGCTATGCCACCTATTCGGGAACCACCGAACTCACGGTGGTGTCGCTGCGGGGCTACCGGGGAGGCGCATACACCACTCCCTGCGCCACCATGCCCACTGGGATGACGGCGACGATCGTGGGCACCGCGGTCACCGCGATCACCCCAGGGAGCAACAACGGCTCAGGATGCTCCGGCATGATTGACGTCCAGGTCTACCAGACGGCCAATGTGAACTACGGCGTGATCTTTAATAACTCCGATAGCAGCACAAAAGATATCACCTCGTATAGCGGCAGCATCGCTGCGTTTTCCACCGGCGGCGGCGACTCTACGTTCATTCATCTGCATCCTTCGGTTGTGCCCAACGGCATCATCACCATTGGCGGGGTGCATTTTGTAGGTACCGAGATCGACGACGTGGGGGGCTATGGATTTCAGATTCAGTATCCATTTTCGGGCGAGGGTACCTCGATCGAAGGGACGAACGGATATGTGGGCGGCAACCGGTTCCTGAACGGATCTGCACTGTACTATTTTGCTGCCGCTACTACCTCCGCTGACCCGGTCAACATTGGTTCCTCAGGGGCACTCTGCACCGCAACGCCGGCCAGCGCTGTTTCTCCTCCAGACTGGCAGGAGTTTGTCACTCAGTCGGGCACAATTAATTCTCCCGCGGACTACCTAGCGAAGGCGCCGGTGGGGCTTTCTGTGCTGGGGAACGACACCAGCTGCGGGCAAACGATGGGAAACTATTCGCCGATGTTGACGGCGGGGGCGATGACCGTGGCCAACAGCGTGACGGCAGCAGGGTTCGCGCTGCAGTCGGGAACGGCGGGGCCTAACTCTACTTTCTTTGATGACTTTTATACGGGCGCGAATATGGCGAGCGATCCTATTGGTTCGCCGACCAGCGATACCTGTAGCCCGAACGACACTTATACGGATAACAATCACCCGGGCAATATGCTGTTGACGAGTGGAACCGCTGGGACCGGTACGGGCATCGTGTGTGGCCTGGTGTCGGAGAATCCTTCGATCGCTTCGGCTAACACTTCGCAGGGCTGGACGTGGGAGACGGCGGTCTATGTGCCTGTCCTGCCTGGGACCACAGCAGCCGCGTACCAGGTGGGGATGGCACATACCCCTAATGCGAATCCCTGGACCACGGGGATTGGATTCTACTTATCCAGTGCCAATGGGGTGGTGAACGACTGGTATTGCCGGTATAACTCGACCTCCACGGATAGTGGGGTCGCGGCTACGGTTGCGTGGACCCGGCTGACCATGGTGAACGATGGCACGAATGTTCATTGGTATATCGGTGGGACACAGGTGTGCGGGACCGGGGTGGCGATCGCGAACATGCCCTCGACCACGCAGTACCCGGCGGTTTGGTCGGCTACGTCGTTGAGCTCGACTTCCGTAACGATGGCTTACGACTATATCAATTGGGTGAGGGCGGTGGCTCGATGAATAATGTCAAGGTTTGGATTCATGGTTTGGCGGCGGCGGGTATCTCCGCGTTTGCCTCGGCGGCGAGTGGCGCGATCGCACTGCCTAATGTGTTTACGTTTGATGAGACCGGGTTGGTGAATATGGTCAAGCTGGCTACGGTGCCGGCGTTGTTGGCTGTGTTTGCCTATTTGAAGAGTAGTCCGGTTCCGGCGCTTAGCGACAAAGGGTAGGGTGGGGGCTTCCCCCAGCATGGTCTCGCGGTTGAAATAACAGCAGGTCCCTCCACTACGGTCGGGATGACACATCTGTTTGAGTGTTGGGGTTTCGTACCTAAACAGAAGTGTCATCCCGACCGTAGTGCAGCGGAGCGGAGGGGGCCCGCTGTTTCTTTGTAACACCAACAACACATAAGGAGCATAGCTATGGCATTCACCTGGCAGTCGACCGGGCACGCATTCGCGTCCCTGTTTAAGGATGTAGTCACGGTTTCCAAGAAGGTAGTCACGGCCATTGGCGGCCTGCAGGGCGAGGCAACCGTAATCGAGTCACTTACGTCACTGGTCAGTCCGCAGGCGGCGGCCGTGGAGCAGATTGCTTTCGGCGCACTGGGCGAGTTGGTTGCGGCCGTGCAGGCGACGGAAACAGCAGCCGGCGCCAATGGCGTCAACATCACGTTCGATGCCTCCGTGGTCGCCGAAGTGAAGAAGCTGCTCACGGACTTTCCTCAAGTCGTTGCCCAGGTCGAGGCCTCGTTCGCGAAAAAGTAATGGCCGCCCCGCTTTGGGTTCCACCGGACTCCGCACGATACGCGCTGCTACCGGATAAGTACGCTGCGCTCATCCAGGCGCTCGAACAGAACACCCGCGCCTCGGGCCTCGAGGTCGCAACCAACAGGGGAAGCGTGACGTTTCAGAAGGTCACCTTCCTGTGGACTTACAACGGAGCGGATGAGCTGCTCGTCACCATCACCGCCAACCATAGCTTCGAAGCCAGACTGATCGGCAACGAGGCCATCTTTGGCCACCTAAATGAGCAGCTGAAAGGCCTGGTCTAAATGCCGCTTCGCGTCTCGTGCCTGGTCCACCTATGCATACTCGTGATGCTGATTGGGTGCGCCGTGCATAAGCCGGTGGCCGTGCCCGGATCAAGCCAGGCGATTATGGATGGCCGGGACTTCGTAGCGCGGGTGGATGCGAGGATGCCGCAATGGGACGCGGATCAGGGCATGGCGCGCTACGAACGGGTGGAGATCGCCACGGTCAAGGCCGATATTGCAATGGCTACTGAGGCGGATACAGAAACAGACTTTCTGCGCGATGTAGCGAAGCTGCATGAGGATTGGGACAAGTTGTGTGTGCTGGACCAACAGCTCCAGCGGGAGTTCTTTATATGAAAGCGAAGTATTGGATCGAGGATGCAATCCGCAAACCGGCGGCCGAAAAGAAAGCGGACACGCATGACGAGGATTCCGGTAAAGCCGGCAGGCGAGCCCGCCTCGCCGAAACACTTATGAAACTGCGAGGAAAGAAGTAGATGGCGCATACAAGACTGATTACGCTGAATGGCAGCGCCGGCGCGTTTGTCGCCGTCTCTGCTACCCAGGTGACTCGACGGGTCGAGATCATTGAAGACGGTAGCGCGAATGGCGGAACCGGCCAGGGACTCGCCTACCAATTCAACGATGGCTCCTCCACACCCTTCACCACCACCTATACGATCGAGCCGCAATCCGAACCCATTGTGCTGGGTTCACCGGTTCCCCAGGGCGCAGGCTTTGCCTTGGTGATCGGCACGCCGCCGGATAACTCCGGAGGTTATTCTCTTGCCGCAACCCTGCTTATCAACTTAAAGTCGGCAAGTACGAACACGACGACCGTGCGCGTTACGGAATTTGACTAATTATGAAGAAAACTTTACTTGTGCTCCTTGCCCTGGTTCCCTGCTTCGCCCCCGTCCGGGGACAGAACACAGGCCAGATCATCGCCGCACAGTATGGTGAGTTCAAAGTGACCGGCTCGACGTTAGGCGGGTTTTCCTTTCCGCCTGCGACTTGCCAGGTGAGTGCCGGAGGAAAGAACTTCGCTGCATTTTCCGTTGGCACCCCGATCAAGATCGTCGATAGCAATCCCAACCTGACGGAAATTGCTACACCCAGCTCAGTATATGTGGGCGCCTGCAGCGTGAACATGGCGACGGTCTATAACCATGTGCCACCTTTTTACCTGACGTCGGGAACGGGCGGATTGCAGGAAGCCATCACGGCAAACCAGACCACGGATGGACCAAACACCATTGTGCTGGACGCGGAATGGTACAAGCTGATTGTTCCGGGGAATGCGGCGAGCATCATCGCTTCCGTGCATGGGATCCCCGACCTGGGCCTGGAAGACCTTACCACCGCGCCTTACACGTTTTACCAATGGAATGGATCGCAGTACACGGTGGTGGCAGCTGCTTCCGGCAACTATAACCAGGGAGCGGCGGGCGCGGTGACGCAAACAGTAACCGCCAGGCTGCAACAAAGCATCAGCGTGAAGGACTTTGGCGCGGTCGGCGATGGAGCGCACATGGCCGCGGACACGGCCGGCCTGCAGGCTGCGGTCGCGGCGGCGGCCAGTTCAGGAAAGGCCGTGTATGTGCCGGCGGGAAACTACCTGCTGGATAACAGCACGGCAGCTGCGATTTCGGGCGCGCAGAATGTGTTGATTTATGGGGATGGGCCATCGTCTTCGCTGGCCTGCCAGACGGTGGGCACCAATGATTGCATCGCGTCCACCGGTGCCACCGGATTCGGGCTCGAGAACCTGAGCATCAGCTTCGGGCCCGCGGCCACAACACGGAGCTCGGGCTACGCAATCGATATTCAGTCCTGCACGAACTGCGTGCTCGATGGGTTGACGCTGAACAATGGCGACCTGAGCGGTATCCGGTTGGCCAGTTCGGTGCATACCCAGATGCATAACATCGCCATCAGCAATTTCTTCGCGAATGGACTGTTTTCGATTAATAACCAGGACCTACGGGTGGATGGGGAATCCTGCTACAACAACCAGGACGCGTGCTTTGAGACCTCGTGGTTTGACTCGCAGTACAGCACCTATGGCATACCTTGCCAGAACATTACAGCGACGAACATTACCAGCAATACAGATACGGAAGCGATCCTGATCAACGCCTGCAACAACGTATCGGTTAATGGCTTCAGCGCGTTGAATTCCGGCAAGGAGAGCGTGTGGGTAGGGCAGGATCCGACTACTACCACGGCTCACTGGCCAGATCGCATTGAGATTGGCAATGGCACCATCTACGGAGCGGGGTATGGCAGCAATGCAAATAACACCGCGACTGCGCAGGCGCTGTACGTCAACGTGGGTACGTCGCCGGGCAGCCTGGTTTCGCATATCGCCTTCTCGAACATTGTGGCCACGCACATCAGCGGATGGGGGCTGCAGATGGCTGAGTTGCAGAACGACGATCTGGAGCTTTCGAACCTGCGCTTTGATGATATTGGTTCGGGCAACAGTTCCGGGTGCCTGCAATTAGAGGGAAACGAAATCAACATGGCTAATGTTTCGTGTTCCCTCAGCGGCACCTATGCGTTGCAGATTGTCAATACCAACCGGCTGAGCTCGACTAACTTTACCAGCACCTCACCCAACCAGGTGGGGAGTGGGACGCAGGCGCTGTATAACACGTCGACCGGCGTCATCAACATGAACGGGTTGACTTTTGTGGATACGAACGAAAGCACCTACACCAGCTCGGTCTACGACAATACCAATACCGGCGGCCCACACCAGTTTGTCAATATGCTCTCGAAGGGCACGGTAACTCCGTTGGGGCCGACTGCTGCCAGCGCGAGTAACACGGTTTTTATTTATGCGGATCCGGTGCATGCACAGGTGTTTCGCAATGGGGGCACGATTTTTTCGTATGCCCCACCGAATGTGTATCTGACGCCTACGGCCGGCGCGACGCCGACGAGCTATCAGCCTTCTCCGCAGTTCTATGTGCAGTCGAAGTGCTGGGCGGGCGGAGCCCAGGTGACGGAGAGTGTCGCCTGGGTGGATATTTATCCCACGCTCAGTACTGAGTCGTGGGCGTTGACGCAGCTTGGGGGATGCGGGTTTCCGCTGACCATGGATGTGACGGCGGCGCTTTCGTTCACCGCGAACATCATCAATGGCACGATGATTTCCGGCAAGCATTTCAGTGGATTGACCACTTCGGCGCCCAGCGCGGCGGCGGGGAGCGGGGCGGGGACTTCTCCTACCTTGTCGCTGAATGCCAACTCGAATGATCTGTCGGGATATCTCAGTGTGACCACGGGGTCTTCGCCGGCGGCCGGCGCGACCGTAGCCACGCTGACGTTTGGGACTCCTTATGCGACGCTGGCTAAGTGCTTGCTGTCGCCGGCCAATGCGGCGGCTGCGGGGCTCAGCGGGGCGGGGAATGTTTATATTCCGGTGGGATCGGCTACTGCCTTCACGATTGCTTCCAATAGCACGGCTTTGGCGGCAGCGACGCTTTATACGTGGGGATATACGTGTACTCAGTAAGGTTCAGGAGAAAGAGCTGTGGTATCCCACATCTCGCCAAAAACGAGCGAGATATGGGGCACCCTTTGTCCGCTGATGGGACAGATCCCATATGAGGCTTCCTTGGATATCCCGCTCTTCCCACCTGGAGATGATGGACCTCGTGACTTCGCAACTGAGGGATCTGAAGGCGGAGCGGCAGATATTGCTGGACCGGCTGGCTACGCTTGGGCTGGGTGGACCTCTGTTCAGCTTGCCCTCCTCAGCCCAGTCCTCCGAGAACATAGCGGAAGAGCCGATTGATCCGGAAGCGGAAGAGATCGAGAAGTTGATGAAGTCTCGCCGGCGGCCTTCGAAACTGGCCGACGCGCTCACTCGTAAGGCGTATCGGGATTACAACCGGGTGCAGACTGGGGCCCACGTCAAGTGGGTTCCAAACATCACCGCGGCGCTGGATGAAGCGGAAGCATTAGGAAAGAACACGTCCCTCAGCGGGTAAAGCTCCAGAATTTGGGAAGTCCGAGGGGCGCACCGCAGATCCCTCGGCTTCGCTCGGGATGACAATTCATCTTGGAAACTGTACTGAGCGTTCCCAGACAAAATTGTCATCCCGAGCGGAGCGTAGCGAAGCCGAGGGATCTGCGGTGCGCCCCTCGGACTTCCCAACTTTTTCAGGAAAGAAACAGGCGTAAATGGCCACATACCAGGTACCCCAGGCTCAGCGTGGAATGGAGCATACGCCGTCCGACCCGATGCAGGGTACGGCGGATGAGCCCCAGAATAGCGCCCAGCTTACAGAAGAAGACCAGCAGCGGCTGATCGCGCTGGTACGCAGGTATAAGGACCAGTGGTCCCAGGACCGCGTGGTGCTCATGCAACGATGCCTGCAGAACCTCGAGTTTTTCAAGGGTAACCAGTTCATCTCCTTCGGCCCTGGCCAATCGGAGTTTTTCAACGCAGTCGACTGGATGAACCAGGGCGATCATGCACAGGACGCCGACGATAAAGATCTCTACCAGTACTGCAACAACTTCTACCAGATGCTGGCCACGGGGTTCGTGGCAGCACTGGCTCCCCAGGTGCCTAAATCTAAATGGATGCCGGAGGATGCCGAGCAACTGACCGACGTAACCACGGCAAGAGCGGCCCAGACACTGATCGACATCATCGAGCGGCAGAACAGCGAGCAGTCACTGCTTAAGCAACAGTTGCTGTATCTCTACACCACGGGCGCCGTCTTCCGCCATACCCGCTATGTGGTCGATGGGGAACGCGCCGGCACGACACGAGAGCCGGTGTTCGACGAGACCGAGACCGAGCTGGCACCCGATCGTTACCACTGCTTCCATTGCGGCGCAACCTCGGCTACGGATGCCATGGGCATGGGAGTACACCGCTGCCCGCAATGCCAGCAGCCCATGGCGGAGGACTCTTTCTTCCCTGCCGAATACGGGCCGGTGGTCCGGCAAGTGGGCGAGGAGGTCGTGCCCAACGGGATGGTCGCGCAGAACCTCTATAGCCCGCTCGAAGTGGATTGCGACCCGGCGGCCAACAACCTGCGCCAGACGCCCATCCTCAATCTGGAGGTCGAGGTGCACGTGGGCGCGCTGCGGGCAGCGTATCCCGATATGTACGATCAGATCGCTGCCAATGCATCGAGCGAGCTTTCTCCCAATGGCAGCATCGATCGCATCGCCCGGCAGCAGGTGTACGCGCAGACGGGGGCGAACTCCAGCATTCTGCAGGATCAGCGGCCCACCTTGTCGCGGACCTGGATCCAGCCCTGGGCCTTCGATCTGGAGGACGATCAGGAGTTTGGGGAACGCATGCGCACCGCGTATCCCACGGGTCTTCTATTAATAAGTACGGGCGCTATTTTTCTTTCGGCACGTGAAGCCACGCTGACCAGGGAGTGGACCTGGGCGGGCACACACGAGGGTTTCGGGTTGTTTCCACCATCGATCGGCGATATCGTTGTGCCCTTTCAAAAGCGTTACAACGATATGGCGAACATCCTGCATGAGTTTATGGACCGCTGCTCCTCTGGAGTGACGCTGGCCAACGCGGACCTGATCGATACCAAATCGCTGCAGGGCAAGCCGATGCTGCCCGGGGTTCTGAACCTGGTGAAGTTGAAGCGGACGGGAGCTCCCGGGTCGGTGCGCCTGGCCGATGCTTTGTATCAGTTCCAGTTCCAGATGCATGAGGAGGCGTTCAACTACCTGGATAAGCTGGCGTTCAACGCACAGATGTTCGCCGGCATTCCGCCGCAGGTTTATGGAGGCGCGGGGGATCCGTCGATCGAGACGTTTGGCGGGCAACAACAGCAATTGAATTCCGCGCTGGGCAAGCTGAACATCTATTGGGAGAACCTGAAAGAAGAACACGCCAAGGCCGATGAGCTGGCGGTGAATTGCGCTAAAGACAACCTGACCGCGGATATGAAGCAAGTGGTACTGGAGCGAGGGTCAGAGTTCAGAAACGATTACATACGGTTGGATGACCTGCAGGGCAGCGTGCACGCGCATGCGGATACCGACCAGGGGCTGCCCGTGACCGCGGCTGAGCTGCGCCAGCGGTGGATGGATTTGATGCAGGCGGCGGCGAGCAATCCGCTGGCGCAGGCGATCTTCGATGATCCTACGAACCAGGAGCAGGCGGCGACGGCTCTTGGGGTGCCGAATATGGTGGTGCCGGGCGCGGCCATGCGGTCCAAGGTGTTGCAGATTATTGACCGGCTGTTGCAGGGCGAGGCGGTGCCGGTGGTCGATCCGCGGACCGGGCAACCGACAGGCCAGGTGAAGCCGACGATTTTGCCGGATCAGGCGATTGATGACTTTACGGTGTTGAAGCAGGTGGTGCGGCAGTATTGCCAGGAGAACTCGGATATCCCGGATAACAATCCGGCGGGTTGGCAGAATCTGCTGGCTTATTTCACCGCGGCGGTCGCGATGGAGACACAGCAGATGGCGCCGCCGAAGGTTCCTCCGCACGAGATTAATGATGTGGTGAATACGGTGGGTGGGTTGATGCATTTATCTCCGACCGCGACGAGCGGAAATATTCAGGGCCAGGTGCAGGCGGCAAATGCGCTGATCAAGTTGGCCGATAAGCTGCAGGGATAGACGGGTGCCCCAGGTTCGCCAAAGCGAACCTGGGGCACCCGTCGATTTCCTTAGAAGGAAGACTATGACTGAAGCAACGATTGCGGCTCCCGCTCCGGCGGCAGAGCCTGTTTCTGCTCCTGCGCCGGCAGCTGCCCCAGCGCCTTCCACGCCTGCTCCCACCTCTTCGGTGGATCCAGGCAAGTTTCCTATTCGCGAAGACTACGCCGCGGCGTTGCTCAGCGAAAAGTTGGGTGCTATCCCCGCTCCGGATGAGCCGGTGGCACCTGCGGTGGAGATAACGGAGGTGGTCCCGGTCGAGGCGGCCGCCCCCGCTCCGCCCGAAGAAGAAGATTTTCAGCTGGAAGTTGAAGCAGTCGTTACGCCTGAACTGCTCAGCCAGATGGTGACCGACAACCCGGACTTCGGCAAGCTCCTCGAGGCCGATGCCAGGCTCAAAGGTCAGCTTTACAAGACGGCCCGCGAGGCAGCGGAGCTGAAACCTTACCGGGAAATCTTTCCCGACCTTGATTCGGCGAAGGCCGCACTCGACCACTCCTCCACCTGGGTCGACGTGCGCGAGACCTTCCTCGGATCGACCACCCGCGAAGGCACCATGGCGTCGCTCAGCAAGATCGCCGAGCTTTCCTACGAGCGTGACGCCGACGGCAACGTGGTGATGCAGAATGGCAAGCCGGTTATCGGCGAAGACTTTTTTGGATTTGTTGACAACGTGGTTTCCCTCGACCTCGAACACCGCGCGCACGATGTAACCTCACGCCTCAAGGCAAATCTCTATCGCTCTGAGGAAGAACGGACGCGCGACCAACGAACGAAAGATGCACTGGAGCTCCTCAGGGAAGAATCCGCGGCCACTTCCCCCGCGTCAGAGGCACAACCAGACGCACTGCGGCGTAAGGCAGATGAGCTGGACCGCAGGGAACGCGCACTCAATGTGCGCCAGCACGGCGAGAAGGTGGAAGAGAGACGGTCCTTCGAAAACGGATTGCAGACGGAAGCCCAGACGCGGATCCACGACGGCATCAGCAGGATCATTGCCAACGTGGAAAAGCAGGGCGGCGTGGTCAGTCCTTATTTGAAGAACATTCTCCCCAAAGCCATCGGCGCCAAGCTGATTCGCAAGATACAAGCGAACCCGGCGCTGCAGGATCAGATGCACTCCTTGCAGCGGCTCCCGCTCGGCGATGCATCGCGCCAACGCCGTCTCGCGGCCATTGACAGGGCCGTGCAGCAGTATCTCCCCGAAGTGGCGCGGGAGGAACTACGCGAGGCCGGGGTGCAGATCGCCAACGCCTCCGCAGCCAAACGCGCCAAGGTAGACGCCCAGATCGACAGCACGAAGAAGACTGAGCCCAAGGGATCGACCGGACCGGCCGGCAGTGGAAGCGCAACCATGAACTCCAGCGCTGCCTTCGACCACGCGCAGGCGGAATGGCAACGAGCCAACCCAGGCAAGCCCTTCGACAAGCTCGCGAGGGAACAAATTCTCCCTCGGGTGCTGCAGCTGATGACATCTCGGTGAGCAATTCAGGCATTCACCCACACATAAAGGAATCTCATGTCCAACATAATCGGTACGGCAAGTACGACACAGCAGCTGCAGCTTGAGGCCTTGAACGAGGTCATCAAGCTGCTCATCGAAAAAGAAGCCAAGCTGGACGCCCGCATCTCTGAGCGCGGGTCAATTACTCCAGTTTCGCTGCGCAGCTTTCGTCTGCGCTTCCAGACCGCATTTCCCGGCAACGTCTCGCTGTTCAATCTGGACGGCGGCATTCTGCCCGCGGGTAACTTCAGCGCATGGGATCAGGGCACGTTGACTCCGCTGGCCACAGTCATCCCGGTCGAGTACTCCCGGCTGGTTGACATTATCGGCGACAGCGGACCCAAGGTTGTTTCCGAAAGCCCGGTCACCAAGACGCTGGCCGACGTTGCGGTTCAGATGGCAAAGAATCGCGATCAGTTCCTGCAGCAGGCGGGCGACGGCAAAATCGCCCAGGTGGATACGAGCTACGCCGGCGGCGGTGCCAACCCCATCGTGCTGGCTTCTTCTCCCTGGGGCGCGCGGCTGATCTCGCAAGGGCAGCAGTTGCAGGTTATGAGCAACACTTACACGCTGCGCGGCACCTGCTATGTCAACAACGTCAACAACAAGCTCGGGTCGGTGCAATCCATAACCGTGGATGCGGTACCCGCCGGGACGGTAGCGGGCGACTTCATCATGGTCGCAGGTGTGGCCGCAACTACACCTGTGTTCCTGTACGGCATCCCGTATTTCCACAACACCGCAACTACGGGAACGTACCTCGGCATCAACCGTACGCAGAATTATGTAGTCGCGAACGGTGTGGCTGCGGGCGGCGCTCCTCTGTCTCTGCCCATGTTACGCGCGGCCCTGAGCCGGGTGGAACAGAGCCTGGGCACGGACGCGCTCAAGTCGCAGGTGTGGCATGCGCATCCAGCGCAGATCCAGGCCTACGAGGAGATGGGCTTCGCCAAGCAGGAGATCCTGATGACCAACGGCAAAATGCCGGGGTTCGATGGACTCACCGCCAACGTGGGCCAGTTCACCATTGCCGGTCGCGAAGTGGTCAGGAATATTCACGCTGACAATTCGCGCATCGACTTCATGGAGTTCGGTTCGTGGCTCAAGGTGGTGTGGGGCAAGGCGCCGTTCTGGTTCAAGAACCGTAGCGGCCAGTGGGTGTTTCAAATCTATGATCCGGCGTCGGGTAATCCGACCGCCAATGAGGGATGCTATTACGTCGATGCGCGGCAGTATGCGGTCGACAATCCTCAGGCTATTTCTTCGGTTACCGGCCTGAAGGTCCCTGTCTACAACTAACTACTCGGGGGCTGAGACAACCATCTCAGCCCTTTTCTTTTGGAGAGCTTATCGATGTCTTATCACGGCCCTTGTCCCGGAGGCACGGTGAACTTACCCGATGCTGATTTCAAGATGGAAGCAGTGCTGGTGTGTGACCGCTACTCCGATTTCTTACGTTGTACGCTGCCGGCGAATAAACATTTGTTTGATCGCATCGTGGTGGTCACCTCGGCGGAGGATCGCGATACGCAGCGCATCTGCGAGTTTCACCACGTGGAGTGCATCAAGACCGACGCGCTGAATTCGCGCTGGAACAAGTTCTGCAAGGGTGCGGGGATTAATGAGGGCCTGCAACGGCTCGACCGGAATGCGTGGGTGGTTCATCTGGACGCGGATATCTGGCTGCCGCCGCAGACCCGCTTGCTGCTCAAGAATGCCAACCTCGACCCGAGCATGATCTACGGCATCGACCGGTTCTGCGTAAAGGGTTACGAACAGTGGGACCGCTTTCTGGAGATGCCTGTGTTGCAGCATGAATGCGATGCCTACGTTCATTTGAATGCGTTTCCTTTGGGCACGCGGGTTACCAGCAAAGAGGGCGGCGGGTATATTCCCATCGGATTCTTTCAGATGTGGGCGCCTTCGGTGTCCGGGGTTGGTGAGTATCCGGTGGCCCACACCGATGCGGGACGCGGGGATATGGTGTTTGCCAAGACGTGGCCCCGGGCGAAACGGGGGCTCATCCCTGAGGTGGTGGGGTATCACCTGGAGAGCACGGACGCTTCGATGTCCGCGAATTGGTACGGCAGGAAGACGGCTCCCTTTACTTATCCAGGTGGGCACGCATGAGCCACATTGTGCCTTCCGCCACGCAGCGGTTTCTTACCAGTTATGGGGGGAGAAATCCTTTTGGCAAGCCGCGATGGAGATTGCTGGTCGGCGGCGACCGGTTGGTGAAGGAGTCTGGAGTGTATCGGGATTGGGCTGAGGGGTTATCGACAGCGGAGAAGGGTGGATTGAATTTTCAGCCTAACCCGGATGCTCCGGGGTGTAACTTCACGCGGCATGACAACAAGCCGATTCGCGTGGTTACGGAGATGCGCGAGGTGAAGAAGTATCCCCACGCTTCGGGGTGGATTCTGGAGAAGTGGTTCCCTGCCTCGAGTTATGGCACGCAGGCGGAGTGGTATTCGTACAAGGCTGTTGATGGGTTTACCCCTATGTTGGGGCCTTATCCCGAATGTGGAGATTATGAGATGGTGTATGGCCCGTGGGCTAAGGTGCCCACGACCGACACGTTGCAGGGTTTGATTGCCAGGTATAGTTCCGGGATCAATGGGCGGCGTGGCAGCCCGGAGTCAAGAGCGCAGGAGTATTTACTAAGGTTTGAATATGAGGAGCAACAGGCTGAGGAAAAACGGAAGGTTGAGTACGAGGCCATGATGCGGGATCATATTTCGCCGTTGCGCAGTGGTAGCTTGGCGGCCAGCCGTTGGCGACAAGAGTTAGCCCAGCGCACTGGCAATGGGAATGAGCATATTGGGATTATTTAGGGGTTTATAAAACAGCAGGTCCCTCCACTGCGCTACGCTCCGGTCGGGATGACACCTCTGTTTGTGGGTTGGGTTTCGGCACCTCAACATCCTTTCGCGTTCTAACAACAGCAGGTCTACTAAGGAGCTTCACCTATGGCAACAGTCGTCATCACCCCGGAAATGCAGCGCGCCAATGCGGAGGCTTTGCTGGGCAACGATCCCGGCAAGTTCCGCGATCCTGGCCAGCGCTGGACCGCTAAACGCTACGCCGAGATTCAGCGGCTACTAAAACAAGCAGAGGCTGACAAGCCGGTCACCATCCTCAACCTCAACCCTTTTCCACTCAAGATCAATGGCGGTGTCTTTTTCCCTGAGGAGATTGCCGCTTGTCCAGCAGGCAAACCTTACACCATCCACGTGATCCGGGAAACCCGCTGGGGACACAAAGACCTGGGCTGCGATGCGCAAAACATGATGCAGATGGAGCCGGTCCCCGCGATTCCCCTGGTGCTGGCAGCCGAATACATCCGCGAATACGTGCAGCAGGACGGCGGTTTCGGTGGAGTGCTCTGCTATGTCGGCGATCATCTCCCCACCAGCATCAAGAAGGGTGGCACCATCCGCGTTCCTGAGGTGGCTTACAGCGACCGCGGCGAGTTTTACGTAGAGGTCCGCGAGCGCGACTTCCATGAGACCCTCAACACCATCCGCAAGAAGCGCAACACCTCTATCCTGCAGCGGCTGCAATCAGCCAATGCGTGGTACGAGAACGACTCCCAGCGCATGAACGTGAACGATACCCATCGCGACCTGGCGCGGCTGGCACTGGACGAAGGCCTGATCCCCGAATTGCCCCGTTGGGTTATGCAGGCCAATACGCTCACGGACAAGCAGCCCGAGCCTTGCCCCAGTTGCATGACGGTACCCAAGGCAGGCGCGATTCTCTGCATCAACTGCCACCACGTCTTCGACGTGCTCCAGGCCTACAAGAACACCCGCATCGCCTACGGCGCAGTGGAGATGGATCGCCTGACCGCGGAGGAGTGGAAGACGGTCAACAAAATAAAAGCGGAGCGCGATCTTGCGAAGGGTAAGGCGGTATGACGCGGCTCCCGAGTCCTGCAGCTAAGTTTCCCCAGGCGGTATCCGCATGAGCTGGACTCTAGGCCAGGTAAAAGCACGAGTGCGTACTCTGTTGGATGATCCCCAGGGATCGTATCTGACCGATGCGTTCCTCGTGCCCCTGATCTGCGAAGTGTACGACGATGCCAACTCACAACTGGCATCGACCCAATCCTCGTGGGACATCGGCGTGGTGGAGGTGCCAGGCATCCCGCCGGGCACCCCTAACCTCGCGCCCTATCAGACGGGGAGCGGTCCGCTCGCGGCGCTAACCGATCAGCCGCTACGCATCGACTGGAAGCCGGCGGGCGACGACCCATCTTATTACCGGCTGGTGCGCAATTATGAGGTGCTTCCTGACCTGCAGCCGCGCGAGGGCATGGCCGGATGGGAGTTTCGCAGTGAAGTGATCTGGCTGACTGCCTCTTCCATCGCGGTCGACCTGCGAATCCGCGGCGAATTTGGGCCGGCGGCGTTGACCAGCGATGACAGCGTGCTGATCTCGCATCCGCGCATCGGGTATGTCGTTGCGTATGGCACCGCGGCATTGGTGGCAACGGTCCGCGGCAACCAGGGCTGGACGCAGCAGTACGAACAGAAGGCCGTGGAAGGCATGGACGAAATCATGGAGCAACTCGTCCGCGCCGAACAGGGCCAGGTGCGCCGGGCGGGCAGACAAACCCGCCATAAAGGTATTTGTTAATCCCATTTCTTAGCTAAGGAGAAACCATGGCAGTTTCAGGAGCAATCATCGATTACACCGGGGGAGCGGGGGAGCGTAACTTCACCGTCTTCATTCAACTTACCTTCAGCGGCAGCTTCACCACGGGTGGAGATCCCCTCAACCTGGCAACCTTGACGAATCCGAACGGGCTCGATGTCGAGGGTTTGTTCGAGCTTCCTTTGTCGTTGGCCCCCGCGGTTTATCTGGAAGATATCGGGGGGTACTATGTGCAGCCCAAGGTGTCCGGGTCAACCGTGAATGCATTTCTGATCAATGTGTATGCCCCCGGGGGCGCGGTTGTTTCTGGAGCTTATAACTCGGCGGTGACGAGCGGAAATGTAATTCTCACCATGCAAAAGCGGCGGGTGTAGAGGAAGCACCTTTCGCTCTGGAATTTGGGAGGGCCGAGGGGCGCACCGCAGATCCCTCCACTACGCTACGCTCCGGTCGGGATGACAATTCATCTTGGACACTATACTTAGCGTTCCCAAACAAATTTGTCATCCCGACCGGAGCGTAGCGGAGCGGAGGGATCTGCGGTGCGCCCCTCGGGCTTCCCAAATTCTGGACTCGGAGTTGACAACCTGCAATGAATTTTGACGGATTCATCCCGCACGAGTTCACGCGTTTTGGTGGGCTCGTCGACAATGACGATCCCACCGTGCTGCCTATGGGAGTTGCGGCTGTCTGCAGAAATTGCAGGTTCCAGCTCACTACCGTAGCAACCCGGTACGGATTGCAAACCGCATTGCAGGGACCTAACCAGGCAGGCATCTCGGGCCTGGCTGGGTTGATTTACACGCCGGAAAATCCTGGAGAGACCCTCTTCCAGGTTCCTATGGTGTTCGACACCGACGGCTTTCTGCTGGTCGAAAAGCCCGCAGGCAGCGGCATCCTGGTGCGCGTTCAGGGTCCGCTGGTGAGCCAGCCATCCAGCGCGCACGCCATCATCACCGAAGCCTATAACCGGGCCCTGATCGCATTCTCCGACCTGAAGGCTCCTCTAGCCCCCATCAATGTCTACGGGCTTAGCACACAGCAGCTCGATCCCTATGGACAAAAACCACTGGGTGCGGCGTGGATCGCATCCACTTCCTACCTAACCGGCGAATATGTGCAACCTACCGCAACCGGCGGCAACGGGCATCTCTACCGCTGCATCGTCGCAGGCACCACCGCGTCCGCAGAACCAGCGTGGCCGCTCCCAGAAAACTCCACGGTTACAGATGGCGGCGTCACCTGGGAAGAGCAGACCCCGGTGCTGGTGAATCGCCTGCCCGCTCCCAACGGGCCCCAGCCCACTCGCATGGCAAGCGGAGGAGCCTTCGCTGCCGGCCGCGATGTCTACCTGGAGATGACCTACGTTAATGCACAGGGAGAATCGATCGCGTCGACCCCCAGTATCCTGGTCAATACAAATTTGAACGACGCCGCGACCTTCACCGTACCAGCCTTATCCAGCCTGGCGGGCTGGATCCGCGGGCTGGCGTCCCCGTATCAACCGGCATCCGTGAATGTGTATGAAGCTGATGTAGCCACGAGCACAGCGGCTCCCTCTTCGGCCAGCTTTGCGCTGGTAGGAAACTTCGCCCTGGGGAGCACAGTCACGGTCACCACCACGGCAGCCGGTGTGGCTCCGCCCTCCGCGAACACAGCGCGGGTCACCCCTGGTGGATTGCAGCCCCCTCCGGCTCCAACAGTCGAGCGAGCCTCGGGCTCAGGCAGTTGGGCGGCCGGGCGCGATGTCTACATCCTTGCCAGCTTCACCAACGCAGCGGGCGAGACCTTGCCTTCCATCGCCGGAACGCTGATCGACACCGTGGTGGATGACGCGATCCAGGTCCCCATTCCCTCGACGCTGTATCAGATCACGGGAGTGAATTTATACGAGGCCGACGTCCCCACCGGGGCCGCCGCGCCCGCGAGCAGCAGCTACGCGCTGGTAGGTGGGTTTCAACCACTGAGTACCGCGACCATTACCGCGCCGGCCAGCGGACCACCTCCTCCGGTAGTCAATAGCTCGGGATCCGCCGGCAACGTTGCACCCGGCGTTCGCTATGCCAGCCTTGCGTTCACTAACCGCAACGGCAACCTGGGACCCACAGTGGCCGCCTTCACCTCGGTCGATGTCGATGTGCCGGGCGACCAACTCTACATGGCGAACATCCCGATTGGACCAGCCAACATCATCAACCGCACCATTGGATTCACGGTCGCGGACGGCACCAACGTCGGCCCCTTCTTCTACATTCCCGCAGCCACGGTCAGCGCGGGCATCCCCATGACGGCGACGGTGATCGGCGACAACTCCACCACCACTGCGTTCTTCAATTTCACCGACCAGTTTCTGGAAGCGGAGACTTCAACCGACATGACGGACCGGCTACGCTGCGTGCTGCCTCCGGCGGCCGTCGACGTCTACTACTCCCCCTCGAACGATCGCGTGGTGCTGAGCGGTGTGGATGGATACGCATCCGGCCATTACATCTCGCTGGCCGCCGACTCCGAGTCTTACTACGGCGACACCAGCCCCATCCAGGTGGCCAATGGCAACGGACAGCGCTGCATCTGTGCGCGCGAATTTCAAGGCACGCTCTTCTCCCTCAAGGAGCGTTCCGGCTTTACCATCTCGCCCACGGCCACTGACCCTTCCACCTGGTCCGTACAGCAGCGCTGGGAGGGTGTAGGGCCATGTGGACCGCGCGCAGTCTGCGTCACCAATGAGTTCCTGTTCTTCGTCCATCGCAGCGGTGCTTATGCCTACGCGCCCAGTGAACCGGAGCCGAAGCTCATGACCAAGGAGATCCCCACCATCTGGTCGACCATCAACTGGGACTACCAGCATTTGATCTGGTGCTGTGTCGATGAAGAGAACAAGGAGATACGCATCGGCATCCCTGTAGGAAACGCAACCGTGCCTAACCAGACCCTGACCATGAACTACATGGAAGGCCTGTCGGGACCGATCCACTTCAGCCAATATGCGGGGCGCGAAGTGGCCATGGGCGCGGCGCGCAAATGGAGCCTGGATGATGTGGCCGGATCAGTCGCGGTGCGCTGCGAACGCCGGTTGCCGGAGAACGCTTCCTTGTTCGGGGCACTGCGGCAATCCCAGGTGCTGATTGGATCATCCTCTCCGGATGGAACGGTGCAGATGATCGCCACGGGAATTTATAACGACAACGGCAGCGGGATTGAATGCCAATACGAGACCACCAGCGCCCAGGATCTGATGGAGGTATCCATGCTGGGCGGGGTCAGCATCAATGCCTTAGGCCAAGGATCGATGACCGTATCCGTGATGGTGGCAAGAAGCTATGCTAACTCTTCGCAGCCCAGCGCGAACGAGATCAAGCTCGCGCCGTTTCCGCTGACTCCGGAAAACTGGAAAGGCTACGACGGAGGCGCCCGGGGACAGAATGAGCGCTTTCGCATGCGCTTTACCAACGGCACCGCTCCCAATGCCTGGTTTGCGCTCAAGTACTGCAGCCTGTTCACCCGCCCGCTGTTCACAGCAAGGACCGGCAATGGCGCTTAGCGTAAATCTGGCCCAGATCAATTCCGCGGCCAGGGGAAACAGCGACTTAAGGGAGACGCTCACCGGCATCCATCTTGCGCTGCAATCCCTCTACGCGCAGACCGGCACCACGCCGCTGACCAAAGTCGACTCGAGCGCAGGCGCCTTTACCGCGCCGCCGGTAGCTTCGCAGTTGGCGGTCAGCGGAGCGAACGGGAGCTTCAGTGTCTCGATTACGGCGTCGCGCGGTGCCGGCAACGCGCCAATTTATCAAGAGATATCCAGCTCGCCCGAGGCCAACTTCGCTTCCGGTGTCACGGTTTATCCGGTCAGCACCAATACCAGTTACGTGTTGCCCAACCCGGGCGCGACGCTCTATTGGCGGCTACGATCGAGTTATAACCAGGCCCAATGGAGCAGCTACACGGTGCAGCCGGGGGCGGTCAGCTCCGGCCTGGTGAGCTCGGCGGCGAGTGGGAGCAATCTCTCGCTCAACCAATCGAACTATGCGACGGTGGACTCGGTCGCTGCCGGCAGCACGGCCACGGTCCGGGTGTACGGTTCGGGCGGAGTGGGCAGTTCGTGGACCTCGATTCTGGGCGCCAATTCCCGGGTGATTGCCTCCGGCACCATCCTCAATGTCGCCTACTCGACCAATGGCTTCGTGGTGTGGGACGGGCAGAAATATCAATTGAAGCCGCAGCTGGGGCAGACGTTTCCCGATACGTGGGTGCCTGTAGGCAAGGTCTCGGTCATCGCCAATGCCAGTGGGTTGGTGTTGCCGGTGATTCATGCCGTGGTCACGGGCGGCGCCATCGTCGCCTACCAGATTGTGAATCCCGGCAACGGGCTCACCTCGCCGCCCACGTTGACCATCACGGATAGCTCCGGCAGTGGTGCCACCGCGACTGCCGTGGTCTCGGCGGGCGCAGTGACGCAAGTGCTGCCCGGCAGCGCGGGTAGCGGCTACTCCAGCACGCCCACCGTGACCCCGTCGGGCGGGGTGAGCGGCGGATCCGCCGGCGGCGGCGGCGCCACCGGCAACAACGGGGGGAGACTTTACGCCGATGTATAGCCTACATCAGCAGTACCTGGATCTGGCCAGCGGCTTTCATGTCATCGAGCTGCGCGATGAGCGCGGCCACCGGCACCTCATCCAACTAGCCGTTGGTCACGATACGTGCCCCGCGTGTGGAGCGGTCCAGGCGAAAGACAATCTCGGTGTGCTCGATCCAGCGGCTGCGATCCAGCAAACCAGCGCCGCATTGAATACGTCACAGCAACAGATGCTTACCTACGCCGCCAAACATGGGCTCACGGTGAAATGAGACGGATCGTCCTGCGTCAGGCTACCCGCGAAGACTGGCCGGCGATTCAACAACTGCACCAGGAGCACCAGGCCGCGCAGGGAACCAATTACGAGCTCCCCTGGCTCTTCGGCCCAGCCATTGCCATCGCGCTGGTGGGGGTGGAAGAAAGTGGGAGGATCCGCAACTGCATTTATGTCGAGACGATCGCGGAGCTGCGTTTCGTGGGCTGCGACCCCAAAGCGACCGCGTTCTGCCGGCGGGAGATAGAAGGGCTCAGCTATGTGTTGAAGCTCCAGGGCTTCCGCTGGCTGGAGTGCTTTGTACCCCGGCAACTAAAAAAGATGATTCAGAAACCGCTCCAGCGAGCGGGGTTCGCCTGTGTCGATCGTGAGCTCGCGCACTTCGCTAAAGATTTGAGAGGAAAACCATGAGCAGAGGTCAATCCACGCAAGCCTTCAACACCGCTTCGAACGAAAACGCGACCGACTTCGGCAACGCGCAGTCGGCCTTTGGTTCGACCGAAGATGCCATCGGCAACTACAACAACCAGCTGGCGAAATTTGTCTCGGGTAATCCCTATACTCCGGGGGGTGAGTACGATCAGACCATCAATACCGGCCTGACCAACGTATCGGATGCGGGAGCCAATTCGCTCGCCGGCGCGCTGCAGGCGCAGGCCCGGCGCACCGGCCAGAACAGCGCGGCCGATGCCGCGACCGCAGCCGCCGGGGCGCAGCAGAATACGCGAGATCTTTCGGGCGACCTGGCAGCGGCGCAGCAAAAACGCATTGCCGGCGAAGCGGGCTACAACCAGGCCGCGCTGGGCGCGTCGGGACTGCCCATCAGCGCCAACCAATCGCTGTACGGCACCTCTACGAATGCGGCGGATAGTCTGCTGGGCGATGAAACCAATGCAGCCAAGACGCCGAGCTTCTGGGATCAGGTCGGCGGCAGCCTCGCCGGCAACCTGGGCAAGGGACAACTGTAACTATGGAAGACGAAGCGAGCAGGTTGCTCAAGAAGATTCTGTCGCCGGCAGAGGCACAGAGCCTGGTGCCGCCTCCACCCGATCACGCCCCGGCAAGTGGCCCGGGCGAATCCACTCCGATCACCGGCAGCCTGGCGAAACCGTCGCGCCAGGGGCTGGCCAGACACTTTGCCGCGGACTCGCCGGCAGAAGCAGAATCGCCCGACCGAAGCAGCGATCCGCAGTACATAAAGGTTTCCTCGAAGGGTCAGGTCGGTTATCTGCCAAAAGCCAATCTCCTCCGGGCCAGGCAGATAGACCGCAACCTCAAAGTATTAGGTGAGGGCTAGGCAGAAAAAGGCCCAGCCATTGCGGGGCCGGGCCTTTGCTCGAAAAGGATTAGCGGTGTCCCCAATCGTGGTGGTCACCGTGGTCTTCATGATCCCAGTGGCCCTCGTGGTAGGCCCAACCGCGGTCGTAGTGGTCATAGTGGGGGTGGGCCCAATACGCACCGGCATAAGGCGGTCTCCGCCAGACTCCGGGTACCCAGACATAGCGTCCCCCGTACCAGTTCCAATATCCATCCACCCACGCGTACCCCGGACCAGGGATCGCAGGACGCACCTCATAACGAAGGGGAGGCGGTGCCGCGCCGATATACACGCCGACGCCAGCGAAAGCAGGCGCGGTAATTGCAGAAGCCAGAAGCGCACTTAGGATCCATTTCGTTTTCATACGTTCTCTCCTTGCAGCCTTTCCACTACAGGCTTTCATACGATGCAAACCCGGTCCCAGCACAGAGGTTTCGTGCAGAGGTTTCGTGACGTGTTTGCCGTTAACTGTTCGAACACAGGCAACCTTTTGGTGAATTGCCCGATGGCCACGCATCCGCTACGCAGTCTTGGATTTGAGCCCGTTGCTTCGCTCCGTGATTTGGGGTTTGAACCCCAATTGAGAGTGGGGGCCAGCCAACGCGATTCCGGCCGCACGATTGTGCAGCCAACAGATCAACCAGCGATCAACCAGGCGCTGGCGACCGATGCGATGGCCGCGTACAAGGCGCGGTTGTCCGAAGCCGTCCGCCACATCCCGGGAGCGACGCTGGCGGCGAGCCGCGATGCCAAAAATCCGCGGCGGCTGGCGGAAAAGATTGTAGGGGAGGGTCAGCCGGCAGAGACGGTCAGCGACTACGGCGCGGCGCAAATCGCGGTCGTCTCGCCGCAAGCGAAGGAGGCGGTGGCCGCCGTTGTCAAACGGAGCTTCCCGGTGTTGCGCGAGCAGGATTGTTTCACGCAGGGCGATCCGAAGTATCACTACCGTAGTGATTCGCTACAGCTACAGATGCCAAATGGGGCGTCGGAGGAGTTACAGATCGTTCCCCGGCCAGTGCTCGAAGCCAATCGTGGAGAGCACCATGATTACAAGAAGGCGCGCAACGCGGAGCTTGCGGGGCAGAGCCCTGAGCGTGCCAGGGCGGCCGCCAGAGCCATCAACGACGCGGCGATGGATCGATTTAACTCGGTCGCGAAGGGACACGTCGTCAAGGGAGCCAAGGTAAGGCTGGCCGACGGCGCATTGGCAAGGGTACTCTACGTCGATCCGAATATGCGGATCGTGCGCGTGCGCACCGTGGACGGACGGAACATCACCGTGCGCCACAAGGATCTGCGTTCGTGATCAGATCTTTGGCGGCGGTCCCCCGAGGCGGGTGTCTTCTCCGCGCCTGCGGCCTGGTTCCACTTTGGGCTTGGGTTTAGGTGCTTTCTTGGTTTCTTTCTTGCCTTTATCTTTGCTTCCCATGAAGCCAAATATTACACGAACGCGAGGTGCTACTGATGATTGCAGAAAATAAATCCCTGAAGTTTGACTGTAACCAGATTCTCAACCGTTACTGGGAGCTGGCCAACCTGGAGCCTGAGAAGACCAAAGGAAACATCAGCGGTCAGCTCGAGGCTCTCGATGCTCTGTGCGAACTATTGCGCCCGGCGCCCGCCGAGAAGCCCAAGGCCGCGGCGAAACCCCTGCCCGAGGTGGAGATTTACCGCTCCGGCTGGATGAACTAGTTGTGACCTTCAGCTCTTTCCCTTCCAGGAATCGTGGTTGTTCGACAAAGTTTGAGGGTCTGTCGAGCACCGGAGGGAATCGACGGGTGCCCCACGTCCGCACCAGCGTACGTGGGACGAAAATGATGGGCGCAGCCCAACGATCGCTTTCGCTGCATCCACTCGCAGATCCGATCAGTGTCCTCTCGCCCGGGGGTTTGTGACCAATTCAGTGAAAACAGCCGTTGGGCTTCGCCCTTCATTTTCGTCCCACGTACGCTGGTGCGAACGTGGGGCACCCGTCGATTCCCTCGGACGCGGTTATGAGACAGAGTAAGAAGGTACACACCGTGACCCTCTCCGACGCCCCGCCCAAGTATCGCTGGATGCCGGCGACCGCCGCACAAAAGGACGCGCTCGATTCGCAAGCGGATATCCTGCTGTTCGGCGGCTCCGCCGGTTCCCTCAAAACCGAAACCATGTTGATGGACGCGGTGCAGGAATATACCAACCCCAACCTCCGCGCCATCGTGTTCCGCTCCTCCTTCGTGGAGATGACGGACCTCATCGACAAGACCCGCCGCCTCTACGCCCCCATGGGTGGGGTCTTCGTGGGCTCTCCCAAATGGACATGGAGCTTTCCTTCCGGCGCCACCATCCGCTTCGCCTACATGAAGACCGACGACGATGTGTGGAAGTACCTGGGGCCGCGCTATTCCTTCATCGGCTTCGACGAGTCCACGCTGCACACGGAAAAGCAGGTGCGCAACATCCTGGGCCGGTTGAGCGCGACCGACCCCGGCCTGCGGCTGCGCATGCGCCTGACCTCGAACCCGGGCAACGTCGGCGCCGCCTGGCACCAGGCGCTCTTTCTGCGCGGCCACTGCCCGGTGCACAACCCTCGGCAAGCGGCCCAATCGGCACAACTCTATCGTGATTGCTCGTGGCCTTCCGATGGTGAGGCGATTCCCTTCTCCGTGGCCTTCATTCCCGGCAAGCTTTCCGACCACCAACTACTCGACGCGAATTACTCCAAGCGCCTGCACATGATGTCCGGCGGAGCCGCCGCGGCCATGGAGCAGGGTTGCTGGTGCACGCTCGAAGGCGCCTACTTCCCCTTTGTCCACGCCGGCCTGGTACGCCCGCTGGCCGACGCGGGGGTGGAGTGGTGGCACAACCACTTCCTGTCGATTGATTACGGCTATGGCAAGTCCTCCTCTTCGGTCGGGCTTTACGTCCGCGGCCCCGCCGAGATACGACAGAAGATCGAGGTTCAGGGCGTCCGGCTAACGCACGCGGATAGCGCTGACTTTCCTACCGGGCGCATCCGCAAGATCGGCGAGCTGGTGGTGCCGCACGTGCCCGCCTATGAGTTAGCCGAGATGGTGGTTGATGCCTTCATTCGGCCGGATGAAAACGGACAGCGGCGGCGTATTGTCGCTGCTTATCTCGATCCGGCTAACTTCAAAGACATCGGAGACGGCCACACCATTGCCGATCAGATCAACGAAGTATTCGACCCGTGGGAAATCACCTGCGAGCGGGCGTCGAACGATAGGCTGGGCGGATGGCAATTGCTGTACCGCATGCTGCGCACCGGCGAATTCGAAATCACCGACGTATGCCCACGCAGCTTCGAAGCGCTGCGCACCCGCATGCACGACGATGCGAGGCCGGGAGATATCCGCAAGATCGCAGGCGACCCCCTGGACGACGTAGCCGATGAGACGCGCTACGCGTTGTACACCTTCGTGCAGCAAGCGACAACGCCACGTCAGCTGGTGTTGCAGCAAGCAGTGCGCGGGCTGGATATAGGCTCGGCCGCCATTCGCTGGCAACAGAAAGCGGAAGAGCTGGAGGAGGAGGAAGCCCCTATTCGAACCTCGATGCGGCGGCGGAGCCGCTAAATGGGACCCTATGGAACCGCGAAAAGAAACCGCAGATCTCTCCACTGCGCTACGCTCCGGTCGAGATGACAAATTTGTTTGAGAACGAAGATTAGCGCTCCCAACGTAGTGGAGTGGAGAAAAGCAATTCTTCTTGGGAACGAGGATTAGCGTTCCCGAACAAATTTGTCATCTCGACCGGAGCGTAGCGCAGTGGAGAGATCTGCGGTTTCTTCTGCTAATCCTTAGCCTCACTGGAAAATCTGCAAATACGCGCATCGTAGCGCAGTCGCACCGTCCCCAGCGGCCCGTTCCGGGCCTTGGCGATAATCAATTCACCCTTGCCTGCCAACGATGGATCGTCGCGGTCGTAATACTCCTCGCGATGCAGAAACAACACCATGTCCGCATCCTGTTCAATGGCTCCCGACTCGCGCAGATCAGAGAGAATCGGCCGCTTGTCCACCCGCTTATAAAGTTCGCGGTTCAATTGCGACAGCAGAATCACCGGCACGTTGAGACGCTTGGCCAATCCCTTCATCGCGCGGCTGATCGCGGCCACCACCTGCTCGCGGTTCTCCATGCCCTTACGCTCCGCCGCCATCAGTCCCAGGTAATCCACCACCACCAGATCCAGCCCCGCGCTGGTTTGCAACCGCGCCGCCCTGGCTTCGATCGAGGCCGCGGTCTGCCCCGGTTGATCGTCGATGTATAACGGCAGCTCGATGATCTCCCCCAGCGCACTGAGATAATGCTGCTTCTGTACCTCGCTCAACCGGCCGTGACGATGGCTCTCCAGGTCCACCTGGCCCTGCGCGCAGCACATGCGGTCGATAAGCGCTTTGCTGGGCATCTCCAGGCTGAAGAAAGCCACCGTCTTGCCGGACATCGCAACATGGACCGCAATATTCCCCGCCACCGCGGTCTTGCCAATCGACGGCCGCGCGCCGAGGATGGTCAACTCCTTCGGCTGAAAGCCGGCGGTGAGATTATCCAGGCCGGAAAAACCAGAAGGAATGCCCGTCAGCCGCGCGTTACGCAAAAACATTTCATCGATGCAGGGATAGTGGTCGCGCACATACTCGCCCACCGAGACTAAGCCGGAGGTGATCGCCTTGCCGGCAATCCTGCGGAAGGCAGACTCGGCTTCGGCCAACACCTCCTCAGCGGAGCCCGCCTGGTCGCCGGCCAGCAAGCCAACCCGGTCGCTCTCGGCGATAGTCTGCCGCAGCAGAGACTTGTCCTTCACGATGCGCACGTAGTCTTCAATCGAAGGACGGCGCGGCAACCCCTCGGTGAGGGCCGCGAGCCACGCCACTCCGCCGATCACCGAGAGCTCCTTGTTACGCTGCAACTGCTCCGCCAGGGTTACGATATCCACCCGCGTGCCCTCGCCGATCAGCTCACCCATGCGCACAAAGACACGGCGATGCGAATCGAGCGAGAAGTCGGCGGCGTCGATGCGGCCGGCAGCCTCCTGGTAATGGCCGTTGTTGAGCAGGATGGCGCCCAGGATCGCCATCTCCGCGGTCACGTTGGCGGGCAAGGGAGTGTCGCCCCTGCTCTTATCACCCTGCACGTGGATAGGACGCGCGCTCACCAGCGCACCCCCTCCCGCCGGAAGTGAAGCGGGCGTAGCGATGCCGGCGCAGCGGATTGCGACCGGCGCCACTCCGCGGTTTCCGGCGCGTCGCGCGCAAGGAAGCTGATGATGTCCTTAGCCGCACTACTGTACAGAAAGGTCATTTCATTGCCCTCGTGATCGAGCACAATCACGGTGCGGGAGGTAGTTAGTTTGCGGGCATACTTCACGTCCCCCTTCCTTACTCGCCGGATGAGGGTCTGCCGCGCCTGTTTTCCCAGCCGCCGGCGTACCGGCGGCTGGGCTGGGGAGGGGTGGCTCATGCACGTGCCGCCGGAACGCGGCTGCGCATACCCCGGGCCCTCATGCCCCCGGTGTATCTGCCCTTGACGGGGATCTCGCGTAGCTGTGCAGCGGAGCAGCGCTTGGTTTCGCGGACGAGAATCGACATCTCGTCGTCGCCCAGATTGCGCCTTGCTAATCGACGCGCGGACTTCTCCGATATACCCCAACGCTCGGCCACAGCCAGAATGGAATCGGCGGAGCGAGGACGGCCGCCGCCATGTCTCCTAAAAGGACTCATAGCATCTCACCAATTTTCCGGGGGAGGAACCTAAGGCAAAAAAGAAAGGTCAGCCGGGGAGGAAGGGACCGTTCTCAAACATAACTACAATTTCGTCATAGTTACGACTTATTAAGTGCAAGTATGCCTCAGTATGCGGGAGTACGCAACGACCATAGGCACTATTTCTTTTACGTCCTAAGTACTACCAGTTAAAAAATACTTAATACTTGGCTGAGGGCTTACGTAACCTTGTTTGTTATCTTTTCCCAGCACTTCCGCAGGGTGTGGGGCACCGCCGGATGTTGTTTCGTATCGGGGAACGTACGCCCCATGAAAGCCGCCAACCCCTTGCTGGATAGGCGCTTGGCGCGGTTCAGCCGAGAGGAACAGGTGCCCGCCGTGGGACGTTGATCACTGTTGCGGATCCGCAACAAAGGGCAGCGTCGGTTCCTCCGGAGGCGATTCGAGCAACTGCGCGGTATCGTTGCGCACGTTGCCTACGGCCCGGTCCACCTTCCAGGCAATCATCTGCTCGGCGGGAAAAGGCCGCAGCAGATCGAGCAGCGGCTGGCGGGGATCGCCGCCACCCAGCCAGCGCGCATAGTCCTTACGCTCAATAATGACCGGCATCCGATTGTGCAGCGGGGCCACCAGCTGGTTAGGATCGGTGGTAATGATGGAGAAGGTTTCCAGCCACTCGCGGGTCTGAGGATCTTTCCATCGCTCCCATAGCCCGGCAAATCCATAGGGCTCCTGATTGGCCAGGGCAATGGCAAAGGGCTGTTTGTGCTTGGGGTCCAGCTTCTGCCACTCATAGAATGCGTCCGCGGGTACCAGGCAGCGCCGGTGTTTGAACGCATCGCGAAAGGCAGGAGCGGTGGCCACGGTCTCGGCCTTGGCATTGATGGTGGAGTAAGCGATTTTCGCATCCTTCGACCAGTAAGGAATCAGACCCCAGCGCATGAGAGCAATCTCGCGCATCCCGGTGTCACGGTTCAGGCGCACTATGGGTTGAAAGGTTTGAGGAGCGACGTTGTAGCTGGCGCCCCACTCCGCCGCATCCGAATCTTCGGCAGCAAACCAGGCAGCAATTTCTCTTCGGGTTGACTTGCGCACGTATCTGCCGCACATAGTTTCGATGATACCTGTTGCTTATGCGGGAAAGGCCTGGGCGAGCGACTGCCCGACGGAAGGGAGAGGTCCCTTGCTCAGGACCAGAAGACGAAGTGGCGTTGCATTTTTCTTCACCTCGCGGCATTCCAGAACGCGGGTAGAAAAATTATTCAGCCGGGGAAAAGTGCGGAAGTTTTTATTGAGGGTGCAAACCAGCAGGGACCGCTCATGCAACAAAGCTTCCACATCGTCGAGGTAATACTCGAGCGACCAATGGAAGCCTATGCTGTAAAAGCCATAGATCAGGTCATAGGGTCCGGGTAATGCGGCGAGCGGCAGTTGCTCCGCATCGAAAACTTGATAGGGCTTCACTCCGTTGTAGTCAAGCATGCTTCTTAAGAGGGTAAGATTCCCGCAGAACGAGGAAGTGTCCGGCCACTTGGGCGGATGTTCATAGTATTTTTGTTTGTATCTCGTGCTGGTACCGTTGGCATCATAAAGACTGATCTCGCTACCCTCGAGCAGCCCCTTCTTGCGAAAGAAGACAACCGAGCGACCGAAGCCGGGACCAATTTCCAGAACGCGGCTGGGTTTCTCGACTTGTTCGAGCAGCGGCAGCAGGGCGTCGTACTCCGCTTCCGAGGCGGCATTACTTTCTCTTTGCCAGAGCAGCCGTGAGGCTTCATCCGCCTTGAGCGGCAGGCGGGTGGAAATAAGACGAATCGCCGAGACTACTTCTTCGGTGAAGGGTGGGGCGATAAATAACTGCTCTGCCGCGGCGGCGCGAGGATCGAGAAGGGACTTTCCGCGCAGGCGGTTAAGTGAAGTTTTCATGAACAATCGGGTACCTTCTCTGGAAAGCAGTTCCACTTAGGCACGCGGTTCTTTGCATGAATAACCTTCTCGTGTATCTGCCCGGGGTCGAATTTGCTATTCTATCTGGGACGACTTTGCGTCCGGAGAACAGGTTTTGAATACTAAAGAGATCTTAGAACACATCAACGGTGAAATTTCGCGGCTGGAGCAAGTGAAGGCATTGTTGCAAGGCTCGACCAATGGTCATGCGCGCGGCGCAGGTTCGGTGAATGGTTCCGCAGCGCCGAAGGTCAAGGGCAAGCGGGTTCTGAGCGTGGAAGCGCGTAAGAAGATCGCAGCCGCGCAGCGCAAGCGCTGGGCGAAGGCAAGAAAGGCCGCGGTCTAACCAGACCGGCAGCCATTTAATGCAGCTGTAATATTCAGATGTTCCATCCGCCGTCGATGACGTGCGTCTGGCCGGTGGTGAAGCTGGACTCATCCGATGCGAGATAGACTGCCAGGGCGGCGATTTCCTCCGGGCGGCCCAGCCGACCCATGGGCTGGCGCGCAATAAATTCGCGCCGCACCTGCTCTACGTCTCCTTGGGCCGCAATCCGCCCCTCCAGCGACGGCGACTGCACCGTCCCGGGACAGATCGCATTGCAGCGAATCCCCTGCCGCACAAAATCAATGGCAATCGCTTTCGTCAGTCCCACCACCGCGGCCTTGGAGCTGGTGTAGACAAAGCGGTTAGGCACGCCCCGGACGCTCGAGGCAATGGACGCCATATTGACAATGCTGCCCCGCCCCGCGCGCAACATCCCGGGCAGGAAGGCACGGCAGGTCCGATACATGGAGCGGACGTTGACGTCGAAGGAAAACTCCCAATCCTCTTCGCTGCAGTCGAGGATGGTGCCGTTATGTACGTAGCCGGCGCAGTTGAAGAGGATATCCGGGGCCGGCAGGTTTTCCGCGAGCTGTTCGATTTCCCGGGGCTGGCGCACATCGAGGGTGCGGCACACCATCTGCGGGTTTTCCGTGGCGAGGGATTTGAGCGCAGTTTCGTTGATGTCGGTGGCCCACACGGTGGCGCCTTCCTGAGCAAAAGCGATCGCGGTCGCCCGTCCGATTCCCTGCCCCGCAGCTGTTACGACCGCGGTCTTTCCCGCTAATCTTCCGCTCATTCCTCAGCTCCCAAGCAACTTTCGATTCTAACCTGTGGCTTCATTGGAAAGACGAGTGCCCCACGTTCGCCCCACGAGGAATTTGGGAAGTCCGAGGGGCGCACCGCAGATCCCTCCGCTACGCTACGCTCCGGTCGGGATGACAATTTTGTTTGGGAAAGCTAAGTATGGTTTCCAAGATGAATTGTCATCCCGACCGGAGCGTAGCGTAGCGGAGGGATCTGCGGTGCGCCCCTCGGACTTCCCAAATTCTCCGTGGTTTACCCGTCTTTCCAAGAGACAACGCCGACTACGGTTTCCCTTCCAGCCCCATGGCTACACAGAGTGCGGACACATCGCCGATCTTCTCGCCCAGGGCGGCGGAAACAATTTCACACGCGCGCAAGGTCTGCGGCAAAGCTTCGCGTTCCATCACCCGGCGCATGGGCGCAAGCAGATGCTCGCCCATCCGCCAGGCCAAACCACCGAGCACAATGCGCTGCGGGTTCAACACATCGATCAGCATTGCGAGCGCCTGGCCCAGCCGCTCGCCGGAACGGCGCAGGATACTGCGCGCCACCGCATCCCCCGCGTGCGCCGCCTGACCCACGTCCCGCGCGGTCAACTCTGCCCGGCCGCGCAAGCTACTCGGGCGCTTACTCCGCGCTAACGTCTGCTGCGCGAGCTGCGCGATACCCCCGCCGCTGGACCAGCCTTCAATCGATCCCGCCTTGTGATACCCGACGGGACCCGTCGGGCTCAGCCGCACGTGACCGATCTCCCCCGCGTCGCCATTGGCCCCCAGATACAAACTGCCGGCAGCGATGATACCCGCGCCCAGCCCGGTGCCGAGAGTAAGAAAAATCATGTGGTCCGCGCCTACACCCGCACCGAATCGATGCTCCGCAACCGCGCCCGCATTGGCGTCGTTCTCCACCCGGCAGGTGGTGTGAAAGGTCTCCGCAAGCCGCTGACGTATGGGCACGTCTACCCAGGTAGAAAGATTGGGAGGCGCAAGGATGATCCCCTGCACCCGATCGAGCGGGCTGCCGCAGCTTACCCCGATGGCGGCGATCGCTTCCTCAGCAAAACCATGCTGCGCCAGCAAACTCCGCGCCGATTCGATGATGAGCTGCAGAGCCCGCTCCGGGCCCTGCTCCGGCAGCGTCGGGAACTCGATGCGTCCCAGGCAATCCGGTGGATGGCTGGAGAGCACCACCGCAGTCTTGGTCCCGCCAACGTCGACGCCAATGTAGATCTTCACGGCTTCAGCGCCAACTCCTGGTCGTGAATCGCATGCGCCCGCACCAACGCGGCGGTGACGTGGGGACAAATATTCTCTTCACCGACATGCTGAGCAAACGAAGCCTGTGCCATCCGCCGTGCCGGCTGTTCCCGCGCGCCACACAGCACCAGCGTCCTTCCCGAACCACGCACCTCGAGCGCCAGCCGTTCCAATGCCTGCAGCCCGGTCGAGTCAACAGCCGTCATATTGCGCAAGCGCAGGATAACGATGGGTGGCAGCGAAGGCAGCTGGCGGCGAACCTCATCAATCTTCTCCGTAGCTCCGAACAGGAACGGGCCGTGAATGCGAAAAATGGCAACGTACGACGGGATGTCCTTCCCCTGCAGCACGTGCATTCGTCCCTCTTCGAGATCATCTTCGGTCACCCGGGTCACGGTGGTGGTCAGCGTCACCTTGCGGATAAACACCAGCGCCGCCAGGATCATGCCTCCCTCGACGGCGACCGTCAGATCGGCAAACACGGTGAGCAGCAGGGTGCTCAGCCACACCCCAACCTCCAGCTTCGAAAGCCGCAGAATCTGAGGTATCTCGTGCCACTCCCCCATCTTGTAGCAAACCACCGCGAGGATCGCGGCCAGTGCGGCCAGGGGAATGAACCGGGCCAACGGAGCCGCAAACAGCAGCACGCCGAGCACGGTGAGCGCATGCACGATCCCGGCCACCGGAGTCTGTGCTCCACAGCGAATGCTGGTCGCGGTCCGGGCAATGGCCCCGGTCGCAGGCAGGCCGCCGAAGAGCGGTGACAGGATATTGGCGATGCCCTGCGCCATCAGCTCCACGTTAGGATTGTGCTGATCCCCGCTCATCCGATCAGCAACTACGGCGGACATCAATGACTCAATCGCTCCCAGCATGGCTACCGTGATCGCGGGGGAGATCAACGAGCGCACGGTCGCATAATCGAAGACCGGAACATGGAAGCTGGGGAAGCCCGAAGGAATGCCGCCGAAGCGAGAGCCAATGGTCTCGACCGGCAGATGGAAGAAGTAGACCACGAGGGTCGCGGTGAACAGGGCGACGATGTAGCCGGGCACCCGGGGTAAAAAGCGAATCGTCAGCACGATAAGCAACAGCGAGGCGCAGGAAAGCAGGGTGGTGGTCAGCGAAATTGTCTGCGCATGGCCGAGCACCACCCGCATCCGCCCGAGGAAGTCTCCGGGAACCGGCCCGGTGCGCAAACCGAAGAAGTCTTTGATCTGGGTGCTGGCGATGAGCAGGGCAATGCCGTTGGTAAAGCCCACGATCACCGGACGGGGAATGAACTTAACCGCCGCCCCCAGGCCGGTGGCTCCCAGCAGGATGAGCAGGCAGCCGGCCATGATGGTGCACAGCAGCAATCCGTTGAAGCCATAGCGCGCGAGAATGCCGGCGATGATGACGACAAACGCGCCCGTCGGACCACCAATCTGAGTGCGCGAGCCACCCAGGGCGGAGATGGCAAATCCGGCGACGACCGCGGTGTAGAGACCTGCCTCGGGCGGGGCTCCGGAGGCAATGGCAAACGCCATGGAGAGCGGCAAAGCGACCAGGCCCACCGTGATGCCCGCTGTCAGATCCGCGGCGAATTTCTTCCCGGTGTAGTCCCGCAACGCGAAAACGGACTTAGGTGTCCAGTCGGTAAGCTGCAAAACTTTCTTGAATACCTCATTCCCTCAATCGAGTGGAAGCCGCAACCCTACTGGGTCTTGATTCGCTCGCTGACGCGTTTAGCCAGCTTTCCGATTTCATCCACATCTTTGAGGACGTCCGGGGTCGGCTTACTTCCCTTATCGACTTCTGCCTTGAGCTCCGTAGCCAACTGCACCAGCCGGTTGGTATCGCTGAATACTTCCTTCTGATGCTCTTCGCGGAGCCGTTTTAGTTGGCGTGCCTGCATCTCATGGGCGACGTAGGGTTCCTGCTGGTCCCCCATGCGTGGCCGATCCAGTGGCTCGATCTGGTTTCCGACCGGGTTGTTGCTTTGATTGAACTGCGCCATCGCCAAGCCAAGGCCGGCCGCCACGGCCAACCCTCCCACCAGGCCCACCCGCACCGCCCGCGATCCCCTACGCGATAAGTCCCTCACTTCAACCTCACATCGACCATGTAGCAAACTGCCTTTTCATGGTTTATTTACCAAGCCTTGCCCTTCCTCTTTCATTTTCTCCTTGAGGTTTTTGACCAACCTCTGGATCTCTTCGGTTTTACGCAATGCGGCCAGAGACAAGGTGTTACTACCGGCCTTATCTACCTCTGTCTTCAACTCCTGGACCAATCGCAAGAGCTCGGCGGTATCTTTTTGCTCCTGGGTGGCGGGGACCGAAGGGAGAACAGACTCGGCAGCTTTTGCCGGCTGGGGGGGTGGAGTCTGAACTGGCGGATCCTGGACAACAACTTTGGCCGGCGGGGGGTCCTGATCCTGTACAGCCTTGACCGGTGGAACATCCTGATCATCGGCAGTTTTTACCGGTGGAGCAATCGGCTCATCGGCGGCCTTGGCTGGTGGGGGACTCGGAACATCGGCAGTGCTTTCCGGCTGCGCGTTCTGATCATCGGCCGTCTTTGGCGACTGCGCATCCTGCTCCTCTGCAGCCTTGATATACGGAGCGTCCTGCTCGTCGATTGTCTTTGAGGGCAGTGCATCCTGGCTCGGTTGCACCTCGTCCGGGTCCTGGTTTCTTATGGGGTGAGCGGCTCGAGGATTGCCGGTTTGCTGGGGAGCAGCGACACCGCCGGCCGTCGAGAGGACGGGGATGGTCAACGCCAAGATTGCCCCAACCGCCCATCGCTCAAGTAGCATCATAGGGTGCCAGTGTACGCCACCATTTTCTCCCTTGCCTCGCTTCTCCGCCAGTACGATCCCGCGTCTTCTTTTCTTCGTGGTCTCAACCAGGAATGGCTCTCCGATGTACAGGAGTTTCTCCACACCGGCCTGCCCAAACTACTGATTATTGGCCTTTACACCTGGGCGCTGATCCTGTTGGTCAACTTTGTCACCACCCGGGTGATCAAGATCGCCGAGCACCGCGATTCCCTGGGGCCGGCGCGCGGAGCCCAGGTTCGAACTCTGGCTACGGTGATCCGCGCGACCGGCATTGTCATTGTGGCCTTCCTGGCTTTCCTGCAGGTCATGGAAACCGTGCTCAAGGTCAACCTGGCGCCGCTGCTGGCCAGCGCCGGAGTGGCCGGCGTGGCGGTCGGCCTGGCCGCGCAGACCATCGTCAAAGACGTGCTCAATGGCATTCTGATCCTGATTGAAGACCAGTACAACGTAGGCGACGTGGTCACGCTGGCGGGGATGACGGGTACCGTGGAATCGATGACCCTGCGCAAGACCCAGGTGCGCGGTTTTGACGGTACCCTGTACATCATTCCTAATAGCCAGATCACTAACGTGGCCAACCAGAGCCGCGATTACTCCGTCTCCACCCTGAATGTTTCGGTTGATTTCTCCGCCAATCCTGACCAGGTGATTCCGCTGTTGAAGAAGATCGCTCTGGAGGTGCGGAACGAGCCGGCGTTCAAGGATGTGTTCGTCGCCGATCCGGTGGTGTTTGGGGTGGACTCCATCAAGGGGACCGAGGTGATTTATCCCATCCAGATCCGGACCCTGCCGCGCAAGCAATTCGAAGCCATGCGTGAAATGCAGCGGCGGATTCGGCTGGCGCTGGAGGAGCACAACCTGTTGCCGGGCAGCCCCTACCGGGTATTCAGCGGCTCCACGCAGGCGGCTACTGCGTCGCGGGAGGCGGAGGCGGCCAAGGCTCCCGACCCCACCACTGCCAAGCCGAATGAGATTAACCCCTTCGTCGCCGAGTAGCTAAGGCTGTTGTTCTGCAAAGACCGTCTTTCCAGAGGACCGTCTTTCCAGGGGAAGCCTCAGCAGTTTTAGGTCTGCAGTAACTCCAACAGCCGCTCCGGTTCCCTCACCGGCGGCAGGCAGGAGGTTCCTTTGCACACCACAGCAATGCTGTGCCCCGCATCCACGCCCGGCAGCAGAGGCAGAGTCTCGGCCAACAATGGCGGCAGCTCCCCCGCAACCTGCGACCGGGTCAAACGGATCACGCTCTTGTTCACCGCATAACCGACGGTCGCGGCCGCCTCCAGCTCATCGGCTGCGGCGTCCTCGCCAATCACCACCACCTGCACCGGCGGTAACAGCAAACGCTCCAGCGCCAAGCCATACGTCCCGGCGTACAACCCAAAGTGAGTCACCACGCCGGCAAAAGCTTCCAGGGTATCCTCCGCCTTCTCCCGCAGATCAGCGCTTCCCTCAAGCGCATACAGCCGCAACAGCGCCGCCGCGGCAGCCGGATTTCCCGCCGGCGTAGGCGAATCCTGCAAAGGCTTACGCCGGGCCGACAGCACGCCCAGCAAGTCCGCGCCCTTAGCCGTAGCGTCGAAAAAACCTCCACCCGTCGTGTCGTAGAATTCCGCAATCATGCGCCGGGCCAAAACCAGCGCCGCGTGGTAATACTTCATCGCACCGGTGGCCAGCCAACCATCCACGCAGGCATGGGCGAGAAACGCATAGTCGTCCAGCATGCCGGCGACCCACCTGGTCTCCGCCCCCTCGTTGTAGGAGATGACATGGGCCAGCCCGCGCTCCGCATGCAGACCCTCGCCGAGCAGCCGGTCTAACGTCCGCAACGCAAAGCTCTTGACGTCCGGCAGCCGCAGCACCTGCGCCGCTTCCAGGTAAGCGGAGACGGCCAGCGCATTCCAGTTGGTATAGACAGTGGTGTCGATGAACGGCGTCGGACGCTTTCCTCGCGCCGCCAGCAGCCGTTCCTTCGCTGCGGCAAGTAATGTCTCCGCCCCCGCCGCCAGCGGCCGCTTCACATGCAGCACATTCTTGGCGGGATTGTGGTGCATGTCCCCGAGATCGCCGATGTCGTAATACGCCGCGGCAATTTCCATCTCCTCCGCGCTGAGCACAGCCGCGGCTTCGGCACGCGTCCAGGTAAAGTAATCGCCGTCGTCTTCCAGGTCGATGTCCGCATCCTGCGAGGCATAAAATCCGCCTCGTTCACGGTCGGTCAGCGAAGTATCCATCCAGCGAATGATGTCGCGGGCCACGCGCGCAGACTCCGGATCAACGTAACTCTGAAAGGCATGCACATAGTTCTTGAGTAGCTCGGCGTTGTCATACAGCATCTTCTCGAAATGCGGCACCACCCAGGCTTCATCGACGGAGTAGCGATGAAATCCCCCGCCCAGCTGGTCGTAGACACCGCCGCGGGCCATCTTCTCCAGCGTCACCGTGGCCGCCTCGCGTGCAGACGCATTCCCGGTCCGCCCCGCCACGTCGAGCAGCAAATCAATCGCTGAGGGATGAGCGAACTTAGGCTGCGCACCAAAGCCCC
The DNA here is from genome assembly GCA_049522955.1 of Acidobacteriaceae bacterium. Taxonomy (GTDB): domain Bacteria; phylum Acidobacteriota; class Terriglobia; order Terriglobales; family Acidobacteriaceae; genus PALSA-350. The sequence continues at coordinate 54,254 of JBEKNJ010000009.1, forward strand.
CATGATGGCGATCGAACTTGTCCAGGGCCGACGACACCATCTGCTCCACGATGCCCAGGCTCAGGCTGCCCCCCCGGCCGGCAAAATTCTCGTTGTATTCGATGGCCTCCACTACGCTGCCCGCCGACTCCAGCACCTCGTCGCGTCGGGTCTTCCAGGCATCCACCATGCTGCGCAGCACGCGCTCGAAGCCGGGCCGGCCATAGCGGTCGTCGCGGGGAAAGTACGTCCCCCCAAAGAACGGCTTGCCATCGGGAGTCAGCACCGCGGTCAAGGGCCATCCGTTTTGTCCGCTGATCGCCGCCACCGCGGCCTGGTAGCGCGTATCCACATCCGGACGTTCGTCGCGGTCCACCTTGACCGCGATGAAGTACTCATTGATCACCGCGGCCAGTTGGGGATCCTCATAGCTTTCCCGATCCATCACATGGCACCAGTGGCACCACACCGCCCCGATATCGAGCAGGATGGGCTTATCTTCGCCGGCCGCGCGGGCAAAGGCGTCTGCCCCCCACTCATGCCACTCCACCGGCTGGTGCATGGCGGAGCGCAAGTAGGAGGAGGAAGCCTGGGCAAGGGCGTTCGTAGGGGACGTCATCTAGTGTCAAGTCTACCTAGCCGTCTCTGCGCCAGCATCACATAGACGCACACCAACACCAGGGCGAAGGTGATCACGAAGAAATTGGGCGCGGTAAAGAAGAACGCCTTGGGTTCCTGGCGATGGTGGAGGTAATAAACGTGCAAAAGGCCCATGCGCTTGTAGATGGCCAACATGGCTCCCAGGGGAGCCGCGGGGATCAGGACGTAGCGCCAGCGAACCATCCAGCGCGGCGGTATGAGCAGGAACGCAGGCAGCACCAGGGGCACGAATCCGGCCATGGCCATGAACAGGCTGAACCCGCCCCACACCGCCAGACCCTGGGCCAGCGAATCATGCAGCAGACGGGCATCTCCGTCGGCGTACCGCCGGGCCAGCGAAAGCTCAAAAGGGAGGGTGACCAGCCAGCCGGCCAACCATGCTGCCGCGGCAGCCAGCAGTGCGTATTTCAGCCGCACTTTCCAGCCGAAAGTATTCATCTCAACTGGCCAGCCGCTGCGCCACCTCGAAGTATAAGTCCACCGCCTCCAGCAATTCGCGCTTGGCAATCTTTTCAAACGGCGTATGCGCCACATGGATCGAGCCCGGACCCAGCAGCAGCGGCTCACCCCAATTGGTCAACGCGGGAATATCGGTGGTGAAGGCCGCCACCATGGTTTCCAGGCCCTCCACCTGGCGCATGCGGATGAAGGGGATTTCCAGCGTGAACTCTACTTCGGCCAGGCCGGCGACCGCCTCCACGATGGCCTGGCGAGTCTCGTCGGATGGTCCCACCAGCCGCACCATGACCTGGGCCACGGCGGAATCGGCGATCACATTCGGCGCCCGTCCGCCCTCGATCAGCCCGATGTTCAGCGTGCTCGGGCCCACGCCTTCGACCGTGGGCAGCGGGATCGCCAGGATCCGCTGCAGTGCGGGTATGAGTTTGTGCACCGCGCTATCGCCCAGCTCGGGATACGCGGAATGGGCCATGATGCCGTGGGCGCGGACTTCTGCCCGCAGCGTTCCCTTGGAAGCCAGGGCCAGCCGGTTGTCGGTGGGCTCTCCGTTGATCAGGAAGCGGTTTCCTTTGGGTTGCAGGTTGGCCACTTTCGCTCCCCCGGAATCGCGCTCCTCGCCCACGACAAAAAGCAGCGCCGCGGCCACGCCGGCCTCGCGCAGCCGTTCGGCGGCCGCCACTTGGGCGGCGATAATTCCTTTAGCATCGCAGGTGCCCCGGCCGTAGAGGAAGAGATCATCTTCGCTGCTGGGGATGAAGGGCGGCACGGTATCCATGTGCGTCGAAAGCACGACATCGGGCCGCTTTCCATCGCTGGCGTAGAGGTTAAAGCGCGGACCGGTGTAGCGGCTCTGCGAAGGCTGCGGAACCGCCATTCGTTCTACCGCATATCCCCGCTCCTGCAGGAAGGCGTCGAGGTACTCTCCCACCGCTCCCTCGTTGTAGGTGAGCGATTCAATATCCACCAGGCGGCGCGTCAGGTCCACAGGATCGAGGGGCTTCATCGTTGTTCAGGATAAATGAGCCGCAGGCCGGAATACTTTACGATACGGCAATGAACCTGAACACCACACCCGCTGGCTCATCCCTGCTGCGCAGCGTGGATGATCTGCGCGGGCCGGCCGGCCGGCTCGAAGCGCTGCTCAATCAAGGCCGCGACGATGCTCCCTACGCGGCCGTGGTGTGCCATCCTCACCCGCTCTTCGGTGGGACGATGCACAACAAAGTGGTCTATCACGCCATGAAAACGTTCTCCGGCCACGGGTTCCCGGTTCTGCGCTTCAACTTTCGCGGCGCCGGTTTAAGCGAGGGCGCGCACGACAACGGTCATGGAGAGGTCGACGATGTGCGCGCTGCAGTGGACTGGATGCAGAAGGAATATCAGCGGCCCATTCTTTTCGCAGGATTCTCCTTTGGCTCGAGCGTGGGCCTCCGCGCCTGCTGCGGCGATGAGCGCGTACGCGGCATCGCCGCCCTGGGTCTTCCCGTGAGCGCCGAGGGACGGGAGTATCACTACCACTTCCTCGCTCGCTGCAGCCAGCCCAAGCTCTTCATCAGCGGAACTGGCGATCAATATGGACCCCAGGCAGCGGTCGAAGCGGTGGTGGCCGGCGCGGCTCCGCCGGCGAAGCTGGTATGGGTCGAAGGCGCCGATCATTTCTTTGCCGGTAAGCTGGAGCAGATGCAGCGGGCATTGGACTCCTGGATCGGAACCAACTTCCTCTCCGGAGTCGTGCCCCAATGACCGCTGCCGAGACCGCGCGCGATATCTTTCATCACGCGGTCGCCTCCTGCAGCATTCCCGCCGCCTTCGATCGCCGGGTGCGCTTCGCCGAAATGTCTTTGGACCGCTACCAGCGGATCTACGCAGTGGCCGTGGGCAAGGCGGCCCTTCCCATGCTGGATACGCTGATCGCACGCCTGCCTCGTCCATTATCCGCAGGCATCTGCTGCGCGCCGGTGCTGCCTGCGGAGCGAAGACCTGAGATCCATTACTATGCCGGCGGCCATCCATTGCCCAACCTGGATTCGTTTGCCTCCGCGCATGCTGCGCTGGAGTTGCTGCGCGCCACCGGCCCCGGGGACTTCGTATTTTTTCTCATCAGCGGCGGCGGCTCCGCCATGTTCGAACTGCCCTACGATCCCAGGATCTCCTTCGCCGACACCCAGGTCCTCTACCAGGCGCTGGTGGGTTCGGGCGCGACCATCGCCGAGATCAACGCAGTGCGCAAACACTTCTCCGCGGTGAAGGGGGGACGCCTGGCAGCCGCCGCTCCCCAGGCGGGGAGATTTACTTTGCTGGTTTCAGACGTGGCCCCGCGCTTCCTCGATGCCCTGGCTTCCGGTCCTACCTTGCCTGACTCATCCACGGTCGCGGAGTGCCGCGAGATTCTCCTCCGCTACCATCTCGCCGAGCGTTTGACCCCGGCCCTGCTCGACTTCTTTGAAGATCCCGGCCTACCCGAAACGCCGAAGCTGGCGGAGGCGCCGATCGAAACCCTGCTATCGAGCGACGACCTGATCGAAGCCGCCCGCGGCCGCGCCGAGTCGCTGGGATATGAAGTGGTCATCGACAACAGTTGTGACGATTGGGATTACGCCGATGCCGCGCGTTATCTGCTCGGCCGCTTCGCGGAGCTGCGCAGCCGGCATCCAGGACTCTGCCTGCTCTCGGGCGGTGAAGTCACCGTGCGTTTAGGCCGGGAGCACGGCGCGGGCGGGCGCAACCAGCAATTCGCCCTGGCCTGTGCGCTGGATCTCGCGCCCCATGCACCAATAGTGGTGCTGAGCGCGGGAAGCGATGGGATCGACGGGAACAGCGTCGCCGCGGGTGCGATTGCCGATGCAACCACGGTGGACCGGGCACACGCTCTGGGAATGGATGCGAACGCGGCGCTCGCCCGGTTCGACGCGTATCCGCTCTTTAGCGCGCTGGGCGACACTTTGGTCACCGGGCCCACGCATAACAACCTGCGCGATCTGCGCATCCTGTTGAGTCGATGAAAAGAAAAGGGCGCCCAAATCATGCCACAAAGTGCGTGTCAGATAAGGGCGCCGGGGAGACCGTTTAGTACGTCAGAACCCATCCATCATGGGTGAGCAGCAGGGTGGCTTCATCGACCGGCTGCTCCGAGGTGGCCTTGGCTACACTAGGAAAGGCGTTACGCACCTCGTCCTGTTTGGCCCAGCTCGGCGGGTTCTTGAGTACAAAGTGGTATTCAACCTTGGTCAGGGGCATACCTTGATAATCGACCGGCGCGGTGAAGTTCTCCACGCTGGTGACCTCGCGGCGTCCATAGCAGAAGCGGCCCTTACCTGCGGTCTGGCTGCCGGCTGCTGTCAGTACGTAGCGGTTGACTGTGACCCCGCGCTCAAGGTTCTGTTCCTTTTCGAGCAAGCCTGCTTCGGCCAGTGCATCCAACCGGCGCCGTGTTTCCGCGAGCAGCTTGTCGTTCATCGCTACTTCATAAGGAAAAGGCATCGGCTTGGCGAACAGGCAATCCTGATTCACCGAGTAATCATGGTTAAGCGCGTAGGCAAGATTTTCTTTGTTCGCTACTCGCGTGTCTCCACAACCAGCTGCCAGCACAGCCCCCGCCGCTGCCAGCATCATCACTTGAATTGACTTGGTATACCGCTTCATCGTTCCCCCTGTGTAACCGCGACTTCCTGCAAGAGTGAGACTAACGGAGATTCAGCAAAACGCCAGCTTACGAAACGGGTAGCGGGGCGAACGAGTGGTGTCACTTTGGCGCCATTACCCCTGCGCTCAAGGGTAATCACTCGATTGGTGACCAGCAAAACATAACAGTTGTAGTTCCATTTTGAATGTGTGGGAAAGCCAGAGGCAATCGACTCGTGCCCCACGCAAAGCTTTTTGTTCCAGGCGGAGAAATGAAGGGTACGAGCTTCAGCTCGTACATAACACCCGCAACTCGACGGGCTTTAGCCCCTGAGGGAAATTCTTTCCAGGAAAGAGAACATCCCTCAGCGGCTAAAGCCGCATCTTTTCGCGGTGATGACGGACGGCCTGAAGGCCGTCCCCTTCAACGCCTTGACGTTGCACCCGTCGATTCCCTCCGATGGCCGAGAATGTCCCGCTTTGCGTCAAGTTCCTATGGGAAAGCACCATAGCCCTCTCGGGTAGTCAACCTGTTATTCTTTTGGGGGAGCGCTCGACCTGTTGTAGCCCTCCTCCCCGACCCCGAAAGGAACGCTCTTGAACGACCTGATATTGAACGCCATCGATGAAGAGATTGCGAGGTTGCGCCGGGCGCGCGAGCTCCTCGCGGACGGTCGCAGTCCGACCGGCAGAAAGACGGCAGCCAACGCTGTGACTCCAAAAACCAGGTCGCGTCGCAAGCTAAGCGCTAAGGCGCGGCGCGCCATCGCAGACGCGCAACGCCGGCGTTGGGCCAAAGTGAAAAGCCAGAAGAAGGCCACCTCTGCCGCGACAGCAACCAGCTAGATCGACAAACGTAACCATCAACGATGAACACTGATGGAAGTCTGATTGAACGCGGAGCCTGACACCATGGTCTTCTCTACCCTGAGCGCCTTTTCCGCAGACCGCGTGCGTCTCCAGACGCGGGTGCCCCGTCTATGGTTTACAGTGTCAGACAGTTTTTACAAGCTTGGGACTTGCTATCCACGGTCTATCAGTGACCGGCAGTGCAGGGTCCGTCTTTTTAGTAGTCATCAGCTCCCTTGGGTGGTTAGGCAATACCTTCTGACAACATCCGCCGTTGCATGCTGTCGTCCCACCTGCGAATCGCTCTCCCCGGCTTGAAATAGGCGGGGAACAGGCTGGGCCGAGGCCAATCCTTCCGCTAGGCATTTCGGCAGCAGCAAGAAAGAGGACACCAGGTTCACTGATGCAAGACGACATTCGCGACACCCGAGACAGGCAAATCAAAACGGAGCCACAGGCTACCGAAACCCACATCGGGCCGGAACACCAACTACCCGCTCCCAAGCGATCCGGAGCCATTCGCCTGCTTGTCTGGGTGGTTATTCTGCTGCTGTTTGCCTTGCTGTTCTGGTGGGTCATGCACCACCGCCAGGCCCCGGCGGCCACAGGCGGCGGCAGGCGAGCCGCGATGGGCGGCACCGTCACCCTGAGCACATCCACCGCGAAAAAGGGCAGCATTGGGGTTTACCTGGACGCAATCGGTACCGTAACGCCGGTCTATACGGCTACGCTGGTCAGCCAGGTCACCGGCGTGATCACCCAGGTTCGCTACCGTGAAGGTCAATTGGTGCACCGCGGCCAGTCTCTGATTCAGATCGACCCGCGGCCCTTTGCGGCCAACGTGCTTACCGCCCAGGGCCAACTCGAACGGGACACCAACCTGCTCGGCCAGGCGGAAATGGATTTGAAGCGCTACCAGGATGCCTGGGCGCGGAACGCCATCCCCAAACAGACGCTGGATGACCAGGAGAAGATCGTCCTGCAGGACCGGGGAACGGTCAAAGCCGACCAGGGCACGCTGCAGGCCGACCAGGTGCAGCTAGGGTTTACCAATATCACGTCGCCGATTACCGGCCGCGTCGGGCTGCGCCTGGTCGATCCCGGGAACCTGGCCACCGCCTCCAGTACCACCGCTCTGGTCGTCGTCGCGCAATTGCAACCGATTACCGTGGTCTTCACCATCCCTGAAGACGACGTAAGCAAGCTGCAACAACAGATGGGCCACGGCAAGGCGCTGGTAGTCGATGCGATGGATCGCGCCGGGGAGAACAAGCTGGGATCGGGAACCCTCGAAGCCACCGACAACCAAATCGACACCACCACGGGAACGTTGAAACTGCGCGCCGTCTTCCAGAACAAAGACAACGCGCTCTTCCCCAACCAATTCGTCAACGCCCGGCTGCTGCTGACCACGCTGGAAAATGTGGTCCTGATTCCCTCTTCGGCCATCCAGCACAACGGCGACGTCGCTTATGTTTTCCTGATCCAAAACGGCGTCGCGCATATTCATAACATCAAACCGGGCGTCAGTGAGTCCAACACCACCGAAGTAGAAGGACTCAACCCCGGAGATGTGGTCGCCGACAGCAGCTTCGAGAAGCTGCAGGACGGTTCCAAGATCGTCATTTCCAAGCAGCAAATCCTGCCCTCGAATAATGAGAGCGATGCCCCGTGAGTCCGTCCCGCCCATTTATTCTGCGGCCGGTAGCGACCTCGCTGCTGATGGCCGCGATCATGCTCGTGGGCATTGTCGCCTATACGCAGTTGCCGGTCTCCGCGCTGCCTGAGGTCGACTACCCCACCATCCAGGTGCTTACGTTCTATCCCGGCGCCAGCCCTGACGTAGTGGCGACCACGGTGACCGCTCCGCTGGAACGGCAATTTGGCGAAATGCAGGGTCTGAGCCAAATGACCTCGACCAGCTCGGGCGCCACCTCGGTGGTGGTGCTGCAGTTCAACCTCTCGCTCAACATCGACATCGCGGAAGAAGAAGTGCAATCGGCTATCAACGCCGCGCAAAGTTTCCTGCCCGCGAACCTGCCCGCGCCTCCGATCTACAGCAAGACCAACCCGGCCGACGCGCCCGTACTCACCCTGGGCATCACGTCGAAAACCCTACCCCTCTCGCAAGTCGAGAATTATGTCGACACCCGGCTGGCGCCCAAAATCTCTCAGCTCAATGGCGTGGGTCTGGTCAGCATCAGCGGCGGCCAGAAGCCGGCGGTGCGGATCCAGGTGAATCCGCCGCAGCTGCAAAACTACGGAATTGACCTCGAAGCGGTACGCACCGCCCTGGTTTCCGCCAGCGTCAATCAGGCCAAAGGCAACTTTGACGGTCCGCGCCAGAACTACCAGCTCGACGCCAACGACCAGCTCATCACCAGCGCCGACTACAAAGATGTGGTGGTCGCTTATCGCAACAATGCCCCGGTCTTTCTACACGACGTAGCCAAGATTGTGGATGGGGTAGAGAACACCAAGCAGGCTGCCTGGATGAACTCAACTCCGGCGGTGATTCTCAATGTGCAGCGGCAGCCCGGCGCCAACACCATCAGCGTAGTGAAAAGTATTCAGTTGCTGCTGCCGCAACTGCAGGCCAATCTGCCTTCGGGCATCGACATCACCACCCTCACCGATCTCACCACCGATATCAAGGCCTCGGTGGCGGACGTCGAATTTGAGTTGATGTTGACCATCGCCCTGGTGGTGATGGTGATCTTTCTTTTCCTGCGCAACTTGTACGCCACCATCATTCCCAGCGTGGCCGTGCCGCTTTCCATCGTGGGCACCTTCGCCGCCATGTATGCGCTGGGATATTCGCTCGACAACCTTTCTCTGATGGCGCTGACCATCTCCACCGGCTTCGTGGTGGACGATGCCATCGTCATGATCGAGAACATCTCCCGGTATCTCGAAGAGGGCTACACCCCGATGCAGGCGGCGCTGGTGGGGGCGGAACAGATCGGCTTCACCATTGTTTCGTTGACCGTGTCGCTGATTGCCGTGCTCATCCCGCTGCTCTTCATGGGAGATGTCGTCGGCCGCCTGTTCCGCGAGTTCGCCGTGACCCTGGCCGTCACCATCATCATCTCCGCCGTGGTCTCGCTGACCCTGACGCCGATGATGTGCTCGCGCATTCTGCGCCACAATCCGGAAGAAAAGCAGGGACGGTTCTACCAGGCATCGGAGCGCGTTTTTGAGAACATGATCGCGTTCTACGGCCGCACGCTCAAGGTGGTCCTGCGCTACCAGACCCTGACCCTGCTGGTGGCCCTGGGCACCCTGATCCTGACCATCTTTCTCTACATTGTTATTCCCAAGGGTTTCTTCCCGGTGCAGGACACGGGCGTGATCCAGGGCATCTCGCAGGCGCCCGCGTCCATCTCCTTCGAGGCCATGACCAAGGCGCAGCAGGATCTGGCGAAAGTCATTCTCCAGGATCCCGCGGTCGAGAGTCTCTCCTCTTTCATTGGAGCGGATGGCACCAACACCACGCTGAACAGCGGACGCATGTCGATCAACCTCAAACCACTGGACCAGCGCGACCTCAGCGCCTCGGACGTGGTTCGCCGCCTCAACAATAGCCTGACCCAGGTGAACGGCATCAAGCTGTTCATGCAGCCGGTGCAAAACATCACCGTCGACGACCGGGTAAGCCGGACGCAATATCAGTACACCCTGGAGGATCCGGACGTAAACGAGTTGAATTCCTGGGCGACTCGTTTCGTGAGCAGACTGCAGAAGTTGCCGTCGCTCGAGGACGTGGCCACCGATCAGCAGACGGGTGGTTTGACGGTGTCGTTAACCATCGACCGGGTGTCTGCGTCGCGGCTGGGCATCGCCCCGTCGACCATCGACCAAACCCTCTACGATGCCTTTGGCCAGCGCCAGATCAACACCATGTACACCCAGCTGAACCAGTACCACGTGATCATGGAGGCACAGCCTACCTTCACCATCGATCCGGTCAAGCTGAACAAGATTTACATCCAGAGCAATGCATCCTCGGGAGCCACGGGCGCGGCGGCCAGCACGTCCTTCTCCGCCTCGGCTTCGGCGACCGCGGGTTCGAACGCCACCACCACGGGCGCCCTCTACACGCCGTCGTCGGGAGTGCTCACGCCGCCGCAGAATGCGCTCGCCCTGGGCGCCAGCGCAACCGCCAGCGGGTCCAGCTCCGCGAACACCGCGACCAGCTCCAATTTCAGCAACGCTGTTCCCTTGACTGCATTTTCCAAAATTGAACCAGGCACCGAATCGCTATCGATCAATCACCAGGGGCAGTTCCCGTCGGTGACAATTTCCTTCAACCTCGCGGGTAATGCTTCGCTGGGCGAGGCCATCGATGCTATCAACAAAGCCGCGAAGGACATGAACTTCCCGGCCAGCGTGCAGGCCGGCTTCCAGGGCACCGCCGCCGCTTTTGAGAATTCTCAATCCAACGAAGCCTTGCTGATTCTCGCCGCCCTGGTCACTGTCTACATCGTCCTCGGCGTGCTGTACGAGAGTTTCATTCACCCCATCACCATCCTCTCCACCCTGCCTTCGGCCGGTGTGGGCGCTCTGCTGTCGCTCATCCTGTTTAAACAGAACTTGAGCGTGGTGGCGATCATCGGCATCATCCTGCTGATCGGCATCGTGAAAAAGAACGGCATCATGATGGTCGACTTCGCCCTGGAAGGAGAACGGCAGCGCGGCCTGGAATCGACCGAGGCGATCTACGAAGCCAGCCTACTGCGCTTTCGCCCCATCATGATGACCACCATGGCTGCTCTGCTCGGTGGTATCCCTCTGGCCGTCGGTACGGGCATCGGTTCCGAGCTGCGCCGGCCGCTGGGCATCGCCATGGTGGGCGGCTTGTTACTGAGCCAGGTGCTCACCCTCTACACCACGCCGGTTATCTACATCTTCTTCGATAACCTGTCGCAGCGATTCTCCCGCTCGCGCCGGCGGTCCGGCGCAGGTCCTGAGCCCCAACCGGCAGGTGAAGCGTGAGCATCTCCGCTCCTTTCATTCGCCGGCCGGTGGCTACAACCCTGCTGACGGCAGCGATTGCCATTGCCGGGGGAATTGCCTTTAACGTGCTGCCGGTTTCTCCGCTGCCGCAAGTCGATTTCCCCACCATTTCGGTATCCGCCAGCTTGCCGGGAGCCAGCGCGCAGATCATGGCTTCTTCGGTGGCCACTCCGCTCGAGCGCCAGTTTGGCCATATCGCGGGCATCACCGAGATGACCTCGTCGAGTTCGCTGGGTAGCTCCAGCGTGACCCTGCAGTTTGACTTGAGCCGCAACATCGACGCCGCGGCGCGCGACGTGGAAGCGGGCATCAATGCGGCCAGAACCTACCTGCCCGCCAACCTTCCCTCCAATCCCAGCTATCGCAAGGTAAACCCGGCTGACTCGCCGATCATGATCATCGGCCTCACTTCCGACAAGTACGACAAGGAGGCCATGTATGACTCCGCCTCCACCATCATGGAACAGAAGCTGTCGCAGATTCAGGGAGTCGGACAGGTCAATGTCGGTGGCGCGTCGTATCCCTCGGTGCGCGTGGATGTGAATCCTCCGCAGTTGAACCATTACGGCCTTACCCTGGCGAACATTCAGAACCTGCTGGGCCTGCAAAATTCTGACGTCGCGCGGGGACAGATTTCCAATCACCTCATTACCGCCGACATCATCACCAACGACCAGATTTCCAAGGCTGCGCAATATAGGCCCCTGATCGTCGGCTATCACAATGGACTCGCGGTCCACCTTTCCGATGTAGCCAACGTACAGGACTCGGCGCAAAGCATTCGCACCGCGGGCTACCTCAACGGCATTCCCTCGGTCACGGTGATTATCTTTCGCCAGCCCGGCGCCAATATCATCCAGACCAACCAACGCATCCGCGACCAACTGCCGTTCCTGAAGGCGGTGATGCCGCAGGGGATCAATACCACCGTTGTTCTGGACCGGACCACCACCATCAAGGCCTCGCTGCATGACGTTGAGTCGTCGCTGATCATCTCCGTCGTGCTGGTCATCCTGGTGGTCTTTCTCTTCCTGCGTAACGGCCGCGCCACCCTCATTCCCAGTGTCGCCGTGCCTGTCTCCCTCATCGGCACCTTCGCCGTCATGTATCTGCTCGGCTACAGTCTGGACAATCTCTCCCTGATGGCGTTGACCATCTCCACCGGCTTCGTGGTGGATGATGCCATCGTGGTGATGGAGAATATCTCCCGCTATCTGGAAATGGGGATGGATCCGACAGAGGCCGCGCTCAAGGGCGCCAAGGAGATCGGCTTCACCGTGCTCACCATGAGCACGTCGTTGATTGCCGTGTTCATCCCGCTGTTGATGATGGGCGGCATCGTCGGCCGGCTCTTCCGCGAGTTCGCCGTGACCCTGTCCACGGCCATCCTGGTTTCCATGTTGATTTCGCTCACGACCACGCCGATGATGTGCGCCCACTTGCTTAAGTCGCACCGCGGCGAGAAGCATGGGCCCATTTATCGTGCCAGTGAGCGCTTCTTTGACGGGATGCTGAACGTCTACCGGCACTCGTTGTTATGGGTGCTGGACAATTCGGGCCTGATGCTGGTGGTGCTGCTGTTGACCATCGCCTTGAACGTGGTGCTGATCTTCAAGATCCCGAAGGGCTTTTTCCCCCAACAGGACACGGGGGCCATGGTGGGTGGGGTGCAGGGGCCACAGGATGCGTCCTTCGGGGTGATGAATGCTTCCATCAAAGCCCTGGTCGATGTCATCAAGGCTGATCCGGCGGTGGACAATGTGAACGCCTTCGCCGGCAGCTCAGGCGGCGGCGGAGGAGGAGGAGGCTCCAACGGCGGGTTTATCTATGCAGCGCTCAAGCCCCTGGACCAGCGCAAAGTAGGTGTCATGGAGGTCATCAACCGATTGCGGCCCAAGATGAATCGGCTGCCGGTCGCCTCTGCCTTCCTGCAGGCGGCGCAGGATCTGCGCATCGGCGGCCGTGGAGGCAATGCGCTCTACCAGTACACGTTGCAGGCAGATAATGTGGCCGACCTCGCCCACTGGGGACCCATCCTGCTGGCGCAAATGAAGAGACTTCCCGGGTTTCAGGATGTGAATAGCGACCAGCAGAACGGCGGTTTGGAAGAGTTTGTGACCTACGACCGGACCGCGGCGGCTCGCATGGGCCTGACGCCCAGTTCCCTGGACTCGTCCCTCTATAACGCCTTCGGCCAGGCGGAAGTTTCGGTCATCTACACCCAGTTGAACCAGTACTACGTGGTGCTCGAAGTAGCTCCCCAGTACTGGCAATCTCCGCGCGGACTCAACTTCATCTATCCGGCCGCGTCCTCCACCAATGGCGCAACTCCGCTCTACTCGGTCTCGACCGCCGCGGCGAACACCACGCCGTTGCAGGTCAACCATACCGGCGTGTTCCCCTCAGTGACGGTGTCATTCAATCTTGCACCCGGGCTGGCTCTCAGCGATGCCACGCTCGAGATCAACGACATGCAGACCCGCATGGGCCTGCCATCGACCATCCGCGGCTTCTTTGCCGGTACCTTGCAGGCCTACCAGCAGTCTCTGAGCACCGAGCCGATCCTGGTCACTACCGCGCTGCTGGCGGTGTACATCGTGCTCGGCATCTTGTATGAGAGCCTGGTGCATCCGCTGACCATCATCTCCACCCTGCCGCCGGCCAGCGTAGGTGCCATGCTGGCGTTGCTGGTCTTTAAGAACGACCTCAACGTCATTTCGATTATCGGTATCGTGCTCCTGATCGGGCTCGTGAAAAAGAACGCCATCATGATGATCGACTTTGCCCTGGTGGCCGAGCGGGAGCACGGCAAGAGCACCATCGATGCCATCTTTGAGGCCTGCATGCTGCGCTTTCGGCCTATCATGATGACCACCATGGCCGCGCTCTTTGGCGCCGTTCCCCTGGCTTTTGGAACCGGCACCGGCTCGGAGCTGCGGCGGCCGTTGGGCATCACCATTGTCGGCGGGCTGATCGTAAGCCAGATGCTTACCCTGTACACCACGCCGGTCATCTATCTGTACATGGACCGCCTGCGGTTGCGAGCCATGGGGAAACATCACGACACCTTCCAGGCCAACCCTGAGGGAGCCGTCTAGAAAGAGTTCCTTCTATGGAGAAAACGACCATAACCAATCGGCGAAATCAGCTCGGCTTTGTGCTGTGCGCGCTGTTGACCGGCTGCACCGTGGGCCCCAAGTATCATCCTCCCGCGATCCAGGCGCCTCCCGCCTACAAAGAAGCGCCGCCGGCCACCACCACGGCGACCCCAGCGCCGCCGCCGGATAATGCCAACCCGAACACCGCCAATCAGGACACCGGAAACTGGACCGTCGCGGAGCCTGCCGATGCCAAGATTCGCGGTGACTGGTGGGCGATTTTCAATGAGCCGGAGCTCAACGATCTCGAAGCGCAGTTGAACATCGACAACCAGAACTTAAAGTTATACTTTGAGAATTTTATGGAAGCGCGTGCATTGGTTGGGGAAGCACGTGCACTGTATTTTCCCACCGTGTCCATCGGCCCGGGTTACAGCCGGCAGCGTTCCTCGGCAAATCTTGGTGCGACCAGCACCACCGCCAACCCGGGAAAAACCTCGCAGCTTTACTCCCTGCCACTCGACGTCTCCTGGACCCCGGATCTTTTTGGCAGAATCCGCAACCAGGTCCATGCGGCGCAGTTTTCCGCCCAGGCCAGTGCGGCCGACCTGGAGAACGAGAAGTTAGTCGAACAGGCGGATTTAGCTGAGTACTACTTCGAGATTCGCGGTCAGGACGCGCTGATCGACCTTTACACCAGGACTGTCGCTGAATATCAGAAGTCGCTGGATCTGACCCAGGCGCAATACGACACCGGCGTGGGGGATCAGATCTCCGTGGTCGAGGCGCGGACTACGCTGCAATCGGCCCAGGCTTCGCTGACCAACCTCGGTATCTTGCGGGCACAGTACGAGCACGCAATTGCTGTGCTGCTGGGCAAGCCGGCGTCGTCGTTCTCCATGCCCAAGCGGCCGATCACGACTGCGCCGCCTCCGATTCCCATTGGCGTGCCTTCTCTGCTGCTGCAGCGCCGGCCCGACGTGGCCGCTGCGGAACGCACCATGGCTTCGGCCAACGCAACCCTGGGCGTCGCCTACAGTGCCTTTTTCCCTTCCCTGACCATTTCAGCGGCTGGCGGCTTTGAGAGCTATTTGTTCAAGCATCTGGCCGACTGGCCCAGCCGCTTCTGGTCCGTCGGTCCCACCTTCTCCCAAACCATCTTCAACGCCGCCCTGAAGGCGGAGCTCCACCAGTACGAAGCGATTTACAACGCGGATGTAGCCAGCTACCGGCAAACCACGCTGGTCGCCTTCCAGCAGGTGGAAGACTATCTGGCACAGACACGGATACTTTCTCAGCAGATCCAGCAGCAGCGTGCAGCGGTAGCTTCGGCGCAAGCTTCTCTGGACCTGGAGATGGGCCGGTACGAGACCGGCATCGATCCCTACATCGATGTAGTCACGCTGCAGAACACGGTGTTCAGCAATCAGCAGACCGTGTATAGCCTGCAGATCGAGCAGATGACGGGTGCGGTGGAGTTGGTGGAAGCTTTGGGTGGCGGCTGGGATACATCGCAGTTGCCCACGCCGAGGCAAGTATCCCAGGCCCCGAGCAAGGCAGATACACAGCTTCAGCGGTAAAGCGCTTGTAGGGCTTCGACCTGCTCCGCGGGCGCGCGCAGCCGCAGCGTGATGCGCTCGTGCGGCGGCGAAGAGATGAGCTCGTAGGTGAAGGTTTTGCAGCAGGCTCGCTCGAAGAGGATAAAGTCGAGCAGGCTATGGGCGGTCTCGTCGGAGAACGGCCACTGGAGTTCCAGTCCGTCTGGATGGTGTGTCAGAGTCGTCCGTCTTTCGAACAATGTGTGGATTTCCAGCCGTCGCTGGGCGAGGGCTCCTTCGGGCAGCGTGCATATGATCGGCTTTTCCATGGCTAGAATCCCGGCCGGTTCTTCCGGATGAGCGCGGAGAAATCCGGGTCGTCGTTGGCCGCGCGCGCGGCGGGGTTGATCCAGGCGCGCTGCTTGAGTTGTTGGAATGGCAGGCCGCCGGTCGCGATCATACCTTTCTCATAAGCCATTTCATCCGCCTTGCCATTGAGCAGGATGCGCCAGTCCCAGGGTTGGCTTTTCATGCTTTTGAGAGTGTATATCTCGGTGGTGCAATTGTGGGTGAGGGCGTTATACCACTGCGGGTGGTCGTGCAGCCGGTTGGTCATGCCGATGTAGCTGAGGAAGAGGGATCGGGCGAATTCCGGTGTGGCGGTGGTGTGGTACAGGTAGAGATCTTCCCCATGGCGGTAATTGGTGCGCAGGCGAACCACATCGCGTTCGTCGCTGACCACGGAAATCAGCGTGAACTGGCGGAAGAATCCCAGCAGCGCGGAATAGTCTTGCCCGATGTGCTGCCGGGTTTCGATGGAGAAGGCGATGGGGTGTTCTCCGCGCAGGTTGAAGCTGAGGATGGTGTGGGCGATCAGCGGAGATCCCCAATAATTCATGAACAGGTCCACACCCTCGATCTGGTTGAGATCGACGGTTCGGGTAAGCCACTGGCACGTGTAGTCAAGTTCCGTGCGGTAGTCGCAATTGCGGAAGTTATGGATGGTCACGACGTTGCCCTGAACCTCGGCGTACGCGGTCCGCGAGTTATCCGGCTGCCACTGCCCGTAGTTGGAGGGCTTGAGTGTAAGCCACCAAGCCAGCACAGCCGCGAAGCAGACTAAGCCGGCAAGTAACTGCCGTAGGGGTCGGCGTCTGAACCTGTAAAGGATGAGTGCAAGCGCCAGCACGTAAGCGACAGCGGCGATGACCCGCAGATCAATGGCCAGCGCCATGACCGCCCAAAGGCTGGTGAGCAGGATAACGAGATAGCACGCAACCCGTGCGAAGCTACGCTGCATAAACAGTAGAAAGAAAGCCTCGGTGGACTATCAGGTGAAAGCATTCGAAGAACATCGTTTTCGTCCCAGGTACGCTGGTGCGAACGTGGGGCACCCGTCTTTCCAGAAGACAGCACGCGGCGACTGCATAAGCTTCCACCGCCGTTAGAGGACCGGGGACGACCCGACTTTCCAGGAGATGGCTCGCGGCGAGCGTGGCGACCCGGGCGAAGCTACGCTGCATAAGCTTCGACTGCTGTTAGAGGACCGGACGGGTGCCCCACGTTCGCACCAGCGTACGTGGGACGAAAACGACGGGGCGAAGCCCCATCATCGCTCCTGGAATCATTCAAGAGGCTCTCCACGATGAATCAATCTTCACTCGGCCTTGCACGCCAGTCTGGTAATAACGGAGGCTTGACCACCGCCAATCTTCCGGCTTATCCACGAACCCGCGTCGCAACGGATTCCAATGAATATAGCCGAGTTTCTCCGTCCGCTTGTCTTCCGTAAACACATTAAAGTCGTAGTAGCGTGGCTGCCAAAAAAGGGCGCTCCCTGCACCTCCTCACGACAGACAACTTCAGGGCCTGTAACGCCGTGGCGAGCAACTCTCCGCCAGTTTCGCTCAGCAACAAATGGACATGTTCCGGCATCACCACATAGCCAAGGACCTCGAAGTGATAGCGGCGATGTACTGTTTCCAACGCATCTTCAAACAGATCTCTGGTAATAGGCGTATCAAGATAAGGGAGCCGGTGGTGACAACTGAACGTTACGAAGTGTAGATGCCCTTGCTGCTGACGCCGCTCCAGCCCTTCGACCATGCAGGCATCTTACAATCGAGAACGAAGGAGAAACCCATTCCCACCATTTCCCTATCAACGGTCCTCGAAACCAGCACCCTCCCACTGGATGACGTCGCGACCCACGCGCCTGGCCCGCGCGGCCTGCTGCCCATCACGCCGGAAATGCTCCTCACCGCGCCCTCCGGCAATCTCTTCGGCCTCAGCCAGAACGCAGGCATGGGGTGGGAGCCGCAAAAGCTGCTGGGCTCGGAAGTCCTCATCCTCAGCACCCACGGAGGCCTGCGCGGCGCAGACGGCACCCCCATCGCCCTCGGCTTCCACACCGGTCACTGGGAACTGGGCGCACTGGTAGCCGAAGCAGCCATTACCCTCAAATCCCTCGACGCCATCCCCTTCGCCGGCGCCTGCACCGATCCCTGCGACGGACGCACCCAGGGCACCACCGGCATGCTCGATTCCCTTCCCTATCGCAATGACGCGGCCATTGTGCTCCGCCGCCTGATGCGCTCCCTGCCTACCAGGATGGGCGTCATCGGCATCGCCACCTGCGACAAAGGACTCCCCGCCATGATGATGGCGCTCGCGGCGGCAGGCGAACTCCCTACCATCCTGATCCCCGGCGGAGTCACCCTGCTCCCTGAATCCGGTGAAGACGCCGGCAAGGTACAAACCATCGGCGCACGCTACGCGCAAAAACAAATCACCCTGGAAACCGCCGCGGAGATGGGCTGCCGCGCCTGCGCCACTCCCGGCGGCGGATGCCAGTTCCTGGGAACCGCGGCCACCGCCCAGGTCATCGCGGAAGCCCTGGGACTAGCCCTGCCCCACACCGCGCTCGCTCCCTCCGGCGCGCCCATCTGGCTCGACGCCGCCACCCGTTCGGCACACGCCATCCTGCGTCTGCATCAATTGCACCTCGGCACCCGTGACGTGCTGACCCAGGCATCGCTCGAAAATGCGATGGTCGCCCACGCGGCCTTCGGCGGCTCCACGAATCTTCTGCTACACCTGCCCGCCATTGCCTACTCCGCGGGTCTCAAGCGGCCCGTCGCCGCCGATTGGGCAAACATTAACAGAACAACCCCGCGCCTGGTAGACGCGTTACCCAACGGACCGCGCAACTTTGCCACCGTGCAGGTCTTCCTCGCCGGAGGACTGCCCGAAGTGATGCTCCACCTGCGACGCGCAGGCCTGCTGAACACCCGGGTGAAGACCGTGTCCGGAGAGACGCTCGACACCTGCCTCGACTGGTGGGAGAACAGCCCGCGCCGCCACCAGCTACGCAAGAACTTAACGACCCGCGACGGCATCGACCCCGACGACGTGATCATGTCTCCGGACCGAGCCCGGTCTAACGGTCTCACCCCCACGGTGTGTTTCCCCATGGGCAACCTCGCCCCGGAAGGCTCCGTGGTCAAGAGCACGTCGATTGATCCGTCGGTGATCGGCCCTGACGGCATCTTCCATCACGTCGGCCCGGCCCGGGTCTTCGTCTCCGAGGAAGCGGCCATCCACGCCATCAAGAACGGCGAGATCCGCGAAAACGATGTCGTGGTGCTGGTGTGCGGCGGACCCGCGGGCGCGGGCATGGAGGAGATTTACCAGATCACCTCCGCGCTCAAGTGGCTGCCGGTGGGCAAGCACGTAGCGCTGCTCACCGATGCGCGCTTCAGCGGCGTTTCCACCGGCGCCTGCCTCGGGCACATCTCGCCCGAAGCTCTGGCCGGCGGTGCGATCGGCAAGCTGATCGATGGCGACGTCATCGAAATCATCATCGACCGCGAGAAGTTGACTGGGTCGGTCAACCTGGTAGGCGATGCGCAGGGACGCTTCAGCGCAGAAGAAGGAGCAGTGAAGTTAAGCGCCCGGCCGTCCCGCGCCGATCTCAGGCCTCATCCTGCACTGCCCGACGATACCCGGCTGTGGGCGGCGTTGGTCCAGGCCAGCGGCGGTGTTTGGGGAGGATGCGTCTACGACGTAGACGCGATTATCTCCCGGCTGCAGCCTCCCTGGGCAAGCATCAATGTCTGAATTCGGAACAGCAGTGGAACCGATGCGCGTCCCGCCGATACCTTTGGCGGGAGCCATCGATGACTTACATAGCAATCAGAATTCCTGCCGCCGAGTACACAGCGATCCTCAAACCGAAATCCGAGCGAGGCCAGCCGGGTGTCGTCTTGGTTCTTCAGTCATCCCAGGACGACGAGTCGGAACAGGTTTTTTCTTTCTCTTCCTGGAGATTCCTGCGTGAGAGTCTGCGCGTGTTTGGACTGGCCAACGCCAAGGAACTGGACTCCGCGGACGTGCGCCTCTCTACCGGCAAGCAGCCCTATATGCTTTCCAAGCGCCGCTGGGAAGCTCCCCTGATTGAAGTCATCTACAGCAACTGCGATATGCCTTAGTGGCTATCCCCAGGGGCGGCTGCAACCTGGATCACCGTCTTCATGATGTGTTGTTGCCCCGGTGCAAGATCTACCGCATAGGCGCGCATATTGCTGGCCTCGACACAGGCCATGGCCCGCCATTCATCGTCTCCCAGATCAGCCAGCGATTGTGCGCCGGTGCTCCAGGGATTCCAGACCACGGTGGTGCGCGAGTTTTGTTTGGTCAGCCGGATCCGCCGGTGCAGCACCGGATCGGCGATTTCGACCGCATGCGTGGTATCCATGTACGCGCTGTCCGTCTGCGCCGTGAACACAATATCGCCTGCTTGCCGTTTTTCCCGGTTGCTATCTGTGTTGTCGAGATAAGTCACGCCATCCAGCCCGCTGATCCGAATCGCCTCCGCCCCACCCACACGGTAATAGGTGTGCAGCGCCTCTTCGAAGCGCAGCGGCGTGGTGCCGGTGTTGCTCACCACTAGTTCCTGCGTCAGCGCGACGCCAAGAATCACCCGATGCAGCAGGTGGAAGTCGTGCGGCCACCGGGCCTTGGTCCCCTCGTCGCTCGTGGTGGAGAGGCTTACCATTACGCCGTCGCCGCGCATCTCCACGTCGTCGAGTTGCCAGTCTTTGGTGCGCACGAATCCATGCGAAGGCGCTTTCGGATCGTCCACTTTATTGCGAAACCAGGGGAAGCATACGGGTATGCCCCCGCGGATCGCTTTTCCCGGCTCAAACTGCGAACGTGAGCTCAAAAAGATGACTTCCTCGCCGCCGGCTGGACGCCAGGAGGTGAGGTGTGCACCGTGCAGGTAGATCTCCCCGGTCGACGCCGGGGTGTTGATGCTTACCCGCAGAAAGTCGCCATTCCCCGCAGTGATCTGCGCCGCCCCAGGAATCGCGTAGCGCCGGTTCAATTCGTCGATGTTCGCCATAGGTCTCTCTTAGTTATGGTCGCACAATTGGCGGGAACAGCAGGTCCCTCCACTGCGCTACGCTCCGGTCGGGATGACACTTCTGTTTGGAGTTGAATATCCAAGCGCGAAAATGAAGTGTCATCCCGACCGGAGCGTAGCGTAGTGGAGGGACCTGCTGTTCCCGCCAATTGTGCAACAAATCTAATGTCCCACAACTTCCAACAACTCACTGACCGAACCTACCGGAACACCCGCCTGCGTGAGTTTCCCGGTTGCGTCATCCCAGTGCAACGTCGTAACGCTGCTGGTCCCTTTCTCGTACGCATAGGTCTTGCCATCATCCTGATAAACCGTGAAGTCGCCATTCGCCCCGGGATACACGCGGATCTTAGCCAGCTTCTGTGCCTGGCCGGTATTCTCCACCGCTTCTCCTAACGGCAGAATCGATCCCGCGCGCACAAACAGCGGAAGGGTATCGATGGGCGCATCCACGCGAACCGTCTTCCCCCCGCTGAGACGCTCCCGGGTCCAGTAGTTATACCAATCCGTGCCCGCTGGCAGATAAACCTCACGGCTGGTCGCGCCCTGTTCCGTAACCGGCGCCACCAGCAAGGCCGGCCCGAACATATACTCGTCGCCTATGTCAGCCACCTTCGCATCCTGGGGAAAATCCATAAACAACGCCCGCATATACGGAGCGCCCGTCTGGTGGGTCTGATAGCCCAGCGAATAAATGTAGGGCATCAATTCATAGCGCAGCCGCAGATACTTTTCCAGGATCGGCTCGGCTTGCTTCCCATACGACCAGACCTCGTTGTACCTGCGGCTCCCGTGCGTACGGAAGTTCGGTTGAAACGCCCCATATTCAAACCAGCGGGTATACAGCTCCGGGTAGTCGTCGTAGCCGCCCACGTTGTCACGCGCATCCGACGGGTCGAGCAGCGGAGGATGGGCGGGATGATGCACCGCCGGAAGATATTGCCAGCCACCAATATCGTTTCCCCAATAAGCAATCCCGGAAGCCGTCGCATCGAGCCCGGTAGGAATCTGCCGCCGCAGCGTATCCCAGGTGGGATAAATATCCGAAGACCAGAAGATGGTGCCGTTGTGCTGGGCGCCCGGATACGCGTCCCGGGAGAGGATCAGCGCACGATGGTCCACATCGCGCCGGAACCCATCATAAAGCGCCGCAGTATGAAAGAGCGGATAGACATCGTAGTACCGGGTCCCCGGACCGATGGAAAAGTAACCGCCATTGGGCGGTAAGTCGGGTTCGGTTTCATCCGCCCAGATAGAGTCGAAGCCTTTGCTGATGATATTGTCCCGAACTACATTCCAGAACCAGCGCGCCGCCGCGGGATTGGTGGTATCGATGTCCGAGCCGGCCCGGTCGTAGGGCAATCCATCCATCGGGGTGCCATCGGCCAGATGCTCAAACCAGCCATTCTTCAGGATGAGGTCGTAGTAGCGGGTGCCACGCTCGAAGCGCGGCCACACGCTGATCATGGTCTCGAAGCCCATCGCGTGAAGCTGCTTGTTCATGGCCACCGGATCGGGCCAGTTGGCGGGGACCATATCCATCTGTCCCATCTTCGAGTAGTAAAACCAGTCCACCACAATCACATCGGCCGGCAGGTGCCGCTCGCGGTAGCCCTTGGCCACGGCCAGCACCTCATCCTGCGTGCTGTAGCGCTGCTTACATTGGATAAACCCATAGGCAGCCTTGGGCAGCATGGGTGTGGATCCGGTGAGCAGCCGGTAGCCGGCATAGATTTCATCTGTCTTGGTTCCCGCAATGACGAAGAAGGAGACCCGGTCGCCCACCTGGGAAGTCCATCGTGTCTGCTCGTTGAATCCCGGCTGAACGGTGGTCTGCGAAGGATTGTCCCAGAGCACTCCATACCCTTTATTGGTGACCAGCAGGGGCACGCACCAGGTAGGTCCTCCGGTCGCGGTGTAATTGTTCCAGCACTCGACGGTGTGGCCGCGGTGATCGAGAAAGCCCTCCTGGTTCTGGCCCAGACCGTAGTAGTGCTCGTCATCAGGAGAGGCAAACGTAGCACCGACCTGGTAAAAGTCCGGGTCGCCGGTGCGCTTATCGTTCAGCACCCCGGCCGTGCCGTCTTTGTGATTAGGCACCGCCATCGCCCAGCCTTCCATGTCGAGCAGCCTGGTTCCCTCTGCCGTGCTGAAAGTAATGTGGGCTCCGGGAGCCGAGCCATTGAAATACTTTGCAATGTCCAGTTGTGTGGGCAGCGGCGGTTGCTTGCGTGGCCGGTTGGCGGCAACAGTCACCGACAGCCGGCCGGACTGGTACGTATCTCCCTGCTCGTTTTGCTGATGAGTCCACCCGGCAGCGGACGGTGCACCGGTGAAACCATAGCCAGGGGGAGAAAGCGCCGGCTGCCTGAGCAGGCTGAGCGTGACCCGGATGATATTGGGTGCGTAGGGCTCAAGCACGATGGTGCTGTTTCCGCGATCCAGCACCAGCCGCGTCTCCTGTGCCGGCGCGGAGGCCGCGAGGATCAACAAGAGAAAGCCGAGAGCGGGGACTCGAGTCTTCATTGGGAGGCCAGCACCATTAAAGCACTGAGCGTCCGCTATGGAAAGGTGGGAGCCAACGTCAGTTGTGCAAGCCAGGATCGGTTAAATCGTACACCACAGCCGGAGTTGGGCCCTGTTCCGCCAGGACTAATCGAATGACCGCAAGCAGCTTATCGTTTGCCACTGGTTTTTGCAGGAACGTCTTCGCCCCTGCCTTGATCGCACGGTCCCAGTTGCCGACGCGATCGCGCCCGGACAATACAATCACCGGGATCGAGGAAAGTTTCTCGTTCACCTTTAATCTCTCCAGCACGCTGAAGCCGTCACCAGCCGGCAGCCCAAGATCCAGGATCATCAAGTCCGGCATGTGCTTCCGCGCTTCGGCGATACTCGCCACGCCGTCGGCCGCGAAGATCACGTCATAATGGTTTGCCGTAAGACGGAGTTGGAGACCCAACCGCACATCTGGATCGTCG
Source organism: Acidobacteriaceae bacterium (assembly GCA_049522955.1). Classification (GTDB taxonomy): domain Bacteria; phylum Acidobacteriota; class Terriglobia; order Terriglobales; family Acidobacteriaceae; genus PALSA-350. Next base: position 77,880 of record JBEKNJ010000009.1, read on the forward strand.
TCGACTACCAAAATTTTCTTTTGAACCATGGCTAGATTCTCCTTTAAACATGCATTTGTTGCTGTGACCTGGCTGCTCTTCTTTATTCTGTGCTCGTGGAAAAAACCGGCAGGGTAAAGAAAAATCGGCTGCTTTTCCCGAGCTCACTGGTAACCCATATCTCCCCACCCAGTCTCGTCACCAACTCCTTCGCGATCTGCAGACTAAGCCCCAGACCCTTCCGCCCGGCGCGGCATGACTCGATGGCCAGATCCGATACCTGGTAGAGGTGCCCAAAGATCCCCTCGATCGTCTCTGGGCTGATCCCACACCCGGTGTCGGAAACCTTCACCAGCAGGAAACCCTCTTTCTCCTCGTGAACGCCGGCCTCGATATTTACCAATCCACCAGCAGGGGTAAACTTCAAGGCGTTATCCAGCAAAATAGTCAGAATCTGGCGCACCCGGGTCGCATTCGCATAGGCCATCGGCAGGCCCGCGGAGCACTGAGCGGAAACCGCGATCTCCTTCTCTTTAGCCGCGCCCTTACGTGCCTCGAGGGCATACTCAATCGCCTCATCCACAGAGACGGGTTCCACCTCGATGCTCAGTTTGCCCTCCTGCACCTGGGTGACTTCGAGCAAATCCTCGATCATGGCTTGAAGTTGACGCACATTCCTCAGGACGATCCGCAGGCAGTCACCCTGTTGCGGGCTGGTTTCTCCCGCCAGGCCATCGGCCACGATCGTCGTGAAGGAATAGATCGAGGTCAGGGGCGACCGAAGCTCGTGCGACACGTGGGAGAGGAAATCATCCCGAAGCTGCAGCTGCAGGTTCCGCATACGATCGCTTTCCGTTTGCATGCGCTGGCGATCCATCGCGTGGCGCAGCGCCCGGGGAAGCGCACGATTCTCTATCTGGCCTTTGATCAGGTAGTCCTGCGCACCTTCCTTGATAGCTTCGGCGGCCAGTACTTCGTCGTCCTGACCGGTCAACACCATCATCACCACATCCGGGGCCGCAGCGCGGGCCCGGCGCAGGTTTTCAATACCATGCCCATCGGGCAGACCCATGTCCAACAAAACAACATCCACCCCTCCGCGCGCCAGATGAACCTCGGCCTCCGACATGCGCGTCTTGTGGGTTAATTCGAAACTGCCGGCTTTTTCTTTACTGAACATCTCGCGCAGCAAACGAGCGTCGCCGGCGTTATCTTCGACCAGAAGGACACGCAGCGCCCTCCTCTCGACAGCCGTGTTTCCCTGCAGCGTGACGGCTGCCGCCCCGCTATCTGTCACAGGACATCAAACCAGTTGATCGCCATTACTACAGGAACAGCATTGGCGGGGTTGCTGTTGTAGTTGCCGGCAAAGGGTCCTATGGAAGTGGGCACCCGGGTGTCGGTAAAGCTGGTCGCCTGAGTCCAGACCACGCAGTCGACGGAGTAATAGGCGGTGTAGGAGCTGCCGGTCCGGTTGAGCCGCAGGCAGATTGGGTTGTGATATTCGTTGAAACTGGCCTGGTTGAATACCGTGGCTGCCACTCCAGCAGTGACCGTGCGCGCGGTGAGCGAGATGTTGGTTCCGTCGGTCACCAGCGCAAACGTAATGAAGTCCAGGTCATCGGCCAGCACCATGAGACCCTGGCTGGTGCCCACGTCGGTCGCTACGATCGGCGAATCGATCTTGATCGACACGTCAAAGTCATTGTTACCGATCGGCTGCACCACCCGGACCGCCTGGTTCGATGGCAGCAGTGTGTCGTGGTTGCTGCCACCGGGCACGTTCAGCGTGAGATGCGCATTCGCAACGGAAGCCGTTCCGCCTACGGGTGTAACCACCTCCCAGAGCGGTCCGGGAAAGCTGCTTGCCAGGGGAGCGTCCGGGCCTACCGTAGGCGAGATTGCCCAGGCAGCGTGCGCGGTCGGTATCATGGCCAGCAAGGAAGCGAGAACGACAAGGCAGTGTGTTCTATATCGATACATCGAGATTGCCTCCAGTTGCTGCACTCACCATCATCCTTAGGTCATCACGCGGCAATTACCATTGATGTGCATTACTGGAGTTATGGGCCTCACTGATCGACTTATTACCTACGAAGATAGACTGCACGTCAATCCACTCCGCTCCGCTTTGCTTTGTATCAGGGCACGACTTTAGTCGTGCCGTAAAAAGCGAAAGAGTTGGGCTTTAGCCCCTGCGTGAAAACTACTCTGCCATTCGAAGTCGGCAGGGGCTAAAGCCCGGATCATTCTCGACACGACTAAAGTCGTGCCCTGATACAAAGCAAAGCGGAGCGGAGCGGAGGGATCTGTAGTTTATCTTCACCGCGTGGTTGCTGGGCCATCCTGTCCCATTTCAATACAGAACTAGTCCCTTCGCGTTGTTACGTCGAAAAATCAGTCACGGGACTACCCCATGCGTGTTATTTCGAGGTAAGGGGTCAAAACGATAGTGTTATCCAGCCAGCTCCGCGGGCTATCCCTGTTCACCCCGTGCGAAGGCTTAGTGATCGTAGTCCCCCCGGGAAAGAGATTCCTATAGCCATGAACACCGGCGCCCTGATCCCTTCGCTGCTGAATCGCCGCGCCTTTCTTCGCGGCGCTGCCTCCACCTCCCTGTTCGCCCTGTCGCCCCAGTGGCTGAGAGCCCAGCGCGACGACAACAAACCCGCCCTCATGTACGTGACGGATGCAATGGAGAAATATGCCCAGCGGCCTCCCTTGTCCTGGACCAAGGCCGCAGCCGGTGTGCGCGCAGCCACGATCGAGATCAATAGCACGCGCCAATATCAGCCCATCCTGGGCTTCGGTGCCGCGCTCACGGACGCTTCCTGCTACCTCTTGTGCGCCATGCCGGCCCCGGCCCGCCATGCCTTCTTGACCGATGTCTATTCTCCCTCAGGGCTGAACCTGAACGTCGGCCGTTGTTGCATTGGCGCCAGCGATTACTCGCGGAGTGTCTACTCCTTCGACGACACTCCTGACGACATGAACCTGGACCACTTCAGCCTGAAGCATGATGAGGCCTATATACTGCCCATGCTGCGGGAGATCCGCGGAATCAATCCCAGCCTCTTTCTTATGGCTAGCCCGTGGAGCCCGCCAGGCTGGATGAAGACCTATGGAACCACCTTTGGTGGCCGAACCACGGAAAACTATCTCGACCCTTACGCCCATTCCCTTTGGGATCTTTCGAACGAGTCCATGCTGGGTGGGTGGATGTCGGAAAAGTATCTCGATGTCTATTCCCACTACTTTGATAAGTATCTGAAGGGCTACGCGCAGGCCGGAGTGCCTGTCCAGGCGGTCAGCTGCCAGAATGAGATTGAGACCACGCAGAACGGCAAGATGCCCGCCTGCCGCTGGTCGCCCACGTTAGAGGCTGCGTTCATTCGCGATCATCTGGGCCCGCTGCTGCGCGCCCAACACGAGCAGACCCAGATCTGGTTGCTCGATCACAACTACAACTTTTACCAGCGCGTGGCAGCACAGCTCCAGGATAAACAGTTGGATAAGTATGTCGATGGCGTGGCCTGGCATGGCTACACCGGTACGCCCGACCAGATGAGCCTTCTGCACCAGAAGGATCCGGGTGTCCCCTTTCATTGGACCGAAGGTGGAGACTTCATCGACGACCCCGATTACGCCAGGAATTGGTCCAGGTGGGGCGGCATCTTCACCGACGGCCTCGAGAACTGGTGCCGTTCCGCGATTACCTGGAACCTGGTGCTCGATTCCAAAGGCAAGCCAAACCTGGGACCCTTTACCTGTGGCGGCCTACTGACGCTCAAAGAGGACGGCAGCCTCTTGAAGAGCGGCCAGTGCCATGCTCTGCGTCACTTTTCCCGGCACCTGCAGAGGGACGGGGTGCGCATCGCCAGCGCGAGTGACGCTTCGGGCCTCCGCCATGTTGCTGTACGCAACCCTGACGGCAGCTTCGCCCTGGTCGTGACCAATCCTGGAGAGGCCAGGGATCTGCGCATCGTTCACGCAGACCACCAGCTCACCCTTTCCCTACCACGCGATGCCGTGGCCACCATTGCGTGGTGACGTTTCACGCCCTCACTGCTGAACGTCGAACCAGTTGACCGACATCACCACCGGCACGGCATAAGCAGGATCCGCGTTGTAATTGCTGGCGAAGGGTCCTACGCCGGTGGTTGCTTCGGTGTCGGTGAAACTCGCCGCCTGGTTCCAACTCACGCCGTCCAGCGAGAACATGGCATCATAAGCGCTGCCGCTTTTCGTCAACCGCAGGTAAATAGGATTCTGATACTGGCTGAAGTCACCATCCAGAAGCAATGTAGACGCAACTCCGCGGTTGACCTCGTGTGCGCTGAGGCCGATCTTGCTTCCGTCCGTGGTCAGCGCAAAAGTGATAAAGTCCGCGCTGCCGTTGAGCACCATCAGACCCTGGCTCGTGTTTCCATCGGTAGCAAAGAGCGGGGAGTCAATCTTGATGGCCACATCAAAATCCGCATTGCCAATCGTCTGGATCACGCGGACCGCCTGATTGGACGGCTGCTGCAGCGCGTCGTGATTGCTTCCTCCAGGAACGCCGAGGAATAGATGCGAATTTGAGATGGAGGCAGAGCCCCCCGCGGGCGTTACCACTCTCCAGAACGGTCCGAGGAAGGTGTCTGGCTGAGGCGGCCCCGGACTGGCTGGCACTGGACCAGCGGGTATGGAAGGGGCAGTCACCGGAGTGCCCGGTAGCGACTCAGCAGGCTGTGTACCGCCAGGTACTGGAGTACCAGGGATAGGCGTGGCAACCGGTGCAACGTCGGCACTCGGCGTGGCCGAAGTTTCGGCTGCGGGAGCGGCGGCAGTCGCGGCGGCGGCCGCTGGCAATGCCGTGGATACCCGGGGCGCAACATCGGGCTCCTGTACGGCCGGGGTCTGGCCCGCGGCCGCGATGGTCACCGTCCAGGGAGTCGACTTGAGGCTGCCGATCGCGGCCTCTACGTTTACACTTCCCGTGCCCAGCGCCGTAACATGGCCGCCGCTGCTTGCCTTGGCCAACGCGTGGTTGCTGGTGTTCCACAAGGTCACGGCGTTTCCTTCCGCGTCGGGCAAACGGCTCACCGAACCGTCCGAGTAAGTCCCATAGGCAGTGAACTGCAGCGTGCTTCCGACTTTTATGGCATTCGCGTTGGCGTGCAGATACGCGCCCGTCAGGGTCCGGCTGGTCAGGGCCGGGGTGCCCGCCGCAACCACCAGAGTCGTCACACTGCTGGGGACATAGCCGAAGGAGGGAAACACAATACCCTGATTCGCTCCCTGTCCCCACGAGGCAATCGCCTTCACCGTTGTTCCTGCCGCAACCGTGAACGGGGCGGTGTAGACCCGTGACGTCCCCGCCGCGCCGCCAGGAGGAAAGATTGCCGGCGTCGTGCCGTCGGTGGTGTAGAAGATCGAGAGTCGGTGGCTAGTGTCACTGTCACTGATCGTTACCGTCCCGGAGGTCGCAGAAACAGCTGGAGCCACCGTAGGGATGGTTGTGCTGGTCTGAACCACCGTATTCGGACTTAGGACGAGCCCCGGATTAGACGTCGAGCCGCCGTCCTCATACTGCACTGCCATGCTCACGTTGTTTGGCGTGCCTGCCCACAAGTCTTGACCGGAAAAGTAATTGCCGGTGATGGTCGCGTTGGTGAACGCTTCGCCGACCGAGATTCCGTACCCGGTACATCCCCAACCCGCGCCGCATGTGTCTGGGACGTTGCCGCCCTGGAAAAGATTATTCTGCGCGATGCTGCCGGCGCCCCACAACTCCAGCCCTATGCCGTAGTGCCCGGCCGAACCGGCAAGGTTGACCGGCACGTTGCCGATAAATACGTTGTCTTGTACGGTGTGCGTCGGCGAGATCGAGGGTATGTATTCCGGCACCGATAATCCGAAGGTGTTGTAGCTGGGATTATAGGGTTGGTAAAACGCGTTGTGGCTATAAGTGCCGACGCCATTTGTATCCTGCTGGGTCTCGATCATGATCCGCGAGTTACCCTGCATGTTGTTGTTTTCCACATCGGCATTCGTACTGCTTATGCCGAACTCGGATTGGTCCGCCAGCTTCAGCCCCTGTTCAGTCAGGTAGACGGTGTTATTTGACCAGGTCAGGTAGTTGTTGAATCCGTTTACCCAGGTAGCAGCGCAGCCGCCCCCCGAATCCGGGTAGGCTACCGAGCGAATCGCCGCGCAGTTGTTGAAGAACGTATTCCATAGGATCGAGATATGCTGGACACCGGTGGCCGCCGAGAATCCCCCAGTCTGACCGGTAAGGTAGATGCCCGGTTTCGACATCTCTCCGCCTGCCGGAGGGTTGTCGTTATCGAAGGCGTTATTCTGAATGACGATCCCGGACGCCGGGAACCATACAATGATTCCTCCTTGTGTGCCGCTGAAACGCAAATACTGGATGGTGCATCCCTGGCTTCCGGTGAGGGTAGTACCGTTGCTGTTCGTCGACAGGGCATAATTCGTCGGCTCCGTACTGGTGAGAACGGCTGTCGGCAGGTTGTTCCGGGTGACGACGCCTACATTCGCACCGGTATAGATCGTGCCGTTGGAGCACGGCAGATTCAGGGAGGTCCCCAGGCTGTAATTGCCCGCCGAGAACACCACGGTATTGCCGGGCGTGGAGCCGGCGGTGTTCAGGATCGACTGTATCGTGGCTGCACTCGAGCCGGCGCTGACCGTATAAGTCGCGGCTAACCCAGGTACGACCCAGCTGAAGACGAGAAGCGCAAATAGCTTTTTCATGGATGTGCCTGACGCGAACTATCTTTCGTCTCACCTGTGCGGGCAATTACCTTTGGTGTGCATTACCGCTGTAATGGCACTCCTTCGCGAGTGTCGGTTAATTGGACATTGTCTTAAGGTGGCGCAGGAAAAGATCCTCTGCTATCTTTGCCTCCCGGGGGCACCGTGATCCGATCGATCGCAGAGGTCATTAAGGGATGGGTCTATCTGCTGGCTTTGGTCACGGGTGGGAATTACCTGCGCAAGGCGAAGCTACAACGGTTGGGAAAGGGAGCCAAAATTTTGCCTACCGTGTTCTTCAAATACCCCGAGATGATTCAGATCGGGGAAAACTCCTTCATCAACCATCTATGCTCGGTATGGGCCTCTCCGGGAGGCCCGATCACTATCGGATGCAATGTGCTTCTAGGCCCCTGCGCCTCAATCATCTCTTCCAATCACGGCATCGCTCGTGGTGAACTGATTCGCAACCAGCCCGGACGGGACGCACCGATCCACATCGGCGATGACGTATGGCTGGGTGCCAACGTCGTGGTCACCGCAGGCGTCTCGATCGGTGACGGAGCCGTAGTGGGGGCGGGCGCCGTCGTCACCACCGATTTGCCTGCCATGTCCATCTGCGCAGGCGTGCCCGCAAGAGTGATTGGCTACCGTCCGTGAGCGTTCGAATGGGGACGTCTGAAAGTAGGCTCGGCAACAAACTTGTTGTTTTGTATCAGGGCGCAAAACCTCCAGAATTTGGGAAGCCCGAAGGGCGCACCGCAGATCCCTCCGCTCCGCTACGCTCCGGTCGGGATGACACTTTTGTTTGGGAACGCTAAATACAGTTTCCAAGATGAATTGTCATCCCGACCGGAGCGTAGCGGAGCGGAGGGATCTGCGGTGCGCCCTGATACAAAACAACAAGCCTGTCGCCGATCGGGCCTCCTTGTATCCACACGCTCTGAGAAAAACTTAATCTTCCCTCGCGCGTTTGTTTAATTCCCACTCGCTAGGGTGTCGCCTACAAGCGTGAGCCATGAAAAACATAACTGCGGCGATAGTGGTTACTTCGGCCTTCCTCTCTATCGCCACCCACGCGCAACGTTTGACTTATCCCCCAGCCGGGCCAGCTTTTCCGGCGTCTCCTGTTGCTATCGGAGGTGCCAATCTGCCCTTCCAGCCGATTGGCCCCTCCGACCTTGTTCATCTCACGGTCTATGACTCACCCGAACTTTCGCAATCCTTCCGGGTGGACCAGCAGGGAAATCTGGCGCTGCCGCTCTTGCGAACCCCGCTCCACGCGCAAGGGCTATTGCCCGAGGCCTTGCGCGATCAAATCGCAGCCGCCCTTCGAGCGCAACATCTCTTCGTCAACCCAGTCGTCGATGTCTCCGTTGTCGAGTACCGCAGCCGCGACGTCACCATCGCCGGTGCTGTCAAATCACCCATCACCATTCAGGAAGTTGGAAACCTGCGTCTGTTAGGCGCGCTCAGCCAGGCCGGTGGTTTGTTACCCGAAGCCGGCCCGGAAATCATCATCGAACAGGCAAGCGGCGCGATGCAGCGGGTTTCGGTTCGCAAGCTCTTCGACGGGCTTCATGCGGAACTCAACATCCTGATATCGGCAGGAGCGCAAATTCGCGTGCCCCAGTGCGAACGAGTATTTGTGGTGGGAAGTGTAAAGCGCCCGGGGGCCTTTCCCTTTGAGAATCTTCAGGACACGACAGTGCTCCAATTGCTGGCACTCAGCGGGGGTCTTGACTCCTTCAGTCTCAACCGGGCTTATATCTACCGGGAACAACCGGGCAGCGCGCAGAAGGCCGAGATAGAGATACCGCTGCGACGCATTTTGGATCGCAAGGCCCAGGATGTAAAGCTTGCCGCAAACGACATCCTTTACATTCCCACGAATGGGAAGCTGAAGGCCAGCGCGAGTGTGCTGAATCATGTTACGGGCATGGCGAATACAGCCGTGTCGGCTGCCATCTGGGCTCACTAAGCTGAACCATCCATCACCGTACGCTGGTGCCAGAACGGAGCTCATTCAATGGCCGGTTCAATTGCTATCACCAAGCCCCAACCCAGGCTGAGCGATCCTGGCGAATCCCAACGCCCGCTGATGTTCTATGCCGAAATCGTGCGCCGTCACGGTTTCATGATCGTGCTGCTCAGCATTCTGTTGACTACGCTGGTCGTACTCGCGTGCGCCCTGTTGCCACCCGTCAGCACTGGCTCCGCAACCATCGCCATCGACCGCCAGGCAGCCCCCGAAACCATCGGAGACGATCGCCTCTTGTCCACTGGCGACGATCAATTCATGGCCACGCAGCAGGGCCTGCTACGGGCGGACACCATCCTGCGCCCGGTCGCGGAGCGCTACAACCTGCTCCAGCGAGAGCACCAATTCCGCCGCTACGGGTTCTGGCATTACTCGTGGGAAAAGGAAAGAGCGATCAGGAATGCGCCGATCGTGCTCAGACACCTCACCATTGAACGCACTCCCAACACCTACTTACTAACTATCACTTATCGCGATCGAGAGCCACGGGTTGCCGCGGAGGTGGCCAATGCCATTGCCGATTCTTACCTGAAAAATATTTTCGAGACGCGCATCAAGGAAGCCGGACGGCTCACCTCCTCGATGGAGCGGCAACTCATCGATCTCAAGGAAAAGATGGAATCGACCCACCGTGCTCTGATGGTGTATCAGCGCGATCTGGGAACCGCCGACCCGGAGCAGAAGACCAGCGTGCTGGTCGCGAAGCTGCAGGCGTTGAATACGGAAAGCAGCGTCGCCGAAGCGGACCGGATCGCCAAAGAGGCAATATTTCGCGAAGCAAAAGATGGCTCTCTGCCCGAGGTTGAGGTCTCCGGTCAATCCATCGATCTCGCTCACGATGTTGAGAAGCTACAGGTCGCCAAGGCAAATCTGGCCCTGGCCGCCGCGACTTATGGAGATCAGCACCCGGAATACCGCAAGGCCGCCGCGCAAGTGGAGGAAGCCCGTGCCGCCTTGGACGAGAGCCGCCAGAATGTTTCCACCCGTATTGGGGTGGATTACCGTCAAACGTTGATTCGCGAGCGCATGCTATCGGCCGCGGTCGCGGAAACCAAGCAGCAGGTCGACGACCTGACCTCGCAATCCTTCGATTACCTGGAGCTCAAGCACGAGGCGGATACGGCGGAACGTGTTTACGAGGACCTGTTTGCCAAGATCAAGCAGTCGGGCATCAATTCCGAGTTGCAAAACAACATCATCCGGCTGGCGGACTCCGCCCGTCCCGCAGCCACGCCGATCTTTCCTGATTGGCCGTTGATCGTAGCCCTTTCCATGGGCTTTTTCACGCTCCTGCTTACGGTGTACGTGATCTCGATTGAACTGACAGACTTCACCGCAAGAGAGCCCGAGACGGTGGAGAAGGCACTTGGGATACCGGTCGTTTGCTCCCTGCCCCAGGTGACCAATATGCAGCTTCGGCTCGCCCTTGGGCCTGACGGCATGCGCATTGCAGGCGCCCGCTGGCACGGCCTGAAAGGCGGCTTTTTCGATGAGGGGGTACGTCACCTGCGGGGCTATCTGATGCTCTCCCCTCAGGCGCGGGTGTCGCGGAGCGTGCTGATTACGAGCGCCCTCCCTGGAGAAGGAAAGTCGACCCTCGCACTCTCGCTCGCGATGGTGAACGCGGAACAAGGCAAACGCACCCTGTTAATCGACGCCGATCTGCGTCAACCGGCCATTGAGAGGCTCTTACGCATGGAGCCCGATGCCGGCCTGGCCGAGGTGCTGGCGCACACAAGTCATTGGAGCACCGCCACTCGCCCGGTTCCCGGCCGTCCCAATCTTTCCGTTCTCGGCTCCGGCATACCCTTGCCTCTGGCGTTAGCCCTGATCGGACCCCAGATGCGGGGCATCCTGATGCAGGCCGTCAAGGAGTTCGACCTGGTCGTGCTGGACTCGCCGCCGCTCCTGGGTTGTGCGGAGACGCTTGAACTGGCCGCGGCTGCGGATGTAGCTGTGCTGGCTGTGCGGAGCGGGCAGACTCCGATGAAGGCGCTCGGCGGGGCTGTAGAGACTCTTCGCCGCGTCCATGTACCGATCGCCGGCATCGTGTTGAATGAGTCCGCCATCATGACCGACGTCACCTACAAAGCCTACGCCCGCTACTACAGCACATTGGGGAGCGCCTGATGCTTTCTACGCGAGTTAGCACTCCCGGGAGGAATGAAGGGTACGAGCTTCAGCTCGTACATAACCCTCGCAACTCGACGGGCTTTAGCCCCTGTGGGAATTCTTTCCCAGGAAAGAGAACGTCCCTCAGCGGCTAAAGCCGCAACAGTTTTGGGGTGATAACGGACGGCCTGAAGGCCGTCCCCTTCTACAACCGCACTGTTCACCTTGCTGACCCCTTGGAGCGCAGCATGACACTGCCACTTACGATCGTTCTTCTGGCAGCGTGGAGCCTGGCCATGCGCCGCTACGGCCGCTCCATGCTCTTTCCTCCCGCCTCGCTGGCCACCGTGTGGACGATCACACTCTTTGCTATCTGGTTGTGCGGAGATACCTATTACCCGCTTACCACCACGGCCAATCAAATCGTGCTGGCTGGAGTTCTCGCCTTCTCTCTCGGTGGAATCTGTGCAGTTGCGGTTCCCTTACGCAGAGGGCTAATACTCACCCGGGTCTCCGCCAGGCGGCGCATGCAGGTCGACCGATGGTTGACCATGGCAGGGATACTTTTCCTGCTGAATATCCCCTTCTCTTACTTGTATTTCAAACAACTCAGCGGAACGATTGCCCCGCGCGAAAGCGTGTGGAGGCAAATCCGAATCGCCGCCAACAAGGCAAACATTTCCGGCCAGGGAGCGCTTCCCGTTGAGTCGTTCATCCTGCCATTTGTAACCATCATTGCTCTGATCGCTGTATATGAATACGCGGACACCGGCAAACGAGGGCTCCGTACCCTCATCCTCGTGCTGCTGTCGGGAGGATATCAATTGCTCAACGGCGCGCGCTCCGAAGTACTCCTCTTACTGGTCAGCTCGGTGGTTATTCTCTGGCTCAGAAAGGGTGCCGCGCCCATGCGCCTGTTGGCGCTCATGAGCCTCGTATTTCTGTTGGTCTTCTCCGCCGGCCAGATTTCCATGAGCAAATATGGTGCCAGTCCGGAAGCATCCCTCGCCAGCAATCTCCCCCACGTCGCGGAGGGTCTAGGCACCTATTGGCTGGGCGGCATCATCGCCTTTGACCAGAATCGGCAGAATCCTGAGCTGAGGTATGGTTGGGATCTGGGGAAATTCGCGAAGCGGATTCTCAATCGATTCGGCGCAACCTATTCCGAGCGCGACCGGAATCTTGAGTACACCAAGATCTCGCCTTCCCAGATCACCAACGTGTATACCGCGTTCCTTCCTTATTACATGGATCACGGCGGCATGCGCGGGCTGATCGGGCTGATGTTCCTGGTGGGCTTTCTCAGCGCCTATGTTTACCGTTGTGCCATCCATGGCAATTGCTGGGCTGTGTTCACGCTGGGGGCGTTTGTCTATGCCACCATCATGACCGTCTTCTCCGAGGAATACTTCGCCCAGATCATGTTTTGGATCAAGGCGGGTGGGCTCTCCACCCTCGTCTACTTCGCCCCCACCATCGTCCCGCATGTCTCGCCGTGCTGGACAGTCACGGACCTCGATGCGGAGTCTCAACCATGCGCGTAGCCGCGTACACCGGCGGAAAGATGGTGCCCAGCGCCAGGGCACGCGTGCGCCAGTACATTGCGCCGCTCCATCAACTGGGCATCTCCGTGCGGGAATATCCCCTGCCCTGGGGCAACATACTGCCGCGGCCGTTCGCCCTCCGTCCGCTGTGGATCGCGGCCACAGCAGTCTCTCGCACCGCCGCGCTCACCTGCTCCTGGAACGCTGACGTGACCTGGATATCCCGTCAATTGCTACCTGCCTTCGGCCCCCTGCAGGCCATGGCGAAGCGGCCCATGATCCTGGACGTGGATGATGCGGTTTGGCTTAATACCGGCGGCCATCGCGCCCGCGATCTGGCCACGGCCAGTGACCTGGTGGTGTGCGGCAACAGCTTTCTGGCCAACCAATTCTCCCGCTGGAACGCGAATGTCGCCGTCATTCCGACCGCCGTAAACACTTCCTGGTACCGGCCGCACCGGGCACATGCCAGTGATGGTTCAGGCGATCCTCCTAAGCTGGTGTTGGGTTGGACCGGCACCAGCGTCAACTTCCCTTTTCTCTACGCGATCGAGCGCTCACTGTTGCGCGTGTTGCAGCACTGCAGTCAGGCCACGCTGCTCATCGTCGCCGATCGGCCACCCCAATTCAAGCTGCTGCCGGATTCCCGGGTCGAGTTCGAACGTTGGACTCCGCGCACTGAGCTCGAGGCCTTTGCGCGTATGTCCATCGGGCTGATGCCGCTGGCCGACTCCGACTGGTGCAACGGCAAGTGCAGTTACAAAATGCTCTGCTACATGGCTGCGGGGTTGCCGGTCGTAGTGACCGCTGCGGGAATGAATCGCGAGATCCTCGCGCTGGGCGAGGTCGGCTTCAGCGCGCATGGCGAAGCGGAGTGGATCGATGCCATCATCGCGCTGCTCGACAACGCGGAGATGCGCCACCGCATGGGGGTTGCCGGCCGCGCCGTGGTCGAGGAGCGATATAGCCTGCACCGTTTGGCACAGCAATATGCTGCCGTCTTTCAGTCCCTGGGAGGAAATTCCACCCGGGAACACTCTCTTTCGAACCCCACCGCCTCCAACGCTCCGACCGCCTAGGATCCGATGCCAAACCCAATCATCACCATCGCTATGCCCTTCTACAACAGCGCCGCCACCCTGGAGCTGGCCATTCGCTCGCTCCTGAACCAGAGCTACGGCAACTTTGAGCTCTTGCTTTGCGACGACGGTTCTGACGATCAGGGCCTCGCGATTGCGCGCAGCTTCGATGATCCGCGATTGATCTGCTGGAGTGACGGACGGCGCCTACGGCTCGCGGCGCGTTTGAATGAATGCATCGACCGGGCCCGCGGCCTCTACCTGGCCAGAATGGATGCCGATGATATTGCCTATCCGGACCGGCTTGCCCGACAGCTGGCTTACCTTGGCGCGCATCCCGAAATCGACCTGTGCTGTGCTGGCGCCATGGTCTTCGGCAAACACGGCCGGCCATTGTGGCGCTTCAGTCCCGCTGAGGAACACGCGAGCATCACCCGCGCCCCTTTCCGGGGCTTTCCCTTATGGCATCCGCTGTGGATGGGGCGCATCGAGTGGTTCCGTCGTTGGCGCTACGAAGAGAGCGCGTGGTTAGCCCAGGACCAGGAGCTGCTGCTGCGCAGCTATCGCGACAGCCGCTTCGCCAATCTCCCCCAGGTTCTGCTCGGATACCGGAAGGAGCGGGTCAGCCTCAGGAAACTCCTGCGCTACAAACTGCTGCTCATCCAATACGTCTGCAAAGAACCCGGCGCCGCTTCAGGAAGCTGGCAACAGCTGCAGCTGCTGACGATATCGGCCGCCAGGTTTGCCGCCAACTGCGTCGCGCAGCTGGATGTTTTTGAGCGCCGCATAGGTCATCAAGCTGCCGAGACGCCAACCGCGGGAGAGCTGACCGAGTGGCGCAACCTCTGGAATCTGCTCTCTGCCTGGTACGGCCGGCCAAGCAACGAAACCTTCCACCCATCCGCATTGCGGCCGGCCGCAACAGACAAGCAGCAGCGCACATGAAGATTGTGCACGTGCTCACCCGGGGTGATGTTCTCGGCGGAGCGCAGAGCCATGTGCGCGAGCTTTCGCTCGAGCTGCGTAATCTGGGCCACGACGTAACAGTCATGACCGGAGCGCCGGGTATCTTCACAGAGCAGCTCCGCCAGGCAGGAATTCCCTGGTTGGAGGTGAGCAGCCTGGTGCGCCCCGTGCGACCCCATCTTGATCTGGCAGCTCTTGTCCAGTTGTGGTGTGCGCTGGGCCAGTTGAAGCCCGATCTTGTGTGCGCTCACACCGCCAAGGCCGGCTCGCTGGGACGTGCGGCCGCGCGGCTGCGCCATATTCCCAGTGTATTTACTCCTCACGGATGGTCGATGTTCGATCGCGCCTCGCTGCAGTCAAAGCCGCTCTTCTCCTGGACAGAGTATCTGGCGAGCCGGCTCGGCAGCCGCGTCATCAATGTGTGTGAGTCCGAACGCGCGTTGGCCCAGCAATGCGGAGTCTGCCCGGCCGAGACACTGGAGGTGGTACACAACGGGATAGCCGAGATCCCGTTGGCCCGCGTCCGGCCGGTCGATGCGCAGCCCCCGCTGATGGTGATGGTGGCACGCTTCGCCGCGCAAAAGGACCATAGCACCCTGCTCGAGGCGCTTTCCGGTTTGCTCTCCATGCGTTGGCGTCTGCTGCTGGTGGGGACGGGCGACCGGGAAACGAGCGTGGTCAGGCAGGTGGACGCGCTTGGCCTGACCGACCGCGTGCGCATACTGCCGCCTGGAACCGATGTCGCCCAAATGCTCATGCGAGCACAGATCTTTGTCCTATCGACTCATTTCGAGGCATTGCCCATCAGCATCCTCGAAGCAATGCGCGCCGGTTTACCGGTAGTGGCTACCAATGTGGGAGGCATCTCTGAGTCAGTACGGCAAGAAGAAACTGGCCTGCTCGTAGCCCATGGAGATGTCGCCGGCCTGCGCGACACACTGGCGCGCGTGATTGCCGAACCTGCCTTACGTCTTGCTCTGGGCAGCGCGGGAAGAAGACTCTGGTCCGCGCAATTCACCGCGAGCGTCATGGCCACGCGCACGGTTGAGGTCTATAAGCGTGCACTCGCAGCGGGAGCAGTTTCGCGATCGGTGTAGACCGAAGGGTTAGACCTTTTCGTGGTTTTCTCTCAAGGAAAACCACTCCTCGCTATCTTCAACACACCACCGTAATCGCGAAACTGCTCAATTAACTTCCTGCACCTTGATGATGAAGTATTGGAACGAGTCGCCGTTGGCCAGCAACAATTGATGGGGAATGTTGGCTGGGATGTGAACGATGTCACCCTTCTTGAGCTTGGTCTCCTTGCCGTCCGTTATGGAATCGCCCCGCACTTCACCCGCGGCGGTCGGCTTGCCATTCACCATCTGGCCGCCGCTCACCAGCGTCGCCTGGCCATCGACCACAAAATAAAAATCGGCAAACTTCTCGTGCAGCTCAGCCTTTCCGCTCTTGTTACGAAAAGCCAGCATGGTGTAGTCGCTGGCATACTTCTTAAGCGTTTCCGTGGCCGTTCCGGTGGCGTCGGTCTTCTGCCCTAGCGTCTTTTCCAACGCCGTCAAGTCCGCCGGCGAGTATTGATCCGGAGTCTTCGCGGCATCCTGTGCCACCGCCCACTGCCCAAACGCCGTGACCATGCCGATCGTCAACAAGATTACCGGGGTCGCTTTCATTGGCTATACCTTCTTTCGTGATTTGAAGAGCAGTTTATGCTTTTCCCGACCGGGTGCGAGCGATCACCTCGAGATAGGCACGGGCTGCGTTGGTGATGACTTCAGGCTTCCCCTCCGCCAGTGCTGCGACATTGACCAGGTCTGCGCCCACGCCCAGAGCGGAGGCACCCGCCTCCAGAAAGCTGGCCGCGGTCTGCAGCGTGACACCGCCGGTCGGCACCAGCCGTAGATAAGGAAATGGAGCTTTGAGCGACTTGAGGTAGCTTGCCCCGCCCATCGCCGAGCAAGGAAACACCTTGACGAAATCCGCTCCTGCCCGCCATGCCGTGATGACTTCAGTAGGCGTCAGCGCGCCGGGCAGCGAGACTTTCCCCCGCGCCTTGGTCGCTTGAATCACGTCCATATGCAGGCTGGGGCTCACCACGAACTCCGCGCCCGCATCGATGGTGGCGTCACATTCCTCCCCATCGGTGACCGTTCCCGATCCCAGCAGCAGCTTGCTGCCGTAGCTGCGTTTCAACTCCCGCAACACGTCAATGGCACCGGGCACTGTCATGGTGACTTCAATGACCGTGATCCCTCCGGCCACCATTGCCTCGACCACGCCAATCGCTTCCTTCGCGGAGCGGGCCCTCAGAACAGGAATAATTCCTGCTGCTTCCAGTTGTTGTTGCACTTCCTGCGACATGCTTTTCTCCACCGTGAACCGGGTAACCTACGTACCGGGTGAAAACGACGCGGGCGAAGCCCCCACCATTGCGTTATCGAGCGATACGAGCCGAGCCTCCCAACATCACCCGCTCCACCTCGGCGCGAGAAGCCATGCTGGTGTCTCCGGGGGTAGTCATGGCTAACGCGCCATGAGCCACGCCGCAAGCCACTGCCCATGCGGCCGGTTTCCCCGTCAGCATTCCAAACACCAGGCCGGAAGCGAACGAATCTCCTCCGCCTACCCGGTCCAGGATGTCGATGTCCCGCTGCGGCACGTACAAGATCTCGTCCTTATAAATCGCCATCGCGCCCCAGGCATTGCGGGAAGCCGTCTGCGCCGTGCGCAAGGTAGTCGCCACCAGCTTGAGGTTGCCGTACGAAGCGGCGACCTCGCGCAGCATCTTCTCGTAGCTGGCTACCGGCAACTCATCGAAATCTTCTTTCACGCCTTCGAGCTTGATCCCCAGCATGGCGGAAAAATCTTCTTCATTGCCGAAGAGCACGTCGAGCTTCTTCACTAACTCTCGATTCACCTCTTGCGCCTTTGCCTTACCGCCAATGGATTTCCAGAGAGAATCGCGATAATTCAAATCAAAGGACGTGATGGTTCCATATTGCTTGGCCTTGTCCAGCGCCTCGACCGCGACCCCCGGTGTCGACGCTGAGAGCGCGGCAAAGATGCCACCGGTATGAAACCAGCGCGCTCCGTTGCGCGAGCCAAAAATGGATTCCCAATCGAAGTCACCCGGCTTGGTCTGTGAGATCGCGGTGTTACCTCGATCCGAGCAGCCCACCGCTGCCCGCACTCCATAACCCCGCTCGGTAAAGTTCAGGCCATTGCGCACCGTGCGGCCGATGCCGTCGTAGGGAACCCAACGAATCAAAGAGGTATCCACGCCGCCTTGCAGGATGAAATCCTCGACCAGCCTGCCGATGGGATTATCCGCAAACGCGGTAGCGATCGCAGTCCGCATGCCGAAGCACCGGCGCAATCCACGTGCCACGTTGTATTCTCCCCCGCCCTCCCAGGCCTGAAATACCCGTGCGGTGTGGATTCTGCCTTCGCCCGGATCGAGCCGCAGCATAACCTCTCCTAAACTTACGCAGTCCCAGCGGCTGGTATCCGCGCTCTTGATCGTTAACTCTTCCATGGTCCCTTTCCTTTTTATCGGGACAGCGGTGTAAAGCCGAGGTCCCGTTGAATTCCCTTCACGCAGGTCATCAGCTTACCGGCAATCTGCGGAATCTTTTGCATGGTCACGCGGAACGCAGGCCCGGAAATGCTGACCGCTGCGACCGCTTCCCCTCGCCCATCGAGAATGGCGACTCCAGCACAGCGCACGCCTTCTTCGCGTTCTTCGTCATCGACCGCATATCCGCGGCGGCTGGTCCGATCGAGTTCTTTAAAGAGCGCTTCCCGGCTGGTCATGGTTCGGCGCGTGAACTGTTCCAGTTGCAATTCCGGCAACAGCGCTTCCACCTGGGAGCGCGGCATGGTTGCCAGGATTGCCTTGCCCACGGCTGTACAGTGCACCGGGCTACTCGCCCCAACCCGCGAGATCATGCGGATGCTGCGTTCCGGCTCCTGCTTGTCGATGTAAACCATCCGCGTTTTTTCCAGGATGCAGAGATGAGCCGTCTCCTCGACTTCAGCAACCAGCGTCTTCAAATGGAGTACGGCACGGTCTCGCAGATCATACTGCTCGATGGCGCGGCTGCCAAAATCGCATAACCGCAAGCCGAGGCGAAATTTCCCCGCCTGGGTACGCTCGACCATGCGGTGCCGTTCCAGCACCATGAGGAAACGATGCGCTGTGCTCTTGTGCAGAGCGAGGCCGTCAGCGATTTCCGCCAGGCCCAGGGAAGTGGCGCTGGAAGAGAGGAGGTCGAGCACCGCAAACGCCCGGTCGAGCGCTTGCAGCTTGTAAACCCCGCTATTTCCCCGTCCCACATTGTGAGATGCCATGCCGTCTAGTGAAAAACTCGAACCAGCGGGCATTCTTGCGTCTGGTCCTTGTTTTGTCAAGTTTGCTTTCGAGGGATGGCTCAGCTGACTCTAATAAGCCCTTCATCCGCCAATTGATTGAGCAGCTGGAGCACGTCGCGTTCGATCACCCCGGGAGCAGCTTCGTAACGGCCGCTGAACTCTTCGATCAGGTCGGACACGCGCACGGGTGACACCAGCTTGCTCCAGATTTCGCTGCCGATGTCGCCCAGTCCGTAACAGCGACTGCGTTCCAGACTCATGAGGACCGTCTCACCGGCCACATCCGCAGCCACCGGACTGGGCGTGTGACTAACGGTCGATGCAAGACTCACATTCGTCATAACAAAAGCTTAGCAAACGGCAGTTGCCGTCCGCTGAACCGCAGATCGCTTTGTATCAGGGCACGACTTCAGTCGTGCAGCCGCCAAACGGTCAGGGCTTTGGTGTCTGGGTGAGAACTCCAGAATTTGGGAAGTCCGAGGGGCGCAACGCAGATCCCTCCGCTCCGGTCGGGATGACAACTTTGTTTGGGAGCGCTAAGTATAGTTTCCAAGATGAATTGTCATCCCGACCGGAGCGTAGCGGAGCGGAGGGATCTGCGTTGCGCCCCTCGGGCTTCCCAAATTCTGGAGTTCTCACGCAGACTCTAAAGCCCCGATCTCTTCTGGGCCACCAGCCCTGGTTCCCATGTTGACAATCTCCAGCCCCGCCTGCCTCTGCTATCGTTTGAGGCATGCCGGCCCCCTCCAGCGACCCCACTGCCAGTCCCTCGGGGCAGCGGACGCGCGCGGCTTCCCAACGCCCCTTCCTGCAATTCATTTCCAGCCTGATGGAGATTGTGCGCTGGCAGCTGTTGGCCTCCGTCTTCATCATGACCTTCACCTCACTGACTGAAGGCCTGGGCGTTGCCTTGCTCTTCCCCATCCTGCAGGTAGCCGGTTTCAACCTGGCCAACCAGGGCCACGTAGGACACTACACCGGTGAAGTACGCTACATACTGGTGCGCAGCGGACTGCGCCCCTCGTTGTGGCTGGCTACCTTGCTGCTGATCTTCCTGCTGCTCATGGCATTGCGATCGCTTTTCAGCCGCGTCCAGTCGGTGCTTACCTTTCGCACCGCGCTCACCTACGAGTTGTCCTTGAGCAGACGCCTCTATCAGGCCATCATCAACGCCGACTGGCTCTTCCTGGTACGTCGCCGGTCCTCCGACTTTACCCACGCGCTCACGGCAGAGCTGTCCCGGGTGACCACCTGCACCTTCCTGCTGATCGGCACCCTGGCCAACGCCATCCTCGCCCTGGTCTATATCGCCCTGGCCCTGAAGCTTTCTGCAGGGATGACCTCCCTGGTGCTGGCAACCGGGGCACTTCTGCTCTTGCTCTCACGCCGCTGGATGCGTGCCGTCCACCAAAGCGGGACAGCGGTCTCGGAAAGCGTGAGCGAGGTCTACGCGGCCGCCACCGAACATCTGCAAAATCTTAAAGCGATGAAGTTCTACGACGCCCAGACCAGCGACCTTGCCATGTTCTCTTCGCTCCAGTCCTCGGCCCTGCAGCAGAGCTTGAGCAACACCAGGAGCCAGGCCGCGGCCGCCTTCTGGTTCGAAGCCGGCTCGCTCCTGGTGCTGGGGGGCATCATCTTCGCTTCGCTGCAGATTCTCAATGTCGCGCCCGCGTCCATTCTTCTGTTGCTGGCAATCTTTACCCGGCTCTTCCCTCGCCTGACGGCAGCCCAGAACCAATTCCAGGCGTTTCTCGGTGAGCTGCCTGCCTTCCAAAACGTGATGAAGATTTACCACGACTGCCTGGCCAACGCCGAGGTACCCGGCGCCGGAACTCCCGGGCCCGCTTTGGCTCATGAGATCCGCCTGGAGCGGGTTTCGTTTCGCTATGACGCGGAGCGGCCCCTGGTGTTGGACGACTTGTCCCTGACCATCGCCGCGGGCCGGGTTACCGCCATAGTGGGCTCATCGGGTGCGGGCAAGAGCACCGTCGCCGACCTGGTCAACGGTCTGCTTTCTCCTCTTACTGGAAGGGTCCTGGTCGACGGCGTTGCGTTGACGCCGCAAGCGGCAAGGGCCTGGCGCCGGCACGTCGGCTACGTAGCCCAGGACACGGTGCTCTTTCACGACACGATTCGCGCCAATCTGCACTGGGCTAATCCCGACGCCTCGGAAGAGGAGATGAGAGAAAGTCTCGGCCTGGCCGCCGCCGAGTTCGTCTTTGAATTACCGCAAGGGCTGGACACCACGGTGGGCGACCGCGGCATGCTCCTCTCCCATGGCCAACGGCAGCGCATCGCGCTGGCGCGCGCGTTGCTGCGCAAGCCGGGACTGCTCATCCTCGATGAGGCCACCAGCAGTCTCGATTTCGACAACGAGAAACGAATCCTCGACGCCATTGAACGGCTGCAAGGCCGGACCACGGTGTTGATGATCGCCCACCGCGTCTCCGCCATTCAGCTCGCGGAAATGATCTTCGTCCTCGAAGACGGCCGGGTGGCGGAATCAGGCGATTGGCAGAGCCTGAGCACCCGGCCTTCCCGTCGTGTAGGCTCGCTCTTCCGTTTGCAGGATGCGCTCGCCTGAACCCTACTTGGGGTCCCACCATCCTCCAACCTGCGCAATCAGTTTGTCCGCCTGCTCAGGACCCCAGGTGCCGGGTTGATATTCATACACCAGCGGCTTATCCAGGATCGGATCGATAATGCGCCATGCTTCCTCAACGTAATCTTCGCGCGCAAACCAGGTCTGGTTGCCCGCCATGGCATCGCCCAACAGTTCCTCGTAGGGCAGCATTTCGTCGGTTCCGCATTGCTGGTCCGCGATCAGTTCAATGGGGCAACCATGCAACTGGTCGCCGGCAGTCTTGATCGACGCTCCAATCGCAATCACCGGCTCGCCGCTGATGCGGAAACGCACGTAGTTGGCCGGCGGAGCTTCCGCGGAGAAGATCGGACAAGGAGGACGCAATTTGGCGACCACCTCGGTTTCTGTCTTGGGTAACGACTTACCTGAGCGGATGAAAAAGGGCACCCCCCTCCACCGCCAGGAATTGATCGCCAGCCGCAGAGCTACGTAGGTCTCGGTCTTCGACCCCGGCTTAACCCCGGGGGTATCGAGGTACCCCTTATATTGGCCACGGATCACGTCCTGGTCGCACAAGGGCTGGACGCTCTTGAGCACTTTGACCCGCTCGTCGCGCAGGCTCTCGATGCTCAGGGTCGGTGGCGGTTCCATGGCAATGTTGCTGAGTATCTGCAGCAGATGGTTTTGCACCACGTCCCGGACCGTTCCCACCGCGTCGTAGAAGCTTCCTCTGTCCAGCACATCAAACTGCTCAGCCATGGTGATCTGAACGCTCTCCACATAGAGGCTGTTCCAGATCGGCTCCAGGAAGGAGTTGGCGAAGCGGAAATAGATCACGTTCTGCACCGTGTTCTTGCCCAGATAGTGATCGATGCGGAAGACATTCTCTTCGGCGAAAACCTCGTGCACCGTCTTGTTGAGCGCCAACGCAGACGCCAGGTTATTGCCGAAAGGCTTTTCAATGACTACCCGGGCCCCCTCGGATGATCCGGACGCTTTCAACTGGGTGAGGACCTTGCCGAACAGGACGGGCGGGATCGCGAGGTAGTGAATGGGATGCTTCGCGGAGCCCAGCTCGGTGCGTACGTTCGCGAACGTCTGCGGATCGTTGTAGTCCCCGTCGACGTAGCGAAGCTTGGCCAGGAGTTGGGGAAAGCCTACAGGGTCGAGGCCCCCGTGTTTTTCGACGCTGTCTTGCGCCCGTTGCTTGAATTGATCAAGGTTCCACCCCGCCTTGGCAACACCAATCACCGGTCCGGCGAGTTTGCCTCGCTTGGCCAGTTTTTGCAGGGAAGGAAAGATCTGCTTGTATGCAAGGTCACCGGTGGCGCCAAAAAACACCACCGCATCGGAGTAGGGTTGGTCGATGGAGCTTGCTTCTGCCATGAGACTTAGAGTAACGCCTCCGCATGAAAGGACCGCGTATCCCTACTAAAAGAGAGGCATTTCGCGAGCCGGGCAGCGCCAGACCCTCTCCTGCGGGTTTTCCACATAAGGTTTGATTACGAACTGGTTACCACTGATTGCCCCCGGGTAAAGAGGAAACCCTGTAATCTTTGCCTCAACGGTGGTTTTCTGCGGCGTGCTTTTCTGGGACCTCGGGGGAGGGCTCCAGGCGGCGTTCTGGGGAAAATCACCGTTTTTTCTTTGCCGCCCCTGTGGGAATAAGGGCGCTCTTCAAATAACCCTCAACAGCAACAGAATGATCACGATTAGAATAATCAGGCTGATGCCACCGCCGCCGTAGTAGCCGAGGCCGGGACCCAGGCGATAGCCACCAAATCCGAACACCAATAGCAAAATAATGAGAATGATCAGCATGGATGTTTCTCCTTCGCGGCAAGGTTACCCGCGCCGCTTCGTAACCAGCACGTTTAGTAAAGGCTTGTTGCACCCGGAAGCCGTTTGCAATCCAGCCCGCTTTCGTGTCACCAAACATTAAAGAAGATTCAATCCAGCGTTATTTGGATGTCTGGGATGTGGTCTTAACTCACCCCATGGGCTCCTAAGCGGTACTAAAATACGTGCTGACATACAACCGCACGTTCCTGCAGCGGATTCCACGGGTGGTAGGGAAGGCAGACAACCGCATTGAAAGCGACTTACCTGGCGTTATTCTCCTATGCCACCTTGATTTTGGCGGCCACCTTCGGGGCCGCCGTGGCCGAGGCCGCGACCTCCGGCTGCTCCGCCGAAATCCAGTCCAGCTACCCGAAAGCCGCCATCTCCAACGGCCCGGTGCAGGCCGTACTTTACCTGCCGGACGCGAAAAATGGGTACTACCGCGCTTCACGGTTCGACTGGTCGGGCGTCATTCCGTGCTTAGCCTATAAGGGACACACCTACTTCGGCGTCTGGTTTTCGCACTACGATCCGATGATCGCCGACGCCATTACCGGCCCGGTCGAAGAGTTTCGATCGGCCGACGGCGCTCTGGACTATGACCAGGCGAAACCGGACGGATTGTTCGTCAAGATAGGAGTCGGCGTGCTGCGCAAGGCCGGAGATTCTCCCTATCGATTCATGCACACCTATCCCCTGGTCGATGGCGGCAAATGGACGGTACGCGCACGCAAGCGCCAGGTAGCCTTCCGGCAACAGTTAAACTCGCCCATCGGCATCGCCTACGACTATGAGAAGACGGTTTCGCTCGATCCCCATGAGCCGGTCCTCACCTTGCGGCACAGCCTGAAAAACACCGGCACGAAAACCATCGACACGGAGGTTTACGACCACGACTTTTTCATGCTCGACAAGGCTCCCAGTGGACCGGGCATGGTGATCCGTTTCCCCTGGGAACCCAAGGCGGAAAAATCGCTGGAGCCCCAGGCGCAAATCGATGGCAAGCAGATCGTCTACCGCGAGGAACTGCAACCGGAACAGTACGTGGAAAGCTACCTGACGGGCTATTCCAACAATCCTTCTGACTACGACATCACCGTCGAGGATACGAAGACGGGAGTGGGCGTCGAGCAGACGGGAGACAACCCCATTTCGCGGTTCAATTTCTGGTCTCCTCGCACCGCGATTTGCCCCGAAGCCTACCATCACCTGGTGATCGCGCCAGGACAAACCGCACACTGGAACATTCGCTATCGTTTCTATGCCAAATAGCGAGGAAAAGGACGCAGTGAACGAACATGGCAAAGTAGCGATCGTTACCGGAGCGGGCAGCGGAATTGGCCGCGCAGTCGCGCTGGCTCTGCAGGCTGCTGGTTATTCAGTAGCGTTGGCCGGCCGGCGCGTACCGGAGTTGGAGCAAACCGCGGCCATGGCGGATCCCGCGGGCGGTCCGATGCTTGCCCTGCCTACGGACGTTCGCCAACCAGAGTCGATTCACGCTTTGTTTGCCGCCACGGGCGAGAAGTTCGGCCGGCTGGACGTTCTCTTCAATAACGCCGGCATCAACGCGCCCGCGATTCCAATGGAAGACCTGAGCTACGAGCAATGGTCGGATGTGGTCAGCGTGAATCTTACCGGCGCGTTCCTCTGTGCTCAGGAGGCCATTCGCCGCATGAAGGCGCAGCAGCCGCAAGGCGGCCGCATCATCAACAACGGATCGATTTCCGCTCATGTGCCTCGGCCCTATTCCGCGCCTTACACGGCCACCAAGCATGCGATCACCGGGCTCACCCGGTCCATCTCGCTCGATGGACGCGCCCACAACATTGCCTGCGGCCAAATCGATATCGGCAACGCGGGTCCGGGCATGGCGGGGATCGCAGGCGGATCTCTGCAGCCCAACGGCGAAGTTGTCGTCGAGCCGAGGATGGATCTGGATCCCGTCGCACAAGCTGTTCTGTACATGGCCGGCCTGCCGTTGAGCGCGAATGTCCAGTTCATCACAGTGATGGCGACGAATATGCCTTTCATCGGGCGGGGTTAATGGTTGCAACAGAGCCCCCGGTGCCCCAGGCCCCAAAGCAAACCGCAGATCTCTCCACTACGCTACGCTCCGGTCGAGATGACAAGTCTGTTTGGGAACGCAAATTCTCATTCCCAAGATGAATTGTCATCTCGACCGGAGCGTAGCGTAGTGGAGAGATCTGCGGTTTGCTTTGGGGCCTGGGATACTCGTAGTTTTGTTACGGAGCGTAATTTGAAATCCGGGGAGTGAGTATGCGTCTGCAAGATAAAGTAATCCTGGTTACGGGCTCGACCACGGGTATCGGAGAGGGCATGGTGCGGCTCTTCGCGCGCGAAGGCGCGAAGGTGATGGTCCATGGCAGACGGAAGGATGCAGCGCAAAAGCTGGTTGCCGAGATTGGGGAAAGAGCCTCGTTCGTCATCGGGCCGCTGGAGGATCCCGAGCTTCCCGCAAAAGTCATCGCGGCGACGGTCGATCATTTTGGAAGAATCGACGGGCTGGTGAACAACGCGGCCGCAATCACCCGGGGAAGCATCGAAAATACAGACGCCGAGCTGTTCGACCGTACCGTCGCCGTCGACCTGAAGGCGCCGTTTCTGTTGATTCAGGCCGCACTTCCCCACTTCCGCAAACAAGGCTCCGGCCGGGTGCTGAACATCGGTTCGATGAACGCCTATTGTGGCGAGCGCAACCAGTTCATCTATTCGATCTGCAAGGGTGGCTTGATGACTCTCACGCGAAACCTGGCAGATGCATACGGGCCTGAAGGGATCCGGGTGAATCAACTGAACGTTGGCTGGACACTCACTCCCAACGAATTCGCATTGAAGATGACAGAGGGTTTACCGAACGACTGGCCCACGAGAGTATCCAGGACGTTCGCACCGTCAGGCCGGCTCCTCTCCCCGGAAGACGTGGCCTGGGCGGCGGTTTACTTCCTCTCCGACGAAGCGGCACTCATCAACGGCGCGATTCTGGATGTGGAGCAGTACCCCCTGATTGGAAGAAATCCGGTTAAGGAAAGCGCGGCCGCTATTTAGCCGGCTTCAGGATCAGCTTCTGCACCCGCCAATTCAGCAGCTCTGCAACATAGAGCTCATTTTCCGAAGGACAGGCAATTTCGTGAATCCATCCGAATTGTTTGAGCTGCTTGCCCGATTCGCCCAGATAGCCGAGCACCTTACCATCGAGACTTAGTTTGTAAATGCGGCCGGGATAGGCATCGGAGCTAAAGAGCACCGGGTTGGGTCCGGGCGTGATGCATATTGCCCAGGGGGATCCAGCCTGCATGGTTCCATTCCCGGAAACGGTCTGCACTGGCTTGGGACCAATGGCGGGACGGGCGTTTTCATCAAAGGGCACGTCGATGGTCATCTGGCGCAGGAAATTCCCATCGCCATCAAACACCTGGATACGGCGGTTGCCGCGATCGGCTACGTACACATTTCCCTTCGAGTCAACCGCGATACTATGCGGCACACTGAATTCACCGTGCTGGTCGCCGGGCTCTCCCCAGGACTTAAGCCAGTTACCGTTCTTATCAACCTTCGCCACGCGGGAGTTGATGTAGCCGTCGCTGATATAGGTGTTCCCTGCCGCATCCCACGCCATATCGGTCACCTGGCGAAACATTCCGTCCACCGCAGGCAGCGGCGGTTTGGGATGCTTGAGAGGCTCTGTACCCTCATCCGATGCTTCCTGTTTGCGGCCAAACACCATCACCACGCGGCCTTGCGGGTCGAACTTGATGACCATGTCCGAACCTTTGTCCGCTACCCAGATGTTGTCCTGGCGATCCACCTTGACCGAATGGCCGAACGACCACGCGTACAGATTGTGACCGATCTCACGGATGAACCTGCCGTCAGGGCCGAATTCGAGAAGCTGGGATGCCGCAGCGCCATAAGCAGGGCCCGTCGTATTGCCGCGCGACAAAGCGAAAATATGTCCCTTGGAGTTGACGGCCACGCCGGCCATCTCGCCCAGATAGCGGTCTGGTGGAAGCTTGAGAAAGTTCTCCACCGAACTATATTCGATCACCGGCACGGAAGCTTGCTGCGCAAAGACAGATAGGCTAAGAAGACAGAGCGGTAGAAGCATCAGGCGCTTCAAATTGACCTCCAGGCACGATCCTCACTGTAGTTGACCATCGGCCTTCATGTAAAACTCAGGGTCCGAAATGTTGAGTCAGGTAGTCCACGATCGATTGAAACTGGCCATCGGTCGCAGAGGCGCCATGCTGCGCCATTCTCTGCACCGTCGCGGTCCACTGATCGCGCGTCTGACGGTGGCTTGCGATTAAATCGACGGAGTGGCAGCTGTTACAGACCTTCTGCACCAGGTCTCTGCTTTCGCCTGCCGGCAATTGCGTTTGCCCTTGCGATACGATAGCCGCCTGCCCCGACAACGTAAAAGCAATCAGGTTTTCACCGGCCGCGATCGCAATGTATTCTTTCCCACTGCTGCCCGCATACGCGATGGGAACTGCCAGCGGCGCCTGGTCCATTTTGAAGGACCACAGTTCCTTGCCGGTCTTCGTTGCCAATGCGCGAAAATACTGGTCGAGGGTACCGGTCATGAAGATGAGACCACCCGCGGTCGTGGTGGGACCGCCGCGAGAACTCGGTGCTCCGGTGGTGATCCCTCGCGGCGCTCCATTCATGGTGCCGTAAGGTATCTGCCACGCAATATCTCCGGTGTTCACATCCACCGCCGTAAGCCGGCCCCAGGGTGGGGCCCAGCAAGGCAAGCCATCCGCGGAAAACGAGAACGCGGCGAAGGAGATCGCCGACTGAATCGAATTGGGCTGGGTACTGTAGAGCAGCGGCGATTGATGATCAGGGTCAGCGTACGAAGGCGCGGGCCTGGGCTCAGAGTTTCGCTGCAGGAAGTGAAGCGCGGCGGAATCCGTGGTGTTAATGATGTAGTAGCCGAGCTCGGGATCAAAGGCTCCGCCCCACATCCAGGCGCCACCCCAATGGTCGGGAAACTGCAGGGTTCCGTTCGCGGAAGACGGCGTGTAGGGACCCTTGTTGGGCACACCACCTCTTGCCAGGAATTTCGCGTACCAGTCGCGACAGGCGGCCTCGTGAGCAGGAGTGATGCTGGCAAAGTCCTTTTCGGTAAAGGTCAATCGAGATAAAGGTGGAGGCTTTAGGGGAAAGGGCTGGGTCGGCCAATACGACTCGCCTGGTACATCTCCAGCGGGCACGGGACGTTCTTCTACTCCGTAGATTGGCTTCCCGGTCACCCGGTTCAAAAGGAACAGCAAGGGATTCTTGGTGATGACTGCGACCGCTGGGATCGTCTTCTCTTGCTGTACGACATCGAACAGCATCGGTGCCGCAGGCATGTCGTAATCCCAGAGATCATGATGGATGGCCTGGAAATACCACTTCAGCTTCCCGGTTCTTGCATCCACGGCGACCAGTGAATTTCCGAAGAGGTTGGAGCCGGGACGATCTGCGCCATAGTGATCGTTGTTGGCCGAGCCCACCGGCATGTAGAGGATTCCGCGCCGGGCGTCGACCGTGAAGAAGGACCAGACGTTCGCGCCCGCTACGTCCTTCCAGGAATCTCCGCCCCATGTTTCGTGTCCTTTCTCGCCCGGCCGCGGCACGGTGTGAAAGGTCCATACCAGTTTGCCGGTGCGGATGTCCCAGGCGCGCACATCGCCGGCTGGGCCTTTACGACCGGTCTCGTCAGCGATGTGGCTGCCGGTGATCACCAGGTCCTCATAAACCAGGGGTGCCGAGGTGAGCCCGTAGTGCATGCGTGTATAGCCTCTCATCACCTCCGGGGTTTTGAGGTTGACGATACCGTGGGCGCCGAATTCCTCGACCGGTGTGCCTGTCTTCGCGTCCAGTGCGTAGAGCTCGCCCTCCTCGGTGCCGAACAGGATGCGCGGCGCGCGCGATTTATCTCCAGGCCAATAAGCCGGGCTGCGCATGGATGACAAGCCGGGTCCGCGGTAGGGGCAATTGGACGCGGTATATTGCCAAAGCTGCCGGCCGGTGTCCGGATCCAGCGCAGCGACATGACAAAACGGCCAGGAGACATACATGCGGCCGTTCACCACCAGCGGCACGGATTCGATGGTCCGGCTGCCGGCAGCATTGCCTTCATCCTGCAGCCGGAAGGTCCAGGCGGGTGCAAGCTTCGCTACGTTGTGTACATCGATCTGCTTCAACGGCGAGTATCTCTGCGCCTGGTTGTCGTGGCCGGTGGTCAGCCAATCGGACTGCGCATTTCCGCGCAGCGGAAGAACCAGAACGATGGCGGCGGCAATCCACATCCTGTGCGTGGTCAGTACTTTCATCCACAGCATCGTAGAGCATTTCGTCAACTACACTTGCGCATATGAATTTAAACTTCGCTCGGCGGGCCCGGAATCTAACCGGGATCGCGCTTCTGACCTTGGTTGCCTCCCTGGCGCCGCTGGTCTCTGCCCAGGTCCTTCCCAGCTTTCCTTCGACCGAGATCCATGCCGACCGCAGCATTACCTTCCGTTACCGGGACCCGGACACCAAGGCCGTGCTGTGCTCCATCGAAAATGTTGCCAAGCCGCTGCCAATGAGCAAGGACGCGGAAGGCGTTTGGGCGGTCACTTCCGCACCGCTGCCCCCGGGCATCTACCGTTACCATTTCGAGATCAACGGCATCTCTTTTCTCGACCCGGCGAACCCGGTTATCTCCAACTCGCTCATGCGCCCGGCCAGCATGGTCACCGTTCCCGGCGACGGGCCACAGCTTTGGGACGCGACCGATGTTCCGCACGGTACGGTTCATCGCCACACCTACACCTCTTCCGTTGTCCTGGGTTTGCCCGGGAACCAGAGCGACTATTACGTCTACACCCCGCCCAGTTATGATCCCAACGGCAAGCCATACCCGGTGCTCTACCTGCTGCACGGCTGGACCGACTCCGCCTATGGCTGGCTTTACAACGGGCGGGCAAACTTCATCCTCGACAATCTGCTGGCCCAGAGCAGGATCAAACCCATGATCGTCGTCATGCCGCTTGGCTATGGGGATCTCGCCTTCATCCACAGCAAGATCGACGTGTGGAAGGACACGCCAAGCATCGACCACAACACGGGGTTTTACACCAAGGCATTCCTTACTGAGATCATGCCTCGGGCCGAAGCCGAGTATCACATCTCGAAGGACCGTAATGACCACGCGATTGCAGGGTTGTCTATGGGGGGCCTCGAAGCGGTCACGATTGGTCTCGCTCATACGGACCAGTTTGCCTCGGTCATTGGGCTCAGCGCGGCGGTGCAGAAACTCGACTTTCAGAAGCAATTCGCCGGCCTGGACGCTAAGACGGCCAATCTCCGCCTGTTGTGGATTGCCTGCGGAACGGAAGACGGCCTGATCTCTCCGAATCGCAGACTGGTTGCGTTTCTCAAAGAGAAGAATATGCCGGTCACCCCGATCGAGATTCCCGGCCTGCACACCTGGCTGGTGTGGCGCGATAACCTGATCCACTTCGCCCCCCTGCTGTTTCAATCATCGAGATAATTCTGATTATGTCTTTCTCCCTTCCACAGAGCGTAGGGTTCTCTCTTTCCCTTCCAGGAATCGTGGGGTGCCCCATATCTCGCTCGTTTTTCGCGAGATGTGGGAGACTACGAAACTTGACCTTTTTTCCAACCTTAAAAAGAGGCACGTGGAGTGCCGTGGTATCCCACATCTCGCGAAAAACGAGCGAGATATGGGGCACCCCACGCTCTGTGGAAGGAGAAAGACATAATGGGCAATCGCCCCTTCGGGACCCAACGTAGTATGTTGAAGATTCTGCGTATAGGAGAATTCCTCGCAAATGCGAACCGTTGGCATCGCCCTTACGTTGCTGTCTTCTTTAATCGGGACAACGATGCTGGCCCAGCAGCCGACGCAGGGAATGCATTGGGTGGGCACCTGGGCTTCGGCGCAAATGCTCGTCGATGGACCAGACCTCAGTGCGGAGGATTTCAGGGACGCCACACTGCGGCAGGTGGTCCACGTCTCCAGCGGCGGTTCACGCATCCGGCTGCGTCTTTCGAACGCCTTTGGCACAGCTCCCCTGCAGATTCAAATGGTGCATGTTGCCAAACCGGCCTCGGTTGTCAATTGCCGCATCGATCCTTCCAGCGACAAGCCGCTGCGCTTTTCCGGCAATACTGCGGTCACTATTCCTCCAGGCGCGGAGTACCTTTCTGATCCCATCGACTTCCCCGTCGCGTCGCTTACCGATCTCACCGTCACCATGTACCTGGAGACGCCCTCGCTGCACCAGACCGGACACATCGCAGCCCATACCACCTCCTGCCTGGGCGCACGGAATCTTGTCACCGCGGCTGACATCCCGGATGCGAAGAAGTTCCAGCACTGGTTCTACCTCGCAGGAGTCGAGGTCGAAAGCCCACCAGATGCTGCCGCCGTAGTAACGCTGGGCGATTCGATCACAGACGGAACCGGTTCCACGTTAAATGGCAACGATCGCTGGCCAGATGTTCTGGCAGCTCGCCTGCAGGCTGGCGCCGCAAGCCGGCGGTGGAGCGTGCTGAACGTGGGCATCGGCGGCAACCACATGCTGACAGATGGCGTCGGCCCCAACGCACTGGCTCGCCTGGACCGTGATGTGCTGGCTCAGCCCGGTGTGCGCGCGGTGATCGTGTTCGAAGGAGTCAACGACCTCGGGGGATGGACGCGCAACGGGCCCATCTCCAAAGAGGAGCACGACGTCTTTGTAGCCAGGCTGATTGCATCTTACGAGCAAGTGATCGAGCGCGCTCATGCAAGCGGCCTGACCGTGATCGGCGCAACCATCCTCGGCTACCAGGGCGCGGCCAACTATCATCCAGATGCGGCAAACCTGGCGGACTGGCAGCGGGTGAATGACTGGATTCGCCAACCGGGTCACTTCGATGCAGTAGTCGATCTGGACAAAGCCACCGCAGACCCGGCTCATCCGGGCCGTATGTCTCCCACGACGGGTTCCGCGGATAACCTCCACCCCGGCCCGGCCGGCTACAAGATGATGGGCGATGCTTTTCCACTGAGCCTCTTCCACTAAACCAAAGGAGTGCCGTTCATGTACAGATTCACCCTACGGTCGACGGTTGGTCTTCTCATCGCGATTGCAACCTCGGGCCACGCACTGGCGCAGGGAGCTTCGGATCGGATGACTCCCTTCCCCGCCTTTCGCATCGCGGGCAACCTCTACTACGTAGGCAGTAAAGACCTCGCGTCTTATCTGATCACCACGCCAAAGGGAGACATCCTGATCAACAGCAGTTATCAGGATTCGGTGCCGTTGATCCAACACAGCATCGAGAGCCTGGGATTCAAGATGAGCGATGTAAAGATCCTGCTCATCAGCCATGCGCATGACGACCACGATGCGGGAAGTGCCCAGATCATAAAGCTAAGCGGAGCCAAATACATGGTGATGGACGCCGACGTTCCGGTAGTGGAGAGCGGCGTGGACTACTTTTACACTGCGGAAAAGAATCGCTACCCTCCTGTCAAGGTAGACCGAGTGCTTCATGATGGCGATCAAGTCAGGCTGGGAGGTGCGGTGCTGGTGGCCCATAAAACTCCAGGGCATACCAAGGGATGCACCACGTGGACCATGAAGGTTACAGATAAGGGCAAAACTTATAACGTGGTGATCGTGGGAAGCTGGAACGTCAACCCCGGTTATCGGCTGGTGGGCAATACCGCCTATCCGGAAATTGCCGCCGACTACGAAAAGACGTTCCGTATCTTGAACGCGCTGCCGTGCGACATCTTCCTGGGAGCGCACGGCGGATATTTCGGTTTAGCCGAGAAGTACGACCGGATGCAGAAGGGGGATGTGAATGCCTTTGTCGATCCGGCAGGATACAAGGCGGCTGTGGCGCAGAAGGAGACGGATTTTCGCAACGAGCTGGCAAGGCAACAGAGCGGAGGAAAGTAGGAGCAGAATTTACGCTGGCAGGGCTAAAGCGCTGAACCTTTTGGCCGGTGCCCTACTTCGGTGCCCAGAAAGGCTCGCCAGTCCTGATGAGTTGAACGGGAACCTCCGGCGTGAACGACTTGATCCACTGGGCCATTTCTAACATCCCCTGCTCTTCGGACACCGAGTGGCCGAGCATGATCCAGCCCTTCGGAATCCCCAGCGTCATGGCGTCCAGCACGTATGCCGGGCTATCGAGAAAGCCATCGCTTTCCTGCTGTTCTCCGCTGACGACGACGTCCACGTCGGGGTTGTTGATGCTCGGCGTCGCGTATCCCACGCCGAGCTGCAAGCGGCTCACCTTCGCCTTTGGGTCGCCTACAACCCTCAACGCTTGATCGCCGAGTCGCTTCTGGCACATGGCTGCCAGCTCGCCGAGCGTTGTTTCCGGAAGTGTGAAGTGGTGCGATTGCGGCGCCGTCTCGTACTTACTCTCCAGGCCGAGCGCCCGCGCCAGGCCGACCCAGATAAAGTCGGGCTTCTGCGCGTGCATGTGATCGTGCATGCGGAAAATGACGATGTCGTGCTCGCGCATGAAATCGACCTTGCGCTTATAAGCCGGATCGCCACTCACGATCGTCACGTCGTCGCGGTCGTTCCAATACGTGTCCTCGTGCGGGATGATCATGTTGCAGCCTGCTTCGGCGGCACGCCGGATAACGTCGTAGGAACAGAACATGGTCGTCGCGATTCCTTTGACGACGGTGTCGGGACCGCCGAACTTGAAAGTGTCACGGTAGGTCGTCTGCCGCCAAAGGAACCCCAGATTCGTCTTGATGCGGGCAACAACCTCGCCTGCGGAGATCACATGGGCCTCCAGTACGGATCGCCGACGGGAACCCACGTCGATGCAACCTCGGGAATGATCGTTTTCAACCATTGCGCGCAGACCTGCATTCCGGGATTTTCCGAGACGATCCGGCCGACGAGGATCAACGATTTCTTCCCGCCGAGCGCTACCGTGTCGCGCACATACTCGACGGATTCCCACTCGCGCACCTCGCCGGCAATGATCACGTCCGCATCCGGAAGCGTCTTGAGGGATGACTGAATCGGTGTCGATCCGGGAAGGAGGGCAACTTTCTGTACGCGCAGCTTCGGATCGCCCACGATGCGCATGCCTCCGCGCGATTTCAGTGACTTCTTCACATGCGAAACGAGCGTGTCGAGCGAGGTTTCCGTTATGGAGAGGTGCCCAGGATCGCCGGCGCCGGCGAACTTCGACCAGCCGAGCACATTGACAAGCCCCTGCGCAAATGGATCGGGCTTGCGCAGGCGCCAATGGTCAGAAAACCGCCACACAATGAGGTTGTGCTTCTTGATGAAAGCATCCTTGGCCGAGAACACGGGATCTGGAGAAGGAGGCGAAGGCGGTATGTCGGGTGGCCCGAAGCCGCGCCTGACCGGAGGCGTCGGCGTGTCGGCCTTTGCGTAGAACGTGGGCTCACAAGTGACAATCAGATTCGCGCCCGCCTTCACCGCACTCCCGAGTACCTCCAACGACGCGAGCGCCGT
This sequence comes from Acidobacteriaceae bacterium, assembly GCA_049522955.1. Taxonomy (GTDB): domain Bacteria; phylum Acidobacteriota; class Terriglobia; order Terriglobales; family Acidobacteriaceae; genus PALSA-350. The sequence goes on from JBEKNJ010000009.1 coordinate 112,685, forward strand.
AGTGACGATGCCGGTCACGGCGGTCGACGGATCGCCCGCTTTGAACGTGTCGACCGTTTCCTGCTTCCAATCGACGCCAACGTTTTTCTTGATACGATCGACAACTTCCTGCGCGGTGACCGCGCCGCCGATCCCGCGCGCCAGTGGAGTGGCGGCGACGCTACTCGCAATCAGCGCGACGAACTTACGGCGTGAGATGGGGTGCATGGCCTCTTGCCTTCACTGCTCAGCGGTTCTGGGAGCCATTCAGAAGGTGGCAGGCGATTACATCCACATTGCTGGGTGATCCTGCCATCGCGTTCAACTGCAGAAGCAATTGCCAATGCTGCACTTCGCCCGAGTTTCGAACACCGCACGCTTTCAGGGTTGCATTCAGGCGTGGGGCGTCGGTGATAAATCTTCCGGCGGCTGCGGTGCCTTCGCCTGTTGCTCCGGCAATCAGCAGGACCTGACCGACCTGGTCGGGATTTTTTACCAACGCAAGCGTCGCGAATGTACGACCCGTTTGCCAACCCGGCGCGGTGGGTACATATGCGGCCGCTTCCTGGGGACGCGGATGCTCATTACGGATGAATTCCGTTTTGGTTTTGGGGTCGAATACAAATCGAAAGTCAAGCTGGTCGACGAACAACGCTGACCAGGGATTGCTGCGGGGGCTGCCCAGGAAGACAAAATTATCCTTACTTGCCAGGTCCTGAATCTGAATGCTGCGCGCAGCGTGTACGCTGACATCTCTGGAACTGGCGAGGGCCATCTGTCCTATATAGACGGCTATGGGCACGTCAATCGATGCCGCCTTGTCCCCACGCAGGATGTTGCGACAAAGATTGATAACCTCCGGAGTCAGCTTGCCTGGGTCCGTAATGTAATCGTGATTTGCATAGTCGGAAGCCGAGACCTGGGTGCCAGTGAGGCCATCGATCTCAGCAATGTTGGGATCGCTGGTAATGATCTGCGTGGCGTGTGGCGAATGGAAAAACGCCGACCACAAAAGGGACGACCGTGGAACGATTTCCACTACGGAATAACGATTCCAGACAATAGCGGCAGATGCGATCAGAGCAAGGGTGCCGAGCACGGCGAGGAAAGACAGACGCGGAATTCTCGTGCGCCCCTCCGGTCTGGAAAGCTCGACGACTACCTCATGAGGAAGTGCGTGCACCGGACCTGACAACAAGTCCGGGTGTGGCAAGTCGGCCACGTGGTCCAGTTCTGGCTCAGCGGCAGCGATAAGCGTATGGCCATTCGCAGAAGAATGGGTCCGGCGAGCGATCTCCGGAATGTAAGCTCCCAATGGCAGGCTGATACGAAACTCAGAGGCCGCACCATCCTTGCCATAATGTTGCAGAAGGCGCTTACGCACGTCACTGGCCGTGACCCGAACGATCGCATCTTCACCCGTATCGTAGGTCGGGGAACGGCCGAACAGCTCTACACCGATGATGCGTTCTTTCAGGGATTCGAAGTGACCGCCAATTGCCTGGTCGACGATGTACTTTAGAAATTGCCCACTCCGATGACTGGCCTTAAAAGCCGGACCCTCGATCACTTCTCTCAAATGCTCCCGGAGAAGTTCGACGTCCTTTTCTGTCTCTGGAATTTTTCCTGTCTCGGATGTCCGGGGATCGGTTGGAGTTGCAATGTGCATCGTTAGACCTTGAGGGCGCAATTGTAGCACTCGGGTGAATGCGATGTCCCTTGGGCACCCGGCCTCCCACGATCGTCTTCAGACCTTAGTTCTCCATTGGAACCGTTTTACAGCAGGCTTCAGCAATTCTCCCTCACGTAGCTACCGTTAGGCGTGATTGCAGAAACGCGGGCTTTTTATTTTCAGCCTGATACGGCCCCGTTAGGAGTCCGGCATAACGTTGCGAACCCGATCGATGTTGCTATAGTGTGGGTCCGCCAAGCGACGTTATGCGAAACCAAGGGGACAAATACTGGGATGAATTGGATGATGAGATGCGTCGCGACAGCAGGGTTGGCAATCTGCCTGAATCACAGTGCTTCGGGGCTGCCGCAGAAAGATCCGGTAGATTATGTCGCTCCAAACATCGGCGGCATCGGTCAGCTGCTGACCGCTACGATTCCTTATGTGCAGTATCCGCACGGAATGGCGCGGCTGGCGCCCATTACGACCCCGGGCATCCTCGATCGCTATCTGGCCGACAAAATCTATGGATTTCCCGTTGGCCCGGCGATGTTGATGGCGTCTACCGGCCCACTCAGCTGCAGCCCTGAAGACTACGCCTCCGATTTCGACCATGACTTTGAGGTGGCCACTCCTTATTACTATGAGGCGGACCTGCAAAGCTGGGGGATCAAGGCCGAACTGGCACCCAGCCGGGAAGCCGCCTATTACCGCTTCGTCTTCCCTGCCGGCGCGCACGCCCACCTGTCGTTGAGCATGAAGAAAGACTCCGAGCTGACGGTCGTTGGTGATACCGCGGTAGAAGGGAGCGAAAGAATAACAGGACTCGTCACCGAGGTTTCGGGCAATCCAGGAGAAACCAGAGAGTACTTTTACGCGGAGTTCTCCAAGCCGTTTTCCGTTTATCGAACCTGGATCGGCGACGATCTTATGCAGAAGCCGAAGCAGGCCGGCGATAGCATCGGGTTTGTGACCGATACTGCGACGCACAATGGAGAACAGGTCGAGGTCCGTGTGGGGATCTCATACATCAGCGCGGAGCAGGCCCACCGCAACCTGGAGCGCGAAATACCCCAGTGGACGTTCGAACAGGTCCGCGCAAAAGCGAGATCGGTCTGGAATGACGCGCTCAGCCGGGTAAGTATCGCCGGCGGCACAGAGCGGCAACGCACCATCTTTTACACTGCTCTCTACCGGTCATTGGGGCGCATGACCGATATCACCGAGGATGGCAAGTATTTCAGCGGATACGACCATACCGTTCACGCCGCGCAGGGACACGACTTCTACATCGATGACGGACTCTGGGATACGTATCGCTCCTTGCACCCATTGCAATTGTTGCTGGAATCGGCACAGCAGCAAGACATGATCGAATCGTATGTCCGCATGTATGAGCAGAGCGGCTGGCTGCCCTCGTTTCCATCCGCGGCTGGAGAGCAGGCGGTCATGATCGGCCACCATGCTGCGTCCTTCATCCTCGATGCTTACAGCAAAGGTTATCGCGACTTCGATGTCGAGCAGGCCTACGCGGCCATGCGGAAGAACGCGACGGAAGCCACCATGTTGCCGTGGCGCCGAGGACCGCTTACCAATCTCGACCACATCTATTTTGATAAAGGGTTCTTCCCTGCCCTTGCCAAGGGCGAGAGCGAAACCGTGCCGGAGGTGACGGTCGAACGCCGGCAGGCCGTCTCGGTCACGCTCGAGACCAGTTACGACGACTGGTGCGTCGCGCAGCTGGCAAAGGCGCTTGGCAAACACGCAGATGCAGCTCACTTCACCAAACTGGCTCACAATTACAAAAACGTCTTCGATCCTCGGATTGGGTTCATGGCTCCCAGGAGCGCAGATGGACAGTGGGTTGCAGATTTCGATCCCAAACTCGGCGGAGGACAGGGCGGCCGGAATTACTTCACCGAAGTGGACGGCTGGCTCTACACCTTCAGCGTCCAACATGATCCGGCGGGTCTTATTCGCTTGATAGGCGGCCGTGATGCCTTCAACAGGAAGCTGGATCGCCTCTTTGTCGAGCAATACGGCACGTCGAAATATGAGTTCCTCGCGCAGTTTCCCGACGCGACCGGCCTGGTGGGCCTTTACGCGCAGGGAAACGAGCCGAGCTTTCACATTCCTTATCTCTATGACTTCTCCGGGCAGCCGTGGAAGACGCAGCAACGCGTCCGTCAGTTGATGGATGTCTGGTATGGAGATGGCCCCCTGGGCATTCCCGGCGACGAGGATGGCGGTGCTGTTTCGTCCTGGTACGTTCTCAGCGCAATGGGTTTTTATCCGGTATGTCCGGGAAGCGCGGTATACGAGATTGGCAGCCCGATCTTCGCCAGGGCGGTGATCCGGATGGGTAATGGGAAAGACTTCGCTATCGTCGCAGATCACGTTTCAGCGCAGAACAAGTACATTCAGTCGGCCCAGCTTAATGGCAAACCGCTCGACAAGCCGTGGTTCTCTCATGCCGAGATAGCCGGCGGAGGAACGCTGATCCTGGAGATGGGCGACAAGCCGAATCGCAACTGGGGAAGCGCTCCGGGCGATGCCCCGCCCTCAATGTCAGACAAGAGCCCGCGATAAGCAGTAGAAACCGAAATAAACCGTTTGTCGGTGAGTCAGCTACAGCAGGTCCCTCCACTGCTGTTCTACAGACCTCACCTGGAAATGTTTTTCAACGGACGCTTCATGGGCCTTCGGCCCACCCAAGAGGATGAAAACATGCGACCAAAGTCTGCTTGGCTTTGTATCAGGGCACGACTTTAGTCGTGCCGTAAAGGGCTCACTCAAGTGTGGGCTTTAGCCCCGGGTCATTTGGCCCGAGGCGGCACGACTAAAGTCGTGCCCTGATACAAAGCCAGAAGCTCTGGGCCAGCCACCCAAAGTTCACTGTTGGCAGAATGTTTTTCAACGGAGCGTACCCAATTACCTGCCGACTAACGTTGACTAGCTAACCGTTAGGCCAAACGCCCTCTGCAGCAGCCCTGTTTTCAATAACATGCGGCTACGTTAGAGCGCCTCCGTAACGTTGCCAGCTCATTCAATGACCCTATAGGGTTCTCGGCGACTGTGAATGTCGGAAATTACTCGCACAGAAAGACACACTTTCTATCATCTTGCATTTTTGGGAGGCGGTATATGACACCGGGAATATTAGGTTGTGCTGACAAAAGCCTGCTCAAGTTCATTCATTTGGGCCTGATGTTCGTGGCGCTATGTTGCGCGAGCCAGTCGGGCTTTGCGCAACTTGACCGCGGAGGTATATCAGGCGTTGTCACCGATTCATCCGGTTCAGTGGTAGCGGGAGCCAGGGTAACCGTAACCAACATCGCGATGGGCACGCAGAATTCTACCGTTACGACTCTTTCGGGAGCCTATACGGTCCCCCAGTTGGCCGCGGGCGACTACAACCTTACGGTCGTTGCAACGGGCTTTAGCACGCTGATCCGCAATGGAATCACGGTTTCGGTCGGACAGACCGCCACCATCGCAGTGCAATTGACGGTCGGGCAAGCCACGACGTCGGTTACGGTGACGGCAAATGCGCCACTGCTCCAAACCGATACCCCACAGAATAATGTTGAGGTCACCACGAGGGACTTGAATGAGCTTCCGATCAACATCACCGGGATCGGAGCTGTGCGCGACCCGATGGGGTTTGCCTCCCTGGTGCCGGGCACCATCGCAGGCGGTTGGAATAATATCCACATAAGCGGATCTCCCGGAACAACGTACCGCGTCTTTATGGACGGCCTGGACGACACCTCGGCGGTCAAGGGCGCCATCTCCGATGAGCAGCAGCCCTCGGTCGAATCGCTCGGCTCAGAATCCGTGATGATCAACAACTATTCCGCTAAATTTGGCGAGTCCGGTGGCGGAATCTTCAACTACACCTCCAAATCCGGCACCAACCGGGTGCACGGGACGGCCTTCGGCTACATTGAGAATGAGGATCTGGACGCCGGACAGCCCTTCAACTACACCTCAAGCGGCCAGAAGTATAACCCCGTGCAGCGGGAGCTGGATTTTGGCGGCTCTTTCGGTGGACCGGTGTGGATTCCTCACGTCTACAATGGCCACAACAAAACCTTCTTTTTCTTCGCGTACGAGGAGTACCACAACACGCAAACCCTCAATAATGGAACTATCACCGTTCCCACGGCCGCCTATCGTAATGGCGATCTGAGCTCTAACTTGCTTGGTCCCATTGTGAATCCCAGTGGAGCCCCGGTCGTGGATTGCCTGGGACGGCCGATGATCAATGGCGCAGTGTATAACCCGGCGACGACCAGAGTAGCAACCTGCACGGATGGCTCAACCAAAACGGTCCGGGATCCGTTCCCGAATAACAACATTGGCCCGCCCAGCACATGGGATCCGGTGGCGCAGAAGGTTCTTGCTTACATACCTGCTCCATCCGGGTCTACGGCCAACGATCTAACCAACAACTACCCCAATCTGCAGCCGAACAACAAGTACCAGTACCTGACGAGCCTCAAGATGGATCACACGATTGGTGAGAAATGGCACTTGTCGGGTTACGGCATCCTCGAGTATTCCAACAAAGACAATGCGGCGGATGGCATTAACGGCGTCGGAGCCTCGACCCGCTGGAACATGACGCCCGCCCCGCAAATCTATCTCAATGCGGACTACACGGCCACGCCGAATCTTGTACTCCACGCTGGATTCGACTTTACGCGCCACGACGCCCTGCAGAATTCGGCAGTGCAGAACTTCAAGGCGACGACCCTTGGGTTGAACACGGCGGCAAATATGCCGGGCGGCGCTGCCAACACCTTCCCGACCTTCGCTGGGCTCAGCGTCAACCGTCAGAGCGTTCCGCAGTTAGGAATAAACAACGCTCCGTTCATTGACGACAATTACTACAACACCGAATCCGCGATCTGGATCCTCGGGCGCCACACTCTCGAATTCGGCGGTGATTTCCGTCATCAGCTGTTTGGCACACACAACGACCTATCGGCCGGATCCTACAATTTCAGCGCCAATGAGACGTCTGAGCCGTCCGCGGCAGGCCAAAACCTTTATGGAGCAAGCCTCGGCGATGGTTTCGCCAGCTTTGCTCTTGGCCTAGTGGATGGCGCAAGTATCGGGAACGACAACATTCAATGGTTTCATCGCATTGAGGGCGCGTTCTACGCACTGGACACCTGGAAGGCAACAAATAAACTCACGGTGAACTATGGACTGCGTTGGGATCTCGAACAGATGCAGCGCGAACAGTATCTGCGGGAAACACAATTTAGTCCCACGGTCGTGAATCCGTCAGCTGGAGGTCTGTTGGGTGGAACCGAATACGAGGGGAATGGGGCGGGGCGTTGCAACTGCACCTTCGAGAAGTTCTATCCCTGGATGATTCAGCCCCGTCTGGGAATCAGTTATCAACTGGACCCGAAGACCGTGCTCCATGCGGGGTACGGGTTCTATTCTGGCCAGCAGCTCTTCATGAATGAGGAGGGCTATAGCAACCAGGGATTTGGCTTCAACCAGGTGTTTTTGACCAGTCCTTCGTATGGCCTTGCCGCCGGCCAGCTTTCCAACGGCATACCCTACTCCCCGGCCGCCATCACTGCCACAAATTTCAACCCTGGCGCCTATCCGAATATCGGTCAAACCAACTCGCCCCCGGCGTTCATTGTTCCCAACAATGGCCGTCCGCCGCGTTTCCAACAGACAACTTTTGGCATTGAGCGCGAGATCATGAACAATCTGTCGGTCAAAATCTCGTACATCGACAACCGTGGTGTTTGGCTCAACTCCGACGGGCTGACGAATACTACAAACGAGCTCACTCCATCGGTGCTCTTAAAGAAATACGGCTTAGATGTTACCAACGCCAACGACTTCAACCTGCTGACGCAGCCGATCTCTTCTCCCTCCGTGGCGGCAAGAGGCTTCACGGCGCCGTACTCTACATTCCCGTCCGGAGCCACCCTGGCTCAGGCATTACGGCCGTACCCGCAATTCGGCGGAGTTTCCGACTACTACGAGCACGATGGCAATTGGTGGTACGACGCGCTTCAAATCATGGTTACCAAGCGGCTCAGCAACGGATTGTCGGGTGGCGTCGGTTATTCGTGGTCGAAGAATCTGGGGACAGTGGGGTCATCCACGGGCGTGGGGGCAACCTCGGCTCAAGCGACCTTTCTTACGACGGTACCCATCCAGGATCCCTCCCTCCCACCCAAGAGCCAGAAATCCTATGAGACGATTGACCAGCCGCAGGCGCTGAACTTCTACTTCCAGTACGAGGTGCCGCGATTCAGCTTCTCGCAGAACGGGTGGAGGCGCCTGCTGCTTTCCGGCTGGACAACCGATGGCATCTTCCATTACCAGAGCGGTTTTCCGCTACAAACACCGAATTCCACGAGCCCCTTGGATTCGGTGACTTTTGCCAATGGGGCCAACAGCGGTCTCATTTCTGTTCGTGCAAATCGCGTTCCGGGTCAGCCGCTCTTCCTGCATAGCCTCAACAGCCACAATGTTAACCCGCGCACTACGTTCTTTCTCAACCCCGCTGCATGGGCAAACCCGGCACCAGGGACCTACGCCAATTCCAAGCCTTTCTACGGCGATTATCGTGCTCCGAGATATCCCAACGAACAGATGGGCTTCGGCAAGGTCGTCCCAATCAAGGAGGGCATGACATTCTCGCTCCGCTGTGATCTCTTCAACGTCTTCAATCGCTGGGCATATCCCAACCTGAGCAACACGTCGAATCCTTTCCAGACTGCCCAGTTTGGGAGCGACGGGAGCATTTCCAACGGTTTCGGGTTCTTTGGAAACGGCATCTCCGGCGCAGGCGGAAACTTCGCTCCGAGAAGTGGCGAGTTTGTCGCCAGATTCCAATTCTGAGCGTCACCCCCACGGGGAACTCAATCGGACAGGGCGGCTGAATTCATCCGCCCTGTTTCATGGCCAGGAATAGGAGTGGAGACGACTCGCGGCGACAGGGTAGTATGGGTGGGGCAAAATAAAGTTGGCAATTACGCGACGTGAGTTTGTAAGAGGCCTGGCTGCTCTAAGCAGCCCAACGGTGCAATCCCGAGCATTGTCGGTATTGCCCACTTACTCCGCCGCTGGTCAATCTGCTGATTCGGCAATTGTCTTCGAGAACACAATCAAGGCGTCCAAAATAGATTTTGTTTTGAAGAACAGTGTTAGTCCCCAGCGCTACTCCATTGAGACGATGACTGGCGGTGTCGCCGTTTTCGACTACAACAATGATGGACTCCTCGACATCTTCTTTACCAATGGAGCAGAAATCCCGTCTCTCAAAAAGAGCAACTCCAGCTTCCATAACAAACTGTTTCGCAACAATGGGGACGGAACCTTCTCTGATGTTACGGAGAAGGCTGGTTTAGCCGGTGTTGGCTACTCAATGGGAGTGGCGGCAGGGGATTACGACAATGACGGGTTTGTGGATCTATATGTGACCGGATTTAACTGTAATCAGCTCTTTCATAACAATGGAGACGGCACCTTCGCTGACGTTACGGAGAAGGCGGGCGTCAACGGTGTGCTGAAACGGGGCAAGCCGTGGTCCGTCGCGGCAGGATGGATTGACTACGACAACGACGGATTGCTCGACCTGTTTGTTGTGAATTATTTGGACTATTCGCTTTCCACAGCTCACAGTTGCAAGACTGGCAACATCGTTGATTATTGCTCTCCCGATGAATATCGCGGAACACCGAATATCTTGTATCGCAACAATGGTGATGGCACATTCACCGACGTTTCGCAGCCGTCGCATATTTCTCAATATTCAGGCAAAGGCATGGGCGTCGCGTTTGCTGACTATGATGGCGATGGATTCACCGACATCTTTGTTTCCAACGACTCCATTCCAAACTTTCTATTGCACAACAATGGCGATGGGACATTCACAGATGTCGCACTCCTGGCCGGCGTAGCCTACAACGAAAACGGCAAGGCTGTTGCGGGTATGGGGACTGATTTCCGCGATATCGATAATGACGGCATGCCTGATATCTTTCTCACTGCGATGTACGGTGACAGCTTTCCCTTGTATCGCAATTCGGGAAAAGGTCAATTTGAAGACGTCGCAGAGACCACTGGTATCGCTGCAATGACAACCTCGTTCACGGCGTGGGGAACAGGATTTTTCGATTTCGATAACGACGGGAACAAGGATATTTTTGCTGCCGGTTCCGCAATTCTAGACAATTCCATGGAGGTGAATCATAAGCCTTACCCACTTCCCAATTTTCTCTATCGCAATCTCGGCAACATGAGGTTTAAGGATGTGAGTGGAGAGGCGGGCGCAGGTTTTTCCGTTCCCGCTGCGCACCGCGGCGCCGCATTCGGTGATTTAAACAACGATGGCAAGATCGACATAGTCGTCACCGTACTTAACGGAGAGCCCCAGTTACACATGAATCGGACTCAGAATCACAATCACTGGATCATTCTGAAGCTGGTTGGCGTGGCCGACAATCGGGATGGATTAGGAACACGGGTGAAGATAACGACCGCGAATGGCGTTCAGTACAACGAGGCCACGACAGCCGTCGGCTACAATTCGTCCAGTGACAAGCGGGTATACTTCGGATTAAAGAATGCGACCGTTGTGGACCAGATTGAACTCGCATGGCCCACGGGAGTGAAGCAAGTGCTTCATCATGTGATGGCCGATCAAATCCTGACAATCGTACAAAGTAGCAGCTCAAACAAGTCCGCTCGTCCACATTGAATTCGGTCTGAACTTCTATGATCTGGCTTCTCGCAATCCAGCTAGCAATCGGCCCAACGGAACATTACGAGCAAGCAAAACTGGATTTTGCTCAACGAAAATTGTCCGAGGCTGCGAGTGAAGTCAATGCTGCCCTGCATGAGAACCCCTCCATGGTTCCGGCTCTTGTCCTCAAGGCTCGGTTAGCTGCGTTCGCGCATCGTCCGGACGTTGCCAAAAGCTGTCTCATTACGGCCATTACGGTCGATCCAACCTCCGAAGAGGCGCAGTTCTATCTCGGAGCGCTCTTCTACGAGGCAAATGATTTCAAGACGGCGATTTCACCGCTTCAGGCAGCGCAAAAACTTTCTCCCACCAACCCGCTGCCCGTGTTCTATCTCGCGATGACCTACGAAGCTCTCGGAGATCACGACAAAGCCTTGGAGCTCTACCAGCAGGCAGAGAACCTTTCTCCGCGGGGATCGCCGCAAACTGCGGAGATTGCCGTCGCCTATGGAAGATTGCTCGTTTCTCTGGGCCGGACCCAGGACGGTATGGAAAAAGAGCGACAAGCTATCGCGATCGATCCCAAGTCTCGCGATGCGCACTATGTATTGGCAAAGGGATTGGAGCGTCAGGGAGATTTCGAGAAGGCCGCACTTGAAGGAGAACTGGCCCTGGCTCTACCAGAAGTCAACGCCAGCGATGCCCAGATTCACTTTCTTCTGACAAGGCTATACCGGAAGCTGAATAAACCTGACTTGGCACAGGCACATTTGGAGAAATTCCAGGCTCTACAAAAAGCAACACAAAAGTGAGTTGTGTTTTGTCAAAGTGTGCCATGAATCTGGGGATCCTTATTTCAGACTCGTCAGGCTGTTTGAAGGGGACGACCTTCAGAGTCTGTAGCCGCCCTCCCGAGCGACACTTCGTTTGCGGGCACGTGAGTGCCAGACTTATCTTAGTTGGGTACGGTCTACTCGCCGCGCAAAGCCTGCATGGGATCAATCGAGGCGGCGCGGAGCGCTGGCAGCGTAGATGCGATCACGGCCAACAGCAACACAGCGGCCGCGGCCAACGTGAGCACAACCGGATCAAATGGGCTCACGCCAAAGATCAGGGATCGGAGCAGCGCCGAATTGGCGGTCGCACCCACCAAACCCAGTACGCATCCAACGGCAGCCAGCTTCGCGCCCGATATCAGAATCAGGCGCATGATTCCAGCCCGCTGCGAACCGAGAGCCATGCGAATGGCCATCTCCTGCTCCCGTGAAGCAACCGAGAAGGCGATGACGCTGTAGATGCCAAGCACCGCCAGCAACACGGCAGCAAAGGCAAAGCTGCTGATCAACACTGTATTAAACCGGCGAGGCGCTTCGGTCTGAGAGACAGCCTGCTCCATGGTTTGCACCTGCGTCAGTGGCAGTTGCGGATCGATGGCTCGCACCGTCGCGCGCAAGGCGTTTTCCATCTGTTCTGGTGGAAAGGTAGAGCGCAACACGATGTAACCGCCATTGCCATTCAAATCGCCTGGAGAAGCAAGGGAGCCGAACGCCTGTTCCAACTGGTCGACCGGCATGTAATACTCCTCCTTCGTGGGCTCGTCCGGGGAAGACAGCTTGATGTCCGCCACCTCGCCCACAATGGTCATCCAGGGGGTCTTCATCTCCGGCGTGCCGATGCGCAGGCGCTTTCCGATCGGATCCTGATTGGGCCAGTAGTGCTGCGCCAGCTTGTGATTCACGATCAGCACCAACTGCGCGCCCGCTTTGTCCGCATCGGCGAAGAAACGTCCATGCAGCAGCGGAATCCCCATCGCCGGCATATAGTCGCCAATCACCTGAGCGACGGTGGCCAGGTTCATGCCCTCGCCCTTAGGGGCCACGTAGCCTTCGGCCACGAAGGTCTGGTTATTGTTGTTATTCGTAGCGGGCAGAAAGCTGGTAAGGCCTGCGTCCTGGGCGCCTGGAAGCTCCCTTAGGCGGCGCAGGAGCTCCTTGTCAAAGGCGTCCACGGCCGCCTGTGTCGCGTATTGCTTTCGCGGCAGCGAATAGACGGCGGTGGTCACGTGCTGGGGCCTGAATCCGAGATCGACCGCGCGCATCTTCTCAAAGCTGCGGATCAGCAGCCCGGAGGCGCTCAACAGAACCAGGGCAATGGCGATCTCTGCCACTACCAGCGTCGCCCGCAAACGCGCATGGCCGCCGCCCGTCGAACCGCTGCGGCCGCCTTCTTTCAGAGTGCTGTTGACGTTGGTGTGCAAAGCGGCAAACGCTGGAGCTATGCCGCAGAGCAGTCCCGTAATTACCGCAAGCAGCAGGGCAAACCCCGCCACTTGCCAGTTCAACGCGATTTCGCTAATACGCGGCAAGCTTTCCGGCAGCAGGCTCTTGCCGATACGCAGGGCGAGCCCAGCCAGCGCTAATCCCAACATTCCGCCACTGACGCTCAACACCAGGCTCTCAAGAAGCGTCTGCCGCAGCAGCGCCGCGGTATTTGCACCGAGTGCCAGCCGCACCGCGACTTCCCGCTGTTTCCGTATCGCGCGCACCAGCATGAGCCCAGCCAGGTTGGCGCAGGCGATCAGCAACACCACCGCCACGGCCAGGAAGAGAGTCCGCAATAGCGGACGCGACTGCTCGACCGTTTCCTCCTGCAGGGATCGCACCACCGAGCTGATACGCAGGCTCGCGATCTCTGCCGGAAAGTTGCGCATAATCTCCTGCGCGACGCGTTGCGCGTCGCTCTGCGCCTGTGACGCAGAGATACCGGGCTTAAGACGGCCCACCATCTGGTAGCTCCAGTTGGACGCCGCTCCGGTTGTTAGTTCCTGCGGCGTGAAGCTGAGAGGAACCCATAACTCGGTGCGGTTCAGTTGTCCTGAGTTCAAAGGAAATTCGAAATTGCGCGGCATCACGCCGATGATCACATAGGGCTTACGATCCAACAGGATCTTGGTATTAAGAATCTGATTGTCGCCATGGAAACGGGTCTTCCATGTTGCGTAACTCAACACCACAACTTGCTGGCTGTGTTCCGTCTCCTCGTTGGTAAACACCCGCCCCAGCTGCGGTGCGACGGCCAGCGCAGAAAATACGCCCGCCGTCAGCCGCGCTGCGCCTACCTGTGCGGGCTCACCAGCCCCGGAGAGTTCATAGCCCGAGTTTTGATATCCGCCGAGGGCGGCAAACGCACGGGTGTCTCGGGTGTAGGCACGGATATCCGGCACGGTGACCCCAGCCTCACTATTGCCACCGATATCGACTCCCTGAATGCGGTCGGACAACACCACCAGTTGACTGGAATCGGGAAACGGCAGCGGCCGCAGCAAAACGCCCTCCACGATGGAGAAGATTGCCGTCGTCGCCCCTATGCCGAAGGCCAGCATGAGCACCGCGGTCGCGGTGAAGCCTGGGGACTTGCCGAGTTGGCGAAACGCGAATTTAAGATCGGAAACAAGCTTTTGCATAGTCACCCTGTACTCCGTAAGTACGCATCGGCAGCACTTTGGGTTCCAAAACCGTTCCTTGATTCCACCATTCATTTCAGTGCGTTGCGGCCGGACCGGCCAACAACCGCTGTCCGGAAGGCGGTTCAGGTGTCCGCATATGAACAGTGATTCAGGCAGGAACCTCTCGATGGCCGGGCCACGCACCTCTATCGTTTTGCCGGCTCTCGTTAGTAGGGTGGTTGTTCGGGAATGGCCTGTCCATCGGCTCGCGGATCGGAGGCGCCGAAATTTACGCCGAGAGTGTCGTCGTGCATGACGGCATTGCCGCGCCCCATCACCTGCGAATAGCGCGGTACCAGATTAATCTGGTGACCTTGCGAGGCGAGTTGCTCAAGAACCGTGCGTGGGTAGCCGTCCTCAAGGTTGACGCCGCAGCCGGAGTTCCCCTTATTGAAGCGGGCAGCGTCCATGGCAGCCTGGATATTCATGTCAAAGTCAACCACGTTGGCAACGAACTGCGCGTGCGCCTGGGCCTGGTTGAAGCCGGACATAATACCGAAGCCAATGGTCTGGCCATCTTTCGACATCATCGCGGGGATAATCGTGTGCAGCGGACGCTTGTGGCCGGCAAGCGAGTTGGGCTGGCCAGGTTCCATGTAGAAGCCGGTACCGCGGTTTTGCAGGACGAAGCCGGTGTGCTCAGCGACAAGGCCGGCGCCGAAGTTGCCCGCGTTCGATTGAATGAACGAGACGACCATACCGTCGCGATCGACAGTGGCAAGATACGTGGTGTCGGATTGCAACTTGTCGAGTTGTTGTTTGCGATCCGAGGGAAGCACTTTACAGTTCGCTTTCTCGGTAATGCCTTTGGCGCGATCTTTTGCGAGTTCCTTGGAGATGAGCTTGCCAGTGGGAATGCTATCGGTGTGAGGATCGCCAACATAGTGAAGCATGTCCGAATAGGCGAGCGCCTTGGCCTCCATTTCGATGTGCAGCGTTTTCGCTGAGTCATGGCCCCACTCGCGAAGCGGATAGAGTTCCATGACATTGAGCATGGAAAGAGCGGCGATGCCCTGGGTATTCGGAGGAGTCTCGTAGATGTGCCAGCCGTGATAGGTAGTGGAAACAGGCTCGACCCATTCGGGCTTGTAATCGGCGAAGTCGGCTTTGGTGAGAAAGCCATTATTCTGGTCAGAGAGCTGGACAATGGCATCCGCGATAGGACCGCGGTAGAACGCGTCGGTGCCGTTCTTCGCAATCAGACGAAGGCTATGAGCGAGGTCGGCGTTGCGGAAGATCTGCCCAACCCGCGGATAGGTTCCATCGGGAAGAAAGACGGAAGCGAAGGCGGCCCGGTCCTTGAAGTGCATGCCGTACTGGGCCCAGTTGTCTGAATCGGTCTCGGTGACAGGAAAGCCGTTTTCGGCCAGGGCGATGGCAGGGGCAAGGTCGACCGCGAGTGGCAGTTTGCCGAACTTTGCATGCAGTGCGGCCCAGCCGGCAACAGCTCCGGGAACAGTGACAGCATAGATGCCGGTGCCATCCATTTTCGCAAGGCCTTTGGCCTTCATGGCCTCGATGGTTTCGGCCCCGGCGGACCAACCGCTCGCGTTGAGGGCGTACATCTTCTTTTCTTTCGGATCCCATACGATGGCGAAAAGGTCTCCCCCGATCCCGTTCATCATAGGCTCGATGACACCGACGGCTGCATTCGCGGCAATCGCGGCATCCACGGCATTGCCTCCTTTGGAGAGGATCGTAGCGCTTGCCTGCGAGGCGAGAGTCTGAAGAGTAGCCGCAATGCCGTAGCGGTTAATGGTCATGGAAAAAGCGTGGTCACGGGAGGGCTCGGCCGGATGCTGGCGGGAGTCACGGACAAATCCGCCATCGGCAGTGGGGTTGAATTGCGCCTGCGCGGTATGCACAAGCAGCAGAAGAGAGAGGATGCCGGTATGCAAGAGGCGAAGGGGCATAGGGTCAGGCCTTGGCGAAAAGATGCAGCTAGTATATCGAGCGAATGTCCGGCGTCTGCGAGCGGCCGGCAAAGGAAAACCCTACCATTGTGAGCTGGTAGGGTGATGGGGTAATGCGTCGTTCGAGTGATACAGTGTCCGGAGCAGATCGGGAAAAACGTCAACGAGAGAAACCTGGCAGACGCAATTGATTCATTTGGTGCAAAACACAGGTTTAAAGCTGCTACTGCTATTACAACGATTCTCCTTATTCCCATCGACCCTATCCCCCGAGAGGATCGTTGAAGAGTTTTGAAGAATCGCCGCTTGAAAAGAGCATACCGTTTCTATTGGAATCCACCATGCGCCTTGGGTAGCAAACGAAAGATTGTAGTTGTAGCGAGGCAGCCTGAGTGGTGTATCTGGCGGGGTTGGCTGGCAAGGGGTTATGACTGTTCGGACTTCTTAGAGAGTGGCCGGCAAAGGAAAACCCTACCATTGTGAGCTGGTAGGGTGATGGGGCAATGCATCGTTCGAGTGATTCAGTGTCCTGAGCAAGATCGAGAGAAACGTAAACGAGAGAAACCTGGCAAACGCAATTGATTCATTTGCTGCGAAACACGTGTAAGGCGACTACTATTACGGCGATTCTCCTTATTCCTCATCGACCCCATCCCCCGAGGGGATCGATGAAGATTTTGGAGAATCGCCGCTTGAAAAGAGCATACCGTTTCTGTTGGAATCCACCATGCGCCTTGGGTAGCAAAGGGAAAGATTGTAGTTGTAGCTATGGAGCCTCAGTGGTGTATCTGGCAGGGTCACGTTACTCACAATCCTGTTTTCGGAGAGCCTGGGACCGGCATAGATGACGCCAGGGACTTTTCTGAGGACCTATTGCCTTCGTTCCTCGCGTAAGGGCGCCACGTTAGCATGGATCTCGAAAGGCACAAAACGGAGCGACGATGAAAGCGGAACTACTGCGATTCAACGGTGCTGTCGAACGCGATCGCGCCGTCGATGCGTGGATGAACGAACATCCAGGCGAATTGGGAGCCATCGCACGGCACTGGTTTGAGGTGATGCGAAAATGCGGGGACGAGGTTCGCGAACTCCTGCATGACGGTTGTCCCGCTGCATGTCTGGGAGATGCACCCTTCGCGTACGTCAACGTATTCACTGCGCACGTGAACGTGGGGTTCTTTCAGGGCGCAGCACTGCCGGATCCAGCCCACTTGTTGCAGGGCACCGGCAAGTTCATGCGCCACGTGAAGCTGAGACCGGGAACGGCCACACCTGCCGCGGCGCTCAGCACGCTTATCGAACGAGCGTATTCAGACATAAAGGATCGCGTTGAAAACGGCTAGCTCAGAGGAGCGCCCGGAAGATCCCGCTGAGGGGTTTGTCACCCTCATCGGCGAAGCCGCAGCTGGGCGGTGTGCTTACAATCATTTGCAGGGTACGGGCTTCAGAATCTGAGTGAGAACCGAGAAGAAACCGGAGATGTCTCCACTCCGCTGCTTTTTGCTTTGTTATCAGGGCACGACTTTAGTCGTGCCGTAAGGGTGCAAGAAGAGTGGGGCTTTAGCCCCTGCGTTATGCTGGCGGGGGCTTTAGTGTGCATGAGAACTCCAGAATTTGGGAAGCCCGAGGGGCGCACCGCAGATCCCTCCGCTACGCTACGGTCGGGACGACAATTTTGTTTGGGAACGCTAAGTACAGTCTCCAAGATGAATTGTCATCCCGACCGTAGCGTAGCGTAGCGGAGGGATCTGCGGTGCGCCCCTCGGGCTTCCCAAATTCAGGAGTTCTCACGCAGACTCTTCAGCTCGTACACGAAATCTCGCACTCATTTGGCTTTAGCCCCCAATGCAGAGACGTTTGTCGTAGTAGGCCGGCTTTTCGCTTGAGAGGAGGACGGCGGGTCCGTTGCTTCTGACGAGCGCGTCTGCAGGCGCCGCCAGAAGTAGTACGAGAGTCCCCAGAGCACGCTGGTGGCCGCGGACGGGATAAACGCCGCCCGGCGATCACTGATGGAGAAGTGGGCGATGAGCGCCGAGACGAGATTGATGGCAAAGCCGGCGTAAGCCCACTCTTTGATCACGTGGATGACGCCCCGCGCGGGAATCATGGGTATCAGCAGTGCGATCACGCCGGCCACCTTGGCCCACGAGAGCTCCACCCGGAAGGAAGCGGCGGGAAAGCCGAGGCGAGTAAAGGCCTGCGCCGCCGCCGGCAGGCGCAGCAGCTCGTAGTAGGCGGTGAAGCTCATCTCCAGGCAGAAGAGCGCGGTGAAAATCCAGAAACCGATGACCAGCCCCTTGGATTGGCTCATCCTCGAATCGTTCATCGTGGCGCCCTTCAATTTGCACTCCCGCTGAGCACCCGCTCCAGACCGCCGAAGAACTTCTGCCAGCCGTAGTTGGCACCCTGATACGCGGCCTGCTGATTGGGACGGAAGCCGGACTGCTCCATGCGGAGGTGGGTGCCGCCCTCCACCGGAGTCAACGTCCAGAGCACCACCCATTGCAGCCCGCCGGCAGGATCGCCAACGCCCCAGTTATAAGAGAGGCGTTGGAGCGGGTCGATAACAAGCACTTCGCAGTCGACAATGCCGTTCCAGTTCGGCATGGGCTCGGCGCGGAATTGGAACTTGTGCCCGACCACCGGCTCGAAGTCGTTGTTCATCATCCATTGCGCGAGGAGCGGGCGTTCGGTAAGCGCTCGCCACAGCTTCTCCGGCGGGTGCGCAAATACCCTCTCGACCACAAGGCTATGGGGACACTCTGCTGGATTCGTTCTTGATTCCTGGCTCATGGGTCCATCCTTTTCAGTAGGTTTTCGAGCTGATCAAACCGGTCGCGCCAGAAGGCGCCATAGAGATTCAGCCAATCCACCATAGGCGCCAGCGCTTCGGGCCGGGCGCGATAGTGAGTTTCCCGTCCTTCGCGGCGATGCCGTACCAGCTTCGCCCGCTTCAATACCGTCAGATGCTTGGAGACAGCAGGCTGGGACACGCGCGCATAGCGAGTCAACGCATGGACAGTCTGTTCGCCCTGCCGAGTCAGCTCCTCAAAAATGGCCCTGCGCGTCGGATCGGCAAGAGCACGAAACAGCGGATTGGCATTGGCCGGCTTCACTGCACAAACCATAACCATTTGGCTATTGGTTGTCAAGCGTGGAGGTTCCCAGTAGCGGCGGCGCCGAAGGAAAAATAGTGTGCCTCGATGAATACCGGCTGATCACGCTGCGATTTACGATAATCCCTGTAAACCGAGCCATGAACGGGGTTCAGCTCACTTGACTTTGCGGGTATCTGAATGAAAACGAACTGCGCAGTGGAACTGGTTCAATTGCGACGAACCGACCTTCGACCAGCAGCTCTGATCCTTGGCCGCGCCATGCGCGACAATCCCGTGAACGTCCGCGCCTTTGCAATAGCGGACGCGGAGCGCCGCCGTCAGGCGCTGGAACGCTTCTTCCGGCCGGTACTGCTCGGTCTCTACCAGAGGGGGTTGATTTACGGTGCTTATCGCGATAACGCGCTTGTAGGAATCTGTGGCATTGCGCGTCCCGGCTTTTGTCAGCCTACTCCTCTTGAAAAGCTCCGCGTGCTACCCGCAGTCGTGTTCGGCAATCCACTCGGCACGGCGCTTCGCGTTTTGAACTGGACCGAGGCATGGGCGCATCGGGATCCTACGGGGCCTCACTGGCATCTGGGACCATTGGCCATCGATCCCTGCGTCCAGCGCCGGGGAATTGGAAGCGCCTTGCTGACCGCGTTTTGTGTGCATATGGATTCCTATGGAGCAGTTGCCTATCTCGAGACCGACCGGCGAGCAAACGTTCCTTTCTATCAGAAATTCGGGTTCACGGTGGTAGCGGAAGCCGACGTTCTGGGAGTAACCAACTGGTTTATGTCCCGTCCTGGTGGAGTTCCACGCAAGGGTTGGCACGCACAAACTCCACAATCTTCGACCGAGCGCGAAACGTTCTGACTCTGAAGAACACTATCTACACAAAGGTAGTTGCTCCCTTAAGAGAAGCACATCCAGATCCACTCACGACCATCCGTCCGAATTCCATAGAAAAGGAGAACTGAAAATGAGCGAAGAAGCTTCACGTCCAAGCTGCCCGTTTAAACTTACGGGCTCGTACGTACCGCCTCGGTTCCAGCAGGGGCCGATGACGACTGCGTTAAATCTCGGCCCGCTCGCGTTCCTGGCGGGCAGTTGGAGAGGCCCGGGATTCAATGCGATCTGGCGGCCCGACAATCCGGAATCGCGGCCGCTGACAAATCCCTCCGACCAGACCAAGCGCCTCCTCGAACTGAACCTGACCCACGACTCCTTCGACTTCCACGTGATCCCCGGAGTCGTGCCCAACCGAGGCCTGAACCCACAGACCGATCTCAGCCTGTACGGTCTGCATT
>JBEKNJ010000010.1:0-165895 GCA_049522955.1 Acidobacteriaceae bacterium
TGCACAGCGAGCACGGCACGAAGCATGCCTGCGGTGTCCCTTGACATGTTTCGGCCGTGCCACCGATACTCGGCCACGATATCCGGATGAGAGGCAACAGAATACTTTCGCGCGAGACGCAGGTAAACATCATAGTCTTCGCAGCGACGCAGCACTTCGTCAAACCCACCCTCTGCGAGCAGGATATCCCGGCGGTAGAGCACTGTGGCATGCATGCCGATGAGGTTGCCGGCAAGCAAGTCCGCGTACGGGTCCTTCGAGGCTGGGTGGTAGATATCGTCCCCGAGCTGGGTGCCATCTGCTCGAATACGGATATGACCTCCGTACACCATCGCGGAATCCGGAGATCGGGCGAAGCAATCGAGACCAGCCGCTATCGCGTTTGGCCGCAACCTGTCGTCTGCGTCGAGGAAGATGATGAACTGAGTTGATGCTACCCTCAGACCCGCGTTGCGTGCGCTCGCGAGGCCCCCGTTTGGCTTGTGAATGAGCGTGGCTTTGGGAAAGTCCGCGACGATGGGAGTCGGACTTACTTCAGATCCGTCATCAACCACAAAGATCTCGTTCGGAAGGGTCTGCTGAAGAGCAACGCTCGCCAAAGCGTCCTGAAGGAAATCTGTGTCGTTGTAAGTGGTGATTACCACTGCGACGGTTTGATCAGACGACGTTCCCCCAGTTCTCATGAAGGTATTGCCTTTTGGGGTTCACACACTGAGTCAGCACAGTATACTTCATAAGAGCCCGGCAGACTGTTTTCGAGCATCCAGGTAGAGGCTATTGCAGTGATTAGAATGCCGAATCCCTCAGGATCAAATCCCAACCTGGCTGCGCTCATACGTCGATATCTTTGGACCGCTGGTGTGGTTGCGCTGCTGGCGACCATCATAGGACTGCTCGAAGGAATGGGCGTGAGCCTGTTAATTCCGCTGCTTTCCGTGATCAGTGGTCCATCGCCGAACGTGCACTCCGGCGGAGTCGTTGCAGCGATCCAACATTTCGCCGACCAATACAGCCCTATTGAAAGGTCCCTTTGTATCACTGGCGTTATCCTGGCTTTCGTTTTACTAAAGGGAGGATTTCAGATTGCGGCAAATGTTTTTACGGCATGGGTTGAGGGTCGCATAGGTCAGGACGTTCGCTGCGGCTTGTCGCAGCGACTCGAAAGTCTTGGCTATCCGTTCTTTCTTCTTGAGCAGCCTGCCAGGCTGGTAAACATCGTTACGACCGACTCCTGGAAGACATCGGATGCAGTCCGTGTCCTGCTCCAGCGCATCGCTGCCGGCGCGGCGGCAGTCGTATTTAGTGTTGTCCTCGCCCTGGTCAACTGGCGGTTGTCGCTGGTTGTCGTAATGGGCGGTTTGAGTGCACGATTCGTGCAGAAGAAATTCACGGCTACCTTGCGGGCACGCAGCCGACAGACGGTGGCGGCCAATGAGTTGCTTGTAGATCGCATGTTGTTTGCCATTTTCGGAGCGCGCCTGATTCGCGTTTTCGGCGAAGAGGCCAAGGAACATGAGCGCTTCGAGAGCGCTTCTGATAGTGTTCGCCGGGCGATCCTTCGAAGCGAGCGAATGTCAGGCATCCAGGGCCCGGTCCTGGAAGGGCTGCACGGAATATTGTTTCTCATTGTCTTGATGTTCGCAGTTTTGAGCCGTGTCCCTCTTCCCGTGCTCGTCACCTTTCTGGTGCTCATGAACCGGCTGCAGCCTCATCTCAGAGTGTTGGAACAATCCGGGGCGACGTTTGCATCGGCGGCCGGGCATTTCGATGAGGTTGAGTGGCTGCTAAATCCAACTGGAAAGCCTGCACCACCCAGGGGCGATGTCGCGTTTACCGGGTTGCGCCAGGGGATCGAGTTCGAAGACACTACTTTCGATTATGGTTTGCGCGGCGAACCTGCACTCAACCGGGCCAACTTTGTGGTACGGCGCGGCCGTTCCACTGCTCTGATCGGTCCCTCAGGCGCGGGCAAATCGACCATCGTCAATCTGCTTTGCCGGCTTCTTGAGCCCACCTCGGGAACGATCAAAGTGGATGGACAGCTGCTCTCGCGAATCAAAGTCGCCGACTGGTTGAGCCGCATCGCGATTGCGGGGCAGGATATCGATCTGGTTGATGGCACGATTGCCGAAAACATCGTGTATGGCAGAGGGCCAATGGACCCGGCAAGCATGGAAATTGCGGTTCGTTCCGCACAGGCCCATTTCATCTTTGACCTGCCGCGAGGGTTCGACACGGTCGTGGGTCCGCGAGGGATCAGCCTGTCCGGAGGTCAAAGACAAAGGATAAGCATAGCTCGAGCACTCGCCCGGAACCCGGAAATCCTGATTCTCGACGAGGCCACCAATGCAGTGGATCAGGTGACCGAAAATGAGTTGGTTAACATGCTCCGGACCTTACCAAAGGGCATTACCATTATCGTGATAAGTCATCGACCGAGTGCAGTGGCCTTCTGCGACGATGCCGTTGTCCTGGACCGGGGAAGCGTAGTGGAAGGGGGTCCGATTTCATCCACGGCTGCTTTTCGCACGATGCAGGTCGGTGGGGCGGAGTCAGGATCGACTGCGACCAGCGAAGTTCAGCTGTCAACTGGCTTATAAGATGGAAATGCCAGATTTCGTATGAAAACGAAGTGCGCACAACGATGAATGGGTCTCACCACCGGCTGGAATCACGCTCGGACCCAAAGAAGTACCGTTTCGGCGGGTCGCAAAGAGGACGGTGATTGCATGAAGCACCAGCTCGTAAGCGTCATCGTCCCGGCCTACAACGCAGAACACTTCCTGGCGCGAACCTTGCGGTCCGCCCTGGGACAAACTTATGTGCCGCTCGAAATCATCGTCATCGATGATGGATCGACTGATTCGACTGCTGCGGTGGCATGCGCCTTTGCGCAAGGTGACAAGCGTGTCCGGGTCCTCTCCGTCCCCAATGGGGGTGTCGCAAGAGCGAGGAACATCGGCATGAGTGAGGCGGCAGGTGAACTTGTGGCGTTTCTCGACGCCGACGACCTCTGGCACCCGACGAAGATCGACCGTCAAGTGGCCGCACTGGATGAGATGAAAGGCTGCGCCGCGGTCTACGTACTCTCGCGAGATATAGACATCGATGACCGGGTGCTTAAAGACGCCAAGCCGGTCATGTTCAACGGATATACATTTGCACGCCATCTCTATCATAAACCGATCGGGAATGGGAGTTCGTTGATGGTACGACGGGAGGAAGCATTGGCTGTGGGGGGCTTCGAACCGTCATGGGCTACGCGGGGGCTTGGCGGATGCGAGGATCTCGACTTCGAATTGAAATTGGCGGCAAGATATCCAATCGGTGCGCTTCCCCTTTACCTTATGGGATATCGCATTTCTCCGGGGCAAATGTCGAGCGATAAATTAAGAATGGCTCGCGCTGCAATCGAAACAGTCAGGTTCCATATTGTAGCGGGCCCGCAACTTCCAGATTGGGCCGCGAAAGCGGCGATGACGCATGTTTCAGCCTACGCTGTGTCCAACTACACCAAGGGACGGCACTGGAAACTCGCCGCCTCAGAGTTCCTGCATCTGGGCCGGGCTGACTTGATGCGTGCATTGAGGGTTGCGCGATGGCTACTCAAGGAGGAGATTTATTGCTTGACCCAGGTTAGTTCTGCCGCTAATTCAGAAAGGCCGCTGTTTTTCGACTTAGACCCGGCATTCGGAGTGGATGCTCCTGTCAGACGAGGGGCCCGCGACTGGGCAATTATCCGGCAGCTTTCTGATCTGGACGCAGTTCTTGCGAAGACAATGGAGTCATCAGACGAAAGCGCGCATTCACCGTGCGCCACCCGGTCACGCTCGGAATCCTACTTAGAGCAGCTTTGAGAACGTGCACCGGGGCCCAATATACTGCAACATCAAACCATGAACATCCTTGTTGAGCCTAGCGACTACCGCTTTTTGAATGCGGGAGACAGTGCCATGACGCAAGTGGCTATCTCGCGTCTATGCGCGATGTGGCCAGAGGCTCGCATCCAGGTATTGACCAATCATCCCGAGCTTCTACCTTCCTACTCGCCCAAGGTGACACCACTTTCGAACACAGGCCGCCTTCTCTGGTTACACGAAAACTGGGTACCGAAGAGATTTGCCCGTTCGCGAGTTAAGACTATGCAGTCGTGGAGCCGTGCGCTTTCCATCCAGCAACCTGCAATGTTCAAAGGGTTACGCCATTTGCGCTATCGACACAGCGATTCAAGTCAAGGAGACAAGATAGAGACTTTTCTGTCTGTTATGTCTAGTGCGGAGCTCTTTGTGGTGGCGGGAATGGGTGGTCTCACCAGTGCCTTCCATAACTATAGCGTGATGGTCCTTAATACGCTGGCACTAGCGCAGGCCCTTAAAGTGCCCACTGTGCTTTTCGGTCAGGGAATTGGCCCGTTCGACCCAGGCCTACAGACGCAGGCCAGGCGAGTACTAAGCAAAGTTGACTACATTTCCTTACGTGAAGGTTGTTACGGACCATCTCTCCTTTCTGAATGGGGCGTTCCGAAGGATCGATGGTCGGTAACCGGAGACGACGCGATTGAGTTGGCTATTCACAACCATCGTGAATCGACGGGCAGCGCGATAGGAGTAAATCTCCGTCTGGCAGCATACTCGGCGGTGACAAAATCGATCGCTTCGAACCTGCGTGAACCCCTGCAGCAGATTGCGCGGAGCTTGGGTGCACCCCTACGAGCCGTCCCCATCTCACGATTGCCTGATGAGGCGGACGCATTGCAGGCAGAAATTCTCTTCGAGGGCTTCGATTTGGTTGAATATCCGGACAGCCCCATCGACACGCCTCTTGACGTCATTGAGGAGCTCAAGCAATGCCGGCTCCTCCTAACGGGAAGTTACCACGCGGGAGTCTTTGCTTTGGCCCAGGGCATACCTGTGATCGGACTCGCAGCCAGCGAATATTACCAATGGAAATTCAACGGTCTCGCACACCAGTTTGGAGAGGGGTGCCGTGTTCTTCGACTGGGAACGCCGAGTACTTCAAGAGTCCTCCAGGAGATGATTGGCGAATTATGGAACCAGGCGCCGGATCTTCGGGCTGCCCTGCTGAGCGCAGCCCAACGTCAGAGAGACGCCAGCAGAGACGCATATCAACACGTCTTCGCGATGTTGGCAAAGAGACCAGCAGGTGATCGATGAAGATCGGGTTGTCTGCCCGGTCGTTTTTGTGCCGCTGGTTTGGTTGGTCCGATAGATCGCGCTGGCGGAACACAAAGGAGTTATTGCCGGAGTGGGACGAACGCACCCTGATACTTGCCAGCCTTCTCCCTGGCAATTCGCGTGTGATTGAGTTCGGGGCTGGGCGAAGGCAGCTCGAGCTTCACTTACCTGCCGGCTGTACTTATATCGCGTCGGACTTGGTAGACCGCGGCAAGGATACCCTTGTCTGCGATTTGAACGTAGAGCCGCGTCCCGATCTGAGCCGGCTGGGCATTGATACCGCGGTGTTCGGAGGCGTCCTCGAGTACATTCAGGATTTAGAATCGCTTGTCAGGTGGGTAACTCGAGACGTTGATCGATGTCTGGTCTCTTATGAGTGTGCTCAAACAAGACGCTCAGACCGGAGTCGCCTCTACGAATCGTTCACAAGAGCTCAAGTGGGATGGGTTAATACATTCCACGAAGACGATTTTGTGCTGTTGTTTGAAAGAGAGGGATTCTTACTTGCTCGTCGCGAACTTTGGAGGACAAAAGATGGCAGCGAGCCGATATTCCTATTCGAGCGCAAACGCAGCGGATTAGCCGCCGATTCTCAGCCGACCTGACCGAAGTCCCAGGATCGCACGGATTCGAGCGCGCATAGGGCGCACACTTTCCCCCGCACTCTCTGGCACCCGTGGGCTTAGTGCCCGTACTGCAGCCCGTTGTCCAGTCCTGAGCCGCGTTCCGGTTGATATGGTTCAGCGGCAAGAATATTCCCCAGAATACTGCGCTCCTGCGGTGTGAACTGAGACTGAAACTGGCCCGAGTTCATCATCGCTGTACGCTGTTCGGGTGGGTACTCGCGCAGATCGCGAAAGGCTTTCTTCACCAGCCGCTGCCGGTCTTCGGGCAGAGCGCGGAATTGCTGCATCGAAGTGTGCACTTGCTGGCGCATTTGCGGGCTCAGGCGCTCAAGCGCTTCAATATGGTCCACCGTACGCTGGCGCTGGTTGGGTGGCATCTGGTTGATCTGGTGCAGGCGATTCAGGAGTTTTTGTTGCGTCTCCGGAGGCAGACTCTTGAAGCCTGGCTCGCTTTGCAGGGCCTTTTCCTGCTGCTCCGGAGGCAGGTTTCCGTGGCGCTGCAGCCAGGTGCCAAGGTGTGGCTGATTGTTCTCAAATCGTGGGCGTTGACCCTGCATAGCAGGCCGAGCGAAGCAGGTGGTCGCTGCCAGCGGGAGTACCAGCAGCAGCACCGCAAAGACACGCCGAGCGAGCTTCCCGCTGTGGGATCTTGCCTCGAGCTCGTCACGGCTTGCCATGTTGGTGCCCTCCGAAGCGGTTACGTCGACCGTCGTGTTCGGGCGCCTCGTTTCCCGGTTTTTTTGTGCCACTGGCACGGGTGATTCTCTTCTATCAGTTGGAAGCGCCGGAATCCTCATCCCCGTCCAGGGCGTTCAATTGCTGAAACAGCTGCGCGTTCCCATCATAAGACTGCAAGTCGCGCACTGTAGCCGAAGTCTGAGCGACTGCCACCGGCTGGTGGTCGAGCAAGGCAAACGTTCCGCCGCCTATCACCACGACCATCGCCATGGCACCCGCGGCAAGCTGACGCATCTGCAAGTTGGTGCTGTAAAGCAGCCAGGCCTTGGCACGCTCAAACAAGTTGGCCGGAGCGGCGGTGGTCTGTTCCACCCGCAGCCGGGCATACAACTTAGCGTCGAAGAAGGCGCTCGGCTCCGGTGCCTGCCATTCGTCAAGCAGCTTCCAGGTAGCTTTCATTTCGGCCAACTCGGCCGCACACTCTGCACATTCCGCCACGTGCTTGCTGGCCTTGTCCGACATTGGCCGGGCCTCGAAGGCCGCTTCTGCAAGATCGTTTTTTATCTCAGGGCAATTCATAGTCTTCCTCAATTTCTAAGCAAAATCCTTCAGGTTCTCGCGCAAAGTCTGGTAAGCACGGAAGAGCAGCGATTTGGTGGCTGACTCACTCAGCTTCAAAACCTCGCCAATCTCCTTGTAATCCATCTCCTGATACTTGTGCATCAACACGGCGCTACGCTGCCGTTCGGGCAGCGCCATCACGTGCTTGCGAATCGCGCTCATTCTCTCTTCCCGTACCAGCTCCTGCTCCACACTGAGAGTACTATCGGCTACATCGGGAGTCGTGCCCGTCTCGGGATCCGGCTGATCGAGATACACATTCTGCGCGGTCCGCTCCTGCTTGGTATCGCGCGCGTGGTTCACTCCCAGATTCGTAGCGATCCGGTACAGCCAGGTGCTGAACTTTGCTTCGGCCCGGTAGGTCTGCCGCGAACGGTACACACGCAGAAAAACCTCCTGCGCTAACTCTTCCGCGACCGCCTGATTGCGAGACATCCGAAACATGAAATGCACCATCTGTTTGCGGTATTTCTCGATCAGGATGCTGAAACCCGAATCGTCACCTTCCCGAACGCGTAACATGATTTCCGCGTCGGAGAGCTGCGTCCAGTCGACCCCGGCTGCATGGATCGACGCACCCTGCTGGGTGCCCTGGAACCCATTCTGCGCGATGGCTACGGTGCCCATACCCTTTGTAACCCCACGCTCCTGACTTGGTTGCGCGGATCCGGGAGAGTTTTGAACAGGGCCCCCCGGGTTGGGAGAACCTTGCTGCTCTGGGGGCGGAGAAGCCATAGGTGACTGGATTGTAAACGTTGCCGCCAGCCGTGGTCTCGCCCCGTTTAGTGGGATGGGAATGGTATCAAACTGCGTTGGGGAGGTCCGTGGCGGCCTGCCGGTTCGGGGCCCCGCGATCCCCCCTCGCCGGATGGCTTAACGGCATTGCAATCAATCAATTAGAGAGGTGCGTCACGCTCTTTCCGGGCGATGAGCAGGTGGCGAATTCCCAACAGGATGTTCGTGTAAACTACGGGTTGCCCCGCGGGGCGCTTAACTCAGCGGTAGAGTGCCACCTTCACACGGTGGAAGTCGCAGGTTCGAATCCTGCAGCGCCCACCATAAACCATTGAAAATTAATGGTTGCAAAACGGATCGGACCGAGAAGGGTCGCAATCGCAACGTTATTTAGTCTATTGCTTCCCCTCGGTGCTCAGCAGCGATCCAATCCCGCTTCCATGAAGAGTTTTCAAATTCCCAGCCACGGGGCGTTTCTCAACGCGTTCGTATATGTCGCTGCCGGTCCGGGGCCGCATCCGGCGGTTGTGCTGCTGCACGGGTTTCCCGGAAACGAGCGCAATCTCGACCTGGCCCAGGATATTCGCAGTGCGGGATGGGATGTTCTCTACTTCGATTACCGGGGTTCGTGGGGTTCTCCCGGCGACTTTTCGTTCACTCATGCCATCGAGGACACGGCGGCGGCAGTCGACTACCTGCGATCCGCCCCCATGGCACAGATCTTGCGCCTGGATCCCACGCGCATCGTTCTCATTGGCCACAGCATGGGCGGCTTCATGGCCGTACAAGCTGCGGCTGCCGATCCAGGGATCGTTGGGATTGGTCTCATCTCCGCTGCCGACATGGGAGGACGCATTCCCCGGCCCATGACCAAAGACCGGGAACAGGCAACGATCCAGGCACTGAGCGACGCCTACGATCGAGAGGGGATGGCGCCTTTGAGCGGATGTACTCCGGAAGGCCTGGCCCGCGAGATGATTGCGAATGCGGCGTCATGGAGTTTCATGACTAAGATTAGTTCACTCACGAGCCGGCCGGTGCTCGTAGTTACGGCTGAGGATGCTTATTCCCGGGGTGATCAGGGCTTTGCGGGTGCATTGCGTCGCGCAGGGAATAGCCGGGTCGCCACACTGCACCTCGCTACCGATCATGCCTACTCAGACCAGCGCGGCCCTCTTTCGAGCGCGGTTCTTCGATGGCTCGCGACCATCGCTTCTCCCCCGGCGCACTGAACTACCGGGCGTGCGGATGGTGGTGGTGATGATGGCGATGACGATGGTGAGTCTGCGCAAAACCAGACGCGGTGAACAACATGACGACGGTAAACAAGAGGGCCTTTTTCATTCCCCAATCATAAGCCCAAATCACCGGACGGCCATCCAACTCGAGTTACTCTTTTGGGTTAGATCGGAATCCAGAATGAAACTATGCGTTCATGAGAAATCTTCGACGGGCTTCACCGCGGTACCGCGGTTGTGCCGGGTGCGGAAAAAGAAAACAAGCGCAATCAGCAGATAGACAAAGTAGAGATACGGCAACCAGGAATAAGGCGCAACGGGAACGGGATAGAGCGTTCCCGCCAGCGTCATTACCATCGACACGCCCCCAAGAATCGCGACCACGAACAGCGGCATCGACAACGCGCCCTGTCTCTTTAGTTGAAGCGGCAGTGCGATGCAGATGAGTCCGTAGATGGTGATGAAACCGTAGACTGCAAATGATCCCAGCCAGCCATAGATGTCGGGCCCCGAGTAGCCAAGGACAGTGAGCACCAGGGTCGGGATGAGGACCACAGCAGCGGTCAGCACAACGGCCAGGTGCGGAGTCTCGTTGCGGTGGTGGGTCTTGCAAAAATGCGCAGGAACCAATCCGTTATGTGCCATGAGCAGCAGGATGCGGGCGCCGGCCGTGATGCAGGCCAGGGCACAGGCGAACATGCTGATCATCGCGCCGGCGTCAATGATGATGCCAAGCACCGGCACCGCGGCCTGGTTGGCCAGCACGTGCATCGGCGCATCGCTCTTGTCGAGAGCCACGCCACTGTTGCGAAAACCGAGTACCTCCGCGTAGGCGGTCAGAACAAAAAAAACGCCCGCGCCCAGCGCGCAGCGCAAAACTGCGCGTGGAATGGTGCGCAGTGGTTCCCTGGCTTCGTGGCCGAGCGCGGTTGCGCTCTCGAAGCCAACGAAACTAAAAATCGCTAAAACCAGTCCCAGGCGGACGCTGGAGATCGAACTGCCCTGCAGTCGCAGTTGTGGCCAATCAAGGTGCAGGCCGTTCTTCCATAAAATCAAAAGCAACACCACCAGGATGCAGGCTACCGACACTGCTTCGAGCCAGAGCATGGTTCGGGCGGAAAGCTTCACATCGCGGTATGCCATCGTCGCGGTTGCGAAGATACAGACAAGTATCAGCAGCGAAGGCGAGGCCAGGTGGCCGATGAATGACTTCAGCAGCACATTCGCATACAGGGCAAAGCCGGCGGCAATCGAAGAGCCGGTGGCGACGTACCCAAGAAGCAGGGCCCAGGCCGCGATGCTGGCAAACACCGGCGGGAGCGAATCCGTGGCGTAGCTATACAGGGAGCCGGGGGAGGCGGAACGTCGGGCAAGCGCACCGATGAGCAGTGCGATGAGCGTGATCTGAACCGTGCCCAGGGCGTATGCGGCCCAGGTTCCGTTGCCGGCCAGGGCAAAAACCAGCGGAATGGTGAGCACGGGAGAGGTGGCGGGCGCGATGGCGCCGACCGACTGGGCCAGGGTTTCCCAGGGCGTCAGAATGTTGTGGCGCAGGCCATATTCGATCTGGCCGGCGGGAGTGTCCGCTTCAAATACAGCTGTGGTCTCGGGCGGCAGTGGTGCGTCCTCCAGAAAACTGGTTCGAACTACTAAATTTGCTAGCGACGACGACGGACCCGGATTTTCGAATGCGCGGCCCTAACCATGGTCGCGTCTGCGGCTTGCATCGTGGGAAGCCGGATGAAGTTCGTTGGCCCCAACAATCGTTACAGGAAACTCGGGGGACCAGCCTGGGGAGCGTGTGCTTAGTTTGCGGGGAGGGCGAGGGGAAGTCAAAGGATTTTTCGACAGTGTAAAGTGAGGATGGGAGAGGGCCAAAGGGTGTCAATGCAGCTTGCCGAGCGGGTGCTCGGCTCTTACGATCTTCCCCGAAATGCTTCCGTTCAACTGGTCAGCCTTTCAGAGAACGAGATCTATAAGGTAGAAGCCCCGTCCGGGCGACGTTGGGCTTTGCGTCTCCAACGGCCGGGATATCAGTCGGAGACTTCGCTCGCGTCCGAAATTGCCTGGTTGGTTGCGCTCCGTAAAGATGGCGTAGTCGCGACCCCCGTTCCTGTAACCGGGCTCAACGGAGAATGGATTCAGCTGGTGCACCACCCGACTGCCGGGGCACCGCGCAACGCGGTTCTCTTTGAATGGGAAAACGGCTGTCAACCTGAGATTGGTATGGATCTGCGCCAGTGCCTCAGGAACCTGGGAGCGATCAGCGCGCAGATGCATGCGCACAGTCGGAAATGGCAACGGCCGGATGGTTTTGAACGATTCACCTGGAACTTTGAGACGGCCCTGGGGGAGACTCCGCGATGGGGCCGTTGGCGCGATGGGCTGGGGATGACCGCAGCCATGCTAGACCTGTTTGGCCGCACGGCCGAGTTGATCCGGGAACGCTTGGCTTGCTATGGCAGCGGCCCGGATCGCTTCGGCCTGGCTCACTGCGATCTGCGCCTGGCCAATCTGCTTGTGCATGAGGCAGAAGTCAAAGTAATCGACTTCGACGATTGTGGTTTTGGTTGGTACATGTACGATGCCGCGACACCGCTGTCGTTTTATGAGCATTTACCCCAGGTGCCGGGCCTGATCGACGAGTGGCTGGAAGGTTATCGAACTGTGTCCGCCGTCAGTAAGGCCGACGAAGAAGAAATTCCGACCTTCGTGATGCTGCGGCGGTTGCTGCTTGTCGCGTGGGTCGCCTCCCATAGGGAAACCGAACTCGCCCAGTCCTTAGGTGTTTCCTACACGGAGCAGACCGTTGCTCTTTGCGCCGCCTACCTCAGGCGCTTTGGTTGATCAGTCGAAACGTACCATGATCTTGGAGAAGCCGCTGGGGTTGTCGCTCCAGGCCTTGATCATAGCCGGCGCCTGCTCCAGCGGAACGATCGCACTCACGGCTTCGTCTACCGGAAAGCGATGCTCCTCGAGCATGCGGATCACTTCACGAAAGTTTTCCGGCAGGGCATTACGCGAGCCTAGAATGTCGAGTTCCTTCTGCACGAAGAGTTTCGTTTCGTAGGCAACCGGTTCTTTGGCATAGCCGATATAAACCACGCGTCCGGTAAAGGCTACCTCATCCACCGCGCTGCGAAAGGTCTGCGGCAATCCAATCGCTTCGATAATAACGTCCGGCCCTCGGCCTCCCGTTAGTTCAAGCAGCCGTTCGTGCAGAGGTTCCCTGGTGGTATTAATGGTGTCGGTCGCGCCGGCGTGCATGGCAAGAGACAGTTTTGCATCATCGAGATCGACGGCGATTGTCCTGGCGCCGCGGAAACCCGAAGCGGCGATGGCGCCGAGACCCACTCCACCGCAGCCATAGATTGCGACCGCATCATGCGCCGTGACGCGCCCCCTGTCCACTGCGTGGAAGCCGACCGTCAGGGGCTCAACCAGGCAGAGCTCCTTGATGCTCAGCCGGGCCGGGTACAGTTTCCCGGCCGGCACGGCGATGTATTCCGTCATCGCTCCGTTGCGTTGAACTCCCAACGTCTCGTTGAATTGGCAGGCATTGGGCCGCCCTCGCAGGCACGCTGGACAGCTGCCGCAGCCGAAGTAAGGGGACACGGTAACGTCCATGCCCGCGGCAAGTTCGGGATGTGCCTTGCTTGGTTCGGCAATGGTGGCCGCCACTTCGTGGCCGGGGATGCGAGGAAATGTTATGAGTGGATTTTTACCGCGATAGGAGCTCAGGTCGGTTCCGCAAAGCCCGATCATCCGAACCTTCAGCAACACGTCATCATTCGTTGCGACTGCATCTGCAACTGTTTCGATTGCGACATCACCGGGCTCTTTCATCACAAATGCTTTCATGTTTGCTGCCTTTCGATTCTGCCTTGAAGGGTACGGGTTTTAGATTCTGCGTGAGAACTCTGCACTAAGTCCCGAAGGGACGGCTGAAAACTCGATTCCGGTGTTCAGCCGTCCCTCGCGGGACTGTCCAGCTTGCCTATCATCACCCAGGACTATCGTCCTGGGCTACCTTCGGACGTCCCTTCGGGACTCAAAGCGGGCTCGTAGCCCACCAAAGATTTACCCCTGATTTTCCGGACGCCCCGATGGCCAGACATAATTGAAAACCGGTGCCAGAATGGCTTCGATCTGGGCCAGGAACACCTTGTCGGTTGAACTCTGCAGCAGCCTCAGACTTGCCTCCACCTGGTTCATGGTTGCCATGCCGATCAGCGTGCTCGAGACGTAGGGATGGTCCAGGCAGAACCGCAGGGCAACCTCTGGTAGATCCGCTCCATGCAGACGACAAAATTCTGCGGCTTTCTTTCCCGCGTCCCTTACCTGCTGGGGTGCCGGATGCCAGTCGGGTGGACCCTGCTCGGTCAGAATACCCATGCACAAGCCTGATGCATTGATCAGGCCGATACCACGCTCCCGCGCGAAGGCGGTCAAAACCCCATCCATATCGGTGTTCAGGAGATTGTAGTGACAGTACGTAAGGATGCTATCGACCGGCGTAGCCTCGGCTATCTGCCGCAGCAATTTGGGAGGATAGCCGGTCACGCCAATGTACCGCGCCTTGCCTTGCTGCTGCAGTTGCCGCAAGGCGGCCAGGGTTTCATGGATAATCTGCTGTACGTCTCCGAACTCGACGTCGTGCACTTGAAACAGGTCGATGTAATCTGTATGCAACCGTCGTAGTGACTCATCGATGCTGGCGATCACCCGCTTGGCCGAAAAGTCGAAATCATCGAATCCGTAGCGTCCGCACTTCGTCGCCAGAATTACGCGTTCGCGCCGGCCCAGCAGTGCCTCCCCCAGTCTCGTTTCTGAGAGCGTGGCTCCGTAGTAGGGCGACGAATCGAAGAAATTGATGCCGCTGTCTATGGCAAAGTGAACAGCCCGTGCCCCCTCACCGACGTCGATGTTGCCGAAAACGTTTCCGAATGTTGCACTCCCAAACCCCACCACCGAGAGGTTAAGATCTGTCTGGCCGAGCTTCCTGTATTCCATCGCTATTGGTTGACTCCGCTGGCCAGAAAGCCGCCGTCCACGACAAGGATCTCGCCCGATACGTAGGAAGCTGCATCCGAGGCCAGGTACACGGCAGCACCTACCAGCTCTTCCGTTTTGCCAAAGCGTCCGATGGGCGTGCGCATTTTGAATTCCCGTCCCCGTTCCGTACTGTCCAGCAGATTTGCATTGAGGTCCGTGCGGAAAACCCCGGGCGCGATGGCATTGACCAGCACTCCGTGCCGGGACCATTCCACCGCCAGCACTTTAGTAAGTGCTCCCACCGCGGCCTTGCTGGCACTGTACGCCGCAACCTCGAAGAGCCCCACGTAGGTGGAGAGTGACGCTATATTGATGATGCGTCCGTAGCCGCGGCTGATCATATGTTTCCCGAAAACCTGGCAGCCCCTCATGGTGCCGGACAGATTGATGTCAATGATCTTGTCCCAGTCCGCTTCCGGAAAGTCGAGTGTGGGCGCCCGCTTGGTGATGCCGGCGCAATTGATCAGAATGTCTACTTTTCCAAACTGACTCAGAACGTCATCGCGCAGAGCTTCTAACGTAGCCCGATCTTGCACGTCCGAAGTGCGGCGCAGTGTCTTACATCCTTTGGCTTCGATCAGAGCAGCGGTCTGTTCCACCTGTTCCGGTCTTCTTGAAGAAGCGATCACATCCGCGCCGGCGTCCGCCAGCCCAAGCGAAAGAGCGTGGCCAATGCCGGTCGTGCCGCCCACAACGACGGCGGTCTTTCCCTGCAAATCAAAGATGGAGGCAGTCATGGGAGGTTGTTTCTTTCAGAGGAGATAGATGGCTGCTGGTTTGACCATCGATACATTAAGCGCTACATTCAGTCTATATCCGCGGCAGAATGCCGGCGAGAATAAATGGCCTCCGAAAAAGTACTCAGGATCGACCCCAGAGACAATGTCCTCGTAGCCTTGACCCCACTCCCCGCCGGTGAGCCAATCAGCTTTGCCGGCGAGCAATACGTCCCGCTATCCGAGATACCCGCTAAGCAAAAGTTTGCCATCCGCGATCTCGCTGTCGGTGACGAGGTCATCATGTATGGCGGAATTGTCGGGCTCGTTCGTCAGGCGATCCCGCGCGGCGGCCTGCTCAGCACGCGCAACGTGCAGCATGACGCTTCCGGCTTTGGACCCAAGGTGGGCAGCTATTCCTGGTCCGCGCCTGACGTCTCGGCTTGGTCTTCGCGTACCTTCGACGGCTACCATCGTGCGGATGGACAAGTTGGGACGCGCAATTACTGGCTGGTGATCCCGCTGGTATTTTGTGAAAACCGGAACGTGGAAGCGCTGCGCGATGCCTTCGAAGAAGAGCTTGGTTACGGGCGGCCAAAACTTTACCGCCAGCAAGTGCGGCAATTGATCGTGCAGCATCATCACGGTGCGAGCGCAACCGAGCGTGACGATCTTATTTCAAGCCGGCCGGAGCGGATTTTTCCCAACGTCGACGGTGTGAGATTCCTGGTGCACGAAGGAGGCTGCGGCGGCACGCGTCAGGATTCGAAAGCGCTGTGCGGGTTGCTCGCCGGTTACATCCATCATCCAAACGTTGCCGGCGCGACAGTGCTGAGTCTCGGTTGCCAGAATGCGCAGCCGTCTATCCTGATGGATTCGCTTCGCGAACGCGATCCGGCCTTGCATAAGCCGGTACTGATGTTCGAGCAGCAGCAGTCCGGTCTCGAATCGGACATGCTTTCCGAAGCCATTCGCGCCACCTTTGAGGGCCTGGTCGAAGCCAACCGTCTTACCCGAAAGCCCGCTCCTCTCAGCAAGCTTACCGTTGCGCTGAAGTGTGGCGGCTCCGATGGATTTTCCGGTATCTCGGCCAATCCCGCGCTGGGGCATGTCTCCGACATGATGGCCGCCCTGGGGGGGAAGTCGATCCTGTCGGAGTTTCCCGAGCTCTGTGGAATGGAACAGAGTCTTATCAATCGCTGCGTGGATGCGGCTCAGGGCGATCGTTTCATCCAGCTGATGCGTGATTACGCTGCCCGAGCGAAGGCCGTCCATTCCGGTTTTGAAATGAATCCCTCCCCCGGCAACATCAAGGACGGGCTGATCACCGATGCGATGAAGTCCGCCGGCGCGGCGCGGAAGGGTGGCACCTCGCCGGTCTGCGCAGTCCTCGACTATCCGGAGTATGACAACACGCCAGGTTTAGCTTTGCTTTGTACTCCCGGGAATGACGTTGAGTGCGTCACAGCGCAAGTGGGTGCGGGCGCCAATGTGGTTGTCTTCACGACCGGCCTGGGAACGCCGACGGGCAATCCGGTTGCGCCTGTGATCAAGGTTTCCACCAACACCAGCCTGGCCGAGCGGATGTCGGACATCATCGATATCGACACCGGCGCGGTCATCCGCGGCGAAACCACGATCGAGAAGGTGGGTGAATCGATGCTCGACCTGATTATCGACGTTGCCAGTGGAAAGGTTCAAACCAAGGCGGAAAAACTCGACCAGAATGACTTTATTCCCTGGAAGCGCGGTGTCTCGCTTTAGGTTACTCTGTTGGCGTGCTTAAGACAGGCATCCTGAATCCCGCTATCAACTCTCTTGCCAGCCGCATCCGGCATACGAATACCCTGGTCATCTCGGACCGGGGTTTTCCATTCTGGCCACAAATTGAAACCATCGACATTTCTCTGGTCGACGACATACCCAAGGTCCTCGACGTAGTACAGGCGCTGAGGAAAAACTTCGTCGCGGTGCAAGCATTCATGGCTGAAGAGTTTCTCTCCGAGAACACGGCAGAGACACAGGCTGCGTTTCTGGCGGCACTCAAGGGCGTGCCGACGATCTACGAACCGCATGTGATCTTCAAGAAGCGTGTGCCGCAAGCCATTGGACTCATCCGCACAGCCGACACAGTTCCCTATGCAAATCTGATTCTGGAGTCGGGCTAGATTACACTCCCGAGAAAAACAGCAGGTCCCTCCACTTCGCTACGCTTCGGTCGGGATGACACTTTTGTTTGCGAACGCTGGGTATTGTTTGCCGGATGACACTTGTGCTCGGATACCGAATCCCAAACAGAGGTGTCATCCCGACCGGAGCGTAGCGAAGTGGAGGGACCTGCTGTTTTTCCCTTGCTGCTCAGGCGGGCTTTTTTGCCAAAGCGCGGCGTAGAACCAACTCCAGCGCCTGCTTGTGCTGCTCGTATTCTAAGTCCGAAAGACTCCCCTGAAGATGATCTGTCTCCAACGCGAAGAGCTCGTCCTTGAGCGCCGCCAAGAGGCCACCGCCAGTGGGATTCGGCAACGCCGGAGCCGCCGCACTCACCTCCGGAGGAGCAGCATCCGAGGGACGCCGCAGCAGTAACCCCGCGCCCACCGCGAAGATCAATGTGATCGCGCCCAGGATCCACCACTTGTATTTGTCTAAAGGATCGGGTGTATCGATGGGCACGCCGAGTCCGCCGCCGGGTCGCGTGTCGGTCGCTTGCGGATTACCCGCCGCCCCATTGGAATTGTCACTCCCTTGGCTGTCCGCTGCCTGCGTATCGCGGGGCATAGCCCCGGATCCAGAGACAGTGAACGCGATCGGCTTCGCCGACGTAGCGTTTCGCGCCAGATAGGTCAACGCACCGGGAGTCTCGTTCAGCGACTCGAACGATACGCTCCCATCGTGCTTAAAGCTCATGCTCTTGGGCATCATCACCACAAAGCTGTCCGTCGCATTGGAAAACCGCTGATCAAACGCGAGGCTGCCGGAGTAAGGCAAGTGGTAACTGAGCTGAAACTGCGTCACACCCGGACGCAACGGAAAAGGAAAGGCATAGTGGCCCTTGTCTCCGAGAGGTACTGGGGAAGACTGTACCGGCATTCCGCCGGGAGCCATGGCGGCCGACCCTTCAATCTGCGCACCGGCAGGCAGATAGAACTCGTAGGATTGTTTGCTGAACTGGGTGCGTGGCGGGTTCGAGTCGTTCTTGATAAAAAAACTCTGGGTCACGCGAAGCCCCTGCGCATCGGTCTCTACACGCATCACGTTGGCGACGGTGGTTACGCCGGCCACGGTGGCCGCGACATCATAAACCTGCACGTTCACATTGGGCGTATTGGGCGGAGCGGGCTGAAAATACGCGGCGCCCTGGTGATCGACGCGTATCAGGTGC
The DNA here is from genome assembly GCA_049522955.1 of Acidobacteriaceae bacterium. Lineage (GTDB taxonomy): Bacteria > Acidobacteriota > Terriglobia > Terriglobales > Acidobacteriaceae > PALSA-350. The sequence goes on from JBEKNJ010000010.1 coordinate 18,244, forward strand.
ATCCCCGGGTCGGGTGCGTCGATGGAAAAGTGCCCCTGCGGGTCGGTCGTCGTGTGCGCGATCTCCTGCATGCGCTGGTCGAGCCCAATGAGCGTGACCGTGTCTCCTGCGGCGGGGGTATGTGTCGTACCGTTGGTGACGTTACCGGTAATGGTAGCCGCGGAAGCGGTGGCGGCGAAAGCTAACATGGCGCAGAGTGCGCGAACGATCAGTCTCATTCTCATCTTTCTGTTGAGGGCGCGGCTTAGGAAAGCGCTACATGCAGCTCCAACTGCTCAATCTCCGCCAGCACAGCGGCCGTCTCGTTCTCCAGGGCAGCGCGCTGCGCAGCATAATCTTCAGCCGTGTACTTGCCCGCACTGTATTCGAAGTTCAGGTCGCGAAGATTCTCGTACAACACATCTTTCTGTTCGCGTAAGAAGTCAAGCCGGGTCTTCGGAATCTGCCGCGCTGTATGCCGCTGGGGGTAAAAGACGAAGGCAAAGATTCCGAGCAGAAGAACGCCACAGGCAATGGTGCTCATATTTGGGTCTCGCGACGGATGCGGTCTCGGGTGGCATTGAAGGCCGGCGTATCCGGTACTGCCGGCATGGGCACCGTGCGGAGCTTCCAGTTACGCACGATGAGCAAAACGCACGCGATGCCAAGAAAAAGCACGAGTGGCGGCATAATCCAGGCGACATGGTTAAAGCGCGTGAATCTCGGCGAGGCCAGTACCACTGGTCCGTACTGTTCCTGGAACTGATGGAAGATGGTGTTGTCGCTATCGCCCCTAGCAATTGCTGACGCCAATTGCACGCGCATGCCATCGGAATCCGGGCAACCGACATGGTTACATTCGCCCAGCAGCTGATTGCAGCCGCAGACACACATCATCTCGTGGCTGTCTTTGTTGAACCGGGCCGTGGAATCGGTTGCGCCGGCCGTCACCACGATCAGGATGCCGAGCAGCGCGAGCTGCGAGCTACGCACGAGGAAATTACGGGAAATCAATCTCGGCTCCTGCCGGCGGTCACGGCTTCCGGTTCATCCACCAGCCCCGGCACTGGGACGACTGGCCTTACAGATTCGGCAACGCGGGTGCGGCCACCCGCCATCGCCGCGCTCAGGTTGGGCGCCAGTGCGACCAGCGTGCCGATGGCAACGATGACCACACCGATCCAGATCCACGCCATAAGCGGGTTAAGGAAGATCTTGATAATCGGCAGGCCGCTGTCGGGATTCTTTCCCGCATAGATCGCGTATAGATCCCAGGCAAGCGTGGAGTGATTGGCAACGATGGTGGAAGGTTGTTGCGAAGCAGCGTAGAAGCGCTTCTCCGGAGCAAGCTGGGTTATCTTCTTGTCACCACGATAGACGTCGAGCAGGGCGAACTCGGTATCGTAGTTCAAATTAGATTCCTGCGTGAAGCTCTGCAACACAACCTTGTATGGCCCAATGATCATGCTTTGGCCATGGTTCATCTCCTGCTCGTGGCTCTGATTGAAGGCGCCGCCGGCGATGCCAATGAAGATGACCACGACGCCGAAGTGCACCAGGTAGCCGCCATAACGGCGCGTGTTGCGGCGAGTGAGTTGGACCATGGAAGCGAACAGGTTCTTGCCGGTGTGCTTTTGGATCACGTTGGCGCCGCGCAGGAACTCAGAGGAAATCGCGGTAACGACGCCTGCGCCGAGAGAAAAGGCGACCAGCGAATAGAACGTTGCCTGGTCGTTCCAGGGACGCAGTCCAACCGCCAGCAGCACGATGGCGGTGGTCGCAATGGCTGCACCGGGCAGGATAAAGTTGCGCCGGATGCTCTTGAAGGATGCGCTGCGCCACGCCAGGAGCGGGCCGATACCAGTCAGGAAGAGAAGAAACAGGCCGATCGGGAGCGCGACGCGATTAAAGAAAGGTGCGCCCACGGTGACCTTACTGCCCTGCACATACTCCGAAATGATGGGGAAGAGCGTGCCCCACAGGATGGTGAAGCAGGCGGCGAGCAGCACCAGGTTATTGAACAGGAAACTCGACTCGCGGGAGACCAGCGATTCCAGCTTGTGTTCTGACTTGAGATGATCGCGTTGCCTCAGGAAAGTGAAGAGGCAGATAGAGAGCACGATCACGAGAAAAGCAGTAAACCAGCTGCCGATCGAGGACTGGGCGAACGCATGGACGGAACTGACCAGGCCGGAACGGGTCAGGTCGGTTCCCAGGATGCACAGCAGGAAGGTGCTGAAGATGAGCCAGACGTTCCAGTTCTTCATCATGCCGCGCTTTTCCTGCATCATGACCGAGTGCAGAAAGGCGGTACCGGTGAGCCAGGGCATAAGCGAGGCGTTTTCTACCGGGTCCCAGCCCCAGTATCCGCCCCACCCGAGCACCGAATAGGCCCAGTGTGCGCCGAGGAAGATGCCGCAGGTCAGAAACAGCCACGTCACCATGGTCCAGCGGCGGGTAATGTGAATCCACTTCTCGCCCGGGTAGCGCATCATCAAGGCGCCCAGGGCAAACGCGAAGGGCACGCTAAAGCCCACGTAGCCCAGGTAAAGCATTGGGGGATGGATCACCATCTCCGGATATTGCAGCAGGGGATTGAGGCCGAAGCCGTCAGCAGGCGCCTGGCCCTGCACCAGGGCAAACGGCGGCGCGGCAAAGTTGAGCAATAACAGGAAGAAGATCTGGATGCCGGCCAGAATGGTGGAGGCGTAAGCGGTGAGCGTGACGTCGACCTTATGCCGCAATCTCAGCACGAACCCGTAGGTGGTCAGCAACCACGCCCACAGCAATAGAGATCCCTCCTGGCCTGACCACAGGGCGGCGAACTTGTAGGGTCCCGGAAGCGCGCGGTTCGAATGATGGAGGATGTAGGAGACGGAGAAGTCGTTAGCAAAGGCGGTATAGACGAGGGCGAAGGCGGCGCAGGTGACGGCGAAAAAACTGCCGATGCCCGCCCGTCGTGCCGTTTCAGCCAGCCGGTCCGGGGCGATCCGGCCGCGGAATCCCGTGGCCAACTGCCGCAACGCGATTCCGCCGGCCAAGAGGGTGTAGCCGCTCAGAACGAGTGCAAGGAGGAGAGAGAAACTTCCAAATTCCGGCATGAGAGGGTCACGAACCCTTTCAGATTGTCGCAGAGGTAGACAGGTGACGGCAATGGCGGCCCCCAAACGTCAAGCTTGGCAAAGTTGGGTTGAACCAAAAAGAAACAGCAGGTCCTTCCACTTCGCACTGGGTTTTGCTTTGTATCAGGGCACGACTTTAGTCGTGCCGCCCCCGGCCAAAACGCTGAGGGCTTCTAGCCCCTGCCACCGCAAAAGCCTGACGAAAGTCCGATCGCGAAAAAGCGCAGGGGCTAAAGAGGCTGCGGAAAAGTCGGGAGACGGATGGAAATGCGTCCCTCAGCGGCTAAAGCCTCACCTGTTTTCAATCGTTTATGTACGGGCTGAAGCCCGTACCCTTCAAAGAACAGAGTTTTTCCGCAGCCTGTAAAGCCCAACTCTTTTTGCGCTTTGACGGCACGACTAAAGAGGCTGCGGGAAAAAGTCGGAGACGGATGGAAATGCCTCCCTCAGCGGCTAAAGCCGTACCTGTTTTCAATCGTTTATGTACGGGCTGAAGCCCGTACCCTTCAAAAAACAGAGTTTTCCGCAGCCTGTAGGTCGTGCCCTGATACAAAGCAAAACGCTGTGTGGAGTGGAGGGACCTGCTGCTTTGCATCCGTTTTTACGCCCAGCTGGCGCTGAGAACTAAATTAAGCGGAGCGGCGCATGCACTCGCCGAGCAGTTCCTGAACCAGCCGAATGAGGCTGTCGGGATCAAACGGCTTAAGGCGGAAGATGACATCCATCCCTGCATAAGCGGCTTCAGCTTCGGGCAGGCCGCTCAGCACCAGCACTGGAACCTTGAAACCCCGGCGCCTTAATTCAACGACAAACTCCGGACCACTCATCACCGGCATCAGGTGATCCGTAATGACCAAACCGAACTCTTGTGCCGTCGGCTCCCCGAGTAGCTCGAGCGCCCGCTGACCTTGCGGTGCGATGCTGACCTCCCGGCCGCACCCCTCCAAAATTGCCCGGCGGGTAGCCGATTGAACATGGTTATCATCCACCAGCAATATGCGCGCACTCATTCCCAATGGCCCAGAAACCCTCTCGAGAGTAAACAATGATGGGGTTGATGAACGGAACATGAAAACGGTTGCCCTGGTACCGGAGCTTTTCGAACCTGAGAGTTACCTGCCATTTACCTTCTTGGTAACTCCGCTAGACCGGTCCGAAGTGAAAGTGCAATTCCTGCACGCTTGCGATCGGGTTTCCGTCCTTGGTGGCCGGACGGAAGGTCCAGGTCCTCAAAGTGCCGATCACGCTGGTTTCGATGCCGTAACCGAGGGTGTGCAGAACAGCAAGATCGGCAACCTTGCCACTGGGATCGATGGTGACATCGACCACTACATCGCCCTGGACGCCATGCGGGAGTACCGAGAGGTCAGGCGCTGGGCTAGGGGAGTAGGTGGTGAGAGCGATTTGTATTGAACCTGAGCCCCAGGAGTCGGAGCCGCTGCTGGAGTCGGGCACGGCTGAGGCGGGAGAGGAAGCATTGGGAGAGGGCGTCTTAGCTGCCTCCACGACCGGGACAGGCGTGATCTTCGGCGCGGGAAGTGCCTTGGGCTTAACCTTTGCCTGCGGACGAGGGGTTGGCGCGGGCGCCCGGCCAGGCAGGTAGGTGAGTTCCACCCGCGTGCCCAGGTCTGTTCCTGGCAGAGTGAAGACCTGTACCGGGTGCAGCCGAAGAGCGAACAAAAATATCCCCGCTGCCACCGCGTGTGCGGCTACGGACAGCGAAGCAGGGCCCAGCGGCCTGCGACGGATTGGAAGCGGAGAGAACATACACTCCTCGTGCTATTTTAACCGGCCTAGTCGTGCAGCGGCAGTGAGTCTGGCATGGCGACGATGGCGACCCTGCCCTCGGAGTCGCGTTCCAGGACCGGCGCGTAAACGCCCAACAGCTTGCGGGTCCACCAGTCGCCGGTCGCGCGCTTTTGCGGGATCGAAGTAAACCAGTATTGCCACAAAACGGCACGTACCTGGCGGGGCGGGGCGCCAGGGAACGGATTGCCCGCGAACAGCGCCAGCACGTCAGGGTCGTTGGTCAGCAGGCGCTCTTCCGTTCGCGGAACCAGGGGGTTTTGCTGCCACGAACCGAGCGAGGCGAACCATAGATTCCATTCGAACCGCGGTTGGTAGGGGGCATAGATTCCGGGCGCCCGATTGAGAGCCTGCGGTTTGAAGCGGAAGGGGTAGGCGACCCAGGCCTGGCCGTCGTTCGACCCCTGGAACTCAATCTCGTACCGGCCCCGGGTCATCACCGCAAACAGACCATATTGGTTGGCGATGCGAAACGGCTCGAGCATGGTCACCGGCTGCATCGGTAACGGCAAACGGCCAAAGACCATGGAAATCAGCTCCACCGTGGTTGCATACCCAACCAGGGTGAGCAGCACCGCGCTGACTGCGATCTTGAAACCCGCTAGCAGACCTCGCGGCGCGGGCTCATCATCCGGTACCGTGACGCCTGTTTCCACCCAGCGGCTGAAGAAGCGATCGTCCAGCAACAGGAAGCCAAGCGCCAGCACAAGGTAATTGAGAAAGGTGTAGTTGGCAGTGAGGATTACGCCAATTTGCCACGGGGTGACAATGAAAAAGCAGAGGATGCGCCAGCGGCGCGGAAGAAACAGCATCCAGACGATGACCAGCTCCAGCGCCAGCGTGGAGAATGCGGTCGCGCGATGGAACCAGTGCGGCAGCTGCTCAACGTACCATCCGATCCAGGTGGGCAGCGGACCGTTCTGGTAATACTCGTCCATGGCGGTCAGATGACGCCACTCGGTGTCACCGCTCAGCAGTTTCACCAGGCCTGATTCGAAATAGATGCGGAACCACTCCCACTGGAGCAGTAGCAAGCTGGCGCGTGAAGGCGGATGTTCCGACCCGAGCCCGGGCCGCAAGCCGGGCGGCGCAAAAAACAACGCCAGAAATCCTGCTTCGAGCAACATGCCGTCGGACTGATAGCCGGAAAAATCCTGAGCCGCGCTGACGAAGGAAAGAAAGCAGACAAAACAGATCAGGAGCATGGCTCGAGGCCAAAGGTTGAACGTAAGCAGCAGCGAGGCGGCCAGGCCAACGCAGCAGATCCCCATGAGCATGTGCGAACCGCTGGCAAACCACAGCAGAGTGGGCGCGAACCAGAGCCGCACCAAAGGCGAGAACGATTGTGCGACGGCCTGGAGGTATCGGCCTGCGGGCAGGATACCGAGGGGCCCCATGAGACCGCGGATCTGAAAGAGGAGAGAAACAAACGCGGAGCAGTAGATCAGGGCAAGCGCGCGCAGCACAATCCAGCGTGGTATGAGGCGGTCCGCCGCCCCCTGCTCAGAGCTGAACAGGGTGTGGCCCAGGGACGGCAATCTGACCACAACCTTCACCAGTCCAGAATATATGGCGAAAATATTGAAGGCGCACTCCAGATGGGTGCGCCTTCGCTTAGGTGCACTTTCCAGCACCTTTCCCCAAACGGGGAGAACGTCGATTTTATTGGGGGAATTCTTTAGCTGCCCTGGTGAACCACAACCTTCTTCTTTTGGGCCTTGGGCTTAGGTGCCGGGGCCGGCGTGGTGCTAGCCAGCGTCTGCGATTGACTCGATTGACCGGCGGCAGCGGCCGGAGTGCCACTATCCTGCGGCGCGTTGGTCACGTTCGCAGGAGCGGGAGCGGCCGGCACAGGAGCAACTACCGGCGCAGGAGCCACTACGGGTGCAGGAGCCACTACCGGTGCAGGAGCCACTACGGGTGCAGGAGCAACTACCGGTGCAGGAGCAACAACTGGTGCGGGAGCAACTACCGGTGCCGGAGCAACCGGCTCAGGAGCAACTACAGGCGCAGGAGCCACTGGTACGGCGGCAGCAACTGGCGTCGGTGCAGGGGCAACGAGCGCGGCCGGAGCTGCAGGTACCGTAGCCGGCGCGGCGGCGACGGTGGTTCGCGCCGCGGGTGCGGTGGAAGCGATGCTCTGGTTAACCGACGCGCCTTTCTTGCGCCGGGTCTTCGGTGTGAGCGCCGGCTGTGGCGGCGGTGCAACCGTGGTGGTGCTTGCTACCAGCCAGGTTTGCGCGGCGACGATCACCGCGTCGTTGCTCGGCTGCGGAATGTTCATGCCGCTGGTGGGAACCACCTGGTCGGGGGTGAAGCCATTGGGGAAGGCCTTGCCAGTCCGGTCGGCGTCGATGGCCGTCGTCAGATAAATTTCCGCGCCATCATCCAGCTTGAAGGGCTGTACGGCAGTGGATTTGCCGGCCGTGCGGGTACCGAAGGAGCGGGTATCGGGGCGGCCATGGAAAGCAATGGTGATCGCTTCCGCCGAGCTTGCGGTGCTGCTGTCGACCAGAATCGCCACCGGAGCTTTCGACGGGGACTGGAGCGACGGCTCCTCATCCAGCGTCAACGAAACCGTTTCAAGCCCAGCGGGATTGCGGGTTCCGGTCCTGCCGTCCTGATAAAACCAAGTCATGTTTCCGTCCGCGGCCACAAAGGAGCCCACGGCGCCATCGCCCAGGATCGGCCCAATGCCGGTCATCATCGGCCACATATTGCCGCCGGTGTTGCCCCGCAAGTCAACGATCCACCCTTGCGGGTTTTGCGATGTGAGATCGGTCAGAATACGCCGCACGTCGGCAGCGTAAAGAAGCAGGCCATCGTTGTCCTTGGCGGAGCAACGCGGCAGCACAACATAGCCGAAGTTCTTACCTTGCGCGGTTACGATATGCCCTTCGGGCAGACGGCGCGAGGTAAACGCCGTAGGTATTGCGGTATCCGTCCTGGGGCCGCCTGGGGCGCTGTTCTGCGCCTCACGCTCCGCCTGTTGCAGCAGGGCAATTTGATCGGGATAGAGACCGGGGGGCAGACGAAGATGACTTCCCGGGTCGCCCAGCTGTACCAGCGCCCAGTAAATCGCCGGGTAAGTATCAATGGGATTGAACGCGCCGCCCGCACGCTTGAAAGCTTCCGTTCGCAGCGCAACCCAATCAACACCCTCGCCGTGCAGAGCGTGTTGCCGCATGATATCGATGGCATTGTCGAGGAAAGCCGCCGCAGCCGGTGTGATCGCAGTCGGACTGACCTGCGGTGGGGGAGCAGGCTTCTTCCCGGCCACGCTTGGGAGCGGGTTGAGCAGAAGCAGCGAGCATGCGAGAAGTTGAATTTGGTACTTCATGGCAGAGCAAGGCTAGCATGTTACCGACGGCTATTTGATCGCACAAAGGTTGCAGATTGAGACACTTCGAGGACCTCCGTGTGCTCACAAAAGTTGTAGAAAGACACAGCGGCGGCTACGTATTCGGGGTCCGGGAGAAGTTCCGGATTAGCGGCTGATGGGCAGCGCGAAGTCAACCCCGGCGGCGCGATTGGCCGCCACCGTTGCCGGCACATCGAGCAGCGACAGCGGTATTTCCTGGCGGGACTCGCCGTCGAGAGCATAGAGGGTGGTGGCGGTCAGGGCGTAGTTGTGCACCTGTGCGCTCGGACGCCCGTCCTTGAAGACCAGGGTTGTGGCAGGCTGCGGGTGGACCGGGGCGAAGTCGACCGGGCCCTGGTATGGGGGCCGGAAGGCTGGTGGGGCGTTCGCCGCGAACTGACTGTCCAAAGGCGCCTGGCCGTAGTCGGCCATGGGCTCGTCGGCCTGCGGTGGCGCAGGTTGGGGTGCAGCCGCCTGATCCTGTTCATCGGTGTAGGGGAGGCCGTTCGCCCACGGGATACCGGGGCCGACGGCGCCCAACCATGGGTAGCCCGCGTAGACGTAAGGAGAAGAATAGGGCCCGCGATATCCCACACCACCCCGGCCGTCAACAGGACGGTGGGGCGACCCGGGCCAATGCCGCGATTGGCCGGGTTGCAGGGTGGGGTAGCGCGCCATGGAGGGTGGAGCAAAACTGCGCGCAGATCCGGAGAACGATGGAAAGGATCCGGCGTGAACCGGACTACTGAGATGAGCCGGTGACATAGCGCCGGGAGATCCTACATGCTGGGCCAGCAGTCCAAGACTGGGTGCCAGAAGAACCAACGCGACTTGAACGACACGTGAGGGCCGGCGCAGCATGGGTTTCATTCTACCTGTGGTGAGATGCTTTCAGCCGTCTGGTTGCTCATCACATCCCACACAAAATAGACGTCGCGGGGGCCGGAAACGCTTCTATTCCAACACCGGAAACGGGCTCAGGGTGGATGAGGAGCGAGCAGAGGCATTCGCCCACACCGGCATGGCAAGCTCAGGCATCGGCTTGGAGGTGAAGAACTTGCGCGTATACCGGGAAAGCCAGCGCGCGCCAGAATTTGCCTTCCTGCGCCGCGCGCTGTCCGTGCTGATGCCGGTGCCGGCGTACATCTTGCGATAAAGCTTGGAAAGAAAGACGAAAGCCACCCGGGCGCGCAGCGTTGGCGCGCACTCGGAACGCTTCCAGACAGAGGAGAAGCTGTAAAAGCGATCCCACACACCCTGGGTTCGGTTGCTGATCTCCTGCGAGCTCATGAGCGGGTGGGGCATGAACATCTTGGGCCGGATCGAGGCGGGTATCAGCCAGTAGCGCGTGACCGGGACACCCTCAACATACACCGGCGCCTTCTCCTGCTCCTTCTCCCAGCGCAGAAAGTCCACCGTGCCTGGAAAAGGCGTCAACATGACGAACTGGGCAAAGGCAAGTCCGGCCCGCGAAGCGAGATCAGCGGTGGCCTGGAAAGTATCTGGCTTGTCCGAAGGCAGGCCGAAGATGAAGGAGCCCAACATGTTCAGCCCATGGGCGCGGAAGGTCTGCATCTGCTTCACCAGGCCCTCTCCGGATAAATTGAACTCTTTGAACACCGACTTCAGGCCTTCGGGGGTGACCGCCTCGACGCCCACCAGGGCTCCCTTGATGTTGGCCTTTCTCATGGCATCGAGATAGTCCGGATCCTCGGCGGATTCCATCGTGATCTGGGTGAAGAAAACCATGTTCTTTGGTAGCTTCGCCAGCTCCGCCATCAAAGCGAACTTGTCGCTGCGGATCTGTTCCAACTCAGCCAGTTTGTCGTAATTTTTCTGTTCTCGGGCAAGCCGCAGATCGGTCAGGGTGACGGGATAGAAATTGTCGTCCGCCAGGGCAATATAGCGAAAGCCCATCCGCCGCAACTGGACAATCTCCTCAATGACGCTCTCGAAAGGCCTCTGTCTCGGACGTTGGCCGTCGGTGCGCCAGACGGAGCAGAAAGAGCAGTGCTTGGGACAACCACGGACTGTCTGCACCGACGCCCACATGTATTTGTCAGGCGGTAACAGGTCCCAACGCGCGGGTACAAACTGATCCGCATCGATTCTGCCGCCCTCATAAATCTCGTTCGGCTTGCCCTGAATGCAGGCATGCAGCACCTTAGACCAGATGACGTCGCCGTCGCCCTTCACCACGGAGTGCGCGTGACCGCGCTCCAGTGCTTCTTCGGGGTACAGAGTTGCGTGAATGCCGCCATAGATGACCCATGCTCCACGCTCCCGCGCCAGGCGGCCAACCTCGTAGCCCCGCAATGCGTTCCCGGTGTGAATGCCGATGCCGACGAGATCCCCGGCCTGGATGGTCGAAGGCACCAGGGCTTCGAGCGTCTCGTCAACGATGACCGGATCGCCAAAAGAGGAGGGAGTAGCACCGGCTAACACGTACAACCAGCGGGGGGTAATGACAGCCGTGCCAAAAGAGTGGTCGCTGGGATTGATGAGGAAGACAGCCATGTGGGTAGGTCCTTTCGCGCCGCGAGGACTCGCTGCTGGTGGAGGTTAGCTCGCACAGAACAGGCAAGTTACGATGACAAGGGGTCACTAGAGCGCCCGCGAAGGAGCAGAAGGGATCACGTTTGGCAACGTGCTAAGACTAGCCCCATATGGAGGGGTTGTATATGAAAAATGGCGCAATATGGCGTATTTCGTCGCTAACTAACACATTGCTCAGTGTCAAATCATACTCTGCGACAAAACCACGGGTAAACGGCAGATCTTTCCACTCCGCTACGCTCCGGTCGAGATGACAATTCATCCTGGGAACACTCACTCTCATTCCCTAGATGAATTGTCATCTCGACCGGAGCGTAGCGGAGTGGAGAGATCTGCGGTTTCCTTTCCAACCCAAAACACACCAAAATCAAGGACGTGCCCGCCCCACTGCGCAGGGGACGCCCGCGTGATGCGACTTCTCCGCCGCAATCGCAATCTCAACCGCGCGCAGGCCGTCTTCCCCGGTGACGCGAGGCACGCGATCCTGCAGGATGGTGTCGACGAAGTCGACGACCTCGGCCAGGTACGCCTCGCGAAAGCGCGTAAGGAAATGATCCTCCAACTCGTAGCTGCCATGACTTGGCTTGAAGAAGGTGGCGGAGTTCTGCCGCAGGCTTCCAATCAAAATAGATCCCTTCGAGCCTACGATCTCGGTGCGGACATCGTAGCCGTAGAGGCACTGCGCGTATGACTCCACATTTCCGATCGCGCCACGGCCGAAGCGCAGGTTCACCGTGCCGGCTACGATATCTCCGAATTGCGCAAGCTCGGGCCGGATCGCGACCGTGGCAAACGTGTGCACTTCGCTGACCTCGTCCTGGGTGAGCCAACGCGCGAGATCGAAGTCGTGAATCGTGCTGTTGTAAAACAGCATTCCATTGATTCCCGACTGGTACGCTCCCAGCGGGGGCATGTCTTTGTCGCGCCCAATGGATTTAAAGACCACAGGCTCGCCAATTTCTCCCGCTTCGATCCGCTTAAAGGCAGCCACGTGAGCCGGGTCGTACCGGCGCATGAAGCCCACCTGCAGCCGGACCCCGGCCTGCTCAACAGCCTTTAATGCATCCTGGGTGCTCTCTAGGGTGAGGCCGAGCGGCTTCTCGCAAAGAATATGCTTACCTGCCCGCGCTGCCGCTTGCACCGCGCCGGCATGAAACTTGTCGGGCGTCGAGATCAGCACGGCTTCGATGTCTTTGCGTTCAAGCATCGCGTCCAGGCTGGAGTAGGAGTGCTCAATCTCAAGCTCCGCGGCCACTTTGCCGGCGCGAGCGCCATCGACATCGGCGATTGCCAGCAATTGCGCGTGGGGAACCAGGCGCCGCAGATTCTCCGCGTGCCGCTTTCCCATCTCTCCAACTCCCAGCACTCCGATACCCAACTTGCGCATTCCGAGCTTCCTCCGGTGCTTGACGAGAACAAATGCCCCCTGCATCATAGGCAATATAAGCGCTTAGCGAAAGAGCTTATATTTTTCACTGCAGGGGTGCACGATGACCGCACGATCCTCGCGCTTCAAGTTTGCTTCGGCGCCCAATAGCTGGGGCGTGTTGGACTATCCCAGTCCTTCCTGGGATCAGAGCTACCAAAAGATGCTGGATGAGATGGTCTTTGCCGGCTATACCGGCACTGAGCTCGGACCGTATGGCTTCTTGCCCACCGATGCCAAGGTGTTGGAAGGCGAATTGTCTCAGCGGAAGTTGAAGCTGTTGGGCTCGTTTGTGCCCGTGGTCCTAAGTGATCCTGCTTCGACCAAAATCGTCGTCGAGCAGATCCGCAATGTCGGCGGTCTGCTCGCCGCCCTGGGCGCGCCCTTCCTGGTCCTTGCCGACGCGCAGTCCGATGCGCGCGACCGAATTGCCGGCCGGGTCCCTAAGGACGGCAGCAACGGCTTGACGCCCCAGCAATGGAAGCAGGTCGCGAAGGTAGTCGCAGAAGCGGCCCAGGTGGCGGAGGAGTTTGGCCTGAACCTGGTCTTCCATCCGCACACTTCGACTTATGTTGAGACGCCCGAGGAGACGGAGCAGTTCTTTGACGCCACTTCCGCCTCAAAGATTGGACTCTGCCTGGACACCGGGCATTGCGCTTACGCGGGAGGAGATCCCGCTCTGGAAGCAGAAAAGTACCGCGAGATTCTCCAGTTCATTCATCTCAAGGATGTCGACGATAAGGTGATGGCCGAAGTTCGCCACTCCCAGATGAACTTTGAACAGGCCATTGCAGCCAATGCATTCACCATCATTGGACAGGGCTCGGTCGATTTTCCCGGGTTCTTCGCGGTGTTGGACAAGAACGACTATTCGGGATGGATGGTCGTGGAACAGGATGTAACCTATGGCGCGACGGTCGTGCCCCCGGTAGAGAGTGTCGCCGCCAGCCTCAAATACCTGCAGCAAGTCTCATCAGGGTTTGAGGGCTCGAAAGCCGTCTAAGGGTTTTGTTGCGAGGCCGGGGAAAACGACAGCAGGTCCCTCCACTACGCTGCGCTCCGGTCGGGATGACACTTCATTTGGAAAACGGGGATTCGTACGCAAACAGAGGTGTCATCCCGACCGGAGCGCAGCGCAGCGGAGGGACCTGCTGTTTCTCTATTTAGAGAAATTCTGCACGTAGCTATCCGCCGGCAGGCCGTCACGTCGTGCTTTATCCAGCATCTTCGCGGCCTGATCGTGATCCATAGCGCCACCGACGGTGACCAGGTAAACGCCGCCTCTTCCCGGAGGGTTAAACACTTCAGCGCCCAGATCGGAATGTTTTTCCCCAATCTTGGATACCATGTCCGCTGCCTTGCTTTGCCCTCGGTAGGTATAGGCGACGACGCGCCAGACGGAACGCCCGTCGGACGGGGCTGCCGCGGCAACAGCAGCAGGCCGGCCCTTTGGAGTGGAAATGGCCGCTGACGGTTTCGCCGCAGACGGTTTCTGGGATACGGGCGGCGCAGGCGTTGGTTCTGGTGCTGCTGCAGGAGGAGCTGCCTGGGTCGCGGTTTGCGGAGCCGTATCCGTAGGGGCCGGAGCGGAATGCGGTCGAAGCAGTAGCCATCCCAGGATCGCCAGCACGACCACAGCGAGCGCACCGTACAGTGCAAAAGGGCGCCGCTTGGCGACTACTGGCTCGTCCTCGTCCCCCGTGCCGAATTCCAGCTGGGTCGCTACCGGGATAGGCGGAGTGGTTAGCCGTTCCGCAATCGGCGCTGACTTTACGGGAACTCTAGCAGCCACAGGCTCGGGCTGAGGCCGGGGAGCAACGGGGGCCGCTACGGGGGCGGGGGCGGGCGTAGGAGCCGGAGTTGGCGCGGGTGGCGGAACCGGCGGGATTGCCGTGGCGACCGGAAGAACCGGCTTCAATGCATTGCTGATTTGCGCCAGGTTCCAGCGTCGAGCGAAGGAGTTGCGAATAATCTCCGCAAACGGCGCCGGGATGCGATTAATCTGCGCATCCGTGGCGGTCAGCGCTTTCCGCTGGGTGAACGCGTGAAAGAGAGTAGAGCCAATGCCGGCGACATCGTCGGCCTGTCCGGCTGTGGTTCGGTGCAGGCAATCGCTGCGCAGCTTGACCGTCTCCTCGGTGGCAAGCACACTGGCGGCTTCCACGTGACCGTGCGACATGCCCGCTTGATGAATGGCCGTGAGCGCACCAACCAGGGCTTCGGCAACTTCCCGGCCTTCCTCTGGCGAGAGGGCCTGACTCTGCAGAACGTCGGAGAGGCTCTGCTCGATGTGTTCCATGAGGGCATAAACCACCAGGGTGTTGTCGACCCTGACCTGCCCTACTTTGGTAATGGTGACCAGATTCGGCTGCTTCAGCTGTTGTGCGGCCTCGAGGCGCGCGGCCACCTCATCCGCATCGGTCAGAGCTTCGGTAAGGCTGATAGTGGCTTGCGTGCCGCGCGACTCACCCGTCTCGGTTTCAAACCAGGCGCTGCGCCCTTCCGATCGCACCAGGCGGCGCAGGGGATAAAGCCCATCGATCGTTTGTCCTTCCAACTCATTCCAGAACTGCATAATGTCCTTATTTCCCCAAAAAGTGAGGGTATGAGGGTAATGGGCCGGGCCCGCGTGCTGCGCGAAGGCACCGGGGAAGTATGACCTGTCCGAGGCCAACCTGCCACTGACAACATCTTAATGTGCGTTGTGGGCGCTGCCAGGTCAAGAGGCTCTTGCCCTCGAAATAGGATAAATTTTCGGTTCAGGCGCGCAAACTAAAGGCAGCCCGACCTTAGGCTGGGCTGCCTCTGCGTGTCCTGCAGGGTAAAAGGCGACCGCTACTCCGTCTAACCAGCTTACGCGATTCTTTCGATATTCGTCTTCGTGGTGCTGCCCGTGCGCGCCAGCATGGCCATGCCCTCGCGGGCCATTTCCCGGGCCATCCTGCGCAATTCGTCGGGCCGTTCGTTGTGGATGGCAGTGAGCTGCTCGAGAGCGGCGGCGGCACGCAGCTTAGCCACTCCCTGAAAAGCCTGCTCACCCGAATTTCCGCAGGTGTGAACAATGCTTTCGGAGGTTATTTTGAAGATATCTTCGCCCTGGATGACGAAGGCTACGAAAAACTTTTCAGGCTGGGGGACTGGGGTGTGGGATGCCATTAGCACTTCCTTTGCTTGATTCCATGAAATCCAGTGCAGGACGGTCTCGTTCGGCCAGACAATACACTACAGTTTGCATACTAGAAGCACACGGATTGATGCAAGCGTATTGAGCATACGGAACCGCCAAGGTAACCGACTTAGCCTATTTATTTTTTCCTGAGCATGGCGGAGTACAGCGGAGCGCCCCACGTTCCCATCGCCAGCAGGGCTCCGAAGAGCACCACGGCGTCAATACTCTCGCGCCCCTCTCGCGACCAATAGACCGGGGCAAGGTTAAGCCAGAGCGCGAACTCATCCAGAGTTAGCGCGGCCCCTACCCCATACAGAATGGACATAAGCCGGCCGGCGAAGATCGAGGCGGGCGTCGAGCCGGAGCCGACCTCATTGATGTAGCCGTAACCCACGCCGAGCAGGATCAGAATGCCCCAAACCAGGTGATGGATGTGGCGGCCGCCCATGGTGACGTATTGGAATGGACCAATGTGATGCTGGATGGAAGCAACCAGCAGCCGGACCGCCAGGAACGTGATGAAGAAGCTGATCGATGCCAGCAAATTTCTGCGGTGCGGGCGGTCGGGGAGGTTTTCCCGAAGGATGAGACCAAGCTTGGTGAGATGCAGGAGTAACAGCATGATGGCTGTTACCGCGCAAATGAATACCAGCAGGATTATTTCGCCCGACCAGTGCATAAGGCATTACATCATAGGGTTTTCCAGGGTTTCCCGACCGGAGCGTACCCGGATTTCCTGCCACGTTGCACTGGACAAGACCGCGTGTGCGCCTTTCTGTTAGGGAAAGGCGGATGAGGTCCAGCAACGCCACCAAGCTTCACAGGAAATCCGGGGTAGCGTAGTGGAGGGACCTGCTGTTCTACGGACTTGTCCTGGAAATGTTTTTTCCGCTCAGGAAAACAAAAACTCCTTGGTACGCAGGTCCTTGATGCTATCCCGCAGCTTGGCTGCCTTTTCAAACTCAAACTTCTTGGCGGCCTCGCGCATATCGGACTCCAGCTTCCCGATGTAGCTATCCAGCTCCTGCTGCGTACTAAACTCCGGCAAAGCCTCGTCCTGGCTGGTGAGATCGGCATACTCCGCCTTGAGGATGTGCACCAGAGACATGTCGAGCGAGCGCATGATCGAAGTGGGCGTAATGCCATGCTCTTCGTTATGGGCCCGCTGCACCGTGCGGCGGCGGTCCGTTTCATCCAGTGCCCGGCGTATGGAATCGGTCATCACGTCGGCGTAGAGGATGGCTCGCCCACTCAAGTGGCGGGCGGCACGACCTATGGTCTGGATGAGCGACCCGGAGGAGCGCAAGAAACCCTCTTTGTCTGCATCCAGGATCGCCACCAGCGAAACCTCCGGCAGATCGAGCCCTTCGCGCAACAGATTGATGCCGATCAGCACGTCATATTCCCCTCGGCGCAGATCGCGCAGCAGCCGCACCCGCTCCAGGGTTTCGATTTCCGAGTGCATGTAGCGGCACTTCACCCCTACTTCGGAGTAATAGCCGGAAAGATCTTCCGCCATTCTCTTGGTGAGGACGGTGACGAGAACGCGCTCATTGCGCTCGACCCGGAGGCGAATCTCCGCCAGTAGATCGTCGATCTGGCCGCGTATCGGCCGGATTTCCACCTCCGGATCGACCAACCCGGTGGGGCGGATGATTTGCTCGACCACCACCCCGGCAGACTTGGTGAGCTCATAAGGCCCGGGCGTGGCGGAGACATAGATGGTCTGATGGGTGCGGGTCTCGAATTCCTCGAACTTGAGCGGGCGATTGTCCATGGCCGAGGGCAGGCGGAAGCCGTAATCGACCAGGTTCTGCTTGCGCGACCGATCGCCGTGCCACATGCCGTGGAGCTGGGGAACGGTCACATGAGACTCATCAATAAAAACCAGGTAATCGCGAGGGAAATAGTCCAGCAAAGTGGGCGGTGGTTCGCCTGGCAACCGCCCGGAGAAGTGTCGGGAGTAGTTTTCAATGCCATGGCAGTAGCCCATGGACTTGATCATCTCCAGGTCGAAGCGAGTCCGCTGATGGATACGCTGCGACTCCACCAGCCGCCCCTCTGCCTCCAGCTGCTTCTCCCACACCCCGAGTTCCTCAAGGATGGATTCGATGGCCGTCTTCTTGCGCTCGGGCTGCACGACATAGTGGGACTTTGGATAGATGGGCAGACGGGCATATTTCTGCCGCACGGTGCCGAACAGCGGATCGATCTGCGACAGCGTGTCGATCTCATTGCCGAAAAGCTCAATGCGATACGCCATCTCGTCGTAGGTGGGGTAAACCTCGATCACATCTCCGCGCACGCGGAAAGTGCCCCGGCGAAAATCGCCGTCGTTGCGCTCGTAGAGGATCTCGACCAGGCGGCGGGTGATGTCTTCCCGGCGGATCTTCTGTCCTTTTTCCAGCAGCAGCAGCATCCCGTAGTAGGCCTCAGGCGAACCGAGTCCGTAGATGCAGCTCACCGACGAAACGATGATGGCGTCGCGCCGTTCGAACAGCGAACGGGTGGCCGAGAGACGGAGCTTGTCCAGCTCCTCGTTGATGGTGGCTTCTTTCTCGATGTAGAGGTCGCCGGAGGGGATATAGGCCTCGGGCTGGTAGTAGTCGTAGTAGGAGACGAAATACTCGACCGCATTGTCCGGGAAAAACTGCTTGAACTCGTGGAACAGCTGAGCGGCAAGTGTCTTATTGTGGGCCAGGATCAACGCCGGGCGATTGGATTGCTCGATGATCTTGGCCATGGTGAAGGTCTTGCCTGAGCCGGTGACCCCAAGCAGGGTCTGGTGCTGCTCGCCGGCAGCTAATCCGGAGACGAGCTCCTGGATGGCGCGGCCCTGGTCACCGCGAGGACGATAATCGCTAACTAATTGGAAATCCATCGATACCTGTAGATGAGAGTGCTGCGCACTGCGGCTCTCTTAATTATAGATGCGGCGCTAGAGCCGGGGCAGGGGAGGGTACGCGATCGGACCCCGCACCATACGCCGCGTGAGAACGATCAACACGCCAATCGCGGCGCCGATGATCAGGATGAGGGGGAGGAAGATGATGGGAGGAAACACCGTATGGGGAGGGTTGGCAGCGGAGTCCTGATGCAGGTGCCCGCCAAAGATGAAGACGTAGCCACCGACGTTTGCGCTGCTGGTGAGGGTGAGGTTGCCGCCGAAGACCAGAACGTTGCCGGCCACCGAACCGCTTAGAAAAACGTGTCCGGCGAACACGCGCACACTGCCCGTGGTGTGTCCCTGAACTTCGGCGGAACAGAGAAAGCAGCTGACGTTATGCACCGTTTCGTCCGTTGCAACCAGGGCATTCCGGCCAAAGTGACGGAGGTTGGGCGAGGACTGAGCAACACCAGCCAGCGATGGCAACAGGATCAGGGTGCACAGAACGAGGCGCCGTGAAAGCATGCGCGCGTTTTCCTCGGGAACTACCGCTATTCGATCACTAAGCCATGCGCAGGAGAAGTGACAAGGCAGTTTCCGGGCTTCTGATGCGGTAATGTAAAACACAATGTTCCGCTCACTTTTTGCCAGCCTCGCGCTCGCCGCATCTCTCTTAAGCGTCGATTACGCTGCGGCCGCAGCTCCTACCATGGGCTACAAGGTCGTGGCACGGTATCCGCATTCGACCGATAGCTACACCGAGGGATTTCTTTTTCTGGATGGATTGTTCTATGAGGGCATTGGCATTGAGGGGCACTCAGCGCTGCTCGCCATCGAGCCGGAGACGGGCAAGCCCGTGCAGAAGCGCCCGCTCGCACCGGAGTACTTTGGCGAGGGGATTGTCGATTGGGGACCGAACATCTACCAGTGGACGTGGAAGTCGCAAGTCTGCTTTGTCTATGACCGCTTCAGCCTGCGGCCGGTCAAGCAGCTTAGCTACACCGGGGAAGGGTGGGGTATGACGCGCACAGCCAGGGAGCTGATCACCAGCGACGGTAGCGCAACACTGCGGTTCCGCGATCCCGTCAGTTTCAAGGAAACGCATCACATCGTGGTCAAGGACGGAACCAAGGTCATCGATCAGCTGAACGAACTGGAGTTCATCAAGGGCGAGATTTACGCCAACGTCTGGCACGAGGATGTGATTGCCCGCATCAATCCACGCGATGGACACGTAATTGCCTGGATTGATCTCAGCGGTCTGCTGCCGGCCGATCAGAAAGTAAATGAAGAATCAGTGCTGAATGGGATTGCTTATGACGCCAAGCGAGACCGCCTTTTCGTTACCGGCAAGCAGTGGCCCACGGTTTTCGAAATCAAGGTCGTTCCTCGTCCAGCAGCAAGCCACCATTGACATCGTCGGAGGGAATCGACGGGTGCCCCAGGTTCGCCCCAGCGTACCTGGGCCGAAAAAGATGGGCGGAGCCCAACGATCGCTTTCACTTTTCGGGCTTAATGGCAAGCCAATCAAAGACACTTTGCAATCGCCTGCTCCCACTCCGGACCGCTCTCCCGGTCGCGTGTTCCCATTGCCTCTACGTCGTCGTTTGCCGAAGCATCCAGAGCCGTGCGGGCATACGTTACCTCGACCCGTGTGCTTGACGGATCGACAGGCGTGAGTCGAACGTCAATCGTAGACACGACAGCGTCAGGGATGAAAGACACATACTGCATCCGCCCTCCCGCCGTATCGAACACCGTGTTGACCCACACGCTCTTGTGCGGACCATGCTGCACCGTGAACACCGCACCCTGCACGTCCTTACCCGGTTGCGGATACAAAAACTCAGGATTCCAGTGCTCCCCAGCCCAGCATCGTTCCCCATCCGGACCGAATAGACTCGCAGCGCGGCTAAGCGGGGCGTGGACGATCAATGCAAAGCTGTTACTCACATGCACAGGTTTGATCATGAAAAGAAGTCCCAGGTAAAGAAGTACGCTGCCCATCATTTGCGCTCCCGCAATCGATGGCTATCGGAGGCATGGAGAGTCAGCCCGTAAATATTCCTGAACTGCTCAATTTCTTTCAGGGTCTGGGCCGAGAACGCCGACTTGCCTTCAAACGCATGGAGCACAATCCCTTCCAGCAAATCACCCAGGCTCATGTCCTTCAGCTCAGCGACCGCCTTCAACACCTTGAGCAGCCGCTTTTCCATCCGGACACCGGTCTGAATCCGTTCCACCTCAACCGGTTCCCTTGCCTCTGTCATGTGTACCAATGTACCACGGTACACGCTTGCCTGTGACATCATTTGAAGAGAAAGAAGGAGACCGACGCGGATGAGTTACGTACCCAATGCAAAGCGATATGACGGAGCGCAGTTTCGCCGCTGTGGACGATCGGGGATCGTGTTGCCCCCCGTCTCCCTTGGCCTTTGGCAAAATTTCGGCGGCGCCGACATTTTCGAGACCGGCCGGGCTGTCGTGCGGCGAGCGTTCGATCGCGGGGTTACGCATTTCGACCTGGCCAACAATTACGGGCCGCCCTACGGGTCAGCAGAGGAGAACTTTGGAGAGATCCTGCGCAAGGATTTTCGCCCTTACCGGAATGAGCTGTTGATCTCGTCGAAGGCGGGATGGGACATGTGGCCGGGACCCTACGGGCTGGGCGGCTCGCGTAAGTATATGTTGGCGTCTCTGGACGAAAGTCTCCGCCGCATGGGGCTGGAATACGTCGACATCTTCTACTCCCACCGGCCGACCATGGATGTTCCGCTGGAAGAAACCATGGGAGCACTGGTGCAGGCGGTGCGCCAGGGCAAGGCTCTCTATGTGGGCATCTCGTCCTACAGCCCTGAGCGGACGCGCGAAGCGGCAAAGATTTTGCAAAGCGAAGGGGTTCCGCTGCTGATTCATCAGCCTTCCTACTCCATGCTGAACCGCTGGATCGAGAAGGAGCTATTGAGCACGCTGGAGGAGTTCGGCGTTGGCTGCATCGGATTTTCTCCGCTCGCCCAGGGATTGCTGACCAACAAGTATCTCAAGGGCGTACCCGCGAACTCGCGTGCCGAGGCGGAAGGTTCCTTCCTGAAAGATTTTTTGAGCGAGGAGAACCTCAAACGTGTACGCGCGCTGAATGAAATCGCAGAAGGGCGTGGCCAGACGCTGGCACAGATGGCGATTGCCTGGGTGCTGCGAGATAAGCGCGTTACGTCAGCACTGATCGGAGCCCGCGATGTGAAGCAGCTCGACGACTCGCTCGATGCGGTGAAGAAGCTCCATTTCTCCGACGCCGAGTTGCATGAGATTGATCACCACGCGCAGGAGGGGGATATTGATCTTTGGAAAGGCGCCCGCGAGGGGGCCGCTTAGAATGACCAATCGCCTCGGCGCGCTCGTGCCAGCACTCCTCGTCTGTCTTGCGCCGGCTTCCCTGGCAGCGGAAAGCTTCACCCTGCAACAGGTCATGAGCGCGCCCTTTTGCTCCAGTCTCCAGGCTTCGCCGCGGGGCTCGAACTTCCTTTGGATCGCGAACCAGGAAGGCCATCGCAACCTGTGGATTGCGGAGGCCAACGGCGGCAGTTTCGCCGTCCGCAAGGTGACCAATTACGAGGACGACGACGGACAGGAGATAGGCGATGTTTCCTGGATGCCCGACGGCGAGCGTATTGTCTACGCGCGCAGCGGTGATTTTGAATTTCCAGGGAAGCCGGCGCCCAATCCGGCGTTGTTGCCGAACGGCGTCGAACAGGATATCTGGCTCACTTCCACTCACGGAGATGAGCCGCGCAAGCTTGCCCAGGGCCGCAAGCCGACGGTGTCGCCCGATGGCGCGACGCTCGCGTTCCTGAGCAAGGATCAAGTTTGGACACTCGATCTGCGTGACTCGGGGTCGAAGCCTGTGCAACTCCTGCACGGGCGGGGCAGCCTCGGCTCCCTCGCGTGGTCACCCGATGGCAAATATTTGGCCTTCCGAAGCGACCGTAGCGACCATGGTTTCGTGGGGGTGTTCTCCCTGGCAGAAAAATCATTTCGTTACCTTGATCCCTCGACTGAAATCGACGGCGGTCCGGTCTGGTCTCCAGACAGCCGCCGTGTTGCCTTCGTGCGCATGCCGGCTGACTCGCCTGGCATCGACTTCAAGCCACACCGTGCGGGAGAGCCATGGTCCATCCGCGTAGCCGACGCCGCCACTGGAGAAAGTCACGAAATCTGGCGCGCGAAGCCAGGGCAGGGAAGTGTCTTCCACGAGCTCACAGCGGAACATCAGCTGTTCTGGGGCGCCGGCGATCACATCGTCTTTCCCTGGGAGGTGGACGGCTGGCTGCATCTCTATTCCGTATCTTCAACAGGCGGCCCTGCGGTGCCGCTTACCCCCGGTGATTTCGAGGTCGAGAATGTCTCCATCAGCCCCGATCGCCGTACCATCGCCTACTCCTCGAACCAGAACGACATCGACCGCCGGCACATATGGCAGGTCTCGCCAGAAAGCGGCGCACCACGGCAGATGACTCAGGGGGAAGGCATCGAGGCATTTCCAACCCTTGCTTCCGATGGCACCCTCGCTGTCTTACGCTCTGACCCGCGGATCCCGATGCGTCCCGCAACAGTTTCCAGCAAGGGGGAAATCCGTGATTTGGCACCACAGCTCATCCCCGCTGATTTCCCCGCGGCCAAGCTGGTCGTGCCGCGGCAGGTCATCTTCTCGGCCGCCGATGGCATGCAAATTCACGGCCAGCTCTTTTTGCCCACCGCTGGAGCGGAGCGTCACCCCGCGATCGTGTTCTTTCATGGCGGCTCTCGCCGTCAGATGCTTCTCGGCTGGCATTACCGGGAGTACTACTCCAACGCGTACGCGATGAATCAGTATCTGGCGAGCCTGGGCTATATCGTGCTTTCCGTCAACTACCGCAGCGGCATCGGTTACGGAATCAACTTTCGCGAGGCCCTGAATTACGGCGCGGCCGGCGCCAGTGAATTCAACGACGTGTTGGGCGCGGGAGTGTATCTCCGCGGCCGCTCGGACGTGGACGGAGCTCACATTGGGGTTTGGGGAGGAAGCTATGGCGGATACCTGACCGCGCTTGGGCTCGCCCGCGCGTCGGACCTCTTCGCCGCCGGCGTCGATCTCCACGGTGTCCACGACTGGAACCTCGAGATCTCCAATTGGCAGCCCTCATACGATCCCGCCGCTGACCCTGATGGGGCGCGCGTTGCCTGGGAGTCCTCGCCGCTCGCTTCCATCAAGACCTGGAAATCTCCCGTACTCCTGATGCAAGGCGATGACGACCGTAACGTACAGTTCGCGAACACCGTCCGTTTGGCCACCGCGCTTCGCGCGCAGGGCGTGCCCTTTGAAGAGCACGTCTTTCCCGACGAGATTCACGAGTTTCTGCTCCATCGCACCTGGCTTGCCGCCTACGGCTACGGAGCGGATTTCTTCAATCGGCATCTGAAGACTCAATAGTTCGCTAGTGCCGAATGGAGTCTGCGCCGCAAACTCGCTTTTGCTTTGTATCAGGGCACGACTTTAGTCGTGCTGTAAAGGCGCAAAAAGAGTAGGGCTTTAGCCCCTGTGCATTTTTAAGGTGGCAGGGGCTAAAGCCCTGACCATTCTGGCCGGGGGTGGCGCGACTGAAGTCGTGCCCTGATACAAAGCACTACTTGTGCCTGGATCCACTCACTGCCGTCGCCATTCCCAAACCTAAATACACGGTGCCGGAGATGTAACGTTGGTTGCGACTAAAGCTCCGGTTGCGGCGCAGCCATCCCGCGGCCGAGCCTGCGGTCAATGCCCAGATGCTGTCGCTGGTAAATCCCAGTAACGTAAACAGCATTCCCAGGGTCAAGAATTGCAAACTAACCTGTCCACGCGCCGGGTTGACGAACTGCGGCAGAAAGGCAAAGAAGAAGAGCGCTGTCTTCGGATTCAGTGCTTCCACCAGAACACCCTGCGCATAAACCCGGCGCAAGGGCAGTGCTTGAACTTGCGTTTCCTTGGTATCGATGGTGGGCCGCTCGCGGAATTTCTTGATCCCCAAATAAAAGAGGTACGCAGCTCCCGCATACTTCACCACGGAGTAAGCGGTCGCCGAAGAGAGCAGCAGGGCCGACAGCCCAAGCGTTGCCGCCACCACGTGGGCCAGTGTCCCGGTGGAGATGCCGGAAGTCGAGGCCAATCCCGCCTTGCGGCCTTGATCCAGGCTGCGCGCCACCACATAAAGCACCGACGGTCCTGGAATGACCAGCAATATCAGTGCCGCCGTAGAAAAAAGGAGCAGATCGTTCACCGGGGGCAAAAAGTTCATAAGGGTCTCGATGGTTGGGAATTTAGCGATGCAGTGGCAGAAATTATTCTAACCGCCGCCATTACTGGAACAGCCGCACTTGGCGGCGATGTTCTTTGCTATATATAATGCCCTGCCATCGGCGGGAAGCGGGTCCTTCAGATCCTCTGCCGTGGAGGGGATGATGGCAGCTCCCGATGTCGTCTGGAAAGACGGCAGGTTTGGCCAGACGTCCCGGCGTGATCCATGGTGGATTTCGCCGACGGCGGTTTTTCTGGGGTTAGGCTCGTTTCTGGTGTACTCCACATGGGCGGCGTGGCAGGGTACTCACTACACGTTCGGTCCCTATATCTCACCTTTTTATTCTCCCGAACTCTTTGGTTCCTCGTCACACGCGTTGTTCGGTCCCAAGCCTTCGTGGTATCCCAGCTTTCTGCACTTCTCTCCGGCGCTTCTCATCCTATGGGTTCCCGGTCTCTTTCGACTCACCTGTTACTACTATCGCGGTGCGTATTACAAGTCATTCTGGGCTGATCCTCCCGCGTGTGCAGTGAGCGAGCCGCGCAAGACGTATCTCGGCGAACGAAGCTTTCCCCTGATCCTGCAGAATTTCCATCGCTACTTCCTGCGCCTCTCTTACCTGGTGTGGGCTTTCCTGGTTTATGACGCTGTGATGTCCTTCCGTTTTCCCAACGGCTTCGGGATCGGGATCGGCAGCCTCGTCCTGGTGGTGAACGTAGTGCTTCTGGGAGGCTACGTATTCGGCTGCCACGCTTTTCGACATTTAGTCGGAGGCACGTTCGATCAGGTATCAGAACACCCGGTGCGGCACAAACTCTACGACTGCGTGAGTTGCCTCAACGCCAGACACCAGAAGTGGGCGTGGGCGAGCTTGTTCTGGGTGGGATTTTCCGACATCTATGTCCGCCTCTGCTCGATGGGGATCTGGCACGACTGGAGAATCCTGTAGATGCCGGAGTTCCAGCGGTTCTCCTACGACGTTCTGGTCATCGGTGCAGGTGGGGCTGGACTGCGCGCCGCCATCGAAGCCGCGGCCAACGGCGCCAGGGTGGGGGTGGTCTGCAAATCGTTGCTCGGGAAAGCCCACACCGTTATGGCCGAAGGCGGCATTGCCGCGGCCCTGGCCAACGTGGACGATCGCGACAACTGGCGGGTTCATTTTGCCGATACCATGCGTGGCGGGCAGTATCTCAACAACTGGCGCATGGCGGAGCTCCACGCCAAAGAAGCGCCGGAGTGCGTGCGCGAACTGGAAGCCTGGGGCGCGCTTTTTGACCGCACCAAGGATGGGCGGATTCTGCAGCGCGCGCCTGGCGCACGTCGGCGATCGCACCGGGCTGGAGATGATCCGCACCTTGCAGGATCACGGCATTCATTGCGGCATGGAAGTCCACATGGAGTGCACCGTGCTCAGCCTCCTCATGGACTCGGGGCGGGTCGCAGGGGCCTGCGGATACGACCGCGAGAAGGGCCTCTTTCAGCTGTGGCAAGCAAAAGCAGTGGTGATTGCCACCGGTGGAATCGGACGCGCCTTCAAGGTCACCAGCAATAGCTGGGAATACACCGGCGATGGGCTGGCGCTGGCCTATCGCGTCGGCGCCGAGTTGCAGGAAATGGAGTTCGTCCAGTTTCATCCCACAGGGATGGTCTGGCCGATCAGCGTGCGCGGCATCCTGGTGACGGAAGGGGTGCGTGGGGAAGGCGGCGTTCTGCGCAACAGCGAAGGCCGCAGGTTCATGTTCGATGAAATTCCTGACCTGTACAAAGAGCAGACGGCGGACAACGAACACGAGGGCTGGCGCTACACCCAGGGCGACAGGAATGCCCGCCGGCCGCCGGAACTCCTAACCCGCGACCATGTGGCTCGTTGCATCAATCGCGAAGTGAAAGCAGGGCGGGGCACGCCGCACGGCGGTGTTTTCCTGGATATTGCGTGGATCAAGCAGCACCTTCCAAAAGCGGAGGAGCACATCAAACGCAAACTGCCCAGCATGTATCACCAGTTCAAGCAGCTGGCAGATCTGGATATCACCAAAGAAGCGATGGAAGTCGGGCCCACCACGCATTACATGATGGGCGGCATCCGCGTGGATGGCGATTCGCAGATGTCGAACGTGCCCGGGTTGTTTGCCGCGGGCGAGGCGGCGGCGGGACTGCACGGTGCCAATCGGCTGGGTGGCAACTCGCTCTCTGACCTGGTGGTATTCGGACGGCGTGCCGGCCGGTTCGCAGCCGAATTCGCTAAAAGCAGTGCTGCCGGGACGGTGGACGAGGCGCAGCTCCAGGCAACGGCCAAAGCTGCTTTACAGCCCTTCGATCGCGGCGCCTCCGGTGAGAATCCTTACCAGATTCAGTATGCCCTGCAGGAGTCGATGCAGGACCTGGTCGGCATCGTGCGCACGGAAGCCGAAATGGAACAGGCACTGATCAAAATCGCGGAGTACGAGAAGCGAGCAGGCAATGTCGGGATCACTGGCCACCGCCAGTACAACAACGGCTGGCACACGGCCATAGACCTCGGCAGCCTGTTGTTGGTATCGGAGGCGATCACCCGCGCCGCGCTTCTTCGGAAAGAGAGCCGAGGGGCGCAATTTCGCGAAGATTTTCCCAACAAAGATGCCGAATGGGGCAAAAACAACATCATCGTCAAGCGCGACGCTGATGGCGAGATGCTGGTGGAGAAACGCCCTCTGCCCCCCATGCCGGCTGAGTTGCAAGCCGTGGTTCAGGAAATGAAATAGGGAGACGCACCAGAAATGACCTAGGGGGAAATGGATGGCAACGCAAGCGATGTTTCGCATCTGGCGTGGAGATTCGACGGCCGGCCGTTTCGAGGACTACGTTACGCCGGTGGAGGAGGGCATGGTGGTCTTAGACGCCGTGCACCGGATCCAGGCTCAGCAGGCGCCCGATCTCGCACTGCGATGGAATTGCAAGGCGGGCAAATGTGGCTCCTGTTCCGCGGAAATCAACGGCATGCCGAAGCTCATGTGCATGACCCGGCTGAGCAACCTCGACCTGAACATGCCAGTCATCCTGGAACCGATGCATACGTTTCCGGTGATACGGGATCTGGTCACCGACGTCTCATGGAACTTCCGCGCCAAAAAGACGATTAAGCAATTCCGCCCGCGTTCTCCCGACATGCCGGATGGGACTTGGCGCATGCAACAAGCGGATGTCGAGCGGGTGCAGGAGTTTCGCAAGTGCATTGAGTGTTTCCTGTGCCAGGACGTATGTCACGTTCTGCGCGAACACCATAAGGAAGACGAGTTCATCGGGCCTCGCTTGCTGGTTTATGCCGCCGCACTAGAAATGCATCCTCTCGACAGCGAAGATCGCGTAAGCGATCTTAAGAAAAAGCACAATATCGGTTACTGCAATATCACCACCTGCTGCCGGAAAGTGTGTCCGGAGTCAATCACTATTACAGAGAACGCGATTATCCCGCTCAAGGAGCGGGTGGTGGACCGGTTTTTCGATCCTTTAAAGCAGTTGTTTCACATCCTCTAAGTGGTAAGGGGGTCTTATGTTCGTACTCAAACCCATTTCTCGCGATAGCCTCGACGGCGCGCTGGCCAAGGCTGAGCGTTACCGTCTGCTGAATGAGCCCACCGAAGCCGAGAGCATCTGCCGCGACATCCTCGAAGTTGCTCCGGCGAATCGGGAAGCGCGCGTCAGCCTGATTCTCGCTCTGACCGACGAGTTCCCCCGAGACGATAGAGCCTTTTCCAGCGCCGTGGCTGAGGCAGCCGGCCTGGAATCGGCCTACGATCGCGCCTACTATTCCGGTATCGCGTGGGAGCGGCGCGCCAAGGCATTCCATGACGCGGGCAGACCGGGATCCAGCGGTCACGTCTACGACTGGATCGTCAAGGCGCTGGGGTTATTTGAGGAAGCGGAGCGCCTGCGGCCGGCTGGCAACGACGACCCCATCCTGCGCTGGAACGCTTGCGTTCGCTTTCTCGAGCGGCACAAAACCGTGGGGCCGAAGACGGAGGATGTTAAGGAACCCATTCTGTCGGAGTGAATTCAATAGATCCAGCTGCAGTCGCGAGTGAAATCGGTGGTTGCCGACCGTTGCCACGCGTCCTTCTTTTTCTCAACCGGGAAGATTCCGCCGCTTCCGCAAAATTCGCCGCAACTCTTGATCACCGACACCAATGCCCGTGTGTGTGCCTGGTTAAATCCGGGAACTCCCAGCAACCGCACATACCTGAGTTGCTTATAGTCTGCGCATCGTCCGCCACCACGCGCATGGACTGCCAGGCACGTCTGTGCTTGCGCGAGCTCGCTCGCGGACAGCAGCCGGTAGCCCTGGGCGATCGAGAATTTCTGCATCCAGCGATGCACTTGCTGATTGGCGGCGACGAAGGCATCGGTCATCTCATGTTCCTGCGCCGCCTTCGGCCTCAGGCAACTGCCGTTTACCTGCGGAATATCGATCGCCGAATCTTCCGCAAAAGCAAGCGGTTCCTGCATAGGAGCTTGATAAAGGTCGGAATAGACTTCGTACGCATCGTCCGGAGCTGGTCCACCGCCCGGTTGGTTAAGCGGCCTCGTCAGTCCCAAATCAGTGGGCTTGTTGGCGCGGTGGATCGAAGTGATCCGCAGCCAGGTCACCGCCGCCGCGATCATCACCACGATCAATCCAAGCCGCCACCACAGGCGCATTCTCAACCTCATTTTTCTAACTCAGGCCCCGCAACAACATTACGGGCACCCATAATTTAGTTGCAAATTCCGCAAATTTGAATAGCGGCGTTTCAAAACTTCCCATTTTTCGACACCCATAGACGTCGAGGTCTATATTTCCCCAATACAAAGAAGTCAAGGGGTGCTCGATGGCGAAATACTACAGGCTGATGGCCGCGGGGCGGAAGAGAGCTTTGAGCAACTGGTGAAAGGCGTGGGGACGATGCTGCGCCGCGCGTGAGGTGAGCCATGAGCATGTGGATCCGGTTCAAAAATCTGTTCCGGCGGGATCGTCTAGACGCGGAAATCGAAGCGGAACTGCGGGCACATATGGAGATGGCGGCCGAAGACAATCTGCGCGCCGGGATGAGTGAAGCAGAAGCGCGCCGGACCGGGCGGCTGCGGCTTGGCAATCCGGTGGCGATGCGGGAGCGGACCTCCGGGGCAGATGCAGCGCTGGCGCTGGACGGGATCTGGAGGGATCTCCGTTACGCAGTTCGCCAACTCGGACGATCGCCCGCCTTAACCGCGACGGCAGTAGTAACGCTGGCCCTGGGCATCGGAGCGACCACCGCGATTTTTACGCTGGTGCAGCAGGTGATGCTGCGCTCGCTGCCGGTCGTAAAACCCGAGCAACTTTGGCGCATCGGCGACTCAGATCTCTGTTGCTACTCGGCCCGGTACACGCAAGGGGACTGGCAGTTCTTTTCCTGGGAGGCCTACAAGCTCTTCCGCGCCAATACCCCGGCCTTTCAGGATTTGGCGGCGTTCCAGGTCGGAGAAGGGAATGCTGAGTTGGGCGTCCGGCGCGCCGGTTCGCCGGCCCCGGCTGAGACCCGCAACGGCGAGTACGTCTCCGGCAATTTCTTTGAGACCCTCGGCATCTCGGCTTGGCGCGGACGCCTGTTCTCCGACGCCGACGACCGGGAAGGCGCGCCACCAGTCGCGGTGATGAGTTTCCATGCCTGGCAGGACAAATATGGATCGGATCCGTCCGTGGTGGGAGCGACCTACCAGATCAATGGCCACCCGTTCACGATGATTGGTGTTGCCCCTCCGGGCTTCTTTGGTGCGAAAGTCTCCGTCGGCAGCATGCCCGACCTCTGGGTACCACTGGCGACGGAGCCGTTAATCGCCGGTGCAACCACGCGCATCAAAGACCCCCGCCTGGCGTGGCTCGATGTGATCGGACGGGTTCGCCCCGGTACGAATCCCAAAGCCCTGGAGGCGCAGCTTCAGGGAGAGCTGCATCAATGGTTAGCCGGCCATACGGCAGATATGTCCCCACAGGAAAAGCCACTCTGGGAAAAGCAGGTCCTGCATCTGACCCCGGGGGGCGCAGGCGTTTCCACGATGCGTGAGGATTACAAGGACAGTTTGCGCTTGCTGCTCGTGGCCTCAGTATGCGTGCTTCTTGTAGCCTGCGCGAACATCGCGAACCTGTTGTTAGCGCGCGGGCTGAGGCACCGGCCGCAGACGGCGATCCGCGCCGCTCTCGGCGCCTCGCGTGCGCGGCTGGTGCGCAAGGCCTTGGCTGAGAGCCTCACCCTGAGTCTATTCGGTGCGGTCGCGGGCATTGCCGCTGCGTATGCAGGCGTGAGGCTCATCCTTCACCTTGCTTTCACCGGGCCAGACAACTGGGTCCCCGTAGATGCTGCGCCCTCAACTCCGGTGTTGCTCTTCGCGCTGGGAATTTCGGTGATCAGCGGAGTCGTCTTCGGCGTCGCGCCCGCATGGATGACCTCGCATGCGGAGCCCATCGAAGCCCTCCGCGGAGCCAACCGTTCTGTGGCAGGCAGCCGCCAGTGGACGCAAAAAACGCTGGTGATCGTCCAGGTCGCTGTATCGCTCGTCCTGTTGAGCGCGGCAGAGATGCTTGGCCGGAGCCTAAGCAACCTGCAGCACCAGAACTTCGGGTTCGATCCTCGCGGCCGCTACCTGGCCTCGATCGATCCCAAGCTTTCCAACTATAAGCAGGAGGAATTACTCCCACTCTTCCGCGAAATCGAAGACCGTCTTCGTGCCATTCCTGGTGTGCGCGCGGCCAGTCCCGTGCTCTACGCTCCACTGAGCGGCCTCTATTGGGATCATGACATCCGGATTTTAGGCAAACCCGAGCCTGGACCGAACGATGCCATGACTTCTACCTGGACCCGCGTGACGCCCGGATTCTTCGCGGCCCTCGGAGACAGGATCGTCATGGGACGGCCCATCACCGAGGACGACAACGTCAACACGCGGCCCGTGGCCATCATCAACGAGGCATTTGCCAAGAAGTTCTTCGGTAAGGAAAACCCCATCGGGGAGCACTTCGGTCCCGGTCCGCTCAAGAACGCGGGCTTGTACGAGATCGTCGGCGTAGCCTCCGACGTCGGCTACTTTTTATCAACTACCGGTGACCTCGAGCAGCCCATGTATTTTGTCCCGGAGGCGCAGTCCACGCTCTTCGATCAACCAGACCTGGAAAGCCGGGAGATCTGGTCGCATTACCTGGGCACTATCGTAATCTGGGCACCAGGAGATGCGCCGGACCTGCAGGCGCGGGTGAAGAAAGTGTTAGCCGATGTCGATCCGAATCTCATCATCTACGATGTCCGGCCCTACTCCGAAGTCATTCACGGCGATTTTGGCAAGGAAAATATAATCGCCGGCCTTACCTGGATTTTTGGAGCGGTCGGGCTTGTGTTGGCTGCCGTGGGCCTCTACGGCGTGACCGCGTATGGTGTAGAACAACGGACGAGCGAGATAGGCGTGCGCATGGCGTTGGGCGCGAGTCGCGGCAACGTGATGCAGATAGTGCTGCGAGCTGCATTCTGGCAAGTGGGCATTGGCGTGGCGCTGGGAATTCCGGCGGCAATTGGTGCCGGGTGGGCGATCGCGAGCCAGCTCTTTGGCGTAGAGCCGTGGAATCCGGCCATGCTCGGGTTCGCCGCACTGCTACTCGTAATGACAGCACTCGTGGCAGCAGCGATTCCCGCTCGGCGCGCGGCCGCGGTCGACCCCATGCGGGCTTTACGCTCGGAATAAGGTTTTCCTTTGCACTACTCTATAGCGCGATACGTACGCGGAGTTACCCCGAACTCGGCGCGAAAGGTGCGGTTGAAGTTGGAGATGTCTCCAAAGCCACATCGCAGAGCGATGTCTGAGATTCGGGTGGGCTCCGATCGCAAAAAAATCGCTGCCCGGCGAAGTCGCACTCGGATTAGATATTGGTGTGGCGTTGCGCCCGTCACTTCTTCAAAAGTTCGGAGAAAGTGATAAGGGCTCCAGCCCGCCACCAGCGCAAGGCTGTTCAGATCTTGAGGAATATCTTCCTCGTTCTCGATCATCCTGACAACGCGAGCGACACGAGCCCAGGAGCTTGGCGGACTGCAGGCCTGGGACGGATTAACACCCTGTGCGACTTCGATCGCGCGTGCCGCAACCTGTGCGCTGAACTCCTCACAAACGATTGGATCGTCTCCGGCAAGAATCGTTGAAGCCTTCGCCACCAACGGAGCCAACGCGCGGATTGGTGGCAGGCGCGGTACCTTGAAACGAATTCTTTGCCCCCCAAGACGGTCGAAGAACTCAGGCGCATACGAAAAGGCGACACAGCGATCCCCGATGCCGTGGTCATGCCCACAGGTAAAGGAGTCGCCGGGGTTGCCAAGCAGCCAAGATCCAGGGGTCATCAAGTCCCGGCCTGTAGACGACCGATATTGAAACGTGCCTCCGACAACGATGGCAATTGAGGTTTGCGTATGCCCTTCTTCGAACGGATGGTCCCGAGGGCCCGCTGTACAAACAATGTCAGATACCGTCCACCCGTCCCCGGAGGCGATCAGCCTCGACTTAGGTGCGCTGGAAATTGTTTCGTGTTTGGTGCTCATCCGATTCAACCGCAATTTTCGCCAAGACTTCCTACCCCTGAAATCTTAAAAATACAGTATCGCGGGCGCAAGTAACGCTGCCTCGAACCAGGGGAACATAGGAACAGAAACATGGCCTCGATTCAAAAAGAAATTGCAACCAAGGCGAGCGTTGACCAGGTCTGGTCTGCCCTTTCCGATATCGGCGCACTCCACACCCGCCTGGTACCCGGTTTCGTCGTAGATACTCATCTTGAACCCGGCGAGCGCATCGTAACCTTTGGCAACGGTATGGTGATCAGGGAGCCGATTGTCGATATCGATGAAGAAAAACGGCGGCTTGTCTGGTCAGCGATCGGCGGCTCGTTAACTCATTACAACGCCTCCGCCCAGGTCTTTGCGGACGCGACTGGTCAGACGAGAGTTGTTTGGATCGCCGACCTTCTTCCCAATGAGGCCGCGGGCGCGATCGCTTCCATGATGGAACAAGGCATGGCGGTGATGAAAACGACCCTCGATGGTCTCGTAGAAAAGGAATAGGGAATTGCTGCCTGTGCTGGAACCTAACGATCAAGGAACTACCTTCACCTGAGCCTGCCAGAACGATGCCTTCTTTCCCATCGGGTCCAGCACGGATATCTGACAGTTATAGTCTCCCGGCGGCAGCTGATTCAGGGGAATGCTGAAACTGAACGGCATGGTTTGCAGCCGATTATTCATGCCCTGCGTCAACTCCATCGGTTGGGTTTCAAACGCTTTTGTCTGCTCATTGTAGAAACTCACAAAGGCGACCAGTGGCTGAACGGCGGGCAAACCCTGTTCATAGGCCTGCAAATAGACATACATGTTCTGGCCCTGACGAAATACGCGAGTCACGCTGGGAATCAGTTTCTGCCCATTCTGAACCAGTGGGTTTACCTGCTCCTCTTTCTCCCTGTTCTTGTTTTTTTCGGCGTTGTAGAGAGCGTCCTTCAGCTCCACTCGCTGGCTGCTCAGCACCACCGAGCTGATGGGGATGTGCGCGACCTCTTTGTTCAGGTTGGGGATGACGAAGGTGGTCTCATAAGTGCCGATTCTGCCCGTCTCATCGTCTCGCGCCAGGAACTTGATCTTGTATTTGCCCGGCAGCAAGGTGAAACCGGTGTCGTACTCGATTGGGCGGTGCGCGAGCTCGGCAGCGGTGGCGTCCGAGAGCTTGATGTTGACGTTGTCTCGGACATTGCTAACCGTCGTGCCGCCGACCAGGTCTTTGATTTCACCCACGAAGTCGATGAGCGTGTGCTCGGCGCCGCCGCGCTTGGCCAGTGCAAGCTCACGGCCGGGGATCTTGACGATGATGGGAACGAAATATTCGGCCCGGTTGAGCTGGAAGTGATCAATCTCCATCGCGATCGAAAGCTCGGTGATGGGATCCTCCAACATCAGCGCATCTTCGAGCTGGCGCTCTTTGTCGACGGCGGTAAATTTGCCGAACTCCTTGTCAGCGTAGTAGCCCTGGCGATAATCGAGTTTGGCGGTGGCATCTTGATTGAGCGAGATCTTGACCCGGCGGAAGCGCCCGTTTTTGGCCGTATTGCTGGTGTAGTAGCCAACCACGTAGTAGTCCTCGATCGCTTGCTGAGCTTGCACGATGCCGTGGGTCAGGTCGTTGTTATCGAAGAGTGCTTTGCCTCCGGTGTCGCCGGCTAAGGCGAAGAGGGTGTCTTGCGACTGTTGGAAGTTGCTGGTGTTCGCCAGAGCGGCGGTGCCGGAATACATACCGGAATTGCCGGGCGAGCCCTGGGTAGCGTCTCCCAGCGGCGCCTGGGCTACCAGGCCTCGCGCATCGATCGGCCAGAACGAAACGCCGGCGCGGATAGCCGCGTCGACGGTAGCGTGAAGTTGTGCCTGGTTATCAATCCCATTGAGCCGCAACCCACTGGCGAAGTAGATGAGAGACTTCTTCTCTTGCAACTGGCTGAGCATCTTGGCTGCTGTCTGCAAAGCCGAGAGTTGACGATCGGTGTTGAACACGTTGAACTCGGTGTCATCCTGGCCAAACGCAGCGCCGGTGTCGGCACTGCTCGCGTCGTCGACGGTAGAAGCGGAGCCTTGTCCTTCGCCAACGATCATGGTCTCAAGGATGCTGAGCAGCTTGTTGCGATCGGCGGTGAAGTCCTGGAGGATGTCGACGGAGCCGCCCTGGTAGCGGAGGATGGCGACCAGATCGACGCTTGTCATTTGCGTGCGCAAAAACTTCTCTGCCGCGGAGAGCGCGCGGAGTTGGTCAGCCGGGCGCATCGCAGTCATATCGAAGTAAAGCGCGAGCAGGCGCCGATCTTTATAGCGAGTGCTCTCGGGGGCTTCGGGCGCGATCTGGGTGCGGCTAAGTTGTTTGTAGATTTTTATCTGTTCGGTGCCGGGCGCTGCCGCCGGCACCGGTGTCTGTTCGGCGGCAAGATTCTGGTGCTCGCAGAATTTGATCGTCTGTGGAGTGCCGTCCTCCGTGACGGTAAAGTCTTTGGCGGTGAGTCCGGGAACGAATTTCCCCTGCTTGTCTTTGACCACGACGGTCTCAACTACCAGTTGCGCCTTGGCCGTTAGGGTATAGGTTCCGGAGGTAGAGGACGTGTTCTGGCCAATCTGCTGCGCTAACGCTCCGCCCGCAACGAAGATCAAGAGTGCAGGTAGAACCAACTGCAGATCCCTCCACTTCGCTACGCTTCGGCCGAAAAACATTCCCAAGACGGGTTCGGCTGAACTGCAGATCCCTCGGCTTCGCTCGGGATGACAAAGGATAGGGCATCTCTTCCATTCGCATTGGATGGATCGGATGGACGAGGCAAAACTTTCCATCCAAGTTCCACAGGAAATCCGGGGCAGCGGAGCGGAGGGATCTGCAGTCTCTCTTCTCGGCCTCTTACGCGTAATCCCCTGAAGCACTTCCTTCTCCTTCATCTCAGAATCTCAGACGCAGCGATGTTTCCAGGCTGCGCATCGGGTTAGGGGCCAGCGGAAGGCCGAATTGCGTGCTGTTCACCGTCGTGTTCCATCCGGTAAAAACAGGGTGATTCAACATGTTAGTCGCCGCTACCTTGGCGTCGAGATAAAAGCGTCCACTGGGGCGGAACGTGCGGGCGAGCGAAGTATCAAGCGTGAACGAACTGGGACCGGTAATGGAATTTCTACCTGCCGTTCCCCACTGGCCCAGCAGCGGAGCACTGTAAGCAGCCGGGTTGAGATGCTGACCAGCACGAGTCCCGGAAATAGGCGCGCCCGTTGCATCTGGTCGAATGGTGCCGGTGAATCCTGTTCCGGGTACGGCCGCCAGATACACCGGCGTCTCCGGGAGTCCGCTGCCAACGACAGCCGTGGTCACTACAGTCCACTCCTTATAAAGGCGGCCAAGCCAGCCGCTCATCAGTGTCCCGCCGCCGAGGCCTTCACCCGTCGTGTATTGGGCCTGCAAATTGAGTAGATGACGTTGATCGAAGCTGGAAAGAGAACGCTCGGCATGCAGGTTGAGCCAGTTCTGCGCGATGGCTGGTGTAGGGCTGGCCGCGCTTTGCGTGGTGGTCGCCGTTGTTCCACTCGAGCCGCCATTCTGGCCTGGTCCGTTGGAGGGCGGTGCAGCGCTCTGGTTGCCGGCCACGATGTGACCCTGGCCGCCCAGCATCGCGTCATCATCAATCGACTTGGAAAACGTGTAGAGCAGGGACGCGGTGAACCCGCTACGCAGCCTGCGGCGCAGTTGCACCTGTCCCGCCTGGCGCGTGGAGTCACCACCCGAGGCTTGATACACAAAGCCCGCCGGACAGGTGGTGCAGGGATTCAACGCACCGACGGGATAGGTGTTAGGCAGGAACTGCTGCACCCCCCGTGTGCCTTTCACGCCAAGATAGGTTGCCGTGAGTTGAAGCGCCGCCGGCAGGTCGCGTTGAATCGCCAACTGCCAGGTCTGAGCATAGCCGACCCTGAAGTTGGGGTCGATCGCGAAGGTATTGGCGGTAATCGAAGAGCAGGGCTCGAAACCAGCGGCCAGTGTAAGCGGGCAAGCCGCGGTGTTCTCAACATTCAGACTCTTCGAGAGCGGCGCTTGTTGCGTGAGCTGTAATACCGATGTCTGATAGACAGACGTATCGTCATAGATGCCATAGCCGGCGCGTACGACGACCGTGGAAGCGGGGATAGGTCGCCAGGAGATACCGACGCGTGGTTCGAAGCCGCGTTTGTCCGGGCGGATGAGCGAAGTGGGATAGTGGCTGTGGGTGATCGGCCCGACTGGATCGCTGCCTAACACGGGAGCGGCCGCAGTAAAGCCGGGAGCGACATCGAGATTGACCAGCCGTCCATGGATCTCTGTGATGGGCGCGCCGTATTCCCAGCGGAGGCCGACATTGATGGTGAGATTTGGCTGAATACGCCAGTCGTCTGCGATGTAGGCGTCGTAGACGGTTTGCCGGAGATATTTATCCGCGTTGCCAAAAGCGATGGAGCTGGTATCGGGCACGCCGATGAGGAAGTCCGCCAGGTCGGAACCGCTGCTGGAAATGCCTTGGGTGGCAGCTCCGGTAAAGGTGAAAGTGCCCCGCGGGTCCTGCTGGAACAGATCGTTGAATTGCTGCTTGCGCAGATCGCCGCCGACGGTAATGTTGTGTAGGCCGCGATAATGGCCGACAGATCCGGAAAAGCTATCGGTACGATTACGATTGAACGAACTCTGCTCGTCGGAGAGAGGCGTAATGCCACTCGAAAAGGTGAGCGCCGGTGGTCCCCAGTTGGTTGGGTCCTGGTTGTTGCCGAAGACGCCGGCGTTGCCGGAGACATTTTCCCGGTTCTCAAAATAGGGCACAATGCGTGTTCGTAACCGGCTGAAACGATAGCTGCTATAGAGAAAAAGTTGATGGTTGAAGCGATGCGACCAGTTGATGTTAGTGTTGATGCCCAGCGTGTCGGTTGTGTCGACAAAGCGGAAGAGGTTAGCGTTGCTGGCCCGGATGCTCTGGAAGTTAAAGCTTCCATAAAGTTCGTCTCTGTGCCCGAGCGTCTTGTCCAGGTGCGAAAGCAGCGAATCCTGATGGCTGCTGTTGAGTACAGGGATCTGATAGTTGTAGAGCGAATTACCGCTGATGTTGGGCGTCGGATAGAGCTGCAGCAGGGACTGGGCCTGGGCGCTGACCGGAACCACATTGCCGGGAAACGGCGAATGGGTAGTGGGATTGTAGACGACAACCGGTTGGCCAAGCGGGTTCACGAGGTTGGAAAGATCGCCGCCCCGCTCC
Source organism: Acidobacteriaceae bacterium (assembly GCA_049522955.1). GTDB lineage: Bacteria > Acidobacteriota > Terriglobia > Terriglobales > Acidobacteriaceae > PALSA-350. The sequence continues at coordinate 56,665 of JBEKNJ010000010.1, forward strand.
GCCTCTGTAGGCACAAGGCCGGGATCCGTCTCGGCGGTGCGGTTGCGTGTCCACTCGTAAGCCACAAAGAAGCTGGGCCCGCGAGGCAGCAGATGTGGAATCCTGAGCGGACCACCGAGAGTGGCGATGCCGGTGATCCGATTGTAGGAAGGCTTAGGTGTATTGAGTCCGCTGAGCGAGTAGGGGCGGGCGTCGAGTGCGGAGTTGTCCAGGATGGCCGCAAGTCCCCCGGTATAGAGGCTTCTGCTGTTGCTCCTTCGATTGCCAAACGCCTGATCGATCGAGAACCGTGACGTCGCCGCGTTGTTCACGCTGCCGTTCACCAGAAACCCATCCGAGGACTGCTGGTTTGCGTCCGCCGCCGGCTTGGGTATTTCAGTAGCGTTCTCATTGGGCGAGCCAGGAGCCGCGGTTGTTTTGGGCGCTGTGCTGAGCGAGGGAAGTGGCGCCGGCCGAAGTTTGGTCATTTTGGAAATCTGCTCAAGCGGAAGCAACGTCAACTCCCACTTCCCGGCGGGTGTCGTGGAGGAAACGTCTACCTCGGCGTGGACGCTCGAGAAGCACTGCATCTCGATCTCAATCTTTGCCGGACCGTCCGCCAAGTCAGGAAAAGTGTAGAGGCCACCCTGGTCAGAGATTGCTGTCAGTTTCTTTTTGCCTTGTGTAACCGTAACGGTAGCGCCGGGAAGAGGCAAGCCGCCAAAGGTCACCTGACCGTGGTATTCGGAAGCCGCGGCCACGCGGGGAAATGCCATCGCCGCAAGCATGCAAACCAGGTAGAAGATTCTCTGCGTCCGGTGCCAGCCCATCCCAGGTCCCCGATATTCCGCGGCGTCAGTTTTCGGAAGGCTTCTCGGCATGATCGATGACGATCACATCATCGGGGAACTTTGCCGGCCCCATCTTTAGCCCGAGTTGTTCCTGCATTGCGGTGTAAAGGCTTGGTGGTGCTTTCGGGTCATCGGTGGGCGTTGGCACCACCGTGCCCGTCCCTCGGAACTGAGCAAATTGGGACTCGTCCGGAGTCCATTTCAAAGTGAAATCGTATCTGTCAGAGAGCTCGGTTTGGTCCACCACCGGCTTGTCCATCACACCCGATTGCATCCAGGTGGCAAAACCCGTCATGGTCAGGTTTCTGACGACCAGGTCCCCAAGGCCTCTGAGCCCAAAGCCAATGGGATCATCCGGACCCGCTGTGCTCTTGGTCATTTTGGGGCCGCCGTTGGCGACGCTGATTACATAGACGGAAAGCTCCCGTTTGTCATGATGAAATTTCAGTTGAAAGCGGTCCGTCAGCAGTCCTTGCATCATGGTCTGCATTTGTTTCGGACTAGGCCTGCCCTCTACGTCGGGCTTGCCTTCGATGTCGTAAAGATCGGTGCCGAACCAGGCTGGCGCATCGACGATCTGTTTGGCGTGAAGTCCGTACGCAAACGCAATGAGGTCATTCAGATTGGTATTGCGGCTCAGAAAATGACCCCCTCTGAAGCCGAAATTCTTGCCGGGTCTGTCCGGAGGGCTGGGCTTGATCGTGGCAACCTCGAAGCCGGGCTTGGCATTCGGGTCCATCTTGACTTCCGGTGGGGGAATCGTCCATGCCGTGTCAGGCGTGGCGCGGGTAAGGATAAGAGGGAGCGGATTGGGTCCTGCGTCCAGGTGCCCCGTGATCGTCTTGCCATCCGGACTCAGCGTGCCTTCGTACGAACCGAAGGCGAGGGTTATCTTCACGGTGGTGCCATCGAGCGTGATTTTGCTGGCCGTAATGCCGTCGCCGCTCTGATCGATGTTGTAAAGAACCGCCTTGTACCCGCCATCGTCCGCCTTCGAAATCTTGACAACGGTGCGTAGATCTCTGCCGGTGTGAAGCGTGCCCTGCCAGGTGTCGGCAATGCTTTGGGTTTTGGTATCTGTTGGAGTTTGCGCTCGGCTTTTTGCTGCGTCTACCAATCCGAACAAAACTACCGCGGCCACGGTCAACCATCCGGCCAAACTCAGCAAAAGCTTCCTGGTCGAATCCAGCTTGCCTATCGCACGGTCTGTCATGAAACGGGAGTCCTCCTCGAGATTGATCCCTGAAACTCCGCCACGCAGTCAACGGCCGCGCAGGCTGCATATATTACGTTCGCAATGCACGATTTGTTCGGTCCAGCGAAGTATATTTGTTGCTATCCGCGTCCGTCGTCCTCGCATTGCTAATTCGCTGAGGCCGGCTCTACATGGTCGATCACCAAAACCTCCACCGGACCCTTTTGCGATTCCAATTTCAACCCAAGCTGTTCCTGAATCGCGGTGAAAACAGAAGGTCCTGAAATCTCAGGCGTGGGCTTGCCGTCCGGCCCTATGAAGGAAGCGGGAATATTATCCGGCGTCCACTGCAGCTCGACGTCGTAGTTTCCCGCGAGCCCGGTTTTATCCAAAACGGTACGCCCTAATTGCTGCGACAAGAGCCGAACGAAGGTGTTCATGGGAAGTCCTTGCGCTGTAATCCGGCCTGGTCCCATTCTCATCAAGCCTGCCCGTCCCACACCGCCTTCGTCCTTGATTCCGTTCGGGTAAGTGTCGTCAGGTTTGGCCTCATGAAGTTTGGGTCCGTTCTTCGCAACGGCCAGCGCATAGACAGGCAGCTCTTTGGTTTCCCAGTGGACCTTCAACTCGAAACGGTCTTGGAGGAGCGACTGAAGCATTTGCCGGTGCTGATCCTGGTCAAGCTGTCTGAGCTCCGCCGCGGAACTGTCCACTTTCGCCTCAATATCGTAACGTTCAGAGTTGATCCAGGGTGGTCCCCCCGACATTTGAAAGTCTGGAACCTGGTAGGCCAGTCGAATGACTTCGTGCAGCGGTGCGTTGGTCGCGCTGAACCCGTTGGGCTTGAACATCAACATGACGTTGGGATCGCCGGATTTATTCGGCTTGATCGAAGCCACCTCGAATACCGGTAACTTCGTCGTTGTGTTGCCCGCCTGCGCCTCAGCTCGGGTTGGCGCTGCGTTCAGCAATCCAAACACGATGGGCGCTGCAACTGCGACCAATCCAGCAGCAAGGAGCAATAACTTTCTGTTGAAGTCCAGCCTGCTCGCAACACGTTCGGTCATGATACGGATAATCCGCTTCTTCAGGTCGGCGCCCGTAACGCCAGAGACGCAAGGCAGCGGCGAAGTCACGCAGAATTCGCAGGTCTTCAAAATGCTCTCGGCGTAGACCTGCGGTTGATGGACCATTTGCAATACCTCCTCGTCGCAGGCTTGTTCCCGCTCCTTGACCAGCCGCGCTCCCAGCCACCAGACCAGGGGATGAAACCAGAAGAAGGCCTCCACCACCATGTGCACGGCCGCGGTCAGATTGTCGCGACGCCGCACATGCCATAGTTCGTGCGCGAGAATTGCGTTCAGATGTGCATCCCCAAGCCGCGCGGAGATTCCCACCGGCCACAGCAGAACGGGTCGCACAATGCCGAAAATGCCCGGCTCCAGAGACGCCTTTGAGAGCAACAGCGTGGTCGGCTTACGGACTCCCGCCATGCGCTCCAATTGCCGCAGCGCATCCACTTCACGCCCTTGCGAAATGGAAACGGCGCTGCGCAGGGCTCTGGAGACGCGCCGCCAACGAAACCACCATAGACCGAGCGTTGCGACAAAACCACATAGCCACAGCGCTAAGCAAATCTCCGGCAAAGAAGAAAATAGATGGGCAATCCTCTTGCTGCCGGTACTCGGCGCAACGGCGGGCTCTGCACTCTGAGAGAAGGGTTGGTTAACCACTTCCACCACTGAGTACAGACCGGTTTGCACGCTAACCGGGCCACGTGATCTGGCCCAATGGCCGCCCATGCCGATCAGTAGCGCCCAGGGAATCAGGAACTTGACCGACGCGGCCAGCCACAGTCGATAGCGAAGGCGCGCCCCATTTTTTCGCAAAGCCAACGTCAGAAATCCCACCAGAACCGCGAACAGCGTCGATTGCCACAGGTGGTTGGCCAGTGTGGATCCGATTGCCGATAAATTGTCCGGGATCATGGCTTGTCCTTTCTTTCCAGCTTGCGGAGAGCTTTCTCTGCTTCCTTCACGTCGTCCATCGTGAGTTTGCCGGACTCGATCAGGTGGGCCATCACTGGTTGTGAGCGGCCACCGAAAAGCGCCAACAGGTCGTCGATGAGCCTTCGCTGGGCGGCATCCCGGGAGACTGCTGCCGCGAAGATATGGAAGTTCCCAACCTTTCTCACCCGGCGAACAGTGCCTTTTAGCTCAAGCCGGTAAATCGTGGTCTGAACCGTGGTGTAGGCCGGCCTGCGCTTCGCCGGAAAGGCCTCTTGAATCTCGCGGATGGAGAGTTCGCCTTGAGTCCACAGCGCATCCATGATTTGAAATTCGAGTTTGGATAACTTAGCCTCAGCCAACGCTTCCTCCTACATTGGTAATAAGTTCTACTACACGTGTGTGTTTTGTCAAGACGGTAGGCGAAGGATATGGAAGGCGTTGAAAATCAGGATGGGGGTTCTTAGGTCCTTTATCTGGAGGGCGACGTGCAGATCGAGTCGCCGGCCAGCGCCAAAGGCCAGTCGGCCGGAGAATCCACCAGGCAATCCGGCGGGACAATTTCGAGCGTGTGCGGCGAGAGGCCATAGGAGCAACCCATGCTCCAGGCCCCCGCATTGCGGGCGGTAAGGATATCCACGTCGGAATCCCCAATCATCAATGTCTCCTGCGCGGTCACGCCTGCCTCCCGCATCAGTGCCACCAAACCTTCGGGATCGGGTTTCTTGGTGATGAAACTGTTGCCGCCGTAAGTGCGGAAAAAGTACGGGCTCAGGCCGAGTGCTTCACAAATGGCTAGCGAGGGTCCGATGGGTTTGTTGGTGAGGCATGCCATCGCCCGCGGTGCGCCTCCCGGCTCGAAGCGCAGGCTGTCAAGGGCCGCAAATACCCCGGGGTAAACGTAGGTGTGATCGAGCTTATGTTCGCGGTAGTAGTCGAGAAAGTAGGTGAGGGCAGAATCGAGAAGCGCCGGATCCTCCGGCTCGCCCAGGGAGCGGCCGACCAGCCGCGCCGCGCCATCGCCGATGTAGGTAGAGATCACCGGTTGCGGCAGCGGCGGACGGCCGAAATGATGCAGCATCGCGTTCACCGAAGCGCACAGGTCGGCCCCGGAATCGATCAAGGTGCCATCAAGGTCAAACACCAGCAGGCGGAGAGAACCCGCCGGAATAGGACGAAAAATCCTGAACATCTTTCTAATTTAGTCGATGTGCTACTCCGGCACGTGCCAGCCGTTTTGGTAAAGCGCCAGCGTGGTGCGGTCCTGCGCGTCGGCTGAGGTGGCCTTGGCGAAGGCGGGGAAGGTCTTGCGCATCTGGTCGGAGTCGGCCCACCCGGGGACGTCCATCATCTTGTAGTGGTAGCTCACCTGGGTGGTTGGTTGTCCGTTGACCACCGCGGGTGGAGTAAACCCGTCAATGCTGGTGACCACCCGGTGCCCGTAGCAGAAGCGCGGAGGCACGCGCTGGCCAAACGTGGTGAGCTGATATCGCTTGACGTGGATATCCCGGTCTTCCAGGGATTTGAGCAACCCGGCAGCTTCCAACGCATCGAGGCCCTTCATGTTGGGATCCTTTTGGGCGGGGATGGTGCTCGCTTCGTAGGGAAAGCGAAGCGAGCTGGGGAACAGGCAATCGTCGTGGTTACCATAGTATGCGTTCAGCGCGCCGGTGAAGTTCTTCGGTGTAGCGTCCTTGAAGCCACTACAGCCCGCCAGCAGGAGTCCCAGCATAAGTGAGGTCCCGGTGCGGTTGATCCATTTCTGTCTTGCCATGGTTTGTCCTCGTGAAGAAGAAGGTTAATGCTTTTTCGCCATATGTGGAAGCGTCACGCAATCCTGTTCGATGCGGGGATGATACGGTTTAGTTCGATATGGCTAATGAAAATCATCGGGTTGTCCTGGTCACGGGCGCCTCTTCCGGCATCGGACTGGCTTGTGCCACGCTCTTGGCGGGGCGTGGGTTTCGTGTTTATGGCACTTCGCGGCGAGCCGCTACCGGCCCGGTGGGCAACGTGACCATGCTCACGGCAGATGTGACCGATGACCATTCGGTCGACCAGGCGGTTGCGGCGGTGTTGGATCGCGAACAGCGGCTGGATATTGTCGTGAACAACGCAGGGATGGGGTTCGCCGGACCGGTCGAAAACACCTCGATCGAGGAGGCGAAGAGCCAGCTGGAGGTCAATTTCTTTGGAGCTTTCAGGGTTTGCCGCGCAGTATTGCCCGCCATGCGGAGGCAGCGCAGCGGCTATATCGTCAACATCGGCTCTATCGGGGGGTTGATCGCGATCCCCTACCAGTCGATGTACAGTGCCTCAAAGTTCGCCCTGGAAGGACTAAGCGAAGCTTTGCGCATGGAGGTGAGGCCCTTTGGAATCCGGGTAGTGCTCATCGAGCCTGGCGACCACAAGACGGCGCTCACTGCGAATCGGCACTTCGCTAAAAGTCCCGGCAGTACAGATCCCTATGGTTCGTCTTTTGAAGCTGCATTGGCGCGGACGGCCAGCGACGAGCAAAGTGGCCCCGGCCCGGAGCAGATCGCGCGCCTCCTGTATCGGATCGTGAACCAGCGCAATCCCCGCTTGCGCCACACCATCGGACCCATACCGCAGCGGGCCGCCGTCTGGCTGAAGCGGCTCTCGCCTAACAGCCTCGTGGAATATGCGATGCGCACTTACTACGGCCTGGGTGATTGAGGAGAGAAACAGCAGGTCCCTCCACTTCGCTACGCTCCGGTCGGGATGACACTTCTGCTTGCGTGCCAACATTCAAACCGGAACAGAAGTGTCATCCCGACCGAAGCGTAGCGAAGTGGAGGGACCTGCTGTTCCCCATCCGACCCTGCAGACCTCAATGGGAGCGCTACCCTCCCCTTTGTCATCCCGACCGAAGCGCAGCGAAGTGGAGGGATCTGCAGTGCGCCCTCCGGCCCTCCCAAATTCTCCGTATCAAACCTCAACACCCAAACAGAATTGTCATCCCGACCGTAGTGGAGAGACCTGCTGTTTCGTCCCGCCTCTACTGAATATGAATATCCCCCGAACCCGTCTCCGCCTTGACCGTCGGGCCCCCCCCGTTAACCGTCCCGCTCACGTGGTGTTTATCCGTGGTGCCATGCGTAGTCATGGTCAGAGGAGGATCAGACTTAACCGAGCCCGACCCCGTCTCCGCATCCAGCGTGAAATGAGCGTTCCCGACCCGCAGGGAAATATTCCCCGAACCGGTCTCCAGCTTCCACGGAGCCGTAGGTTGCCCGCTGATCTCGAGCGTGCCGGATCCAGTCTCCGCCTTCAGGGACCCTTGTACGTTCTCCAGTCGTATCGACCCCGAACCGGTGCCCGCAACCACGTCCCCTGCCGAGGAAAGGCTGGCGCGAATCTCACCCGAGCCCGTCTGCAAGTTGGTAGAACCGGCCAAATTATTCGCTTCGATGCTTCCAGAACCCGTCTCGAGCTTCGACCCCGAACCCAGCTTGTCCGCGCGGATCGACCCCGAGCCCGTGTGCGCCTTGACCGTACCATTGATATTGGACAACTGCAGGTCGCCCGATCCACTCTCAGCCACCAGCATGGTGTTAGCCGGAGTGGTGATGTCGTAGTCGATGGTGACATGACGGGCAAAATCGCCCCCGTGGTCGTCTCCCACGCGGATGATATTCCCCGCCTGATCGATCGGGGGATTGGAGGCCACCCTGGCGACCGCATCATCCGAAGAACCACCCCACCAGCTATTGTTGCTTTTGACGCGGCCAACAATGTGGACTTGATTGTCCGAACCGGGCGACACATGAATGTAACCGGACCCAGTGCTGACGCGCAGCGTCACCGGACCATTCACCGAAAGGGTGCGGTCGAACGACTTCTCCGCGGCAAACGCCGCCGGAAGACACATGGTCATGGCAACCAGAATGCCGGTTGCCGCTTTGCGCGATAGATTCCATCGGGTTTGCATCGTCGCCCCTCCTCTTAGGGTTGTAGATATACTGTCTGGCCTTCGTTAAGGCCAGAGATAATTTCGGTGCGGCTGCCGTTGGCGATTCCTGCTTTGACGGCAACTCTGCGCAAGCCATTCTTGGCTTTGCTATCGGGTACATCCACAAACGCGTTCTTCTGGCTGTCGTAAACCAGGGCCTGCTCCGGTACCGAGAGGGCGCTCTTATGCTCCTGGTTAAGAATCTCGGCATTCGCCGTCATGTTCGCCTTGATTTCATGATTTGGATTGTCGATCGAAACCCGCACCTCGAAAGTAGTGACATTGTCTTTCTCCACGCCCAAAGGCGCAATCCGCGTCACCTTCCCGGCAAACGTCTTATTTTTGAAAGACTCAATGCGGATGCGCGCCGGTTGGCCCAGGTAGACCGACGCGATATCCGCCTCGTCTACTTTGCCGTTCACGTACACCTGGCGCGTATCTCCAATGGTCATCACCAGGGTGGCGGTCGAACCAAGCACCAGGATGGAGCTGACTGCATCCCCCACCTCCACATCACGCGAGAGCACCTCGCCATCAATCGGGGCGGTGAGCGTGGTATAGCTAAGCTGTTCTTCCAGCGATTTCAGGCTGGCTTGGTTTTGCGCAACCTGTGCCTCCGCCTGGTGCAGCTTGGCCCGATCCACATCGATCTGCGCCACGGCGACATTCTTTTTGTTCAGCGCGGAAAGGTAGTCGCGGTTGGCGTTGTCCATGCCTTGCTGGGAAACAATGCCCTCCTTGATCATCTCCTGATTACGCTGCAGGGTGGCGTAGTACATAGGCAAGTCAGGCGCCGATGCGTCGACCTTGTCGTGCTCGATGCTGGCGGCAGCGCTCTTGACGTTGGCTTCCGCAGCCTGCAGCGTGGCGCGTTGGGCGTCGACCTCGGCCATAATCTCCTGCCGGTCAAGCTGGGCCAGCAACTGGCCTTTGTGGACGTGTTGATTGATGTCCACATAAAGGTTTTGCACGATCCCGCTGGCCTTGGATTTCAATTCAATCTTGGTAATCGGCTGCACTTTTCCCGTGGCCACGACGCTCTGATCGATTTCCCCGCGAGTCACTTTATCCAGACGACTGGGGTCGAAGTGGGGGCCACCCCGGTGCATACCCATCACCACCGCTCCCACGACAACCAGGCCGGCGAGCAGACTACCCCAGATCCAAATCCGTTTGCTCTTCCGCTGCGCCGCCACAAATCCCCCGTGTTCCCCGTGTTCCCGGTATTGTTTGATACGCACCAGCCCAGGGGAAGGTTCCCTTTCCCCCCGCAGGTATCATGACCTAATACCTGGTTTTGGCGCGTAATGATTGAACTGATGCTCTTTCGGATGGTTTCCGTCGCCTTGCTCATCCTGGCGAATGGGTTCTTTGTGGCGGCCGAATTTGCCCTGGTAAGCGTCCGCGAAACCCGCATTGAGCGCTTGATTGCCCTGGGGCGCCCCGGAGCCCGGGCGGTTCGCCGCCTGCAGGAAAATATGGAAGATTTCCTGCCCGCGGTGCAGTTGGGCGTGACCCTGTGCAGCCTTGCCTTGGGCTGGATCGGTGAGCCGGCCGTGGCCGCTCTGTTCGAGCACTGGTTCCAGGGCATGCCGCACGCCAGAATCTATGCCCACCTGATCGCAGTGCCGGTCGCTTTTGCCTTGATCACCTACCTCCACGTGTTGCTGGGAGAGCTGGTGCCGAAGTCCCTGGCGCTGCGCAAGGCAGAGGTGCTGGCGGTCGCGGTGGCCGGGCCGATGGACGCATTTATCCGGCTCACCCGTCCCGTCGTGCGGCTGATGAAGTGGTCGGCGCGGGTGGTGCTGCGCCTCTTTGGCATGGAGATGATGCAGGGGGGCGAAGTCCATTCGCCGGAAGAGCTCAAGCTAATCGCGACCGCCTCGCGCAGAATGGGCATGCTGCCCGTGTTTCAGGAACGGCTGATTCACCGCGCGGTGGAGCTGAACAGCGTGCCTACCCGAGAGATCATGACTCCCCGTCAACGCATCTTCTCCCTGCCCCAGGATATGCTCCTCGAGGATGCCAACGCCCGCGTGGTGGAGGAGGAGCACTCCCGCGTGCCGGTATACGACCCTGCCCGCGGCCCCGAACATATTGTGGGCGTGGCCTACTCAAAAGATTTAGCCCGGTTGATGCACTTCCGCATGACGGCGCAAACCCGCTTTGCCCGCGCGCCCTTTACCGAACTGCGGCTGGGGCAGGTGATGCATGATGTGTTGGTAGTGCCGGAAACCAAACCAGTCCTGGATCTGCTCAGCGAATTCCAGCAGAAAAGACGGCATATTGCCATCGTGGTCGACGAGTATGGCTCCACGGTTGGCCTGGTCACGGTAGAAGATGCCATTGAGCAGATTATCGGCGAAGTGGAAGACGAGTTTGACATTGGCCCCAGGGCCGCTCTGCACACGACCTCGGGGGCCGTGGTGCTGGATGGCGGCGTGAACCTGCGCGACCTGGAAACCCAGATGAACTGGCACCTGCCCCGCAGTGGCGGGGTGGAAACCCTGGCCGGGTTCCTGCTCACGCGTCTGGGCAAGATCCCCACCGGCGAAGAGACCGTGGACTTTGAGGGAAGAAGATTTACGGTACTTGAAATGAGCGATCATCGAATCAGCCAGGTGCGTGTCGAAAGGCTGGAGAACCCGAACGAGAATGGCGAAAAGGGCAGCAGCAAAAAGACGAGTGCGGTCAAGGTAGGAGCCGTGGCCCGGGTTCATCTCGGCCCCGACTCCGGTAAGAACGAGGATTAGGCGATCATTTGCTAGCGCTGCTCAAGCGATTGCTGTTTATTCTGCCCGTCATCTGGCTGGTGGTGTCGATGGTCTTCCTGCTCATCCACCTGGTGCCGGGCGACCCGGTGCAGCAGATGTTGGGCGAGGGCGCGACTGCTTCCGACCTGTCAGCCCTGCGCCATCAATACGGACTCGACGCGCCGCTAGGCCTGCAGTATGTGCACTACTGGCGCGGCGTGCTGCATGGAGACCTGGGGAGATCTCTGCGCCTCAACGATACCGTCTCCCACCTGGTGCTCACCCGGTACCCCTACACCCTGGAGCTGACCGTTGCCGCGCTGGTGCTGGCCCTGTTGCTGGCGATTCCAGCAGGGGTATTAGCAGCCCTGCGCCGCGCCCGTTGGCAAGACAGCGCCGTCGGCGTCGTGAGCCTGTTGGGGCTGTCGTTTCCCAGCTTTGCCCTGGGCCCAATCCTGATTCTGCTGTTCTCCATCAAGCTGGGTTGGCTACCCGTCTCGGGCGCGGGTTCGCCTGCCCACCTGGTGCTGCCCGCCATCACCATGGGTGGCAGTCTGGCCGCCATCCTGACCCGCATGGTGAGGACCGCCATGCTGGAGGAACTCAACCAGGACTACATTCGCACGGCTCGCGCCAAAGGTCTGCCCGAGCACGTAGTGGTCTACCGCCATGCGCTGCGCAACGCGATCATCCCGGTGATGACGCTGGTGGGTCTGCAATTCGGCGCCCTGCTGGCCGGCGCTATTGTCACCGAGACTATTTTTTCCTGGCCTGGGATTGGCCGCCTCACCGTCTCCGCCATTTCCAATCGCGATTACGCGTTGGTGCAAGGCTGCATTCTGGCTGTCGGCTTAACCTACGTGCTGGTCAACCTACTGACCGATCTGCTGTATACCGTGGCCAATCCCAGAATCCGCAGCTAATCGTTTCTCAGGCGATAGGCACTTTCTGGGCAAAAATGCCGGAAAATGCCCGTCGCACGCCGAAAAAAATGATGAACCATAAGATGGCGGCAAAGAGCCCGGGCGGTAGACCCGTGGGCAGCAGGGTTATGTGAAACAGCAGGATGTTGACGATCACCGGTCCGAGCAGAACCAGCGCCAGCGGAATGAACTGCCCGGAAAGCAGCAGCACCCCTCCCACAATTTGCACCAGGAAGACGAACTGCATGTACAACGTACCGCCCATCACGGCCATGTATTGACCGGCAGGGCCAGTCGGCATCGGTGCATGCAGAAAGTTGAGAAACCCGTTCAATCCGAAGACCAGAAAAATCAGGCCCAAGAGGATGCGCGCGATCAGAACCGCAATTTTCATGTCTTTCTCCTTATTTATTTGGATCGTAACGATTTTAAACAGCGATGCTTCTCACCTGGTCCAGGTGGGGCTGCAGGAACAGGCCGCGGTCGACATCTGCGGACCTGAGCTGTGCGGTCCCGCCCGCAGTCACAAACGTCACGTCGGTAATGCCGATAAATCCCAGGATGGTGTTGAGGTAGGGATCGATGAAATTAAACGCAGCCATCGGAGTTCCTGCCTGGTAGACCCCGCCGGTCGCGGCAAGGATAGTGGCCTTTTTGCCCGTAAGCAGGCCCTTGGGGCCGTCTGGGCCCCCGTAAGCGAAGGTACGTCCGCCGCGGACCACCTGGTCAATCCACAGCTTGATAACAGAAGGAATGCTGAAATTGTGCATGGCCACGCCGAACACGTACTCGTCTGCCTGCTGCAGTTCGGCGATGCATTCCTCTGAGTAGGCAAGGAGGGCTTTCTGCTCGGGCTGGAGTGCTTCTACGGGAGTATAGGCCGCATAGATCCAGGCCTGGTCTATGTTTTTCGGGGGATTGGCGGCCAAATCCCGGTAGATCACGCGGCCGGATGGGTGGGCATTTTTCCAGTTGGTGACGAATTCGCGGGTTAATTCGCGGCTGACGGAGCTTGCGAGCGGGCTTGAGTCCAGATGCAGTAACGTCGCCATGGCGATCTCCTAAGCAACATGCGTTGTGTATGCTTCGCATGTTGTTAAGCATATAGACGACATTCGTTGTTTTACCGATTCTTTTTTGCCTTGATACCCTCTAATAAATCGACCATGCCGATGTCTGACTGTGAAGTTCGCGATCCGCGAATCCGGCGCACCCGAAAGCTCCTGCAAGGAGCCCTGGGTACCCTCATGCAAATCAAGAGCTTCGATGAAATATCAGTGCAGGACATCACCGAAGCGGCAACCGTGAATCGGGCGACCTTCTACGACCATTACACGGACAAGTTTGCTTTGATGGAGGCGATGGTAGCGGGTGGCTTCCACGAACTCCTGTACGAGCGTCAGTTGCGCTATGAGGCTGGTTGTCCCGCTGCGCTGGGGGCGATTATTCAAGCCACTTGCGATTTCCTCGGCCAGGCTCATTCCGGAGGAGCCTGTGACCGCCAAACAGCGTTTCAACCTTTGATGGACGCCGCCATCGTGAAAGCGATCCAACGGTTGCTGATGGACGGGTTGCAGCGGGCTCAGCATCCGATGTCCTCGCCGGAACTGATTGCGGCCGCCGCAAGTGCAGCCATCTGTGGCGGGGTGAAACAGTGGCTCAGGATGCCCGAGCGCCCACCCGTAAAAAATGTAGTCGCCCAATTGCAGCAGCTGATTTTGCCCATGCTCGACGCAGCTTCTAGGGAAGAGTCACCAATCGCGGCTGCAGCCCATCTGGACCAATAGTCAACAGGCCGATCGAGACAGGCAAGGAAAAGCGTCGCGGTCCTGCGCTGCCCGGATTCATGTAGAGGATGCCGTGTCGCCATTCAATGAGTGGACGGTGGGAGTGACCGCTGATGACCGCTGAAAATCCTGCTGCAGCGGGATCAAGATCGAGCGCGTGCCGGTCATGCAGAATATAGAAAGTGTGCCCATGCAGCGTGACCACTTCCGTCGCCGGCAGGTGGGAGCAGGGACCCTCCACATCAATGTTGCCGCTGATAGCGGTGACCGGAGCCAGCTCACGCAGCGAATCGAGAATCGTTGGATCGCCGACATCGCCCGCGTGCAGGATATGCTCCACGCCGCGCAGAGCTTCCATTACCTCCGGACGGAGCAGACCATGGGTATCCGAAATGACGCCGATCATAATCCGATAAGGAGCCGGGTGCGCGGGTCGAGGTAATCGCGCAACGCGTCGCCGATGAAGTTGAACGACAGCACGCAGAGCATCACCGCGATGGCTGGAAAGACGACCATGTGCGGCGAGTCGAACAGGTGAGAGCGCGCGTCGTTCAGCATGCCGCCCCAGCTGGCTGCGGGTGGTGGCAGTCCCAAACCTAGAAAGCTGAGCGTGGCCTCAGCGAGCACGGCTCCCGCCATACCGATGGCCGCCTGCACGATGATGGGTTGGAGGATGTTGGGCAGGATATGGCGGGTAAAGATGCGCAGATCGGAGGCGCCTAGGGCGCGCGCGGCCTCAACAAATTCCCGTTCCTTGACCGCCAGCACCTGGGCTCGCACCAGGCGGGCGTAACCCACCCATCCGCCGATTGCCAGGGCCAGCACCAGGTTGAGCAGTCCGGGGCCCAGAAAAGCCACAAAGGCGATCGCCAGCAGAATTCCGGGAAATGAGAGGAAGGCATTCATAACAAAGACGTTAAGCAGAGTATCGACGCGGCCTCCGTAAAAGCCGGCAAGACCGCCCAGAACCAGGCCCAGGGAAAGCGAAACTCCGACGACGCTCACGGCAACCATCAGCGAGAGCCGCGCACCCGAAAGAATGCGGGAGAAGATGTCGCGGCCGAGCTCATCGGTGCCAAACCAATGGGCATGTGAAGGCGGGGTGAGCCGGTGGGAGAGGTCGATGGCCGCGGGATCGTAAGGTGAGATAGCCGGGGCCAGCACTGCGATGACGACGAAGAGCACCAGCAGCAGGAGGCCGATGACGCCGAGCGGCTGGTGGCGGAGAGTGCGGGCGAAGGCCATCGATGGTCATGATCGCATAATCTCCGTGGCGGGAGGGTTGATACGATGGGGGACGACACGATGCGGATACCAAAATGGCTTTTGACGATGGCGCTGGGAGTGCTGGCGCTGCCGGCGTTAGCGCAGCAGCCTGCGGAACAGCAAGTGATGGATCTGGCCAACCAGGACCGCGCCCAGCAAGGCCTGCCTCCGCTGAAGTGGGATCCGGCGCTGGCCCAGGCGGCGGCCGCGCACGCGCAGATGATGGCAGGGCAGTCTGAGCTCTCCCACCAATATCCCGGAGAACCGGATCTGGCCGCTCGGTGTGGAGCAGCCGGAGCGCATTTCCGCATCATTGAGGAAAATGTCGCCTTAGCCCCGACGCCTCAGGCGCTGGAGCAGGAGTGGATGCACTCTCCACCTCATCGCGCGAACATTATGAACGCGGGGATGAATACCATCGGCGTAGGCCTGGTGAAGCGAGGCGCGAACTACTACGCGGTCGAGGATTTTGCCAGCACCGTGGACCAACTCGGACCCGACCAGATTGAGCAAAAGATCGGGCAACTGCTGCAGCAGCGCGGGCTGCAGCCTGCCGGTCTCACCCAGGACGCCCGTCAGACCTGCGCCATGGACCACGGTTCGGCCGGCGCTTCCAAGCCCTGGTTCGTCATGCGTTGGGAGGGAACCGACTTAGGCCGCTTGCCGGAAGTGTTGGAACAAAAAATCTCAACCGGCAAATACCACAAAGCCGCCGTAGGCGCCTGCGACGCCGGCAACCAGGGCCAGGGCTTCACGACCTACAAGATCGCAGTAATGCTCTACTGACGAGGGCTGAGTCGGACACCACAACACTCCACCCAAAACCCTCAACTGGAAACAAACCCGCAGGAAACCGACGGGTGCCCCAGGTTCGCCCAAGCGTACCTGGGCCGAAAACGAAGGGCGCAGCCCATCGACCGCTTTCTGTCCAGCAACCACTTTCCATGGAGGTGCCGCCCTCCCCTTTGTCATCCCGACCGGAGCGGAGGGATCTGCAGTTCCGCGGACCTCTCTTGCAAATGTTTTAGTCCGAATCGACCCACCCGAGATGCCTGCCCGAAGCGTGTCGAACCGGGACCTCTGAAGAGCCGCATGAGCCCATCGACCGCCTTCTAAACACCAAAAACTGCAACTTCATCGGCGACCTTTCACCGCCGTCAACATCAATCCACTACGACATGAATACTGCGGGCGAAAGCGTTTTACCCTCGCTCTACTGGTGAACTAGAACTATGAGCGAGGTAATTGTCATCGGAGCCGGTCTGGCCGGGCTCAGTTGCACCTTGTCGCTGGAAGCTGCGGGCGTACCAGTGACGCTGCTCGAGGCGAGTGACGCCCCAGGGGGGCGAGTCCGCACTGACATGGTGGAGGGCTTTCTCCTCGATCGCGGATTTCAGGTAATGTTAACGGCCTATCCCGAAGCGAGGCGGCAACTCGATTACTCGGCACTGCAGCTGAAAAACTTTCGCCCCGGTGCGCTGGTGTGGCACGGTGGACGCTTCCATCGCTTCGCCGACCCCTTTCGCAACTTCACCGGAGCGGCTCGCTTTCTCCTCGACCCGATCGTGCCTTTGACCGACAAGCTGCGCGTGGCCACGTTGCGCGCGCACGTGTTGCGAGGCAATTGCGAGGAGCTATTTGCCCGGCCGGAGCGAACCACGCGTGATTACCTGCAGGCCGCTCCCTTCAGCGCCGACATCATCGAGCGTTTCTTCAAGCCTTTCTTCGGGGGAGTTTTTCTGGAGCCGGAACTGGCAACCTCCAGCCGCTTCTTCGAGTTTCTCTTCCGCATGTTTTCGACCGGCGACACCGCCGTTCCCGCGGCCGGCATGCAACAAATACCGTTGCAATTAGCGGCAAAGCTGCAAACCCGCACTCTGGTCACCGGCGCGCGGGTCAGGAAGGTGACGCGGGCCACGCAATCCTTTGAAGTAGAAATGGAGCGCGGAGAAAAGCTAGAAGCGCGTGCCGTGGTGCTGGCGGTCGCGGGCAACGAGGGCAACTCCCTCCTGGCCGGGGTTGGCGGTTGGAGCGTACCCGAAGTACGTGCCTGGAACCAGACCGCGGCGTTCTATTATGCCGCGTCGCAAGCGCCGGTAAGCGAGCCCATCCTCTTGTTGAACGGGGAGGGACGCAGTGCTGGACCAGTGAACAACCTGGCCGTCATGAGTGCAGTTTCGCCCGCGTATGCCCCCGCGGGAGGGCATCTGGTCATGGCCAGCGTGGTGGGCGAAGCCCCCGGAGAAGATGCTGCGTTGGCGCGCCTGGACGGCGAAGTGCGGGCTCACCTGAGAAAGTGGTTTGGCCCATTCGTGGACGCGTGGCAGCTGCTCCGGGCTTATTCGCTTCCCCACGCCTTGCCCCAGCAGCGCCACGCGGAATGGGAGCAGGCTCCGGTCCGGCTAGGTGGCAGCGGAGGAGTCTACATGTGTGGCGACTACCGCGAAACGGCCTCGATCCAGGGGGCGCTCGCCTCGGGAAGACGTGCCGCCGAAGCGGTGCTGCACGACTTCCGGGCAGGCTAGGGGACAGGCTTTGACGCAGGGGATTCCGTTTGCGGTAAAATGAAATGCAGTTCAAGACGTCCCGCCAAGACACTCCTCAGTAGCTCAATGGCAGAGCATTCGGCTGTTAACCGAAGGGTTGTAGGTTCGAGTCCTACCTGAGGAGCCAAATAAACAATCAGGACCAATGCTCACCGACGCATCCTTCGATACCGGGGGACTCTGGTGGAAGATTTGTGCCGGGCGGGAGCCCCTGCTGCTGCAGGGGGGAGCGGGACTTCAGTCCAGCGGAAAAGCGGTTCATTCCTGAGGTGTAGGCTTCAGCGTTTGTGTGAGAACCGACAAGAAACCGCAGATCTCTCCACTCCGCTGCTTTTCGCTTTGTATCAGGGCACGACTTTAGTCGTGCCGTAAAGGACGCAAAAAGGACTGGGGCTTTAGCCCCTGCGGTTTTTCCATTGAAAAGTTCGTGCAGATTTTACGCTGGCAGGGGCTAAAGCCCCGACCATTCGGTCGGGTGGCACGACTGAAGTCGTGCCCTGATACAAAGCGAAAAGCAGCGGAGTGGCGACATCTGCGGTTTCTTCTGGGTTCTCACGCAGATGCTTCGCCCCGGGTTTTCGAGTCTGGAACTAATGATCAAAGTCGACGTAATTGCTTTCAACAACTGCGGCTTTGGCCGCTGAGGAGTCATGGATGGTTTCGTGGCGGGGGCCGCAACGGACGCGGTAGGGAGGCGCCCCGCCGGGAAACGCACTTTGTCTATCACACGGCTGAAGCTGTACCCCGCATGAAGTGAAAGATTACGGAGACTACGGCAAGAATCAGAAGAATGTGGATGAAGAAAGCTGAGACATGAAAGACGAAAAATCCGCCTAGCCACAGCAGCAGCAGGATAAGTCCAATAGCTAGAAACATAAGTTCTCCCTCGTCAAGTGATCTGCGAATCGTTTAGGGGACCACAAACGTGCTCGTTTGTGGAAAGCGCGCACTGCATTAGGTGCTTGTGAAGCGAAAAGTGTTGCCTTGTCGGTTGACTAGCGCGCGCACAAAGTGAGCGGGGAGCCGAAAGAAGAAGAAGCGCGGAGTAAGGCAGTAAAGCGATCGTGCCCCGCACGCCTGACCAGTAATGCGGTGCTGATTCCGAGTTCCGGGTGCGTCGTCGAGAATTGGGGAAGTAATCCGGCGTGACACGTCTTGAATGATGCAGAATTGCCTCGGTGATAAACTTCCCGCGGAAGACCTCCAATGGTCAATACTGACCCCGAAAGAATCCGGAATCTTCCTGCTTATTTCTGTACGCGAATCGGAGTTTGGATCCGCGAGACCGTGGGAGGGATTGACTTGAGAAACGTTCGTAAGAGCAGGAAGCTTTGTGCCATATATGTAATAGTCATAGCGTTGTTTTCCGTTGCCGGCACTAGACCTGTCTCCGCGCAGTCCCCGGTTGCGCCGCCTGCATCCACACCCAACAAGCCGCCGCAGGTCTGGACCCGGGCTGTCGGCGGCAATCATTTCGCTGGACCGAAGGATGTGGTCTACCCTCCCGCACGACCACCCCAGGATACCCGCCTCAATATGTACTTCGGCGACTGGCGCAACTCGGAACCACGTGTCCTTTTCGGCTCGCTTATCGTCCGCGACATTCTCACTCCAGGCGACAACCTCAGCCCACCCTTTCCCGGAGCTGTCCTCGAGCATGCCAGATTTCTTTCCTATGCCAGCCTCGAGCCGGGGGGATTGACCATTCCCTCGACCCTGAAAGGCCTGCAGATTTTCTTCTATGTAGTGGAGGGCGAAGGTGAGGTCTCAGCCGGTGGCAAGACTGAGGTTATCCATAGAGGGAGCGCGATCCTCATGCCCGAGGGCCTCGAGTTCACTCTCCATAACACTGGAGAAACCGGGCTCAAAACCTATATGGTCGGCGACCCAACCTACCCGGGATTCAAGTCCCTTTCGTCCTTCGTGGTTAAAGATGAAGATAAGCTCCCGCATGGTGCGCCGGTCGCTCCTTCGCCGTTCACCAATCCGGGAGCGGGCGGTCACTGGGCTCACATCACTCACAGCTTCTTCAACAGCCGGGATGGCCTCGCCACGATCCAGGGTATTATCACCGTCGAGATCCTTCCCATGCAGCTCGGCGAGCCGCACCCGCACCTGCCCGGTAAAGAAGAGGTCTGGTGCGAGATTGAGGGCACGAGCCTCGCGTTTGTCGGCCCTCAGCTGCGCATACAGCATCCTGGTCAAGCGTATATCCTGCGTCCGGATGGCCTCACGACGCACTCCAACATTCACTTTGGAGAACCCGGAGACAAACCAATCAAATTCCTGTGGTTCAACACCAACACCGGGCTGTCCGCGGCGCCACACTAGAACATGTCTCGCCGCAGCTCGGCGTATTCCGCCCGCTTACGCGTAGCCGCGCGCCATCCCTGGATACGACCTACGACAGAAGGTGGTAGTTACAAAGGCAAGCCTGCATCTGCATGAACGATCCGGATGTAGTGATCCGTGAAAGTAGCGTGAGTTTGTGGTACTTCGTATTTCGGCATGTGGCACGAAACGCAATTGTCAGTACTCACCTTGCAGGCCGGCGCCGACGCCGTTCGCCGTTGCAACGGCTTTCCTGCAAAGTGGCAAGCAAGGCATTTTGCGTCATAAGACCTGGATTCTCGGTTCAGCGGCTGATGAGGATCGTGACAGGCGATGCAGGTAATGCGCGCGTCGCCATTTTTCCCCCAGCAGCGACTCTTCTCCAGCCGATAGGGTTGAAAGCGGACGCTAAAAACACCGAGCGTCGCAGGCATCCGCATCGTAACGTCCCCCCAGGTACGGTGGCAAGCGCCGCAGAAATCGACGGAATCGGAGGGAGACAGGTGGCTGGGGTTCATGATGGCCGCTGATGCCCGCTCAAACTTTTGAGCTCTGATGGCAGCAATATGTTCTGCGCCGGGGCCGTGGCATGCTTCACAGCTAAGGCCTGGAGTCGCTTTTTCAGGCTCGAAGACGCCTGATGTTGTGGCTGCTGTGGTGTGGCAGCCGAAACAATGTTGGGCTGCATCGTGATTCATCCTTCGGCCCAATGCTGTGCTCATTTCCAGTGGGGCATCGGCCGTCTGCCCGACGGTAATGTCCAGGGCGCCCAGAGCGCTGTAATAACTCAAGCGGCCTTCTGTGTAAGACCCGTTCTCCTGGAGAAGATAGGTTTGCCCGATCTGGCCGGCTCCGAAGGCCCAAGCCACGGTTCCCGCAGCGGAGTTTGCACCGTCGGTCACGGAGTAGATAACCCCAGTGACAGCGTGCATCAGGGAATAGCGATAGCCGGCTTGCTGAAATTCAAAATGCCCCTGCGCCTTTAGGATTTCTGACTGGTCCGCGCGAACTCCCGCGTGATACATGGGCGTCGTTTCCTGCGGAATCGCGATTTTACCGTGACACTCTTTGCACGTGGAGGCGCCCACGTATCCAGTTCGGCTGATATCTCCTTTTGTCGGCCACCAGCCTGCGTCCTCCAACCTGTCCGGAGTCGTCAAGCTATGCCTATCCTGCCGCGGGGCCTGTCCGTAGGCCAGGCAGATTGCCAGGCTGGCGATTCCCATCACGAGTTGCCAGGACCTGATGTGCCGAGCCTGTAGCATTCAGGATTTTTGTCCTTAAGACATCGCAAAGGTTGCTTGCGGCGGAAACATCGGTGCGTTTTCCTCCCCGCTTTGCGCACCCATTATAGGTCCTTCGCGACTTGACTGATAAGTCTCCTGGCGAGGCGGGAAGAGACAGCGCCCTTTATTTCAGCGATGTATAAAACAGCTCAGCTTTCCGCCGCGCGGCGCAGAACAATGGATTGCGCAACGCAGTCACTGGTTGTGAGTAAGCAACACGGTTTCCAAGTTAGCCGGTTAAAACCCGCCTCTGTCACCGGTTCCTATCACGCCGGGTACACCGCGAAAAAGTAGCCATACTCCCTCAGTCATCGGAGTGTTTCCGGTAGCCAGGATTCTCGAGGTCGATGATTGTTGCTACGCAACACTTAAATGGGGGAGGTATAGACATGATGTTGGCGAATCGATTTACAAAGCAGAGCCGACTTTTATCAATCCTGCTGCTATCCACGATCATCGTGTTCGGGGTAAGTGGATCGTGGGCGCAATCGGGACGCGGTACTTTGACAGGCGCAGTCACGGACACAAACGGCGCAATCATTCCGAACGTCGCGATCAATCTGACGGAGGCAAGTACGGGTAGCAATTACAAGACAAAGACCAATGACCAGGGTTTCTTCAACTTTCCGGAGCTCCCGCCCGGTCTCTACAATGTGTCAATATCCGCTCCGGGATTCAAGCAGTACACGCAGGACGGCATCAACGTAACGGTGGGCGGCACGGCAAGCCTCAATATCCCACTCCAGGTGGGTGCCGCAACGGAATCTGTAACGGTTACGAGTGATGCCTCACAGTTGCAGACTGAGTCGTCTGATGTTGGTACTACGGTGTCGACGAAGTTGATTGAAGATCTTCCGCTCCAGTTTAGCGGGCAGGTTCGTAATCCGCTGCAGTTTGTTCAATTGACACCCGGCTTCTCTGGCATAGATACAAACTCCCCAACGGTGCAAGGGGGGTTCAAGCTGAATGGAGGCCAGCAGGCTGGAACCGACATTCTGCTCGATGGAGCCACCATCGAGCTCGCTTCGGCGAACCTGCAGATGAACTACGGTGTAAGCGTCGAAGCGGTGCAGGAGTTCAAGGTGATGACCAACACCTTCGACGCCGAATACGGCAGACTGAGTGGAGGCCTGGTCAACCTGGTATCCAAATCCGGCAGCAACGCTTTACATGGTTCGGTCTATGACTTCCTGAAGAATAGGGCGCTCGACGCCAATAGCTGGATTAACGATTACAACGGCGTTACCAAGCCGATTGACACGCAAAACGATTTTGGCGGCATCATCTCCGGTCCGGTGTATATCCCCAAGCTCTACGATGGGCGAGACAAGACTTTCTTCATGTTCAACTATGAAGGTTTTCGCTTCAACACCGGCGGAAACAGTCTGCTGTCGGCCCCCACCGCGGCCATGTTGACGGGCGACTTTTCTTCACTCCTTCAGGCCACCACGGTGAATGGGAACAGCTTCCCAGCGCATATCCTCTATGACTACACCACCTGCTCCGGGGTTAATCAAGGGAAGACATGCCAACCTTATTTGAACAATCAAATTACTGGACCGGAAGACCCAATATTCAAGGCCATGGCGGCGGTCCTTCCCCACGCCACTTCGACTTCGCCTTACTTGAACTTTGTGCAGCAGGCAACCAACCCGGTGGACGCCAACCTGTGGGAGATTCGCATTGACCAGAACCTCGGTGCGAGACAGAAAATATCTGGCAGCTACGACTATGACAATCGTCCAAACACGGTCTTCTACACCGATAGCCCGCTTGAAACCAGCGCAACCAACCAAAAAACACACTACGCGCGCCTCGGATACGATTACGTTCTCGGCCCGAATCTGCTGAATCACTTCAATTTCGGTTTTAGCCGCCGCTACCGTCAGGAGTTTAGCGGCCAGGGTAGCTACGGCGGGAACTGGCCCACCAAGCTGGGCTTGAAGGGAGTCGCGGACACGACTTTTCCCAAGATCTCCTATAACTATCCAAGTGGAATCAACCTGCCCAGCGACGGAGCCGATCAATTTGTTGATAACACGTATCAGTACAACGACATCGTTTCGTGGCAGCATGGCCGTCATAACTTCAAGTTCGGCGGCGAAGTGCGATTGCAGGAGTTCAACCTGGCGGTGTTGACGGGTACCTCAGGAGAATTCAACTTCACCACCGGCCCGACGAGCGGTCCCACTTCCTCCAATATCGATCCCAACTCGGGGTTTGGCTTTGCCAGCTTCTACCTGGGCGCTGCCTCCAACGGGTACATAGCATTGCCGGAGAGATTAGGCTGGCGCGTGAAATATTACGGGGGCTTTGTGCAGGATGACTGGAAGATCGACCCGAAGCTCACGCTCAACCTCGGATTCCGGTACGAAATCCCGACGCCGGTGACAGAAGCTCACTCCCAGCAGTCGTTCATCGATCCAACTCTGGCCAATCCTGGAGCAGGCGGCCGTCCCGGAGCCTACGTGTTCGCAGGGCAAGGTCCGGGTAGGCTGGGAAGTAACTCGATCCAGGATACTTTCCATAACTCGTATGGTCCACGCGTCGGCTTTGCCTATCATGCATCTCCGAACACCGTAGTTCGTGCCGGTTATGGAATCTATTACTCCAATTTGAAAATTGGTGGCTTTGGAGAAAACGACAGCGCAGGCTTCTTTGGCAACTATAACTACCCAACTCCGGCCAGCCAGCAAACTCCGGCGGTGCTTCTTTCGCAGATCCAGTCTTATCCCGGACCAACACCGCCCTTCATCGATCCAACGGTGCAGAACGGACAACAACCAACCTTTATTCTGTCGAAAATCGCTCGCCCCGGTACCACGCAGACCTGGACTCTTGACGTAGAACAGCAGCTCCCGGGACAAATGGTTCTGGATATAGCCTATGTGGGAGATCATGGCGATCATCTTCAGGCCTTCATGCACGATCCTAACCAGGGTAATCCCATCGACCAGGCGCTGGGAGCGTGCCTGGAGATAAACGTCGCCGCCCAGACCGGCAATGCAGCGTGTGCCGGTCAAACTCCTGTGGCCGCGCCGTACGCTGGATTCACTGGCACGGTTGCCCAGGCCTTAAGGCCGTTTCCCCAGTACGCGGATGCCCAGGTGGATTCCGTAACCATGTCTGATCCGTTTGGCGTCTACACCTACAATGCGCTGCAGGTTCAAGTGCAAAAGCGATATGGGAGAGGCCTGACGGTTCTGGCAAATTACACGTGGTCCAAGAACATCACGAACGGCGACTCAGAGTATCCGCTGCAGGCTGCCTGGGAGGGCAATGGCACATCGGGGGCTCTGAATACTTACAACTTGAAGGCCGAAAAGGCGCTTAGCCAATTCGACATGCCGCAACGCGTGGTTCTGAGCTACACCTACGAGCTACCGTTCGGTAAAGGCAAGCAATTCGCCAACCATGGCGGGATCACGAATGTGGTTGCTGGAGGCTGGCAAGTTGCCGGCGTGCAGACCTACCAGAGCGGGGATCCCCTGGCTGTGTCTTCGCCCAACTGGGACTCGGGAATCTTCGCCGGGAATCTCTGTTCCGGCTGCAGCCGTCCCAATATCGTCCCAGGTCAGAACCCGAATGCTAGCTTCGGCGGCTTCGTCTACGGTCAAAGCCGCCGCTTGAACCCCGCGGCGTTCGTCCCCGCACCCAACTTTACTTTTGGCGACGCCCCACGTGCGCTCAGCGTTCGCGAGTTTGCCAGCCTGGACGAGGACTTCAACTTTTCCAAACGAATCCCATTATTCACAGAAAGGGTGAGTTCGATCTTCCGAATGGAGTTTTTCAACGCCTTCAATCGACATCGATTCACCGGTTTCAACACATCTGCGGGCGAGCCGGGTTTCGGCCAGGCCTCAACCACCACTGCGGGACGAAGTATTCAGGCTAACCTCAGATTTACTTTTTGAAATGGTACTTACGCCCGGACGTACTCACACGTCCGGGCGTAAGTAAATTGTGAACAGAACCTATGTTTTCCAGTTTGTGCAGCCGATGCATTCTGGTCCCTACTGTCCTGTTTATCGCCTCGATGCTCTCATCATCCTGTGGCGGCCAGCAGGTTAGTTCCCGTGTTGAGCAACACTTTCGGGCGGCTCAGCAAGATCAGCAAGCGGGCCTGCTCGACGCCGCGGAGCGTGAATACAGGACCATCCTGCAACTTCAGCCTGGCGTCGCTGAGGTCTACGCCGACCTCGGACTGATTTACTATGCGCAGGCAAAATTCGCCGACTCTGCGCAGGCTTTAGCCACGGCCGGCAAATTGAAGCCAGGTATGCGGGGTGTGAGCCTTTGGCTTGGAATCGATTATGTGAAGTTGAATCAGTCGAGGCGGAGTATTCCCCTTTTACGCGAGGCTGTCAGCCTCGATCCAGCCGATAAACAGGCGCAGAGTTGGCTTGGTACAGCGCTCTGGGATGCTGGGCAAAGCACCGCCGCTTTGCAACAATTGGCCAAAGCAGCCCAGCTCTTTCCGTCCGATCTGGACATCTGCTTCGTTCTCGGAGAAGCCTACGGTAAAGCCGCCGACCAGCAAATTGAGGAAGTGCTGGCAGCAGCCTCGGGAACGCCCTTGCTGAATCAGGTGTACGGCGACATCTACAAAGATCAGCGAGCATGGTCCAGGGCGATTGCGCATTATCAACTAGCCACACAAAAAGATACAGCCTGGAAGGGCGCGCACCTCGGACTGGCCGAGGTCTATCTCTCCCAGGAGAAATTTGACGACGCGCGACATGAGTTGCAGCGCGAGCTGGAGGTCAATCACTCTTCGGCTGCGGCCGAAGCGCTCCTGGCCGAGGTTGCACTTTTCGATGCGGACCCGCAAGGTGCTCTATCGATGCTCGCTGCTGCCATTCGCATTTCGCCCGATGCGTCCTCCGCTGCCTTCGGCTTGCCTTTGTCCTACGCCACACCTCAGGTACACCTTAGTGAAGGTGCATTGGAAAAGCTACCTAGTGCGCAAGCGGCGATCAAGAGTGCTCCCGCAAGCCCATCGCGCAGTTTGGCGCTCTCGCTGATCGATGACCGGCTTGACCTGGCAGATCTGGCGGTCGATTGGAAGAACTTCCAACAGACTTTGGGTGCGCCTTCCGCATCACCCAATCCGTACAATCGTGCAGTTAGCGATTTCGATCGACAGCAATTCAGGCAGGCCGAGGCATCGCTATGGGTATGGTTGGAAACGCACCCAAACGATCTTCAAGCCAAATACCTGCTGGCTAAGACATTTCGAAACCTGTCGTTGCAGGCATTGGACCGGCTGCTGACGCTCGATCCTGCCTCCTACCGGGCGCATCAACTCCTGGCGCAGACCTATCAGAATCGGGAAGAGGATGACAAGGCTCTGGAGGAATACAGGCTGGTGGAGCAAATGGAGCCAACATTGCCCGGTCTCCACTTCGCCATCGGTCACCTTCTATGGAAGACCAGTGACCCTGTGCACGCGATGGAAGAACTCGACAAGGAGCTACAACTGGATCCGGATCATGCGGAAGCAAACGGAGAAATGGGAAGCATTCTGGTGGAGCGGCACCAGCCTGAAAAAGCCATCCCCTATCTCGAAACCGCCCTCCGCGCCAAGCCTGATCTGTGGCTGATCTACCAGCAGCTTGGCCGGGCTTATCTCATGGAAAAGAACTATCGCCAGGCCGAAGCGGAACTGAAGAAAGCGCTGGGGCGGGATCCAGAAGGAATGGCGCATTATCAGTTAGGCGTGGTGTACCGCGCGGAAGGGCGCAGTAGCGAGGCAGCGACCCAGTTTGAAGCAACCCGCAAGATCAAGGCAGAACGCCTCGACGAGGCGGAAATTAGTACACGCGGGGCGGCCCAGTGAAGCAGCTTCATTTTGTTCTCCTTGTTCTGCTTCTGCTCACGTTTGCGGGGGCTGAGAACCTAAGCCTGGAGAACGGCCTCGTGCTCTTCAAACAGGGGCAGTACGAAAAGGCGTTGGGAGAATTCCAGCAGGCGCAACTCGCCCAACCCGCAAATGCTTCTATTCAAAACCTGCTGGGTGTCACTGAAACCAAGTTAGGCCGCATAGACGCGGCCAACAGTTACTACCAGCAAGCTATCCATCTGGATGCAAAACTGCCTGGGCCGCACAAGAACCTTGGGGTTAATTATCTGTCATCGCATCAATACGGCTTAGCGGAAAGTGAGTTCAAGGCGGCACTCGCTCTAAGTGCTCAGGACCCCTTTCCGCACTACTATCTGGCGGCACTCTATCTGGACACCGCCCGTTACCAGGAGGCGGTCGAGCAATTGGAACCGGCACGACCCCTGCTTGAGAACGATCCGGAGCTTCTCTTCCAAATGGCGTCTGCCTGCTTGCGGTTAGATAGGAGCGAGGAAGCGTTGACCCTGATCGGCGACCTGGAACAGCGGTCGGTTCTGGACGTGGCTGAGGAGTACCAGATGGGGGTCCTGCTGTCGGAGAAAAAGATATACCCGGAGGCAGTCGAACGCTTCCGCCGGATCACGCAAATGCAGCCTGAATCCTGGAGCGGCAAGTTCGATCTCGCCATTGCGCTGATCAATGACCTTCAACCAGGCGAGGCAGCGGAATTGTTGCGGGAGTTGACCGTTGAACGTCCGAACGATGCCAATCTCTTCACGCTTCTTGGTTCTGCATACGAGGCCTCAGAGAACGCGCCGAAAGCTCTTGACGCATACCAGGCGGCAGTGCGAGCCGACCCGGAAAATCCAGACCGCTATCTCGATTACACGCGGTTATTGATGGACCTCGATCGTTACGGTGAAGCAGTTCAAATTGTGCAGCAGGGGATGCGCAACACGCCCGATGCCTATGCGCTCAATCTTCGGCTCGGATCGATCCAGATGATGCAAGGCCAGTACGACCAGGCCGGCCAATCATTTCAGGCAGCAATCCAGGCACAGCCGGAGATCGCGCTCGGCTACATCGCGCTAGCGCAAAGTGACATGCGCGACGGTCGCGATCAGGACGCTTCTCAGATACTTGCCATTGCACGCGAAAAGCTTCCTCCCGATTCGATGCTTGAATATCTCTACGGACTTGTTCTCTCACATTTGTCGAAAAGTGGCGAAGCGATTGCGGCTTTCAAGCGATCGGTGACCCTGAACCCCGAGGCGAGTGAGCCTCACTATGAACTGGGAAGGCTGTATTTCGAATCAGGCCTCATCCAGCCGGCAAAGAGTGAATTCGAACGCGTTCTTCAGTTGGCCCCGCAGCATCCCAATGCTCACTACCAACTCAGTAGGGTATATGCGCGGCTAGGGGACAGCGCCGATTCCAGGGCGATGGCGGAACAGACGCGGCAACTCCTCCAGAAACAGCGTGAAGCAGCATTGGAGGCGCAGAAGGCGCGATTCGGCGACTTTCTAGCGGTGCGCGCGCCGTAGACCCATTTATGTGGGATGTATTCCGTCAAAATTCCACATAACCGTCGGGTTCCATTCTTTTCCGCCTACTCATGGCTACGTCCTATAATCGCCGCCTAATTTCCGCAAAACCGTCATCCTGAGCGGAGCGCTTCACGGATTTATCGCGTGACAGCGCTCGGTGGCGCGGAGTCGAAGGACCCCTGCGGCGCTTATCTTGCCCATGCTGCCGGGAGCTTTTCAACCACCGAAGCCCGCACCGGGATTTGGAGACGGAGATGGTTACAGTGGATGAAAAATGGATGACGGTTTTGCGGAAATTGTGACAAAAAGCATCTCTAAATAAATTAGCGCTCGTCAGGGTAGGTCGAAAGCTGGAATCAGGTCCTCAGGGCTTCTTGGGATCGAAAACAGCAACCCCCACCCGCGAGTCGGCGCCGCCGTAATACAGAAACCACTTGTCGTGGAAGAACACCAACCCCTCGGCAAAAATCGTTCCCGCGACATACTGGCCGCTTTGTTCCCACGGTTGCTCGGGTTTTAGAAATGGCTGGCCGGTGCGTGCGACGAGCTTAGTGGGATCATTAGCTGCAAAGAGTGCTTGCCCGGCAGAGTAGGCGCCGGCGCCGATTCCCGGCGCACCATTCGCCGCCGTGTTCTTTCCGTTGTAGATGAGCACGATGCCGTGATCGGTCAGCACCGAAGGCGGCCCAACTTCAGGGAACGCGCTGTCGAAGTGCCCCGGCCGATTGTGCAGCAACACCATGGCTTTGCCGGACGAGTTTTCGACGGGTGTCCAGTGGACGAGGTCCGGAGAAGTTGCCAACCGCACCTGTACCTCGCCCCAGTACATCCAGTATTTGCCATCGATCCTGGCCGCGATCAGACGGCCATGCATGAGCTGGGTGACGATACTGGCCGACTTGTAGTCCAGATGCTGATATTTCTCACCCTGCAGGGCGGCGCCCTGTTTTTCCCAGTGAATTAGATCAGTCGATGTGGCAATTCCAATATCAGTGTTATGACGGTTCCATTGGGTGTAGGCAAGAACATAAGTGCCGTCTTCGCGCTCCACCAGGCGAGGATCTTCGACCCCGCCGGGCCATTCCTTTGCTTGCTGCGCATCAACGTCGGGATAGAAAACCGGAGTCGGCTCTGTCGTGAAGTGGATACCGTCGTCGCTTGAGGCCAGGCCCAGGCGAGAAGTGTGCATCCCGATGACCATGCTCCCGGAGTCGTCTTCCGCGCGAAAAAACACGTAAACCTTTCCTTGGCGCACGATGGCGGCTGGGTTGAAGGTGTTCAACGACTCCCAATGCACAGGCTTCCTGGCAATGGGGTCGCTAAATAGGGCGGCCTGATCGGGAGCGATGATAGGCACCGTCACGGGCCGCGTGAAAGGGCCCAGTATCCAGCTCGAATCCTGAGTCGACTGCGCGAGCAAAAAGTGTGCTGACAATAGAAAAGTACAAACGAGGGTAAGGCGAGAAGAGAAGTTGCGCTCAGGCATGCAAACCTTGGACCAGGATTTCTCTTTTGGATTCCCGGCTCCGGTCCAGTATAGTCCGAGGTCGAGCAACCCACAGAAATTCGTAAGTCAGTTCTCTCTATCGCAGTTTGGCGTATTCCCCTTTCGCTTGTTGAAGAATAGCGATGTCAGGGTCGGCGTCCTTCCACAATGCGGAGAAGTACTGAAACACCTTTCTGGCTTTCGCCGTATCGCCCGCGTACGCAGCATGTCCACGCGAATCTCGGAGAGCTCGACCGAATTCCAGATGGTTCCGTTGGGAAGAACCTTCGATGTCTCGGCGGTGAGCTTCTCCTCCTGGGCCGCATTCCCGAACATCGCAGCGCCTTGGCCGAACGCCCCAGGGGGCGGGAGGTCTGGCAATTGCCTGACAGCGCGTCGTGTCAAAGCGGCATGGATACAATCGTGGATTGTTACAATGTCCCATGATCGCAACGCGATGGGGCGCAATTGGAGTTGATATCACCGCTTTGTTTCCACGTGGAATAGCTGCCGTTCGACGTATTTTTAACACCCAGACGTGGGCCCTTAGACGAAGGCGTGGTCCACATCGCTTGATCCTCGCCGCCCCTTGTTTATTGATCTGCAGTTGGGGTATGGCACAACAACCCCAGTCACCGCCCGCGCCGGATGCGACCGCTCAAACCCCGGAATCCGAGACGGCGCCGAGGCCGGCCAATCCAATACAAAGCGGCGTTGTTCTCTTCAAACTGCTACAGCAGCAATCGCTCGTGTTTCCCGACCTCGCAACGACCCGGGGACCGTTGAGCAGTTGGCAGAAATTTAAGCTGGCGACGAACAACAGTGTGGCGTTATCCACCATCGGGCAGGCATTGATTGCTTCAGGGTACGATCAAGCCGTGAATCGTCCCTCCGGATATCACCAGGGTTGGGAAGGGTACGGGAAGCGTTTCGGAGCGGATATGGCTCGCTCCGCGTCCGATAACCTGTTCGGAACCTTTCTGTTGGCATCTGCTTTACATCAGGATCCGCGCTTTTTTGTCAAAAGGAATCTGTCTTTCGGGCAATCAGTCAAATACGCCGCCGTCAGGGTGCTCTACACCAGCACGGATGCCGGCGAAAGGCAGGTCAACTATTCGGGTCTGATGGGCCCGTTGCTGAGCGAAGCGCTTGCCAATACCTACTATCCCGAGCAAAATCGCACTGTCGGCAGTACCTTTACCCGCTATGCTTACGACTTGAGCTGGAGATTCGGTGGGAATCTGCTGCGCCAGTACTGGCCGACCATCAACCGAAGGCTGCGTCTCGCACCCCAGCCTTAGTCAACCAGCGGCGCCAATCCTTAACGATCGTAGCCCGGTCGGCTGCGCCAACGACGAGTTCCTGCCTTGTATCAGGGCACGACTTCAGTCGTGCCGCCCCGGCCAAAATGTTCAGGGCTTTAGCCCCCGCTACCGTAAAATCTGTAAGAAATTCCAATGAAAAAAAGCACAGCAGACTCCTGGCCGCATAGGAACAATCTCGCCTTGGCGTCACTGCCTTTCTTGCTCCGCGGCGTAGTGCTTTCTGAAGAGGCGCTTTGAAATATCCGGCCAGAATTCGACAAATTCTGCGCCAACAACGCCTTCTGCGGTAACCGTAAGCGCCCCATCTACCGTATTGGCAACGCCCCGGTCTGCAGCAGGATAATAAGCGTTGGATATACCTCCGCAGATGAAGTTTCCCAGCACATTCGCATAGTTTGGACCCCATGTGCCATTGTCGCGCTTACACCAGATGGTGGTGGCTGCGGAGTAGAGGAAGCGGTGGGCGAAGGTACCCGAGCCCAGACGAAAATAGCGTGGATCTTCCTTAAAGAGGATGGGAAGGATAGCGTTGCCCCAGAGATTGCCGTCTGCGGTATCGAGATAAGACGCACCGAAGCGCTTGAAGTAGCCCTCGGCCCCTTGCCCGAATCCTGGATTAGTATTGCGCGCCTGACTCAGACCGGCGACAAATCCGTCGGCGACGAAATAAATGGATCGACAGAGCTTTTGAACATCAGGTGGAACTTCTGTCTCGGTGAGAGACTCGGCACACCAGCAGACATTTCGACGGTGTTGAAGTTCGGCATCACCCCCATAATGCGCTGGCGCTCTTCCTGCTTCAACACATCCTCTGAAGTCACACCTGTCTTGACTGTCGTTCGGGGAAAGAGCGGGCCATTGCCGCTCGACGTTCCGTCCGCTTGAGCGACTGCGTTCCCCTGTGGGGGAACGGGAGCAGCAGGTTCAGGGGGAAACTCGGGCGCCACTTGGACTTGTGCCCATCCTTCTGCCGGAAGCATCAACATGACTGCGAGAGCTGCTGCTCGAAGTAGAGGTAGGGTCGATGGAGAACCTGCAGTCACCTTCCTGCTCGGTCGACGACCGTGTCTTGTCGAACGGAGGTACTGCCACAATTCGAAGCAAAGGAAGAATGGAAAAGAGGGACTGAGGTAGGAGGCTCTCACAATTCTGAAGAGTTCGGCCGCAGGAGCGAGCAAACCATCGAACCTACTTACGCTCACCGAACGACAAGCACGAGATGCCATGGTTCTCCATTGTCGCCACGAAACGGACGAATCTCGCAGAACCCGGTCCACTGCGCTAAGAGGGTTTAGATGAAGGTGTCGTCCACACCTCCCGCTGGAATAGACGGAAACATGCGCGAATGGTTGCACCCCAAGGGGCGTGAGTTTCAAAAGCACGTAGCTATCTTTAGGTCTAAGTTTATCTTTCGGCCAAGCTACAGTCTCCGTGTTGCCTTATTAGCTCAGGCTGAGTCACAAGGCGCGTCGAGTATTTGAAATGGAACGTTGAGCCCAATTGCTTAACAGCATTTCGCATCGCGACGATATTGCGGGTACCCCACGAAAACTAGGGAAGGCCGAGGAGCGTAGCGCAGTGGATGGATCTGCGGTGCGCCCCTCGGCCTTCCCTAGTTTTTCGTGGGGTACCCGCAATTTCGCAACCTGATTTTCCCATCCTGAGCCACGCATCCATATGTCCTATAAATCACGCCGTTCACATCCCGCCTCGACCGCTTTTCCGCCATGCGCCAAATCCGCCTTGACACACCTAGTCATCTACTTGTACGCTTTGTACCAAGTTGTCTAGGTGTAAGTCCGAATGGCGAAAAATGACTTGCAGGGAACATTGGATTTGCTGATTCTCAAAACCCTTTCCCAGATGGTTTCGCTGCACGGCTACGGAATCGTTTTGCATATCCAGCGGGTGTCCGACGAGTTGTTGCGTGTGGAGGAGGGTTCGCTTTATCCGGCGCTTCACCGCATGGAGCAGAGTGGATGGATCAACTCCGAGTGGGCGCTGACAGAAACAAACCGGAAAGCGAAATACTACAGACTCACCTCAGCGGGGCGTAAGCAACTGCAGGAAGCGGAAAAGAGTTTTGAACAATTAGTGAGAGGTGTTCGCGCCATCCTGCGGTATGTGTGAGGTGATTCCATGTCGCTCTTTCGCCGCATCTCAAATTTGTTCTTCCGCTCCGAAGTTGAACGGGAGATTGATGCAGAACTGAAATCGCACATCGAGATGCGCGTTGAGGACAACGTAGCCGCTGGCATGTCTCCAGAAGCGGCTCGTCGGGATGCTCTGCTTCGTTTTGGCAATCCAACGGTAATCAAGGAACGTGCAACGGCGGCGGACGCTGCACTCTGTCTCGATAGTATCTGGGCTGATACTCGATATGCATTGCGCCGATTGCGAAAGTCTCCTGGATTTGCGGCGACCGCCATCGTAACCCTGGCTTTGGGGATTGGTGCGAGTACTGCGATCTTCAGCGTGGCGAACGCTGTCCTATTCCGGCCTCTGCCATACCTGGATCCGGGACAGCTGGTGACCGCCAGCGTGGAGCTGCGTAAACGCAATGTTTACGACCTGCCGTTCTCTAATGCCGATTTCATCGATTTGCGCGATCATACAAAAGACCTCTTCAAGGATTTTGCCGGCGTTTTCACAGGGCCCGCCCTGGTTCCTCGGGATGACGGTACATCAGAGCAGATCCACTGGGCGGTGGTCACAACAAATTTCTTCCGGGTGACGGGTGCCAAGGTGGCACTTGGTCGTGACTTCATGGAGGAAGACGGTATCCCGGAACCTCCAACTCCGCCCCCTGGTGCTCAAGCCTCTCCGGCCCGACCGACCCCTGTCCTTGCAATACTCAGCTACGAGTATTTTCAAAGGCGTTATGGCGGTAACGCAGATATGCTTGGCCAAACCATGCGGACCACAGGCGGCCCAAGCTTGGTCATCGTTGGCGTGCTGGCTCCTCGCTTCCACTTGTATTTTCCACCAGATTCCAACATCGAAGGCTCGCCGGATGTTTGGATCGCCAATCGCCTGGACTACGATGCCGTGAATCGCCCCGCGCTTTCCCTGCAGGCAGTGGGCAGACTCAAAGATGGAGTTAGCTTGGAACAAGCACAGGCGGCCGCCGACCAGGTGGCCGACGAAGCGCAAAAAAAGTTCCCCACCTGGCGGGGTGCTGATTACCACATCCGAGTCCAACCCATGCGGCAACATCTGGTCGGGGAAGCGCGGCCTGCAATTCTCGCATTGATGGGCTCGGTGATTTTCCTGTTGCTCATTGCATGCGCGAATGTAGCCAATCTTCTGCTCGTACGCGCCTCTCTGCGGGAACGCGAGCTCGCCGTGCGCGCCGCCATGGGTGCGGGCCGATGGCGACTAATTCGTCCCATTCTTGTAGAGGCATCCGTGCTGGGTAGTATCGGCACATTGCTGGGTCTGGGCCTGGCATGGGTCGGAATTCACGAGTTACGCGTGCTCGCTCCGGCGAATCTTCCTCGGCTCGAGAGCGTTCGCATCGATGCCTTCGTGCTCGGGTTCGCCGCCCTCGCAGGTCTCGCCGCTGCCGCCATTTTCAGCCTGGCGCCGGCATGGCGTGCTTCGCAGGCACGGTTTGTGAACGCGTTGCGCGCCGGCAGTCAGGCGTCAGGACTGGCGGGTGGCGGCAGGTTGCGCAATTTAGTAGTAATTGCTGAGGTAGCGCTATCGTTCACTCTGTTGATTGGATCGGGACTGATGTTCCGTAGCTTCCTCCAACTGCAGCGCATCGATCCAGGATTCGATGCGCACCGTTTGCTCACTTTTCAGGTTCTGGGAATCGCCGCGATAGGAAAAACACCGGAAGAGCGCGCCAGCCTGGTCAGCGAAATCGAAGAGCGTCTGCGCGCGATTCCCGGAGTCCGGAGTGTAGCTGCATCCTACCCGTTTCCTTTGACCGGAAATTACAGCCTGATTCGATGGGGGCGCGGGGAAGCTCTGAGTGATCCCAATAAGTTTCAAGAGGCGAATGATCAAATTGTGCTGCCCGGTTATTTTGAGGGAATGCGCACGCCTTTGCTGGCGGGGCGCACCTTCACGGAGGATGACAACGCGCCAGGGCGCGACGGCGTAGTCATCGACGACTTGCTCGCGAAGAAAGCGTTCGGTAACCAGTTGTCTGTGGGCAAGCGCATTCTGGTTCGTATTCGCACGCCTCAGCCGGAATGGGTCCGCGTGGTGGGAGTCGTGGCGCATCAGCACATGACTTCACTTGCAGGGCCGGGACGCGAGCAGGTTTACGTCACGGATGGATTTGCCGGATCGGGTCGTGTTCGTTCCTGGGCGATCCGCACGAGCAGCGATACCGCAACCTACGAAAACCAGGTACGTGCAACGATCAAGGGAATCAACCCGAATCTTGTCGTCATCGAAATGCAGCCCATGGATGCCTGGGTCGGCGAAGCGCAAGCCGGTACTCGTTTCTCTCTACTGCTGATCGCCATCTTTGCAGTGATCGCCGGAGTGTTGGCCGGCGTCGGGTTGTACGGTGTGCTCTCGTCCGCCGTGCGACAGCGCGTTGCCGAGATCGGCGTGCGCATGGCCTTGGGGGCCGGGCGAAAAAATATATTCAAGCTCGTCGTGGGCCAGGGCCTCCGTCTCAGCGCTCTTGGAATTGCGACCGGCCTAATCGCAGCCTTCATTCTCACGCGGGTAATGTCCACAATGCTGGTGGGCGTCAAACCGACTGACCCCACGACATTCGCCGGAATGACGGTCGTTTTTTTCGTTATCTCTGGTTTAGCGTGCTATCTCCCCGCTCGGCGCGCCGCGGGCCTGGATCCCATGACAAGCCTTCGCGAACAGTGAGATCGAAGGACCACAACCTACTGAGGGATGAGGACGGCGGTCCTTGGTATAGAACTCCGATGGGACAAAAATGCGAAATACAGCAGTGTTAGTGCTCCTCATCCTTGGCTGCGGGGTTGCGGTTCCTGAGAGTAGCCCGCACGACGCCGGCGGACGAGGAGCGGACGAGGAGCGGACGATTCAGGCGGCGCAGAAATGTCGGTTGAAGCGCCCGCTGGACTGAATGCTGCCATGATGGAAGTGGCATGAGCGTTTGAGTCGAAGACCGGCAACCACGTCCGCCTGACATTTGCGGATTCCGCCAGCCTCTATTCACAGAGTCAGAGTGGTGCGACTTTTGATGCGGTGTTCTCAACGAACATGCAGGACGTCCGCCGGCTTGTCGCTTCACGCGCGGCCCTTCCCGCCTCGCTTACGGAGTACGCGCGCGACCAGCTGGTGATCTGTGTTTCGCCGATCGTCCGCTTCCACTTTCCGCCAGGGAATCCCCTGCTCGCTCTGAGAGATAAGACCATATCTCATATTGCGATTCCCGACCCGCAACACACGTCTTCTGGCAGAACTGCAGAGCAGGCTTTGAAGGGTGGTCGCGATTATGATTTAGCCGTACGAAGAAAGCTTGTGATTGCGAAAGACAACTCGCAGGTCGCGCAGTTTTTGGAAAACGGCGATGCGGATGTAGCATTGCTCCCCATGACCGCGGCACGCGTCTCCGGACTTTGGGGTGCGCGAGTCATTCCGGTTTCTCCGACTCTCTATCCACCCATCAGGATGGGCGCAGTGGTGATCATGCGATCGAAGCATCGTTCGGAGGCCCTTGCGTTGTTGCGGTTTGCCGCATCGTCGGAGGGCAGAAAGGTATTCCGCCGGGACGGCCTCTGAAATGCTAAAAGTGCGCAGCTATTTCAAAAGAGTTGGATGCCTTATAAGGGTCCAAAGCGCTACTCGTGTGAGACGTTCCAGACTGCAGCCAACAGCCGGATGACTCATCCTGACGATCTTGGCCCGTTTACCAACCTCGTTATGTTGTATACTACATAGGGGAATGCGTAGTGAGCAAGGAGTATTGATCGGAGCGCGTCTTCATAGAGGCTTTCAGAATGCGTCAAAGCAGAAGGAAATGGACTGGTTATCGTGCGGCCGTGCTCTTGGGCGTCCTCGCGCTGTCGCCGTTGGCGGAGTCACAGAGGGTGATTACGTCACAATACGACAACGCGCGCACCGGGGCGAATCTCAACGAGACCAAACTGACCCCTCGCAATGTAAATGTTCAGCACTTTGGAAAACTTTTCACCTTGCACGTCGACGGAGATGTCTACGCTCAGCCGCTCTTCCTCGGCGGCGTGGAGATTCCAGGCAAAGGCCGCCACGATGTACTCTTTATCGCTACCGAGCACGACAGCGTCTATGCCTTCGACGCTTACGGTAATCCGAGTACTCCTCTGTGGCAGGCGAGCTTTCTCAAAGACGATTTCACCACTGTGCCGGCGCGGGATGCGGATTGTCCCTTCATCTCACCTGAGATTGGCATAACGTCGACGCCCGTCATCGACCCAGACACAGGAACACTGTATGTCCTGGCCCGAACCAGAGACCGGACAGGCTTTTTAGACAACGTCTACGCTCAGCGCTTGCATGCGCTCGCGGTAACCACTGGGGTTGAAAAATTCGGCGGCCCGATCGAGATTCGAGCCAGCATGAGCGGTGTTGGAACCGGCAGCAGTGGCGGAAAGCTGAGCTTCAATCCATTGCGGGATAACCCGCGAGCAGCACTGTTGCTGAACCGCGGTGCCGTCTATCTCACCTGGGCCTCTGCCTGCGATGTCGGCCCCTACCACGGCTGGGTCATGGCTTACGGTGCGCGGAGTTTGAAGCAGGAAGCGGTCTTCAATGCATCTCCCGATGCCGATGACAGCGGAATCTGGGGAGGGGATACCGGACCGGCGGCCGACAAAACCGGCAATATCTTCCTTGCCACCGGCAATGGACGTTTCGACGCTGCCAAAGGTGGCCGCGACTATGGCGATTCCCTCCTCAAGCTAGACGGAGAGAGTCTGAAGCTCGGTGATTATTTCGCCCCGTACAACGCGGCCAACCTGGACGCGAACGACAGCGACCTGGGTTCCGGTGGACCGATGCTGTTGCCCGACCAGTCTGGCGCCTATCCGCACCTGGCAGTGGTGGAGGGGAAGGGAGGCGTCCTCTACCTGGTGGACCGCGACCACATGGGACATTGGCAGCCTGGGAACAATAGTCATGCAGTGCAGACCATGGCTGTTCCCAATGGTGTCTTCGGATCGATGGCCTATTGGAAACACAATTTATACGTGCTCAGCGACGGAGATGTGCTGCGTCAATTTGCTGTGATCGACGGTAAGCTCTCACCCAGGGCGGCGAGTGGCTTCCCTGGCGTATCGGCAACCCCGACGTTATCCGCCAACGGACTCGACGACGGCATAGTGTGGCTGCTCCGCTCCAAAGTCTGGAATGCACCCGACCAGCCCGCGGCTCTCTACGCCTATGATGCTGCGAATGTGGCGCATGAACTCTACAATAGCGAGCAAAATGCGGGACGGGACCGCCCCGGCCTTGCCCTGCGTTTCAATATCCCGACGGTCGTGAACGGGCATGTCTATGTAGGCACAAAGCACGAGGTAGATGTCTACGGCCTGCTGCCCCCACGATGAAGGCACACGAAAAATCCGCCGGCAGCGTTTCACGATATTCGGATCCAGGGCTGAGGATTGCGGTCGTCGAAGTTAGCTTGTCCGTAAAGCTGCAGCTTTGACAGGGGCCTCGGATCGGTCGGCTCGCTGCTCAGCTAACGACAGAAGTCCGCTCACGGTTGAGCGTTCCAATAACCGTTCAGGAGGCCCCAGTCATAGCGGTTCTCCTTCCACCAGAGTGCTTTGCTTTCACTCCAATACCTGGGTCCATAGTTGACGTCCTTGGGCTCCTGCTGGCGCCGTGTTGGCTTGAGCAAGCTATCCAGGCTGTTGAAAGAGGTAACCCCTCCGCCGGAATGACAATTAAGGCACGTCTCCATAGTGGGTGGTTGTGAGTTCAGGTGTTCCACTCTTCCGGAGGCGCTGTCGATCGGATCGTTCCCCATCGTTTGAAAAGTCGGAAATTCTCTTTCTTCGCGGCCGGTGGCTCGCAAGCCTCCCTGCTTGCCGGAGAACAGTAACGGCCGGCTGATCGTGATCTCGAAGAAATCCTGGCCGCTGTTCCGGGCCATTCGGTCGCGGCCGGCTGAAAAGTCATGCTTCCGCGCCATTGTGATTTCCCGGTACACGCGTATCTGTACGCTTTCTGTGATGGGTGACAGCACCAGGTTGCCTTGCTTATCGAAGAGCATCATCTGGCGCACCAGAGCCACCTGCGTCCCGGCAGGGAAAGATGGTAGATCTGGATTTGGTATCGACTGATCCGAGACTATTAGCTGTGGGCCGGCGGCCCACGGCTGTGGAAAGTTCCACAACGTTTGGAAATAATCGAACGTCGCCTGCCGCCCTGCCGGCAATCTCACGAAGATGAGGAAAACGGAGCGCCCCGAAAGATTCGAGACATGCAGGTTCGCTACTCCGTCGTTCCCGATCTCCGGACTGGGCGTGATGCACACCCATGGCCCACGCGGGCCAAACAAATCCTGCGGCAAAAAAGGCTGCTCCGGATGTGCCGGATCGTATTGCGCGCTGAACGCGCCTGAAGCCACCGCCTGCGCATAGTTGTTGGGCAGAGATTTGATCTGTTCTTTCGTGAGGGCCAGGCGTCTCAGCACCTCCGCCAGCCTGCTCTGCAACTCCCGCTTCTCGGTGCCGTATCGAGGCCGTTCCCTCGCCGAGTATTGCTGGACGGACCAATCAAAGACCGCCCATAGATCGTGCTGCAACATGGCGTGTTTGAGAGGAGACTGAATAAAGGTTTCCGCGCGTGTTCGGAGAAACTCATTCATCGTGCGGAGCGCGAGTCCGGCCGAGGGCTGCGACAACAAGTGCTCTGTCTCCCGCCAGAGCATGGGGTCGAGCGAATCTTCACCATACTTGTTGGCCTGCGGATCCTCGCGGACGCGCAAAGCCGCGTAGAGACGATTCCAGATATGCGAGGGATTCTCGTCATAAACGGAAATCGATACACCGGGAAATCGGGGAGAGCGCGAAGACGGTTCCGCGGCCCAAAGCGGGGTCGATACGAAAACCAGCAGGACGAGGGCGATAGCTGTTCGCATTGGGACCTTCCGGGTACCTTAGCTAAATGTATTGCATTCTTGGCTCGACGCATCGCCCACCGATCCGTTCACGCTAAATCCGCGAGTAATTCCCCGGCAATGGGCCCGGTGAGGTAACTCTGGCCCACAAACTTTCGTGATGGGCCGGGCAAACTCAGGAGCGGAGGGGCATTAGCACATAGATGCTCTTTCATCGCGTACAATTCTCCAGCATGAGGAGCGAGCCATGACGCTGACCATTTACGACGGAAAAGATTTTGCCAGGCAATTTCGCGTGGTACGCAACAACACTCTTCAGATAGCACAGGATATTCCTGAATCGAACTACGGCTTCGTGCCTGCGCCTGGCTGCCGCGCGGTCGGCGCTCTGTTGACGCACATCGCAGTTGCCCCACGGATGTGGTATGAGGTTCACGGCAAGCAGCGGGTGAAAACGCTGGTTGGCTTTGATTTCGTTCGGCTGGGCAGC
Organism: Acidobacteriaceae bacterium; assembly: GCA_049522955.1. Classification (GTDB taxonomy): domain Bacteria; phylum Acidobacteriota; class Terriglobia; order Terriglobales; family Acidobacteriaceae; genus PALSA-350. The sequence goes on from JBEKNJ010000010.1 coordinate 97,303, forward strand.
GAGGTGCAAGCTGAGGAAGTAAAGTCCCGAACGAAAGCGGAGATCCTCGATCTGCTACGCGATGAAGGCGACAAGTTTGCAGGGTGGTTAGAAACGCTGACGCCCGAGTTCCTCGCAGAAATGATCCCCGTAGCCGATGGCTCAGGTACAAAGTCGCGCTTTGAACAACTGCTCGGAGCCAAGGAGCACGAGATGCACCATCGCGGCCAACTGATGCTCATCGAGCGGAACCTCGGTATTGTGCCCCACCTTACCCGCCAGGCCGAGGAGCGCATGGCGGCCGCACCACACTAAGGTTGAAGGCTAGCTGCGCTATTGAGGCTGACGGAGCCGAACGGTCGACCTATTCGATACCGACCAAACGTGATCATAGGTGACTTGCCTAAACCACCTTGCGCGCTCTCCCGACCGCGCGCCTCGGCGACTTAGCATGTAGCCAGAATTTCTCCTGGCTACATGGGCATTTCCCCTTATCCGGGCTTGCTTTCCGGCATGATCCGCACGGATCTGTGAAGCAGATACAACACCGAGAATTGGAGGACGGCGATAAAGAGCGGTCCAGCGCATTTTCCAGGATCATGCTCAAACAGACCGATTCCCGCATCCAGCAGTTGCATGGCGCCGGCGAGCGCACCCAGGATCAGCAACCCAGGCGTCGACTGCTTGTAGATCGCCCCCAATGCGAACAAAGCCAGAGGAATTGTGCGCGCCGCCGCGTACATCGCCAATAGCAACGACGCCTCCGTTGGAACGGATCCGGCAGGGAGCAGGTATTGCGGACCGATGATCGCCACGATGGAAAAGCCGGTCGCGACCAGGACATTGATTGCCGTGACCAGCGAAGCCAGCCGAATCGCCGTTCTTGTTGTCATTGATTCCTCTCCCTGAGTAAGCTCGTCCGAGCGTAGTTGGGTTAATTTGACTACTGGTGTTCGCCCATTGCAGAGCGGGATACCTGTTATGTTTCCCCCTACCAAGTGTGGTCAGACTTCAAGGACTACCCGCCCGAAGGGGCGACCCTCTACCAGGTAACGCAGAGCCTCAGCCGCTTCAGTCAACGGGAATGTTTTAGCCACAATCGGTTTGATTGCACCGGATTGAAGGAGAGGCACAATTGCGTTCCACGCGTCCGTAACGGCCGCCTGCGGCTGACGAAACATATTTAGACTCCGGATGCTGGCTTGCGGCACGATGAGATCTGTCACATCAATGGTTGTCTTACGGCTTGCGGAATATCCAAGTGTTGTGAGGCTTCCTCCCAACGCGAGCACTTTGAGTGCCTCGCTCAGGACTTCACCGCCGATCCCATCGATCACAATATCTGCGCCGTAGCCGCCGGTGATACGACGCACGCCGTCACCTAGCTTCTCCAGGGAAGTATCGATGACGTCGTCGAATCCGAGCGCCTTCGCCTGCTCAGCTTTCGCATGGCTGGTCGTGGTCGATATGGCGTGCTTTGCTCCCAGAGCGCGCGCGATTTGTGTCACTGCGTTACCGACCGATCCCCCAATCGCCGGGGCCAGAACGGTTTTGCCCGGGCGAAAGCCAGCCAAGGTAAGAGCTATCTGTGCGGTGAGATACGCGACCGGAATGCCTGCGGCGCTGATCTCGTCGACGCCGTCAGGTATGAGGCAAAGATCGTTCTTCCGGACGGCGATCCACTCACGGTAAGTGCCATCCTCAAAAGCGCCATAGGCGCCCCAGAACATTACGCGTGAGCCAACGGGAAAATCGGCTCCGCCTCCCTCCTCAACCACGCCCGCTCCTTCGTTGCCCAGGATGAGCGGCACCTCCGGGATGTGAAAATTTCCAAAGAGAATCGTATGGTCGAGCGGGGTGACGCCGGCTGCCGTGATTCGCACCAGTACCTTCCCGTCTGTGACCGTTGGTTTTGGAAGCTCTACGAGCTTCAACGCTTCATAACCGCTAAATTGCTCCGCTCTCATTGCACGCATATCGCTTCTCCCTTTTCCATGTCACTCATGACCTGCGGCGCCAGGCCGCAACCCCGGAGATTATGAATGTCGATCGAGACCACCAGAAGATCCCGAATTAGTTGAGCCTTGGCCTTTGCCCGGCGCTGAGGATTATTGTTATAATCCTCTTTACAGGATTAGATTCGTAATCCTGATTTGGTCGCAGATTATTTTCGGGGAGGTTCAGATGGGTTATTCCCAGGCGCAGAAAGAGAAAACTCATAAGCGCATCGTTGCCATTGCCTCAAAGAGATTCCGCGAAAAGGGCCTCGCCGGATTCGGAATTGCGGAGTTGATGAAGGAAGCCGGCCTGACGGTTGGCGGCTTTTACAAGCACTTCGACTCTCGTGACCAACTGGTGGCGGAAGCACTCAGCGATGCATTCGGCACCTGGCAGCTGCAAAAGAAAGCTGCTGAATCCAGCGGGCGGCCGCTCTCCTTCGAGAAGCTTATCGATGATTATGTGAGCGATGTGCATCGCAAGAATCCAGGCGCTGGCTGTGCCTTCAGCGCATTGGCCCCGGAGATCGCTCGCAGCGACAGGCGGACTCGTGCGCTTACCTCTGATCAAGTCAAGGCAGATATTGAGTTGATTGTCGGATTGCTGCCTGGCAGGGATAAGCGCGCGAGAAGATCCAGAGCGATCCTGACTTTTAGCGCTCTCGTCGGAGCGATGTCGCTGGCCCGCGCCGTGTCGGATGAGGCGCTTTCGCGCGAAATCTTGAACACGGTGGCAGATCTTCTAAAGCATCCCGCCTGAAACCGACAGGGCAGGGTATTCGGTGCGGGGTCCGTCGATCAGACTTTTTGACGGCCCTTCGCAGTCTTTAAGTCAAACATAAACGAATTTGCCGGTGTGGATGGCTCCTTAATTGAATAGCAATCAATGACCGCGTTCACTTAGTGCCTGGCGTGAACAACATGAACGCCCGCGTGTCCGGGCGCGAGTCCCTGAACGGAGCGGCCGAACCTGGACGCGATCTCCTGGAAACTGATGTCTTCGATGGCACAAAATCCGTGCGAGCGAAGAATCGCTGCCATGCCGGCCGGCTCGAAGCGGCTGGCCCAACGTTCACCAATTTTCTCCAGCTGTTCGGTCCGCTTCGTTACTGTTTCCCTCATCTCTTCGGAAAATGCTTCGGGAGGTTCCGTGTAGTCGAACACCACCTCCGAGTTTTGGATGGACGACATGTAGTTAAGAGTGCGACCGATAGCATCCTCTGTCAGATAGGGCACAACCCCGAGCCACGTGAAAAACGCGGGCAAGTTCTGCTCAAAGCCTGCGGCGACGAGTTTCTCTCCCAAATCGTCCCGCTCGAAATCGACTGGCACGAGAATAAGCCATGGCGGAAGCGCGATTTGAGCTTCGCCCAGGCGCTGGCGTTTCCATGCCTGCGTCGCGGCGTGGTCTACCTCATAGATACGGATCTGTTGTGCGCCATGTGGATTCCGGAGAGCGAATGTGTCGAGTCCCGCGCCAAGGATGACAACTTGCCGAACCCCTCTTTCGACAGCTCTTGACAAAGCATCTTCCGCAATCCGGCTTCGCGCGGTGGTGATCAGGCGTCCAATACTGGCCAAAGGGTGCTGGTTCGCAAATTGAAGCACGTCCTTTTCCTGTTCACGCAGAATCTTCATGGCAAATGGGTCATAGAGGATTGAGCCATGATCGAGCACTTGATGAGCAGCTCGTTGTCGGGCAATCATCAGGGCTGTGCGGCTGGGTTCATTAGGCTTCATGTTCGAGGTCTCCGTTCTGATCAATTCGCGTGGAGCGCGGCAAAGGGATCTCCGCCAGTTCAATCCTTGACACCCAAACGGAATTGTCATCCCGACCGGAGTGGAGGGACCTGCTGTTCCCCTGCGGCCGAGCGATCATGAACAGCGCCGCCGTGCGAGGTTCGATATCGTCGGTTATGGGTGTGGGAGCTGCCCTGAGAGTCCGAGTGGCCACAATACAACATGCCGCTTGCGCGCGGCGGACGACAGCTGCATGTGCTGGTTTAGCCGGGGGCGTGACCGTCCGATCTTCCGCCTCAAATAATTCTACTTGGAAATACGTTATTCTGTGCGCGGTCGCGATCGACGTTGCGATCAAGGGGTCGCCCCTGAAAGGAGCCGTCGAATGGCCCGGATCGTGACCATCGGGGAGATCCTGGTAGAGATCATGGCGACTGAGCGAGGCCAGAGCTTCCGTGCGCCCGGCACCCTGGTGGGGCCTTTCCCGAGCGGCGCTCCCGCCATCTTCATCGACCAGGTGGGCCGCCTCGGACGTTCCGCCGGGATCATCGGCTGCGTAGGCGACGACGATTTCGGCTGGCTGAACATCAACCGCCTGCGCCGCGACGGTGTCGATACGAGTGCCATAGCCTTGCTCGCCGACGCGGTCACCGGCAGCGCGTTTGTCACCTACACGGAGACGGGCGAGCGCCACTTCATCTTCAACATTGCCAATAGTGCGTCCGGCCGCCTCTCAGCGTCGTCGATCACCGAGTCGCTGCTTGCCGATTGCACATGGTTTCACGTCATGGGTTCATCACTGTTCTCTCCGGGAGTCACAGCAGCCGTCCACAAGGCGATCGGCATCGTGAAGCGCCGAGGCGGGGTCATCTCCTTCGACCCGAACATCCGGCCGGAGATACTCAGAAGCGCGGACATTCGCGAAGCGTTGCGATCGATCCTCGAACAGACCGACGTGTTCCTGCCGAGCGGCGACGAGGTAGGCCTGCTCGTGGATGCTCAAACGGAAGCCGAGGCCATCGAGCCGCTACTCGCCCTCGGAATTCGAGAGATCGTCGTCAAGCACGGCAGCGCCGGCTGCACCTATTACGACCGTTCGTTCCGGCTGGACGTACCGGCGTTCGCAGTCCGCGAGGTCGACCCCACTGGCGCCGGCGACTGCTTCTGCGCCACGTACGCGGCGTGCCGCGAAGAAGGCAAAGCGATTGACCACTCGCTGCGCTATGCTTGCGCCAGTGGCGCGATGGCCGTGACCTGCAAAGGTCCCATGGAGGGCACAGCGAGTTTTGAGGAATTGGACAAGCTCATTGGCTGAGGCGGCCGCCGCGAGTGATCCAGCCATTTCAGGAGACACAATTGTGCGAACCGTTACTCTGCTTTTGACATGTCTCGGATTAGCCGCTCCGTTTTCGGCACAGCCTGGTGGTGGAACACCACGCCTTGCGCAGCCAATGCCTATGCCGGGGGACAGGGCCGAGGATTCATACGCCATCTATTCACAGCTGCTGAAGAGCGGCCCCATCGAATGGCGGAAAGCAAGCAGAACGCAGTGGCTGATCGAAGACACCACGAGTGCGACTCCGCTCGACGTCGCCTGCCATCCTGCGTCCGAAGTTAACTCTATGGAGATGAACCCCCATGATGCGGTGAAGGCGCCGGAAGACCGGCAAGCTGAGTGGAACGAGGTCCTGACAGATTACGATCAGCACTGTCATGATGTAATCCAGCTAAATGTCGAAAGCTTCAGGACCGAACTGCCGGTTCATCTGCTGAATGCCGAGGATAGGCAAAGCTTCATGAAAGACCCCGTCAGACCGCCTGCTGCGTTCGCCGATGGTGCGGGCCTGCACCGCTTCACCGAGGTCTTCTTCAGTGCAAACCACACGCTGGCGCTCGTGGAGCAGGGCATATGGTGCGGCTCCCTGTGCGGCAACTGGACATGGGTAGTCCTGGAGCACAAAGAGGGCCGATGGGAGATGCTGCCGTGGGTGCACACGTTTGTGGTCTCATAAGGGAGGCTGCCCCTCGCTGGAAGCTGGGAAGGGGCCAGTGAGCGATGACTCTACTTGCTGGCCGTGCCGATACTTACCAGGCTGACTCCGTCAAAGGTAGTTTTGCCCGCCTTCTCCGGAGGCGTGTTCCTGAGCGCAACGATGCCGGTGTTCTTAGGCATGAGATGGTAGTGCAGTTCCAGATAGGTCTGGACCATGGCCGCTCTTCTGCGCGATCGCACCAGTTCATCCGATGGCGATCCGGAAGAAGCGTAGCCCTCGATGATCAGGGGGTTATTGTAGATCTCTTTAAACTGACCCACTGCCTGATCGATATTCTGCCGGCCATTCGCTGACAGCACTTCTTCCCCACTCTGATTCGTCGTGAAAAGCGAAGAAGCATCTATCCACTGGCGGCTCTCAGGCAGGGACTTGAAAATCTGTCCCGCGCGGTACTGCTCAACCGGCAGACCGTCAAGGTCGTAATAGCCACGGTGTTTGTAGAAGCCTTTGAAGAAGAATTCGTGCTTCAACGCTTCTGTGTCGTCGGTCAGGTTGCCCGAGGCCTGGTTGAGGTTGGTAAGGGATTGCTGCAGGTTGGTGCCTGCGTCTTCGCCATACTGATCCTCGGCAAATGCGCTCTTCAGCGTGGTATTGATTTGCTCCGTCGTCTGGTCGAGATTCTGTGTTGCGGCCTTGGCACTGGTCAGCGTGTCGTCCACCTTGGGGATCAGTTGCCGGGTCTGCACGTCCGCCAGGAGGCTGTCGATGCGCGTAGAGGTGTCGTTGAGTTTCTCCGTTGTCTGCTTGACGTTCGCGAGTGACTGCTTGACGTCCGCCGCCGTTGCTTTATCCTCCAGCAAAAGCCCCGCGGTCCCCTTCCCGTTTCGCACGTCGAGCACCACTCCGTTTACGTTTCGTATGGTGCCCGTTGCGGTGTCGAGTGTGGTGTCAAGGCGGCCGCTTACGTCTTTCATGGTTCCCTGAAGGGCGGTGATGGTGGTGCCCGCCTGGTTCATCAGGCCTTGCGCCTGCTCCAGCATTTTGGTTAGGTCGAAGGCCTCTTTACCGGCGAGAGTACTCTCCGCCGCGGCCTCCGGCGAACCAGCGGTACCGGAATGGATGAGCAGGAATTTGTCCCCTACCAATCCCTCGGTCTCAACCGTCACCAGCGAATCTTCGCGGATCAAACCATGGAGTCGATCCTCTACATTCATCTTCAAGCGGAATTTTTGTGCCGGACCTGAGGGGATCTGGATACTTTCCAATTCACCCGCATCCATGCCATCCACTCGGACGGTCGCCCCCTTGGGAAGGCCATCCACATTGTGGAAATTGGTGTAGAAAACGACGTGCCGGTTAAATGCTTTGTGCTGATTGCCAATCAGAAAGAGGCACGCACCGAACACGGCGATGGCGGCGGTAACGAAAACTCCGACAATCACATTGTGGTTTTTCATGTGACTAGCGCTCCGCTATGAATTGTTGCAACCGTTTGTCATCCCTGCGGTCCAGTTCTTCCGGCGTGCCGAATGCCAGGAGCCGGCCTTGATCCAACACGGCAAACTTGTCAGCGATCTTGCGCGCCCCATGAACGTCGTGGGTGACAATCACCATGGTGGTGTGACGCTCGGTCTTGACTTTCATGAGAAGGTCGTCAATCTCAGAGGCGGTGATTCTATCCAATCCACTGGCCGGCTCATCCACCAGTAGTATTTCCGGCTGAAGCACCAGCGCCCGCGCCAGGCCGGCGCGCTTCTGCATACCCCCGGAGAGGGCCGACGGCATCTTGTTGCCATCTTTTCCCAGGCCCACCGCTCCCAACGTCTCTTCGACCGCTTGCTTGATCGCCTCAGGAGATTTGGTGCCGTCCAGTCGATGAAGGGGCAGGGCGAGGTTTTGATTAAGAGTGAAGGAGTCAAAGAGGGCCGCGCTCTGGAAAAGATAACCCATCTTGCGGCGGACCTTCGCCAACCCCTCTTCATCCAGAGTCGACATGTCTTCTCCGTTCACGAGGACTTTCCCAGCGTCTGCTTTCAGCAAGCCGATCATCATTTTTAAGGTCACACTTTTGCCGGTTCCGCTTCGCCCCAGGATGCAGAGTGCCTCTCCCTGGGCGACTGTGAACGACACCTTATCCAGTACTTTCCTGTCGTCAAAACCTTTTTCCACTTGTTCAAACGCGATCGTGCTGATTCTGGCTTGCCCCTCGGTCATATGGCTTGGTCCGGAAAAAGGAAGAAGATGCATTTGACCAGGATCACGTCTGCCAGGATGACGACCAGCGACGACACGACCACGCTGTTGGTCGCCGCTTTGCGCACGCCGTCGGAGCCTTCATTGGTGTTGTAGCCATAAAAGCAGGAGATGACTGCGATGAGATAACCAAAGACCGCGGTTTTGAGTGTGGGGGGAAGGAAGTCGGCGAGTGCGACTCCATCGAAGGCACGCTGCATGTAGAGCGTCCAGCTGAGATGCGACCAGAAATGCTCCGAAAGAAAGCCCCCGAAGATACCCGCTGCATCCATAAAGAGAGTCAGCAGCGGAAGCATGACAGTACAAGCGATGACTCTGGTGACTACCAGCAACTTGAAGGAGTCGATAGAAAGCGTCTCAATCGCATCGATCTGTTCCGTGGCGCGCATGTTCGCAAGCTGCGCTCCAATGCCGGCGCCCACGCGCCCAGCCATCAGCAACGCGGCAACCAGTGGGCCAAGCTCATTGAAGAACGCAAGTGACTGAAAGATGGGAATTTCTGCTGTGGCGCCAAACTGCACCAGGGTACTTCGCGTGTGCAATGTCATGACCACGCCCAGCGCCAGGCCAGACGCCACCACCAGGAAGAAAGAACCTACTCCGATCTCATAGAACTGCGTCAGCAGGTACTCGCATTCAAACGGCGGCACCCACGCATCGCGCAGGGCCTTCGCGCCAAATAATGCCACCTGTCCGATGGAGTCGAAAAGTGATTTCAGCAAATTGACTTGCCCTCAACCGTCTTGCTTTTGATGCCGGTTGAACTTCGATGGACCGAAATTTTGCGGGCAAATTTATGACTGCCGGGAAGTTACGCACCAGCTGTGTATGAGGGGGAAAGCGAGGGGAAAGTGGTTCGCGTGAACCAATGTTATTGATTCTTCACTCGTCGCTGGGCTGAGGTTTCGCCAGGCCATAAATACTCAACGAACAGGATTTGGTGCCGTCATCCTGCCATACGGAGCCGTCTGCAAACATTAGTTTTAAGAGGTAGACACGTACACCGCTAGCGGTGTTGAGCGCGAACGTTTCGTCCTCCACGCGCCAAATGGGCCTTGCTTCCTTCTCCGGCCTCAGACTTACCGTCGAGGCATAGGTCCCGGGAAATTCGTGATTGTCCCACGCGGCATCTCTTCCATCAAACCCGACCTTCACCGCTACCAGGCGCTTCTCGGATTGGTTGATAAGGTGCACGCTCACCCGGCCTTCTCGGTGTCTGGACGAATCCGCATACACACCGGTGAGCGTGGCTGGGCAAGCGGGATTCAAAAGAGTTGTATTTTCCACGTTTCTGTCAAAGGGACTGCTTTCCGAGTGTCCGAGCGGGGGCATCCAGAGCAATATTGTCAGGAGGAAGAAGGATTTCATCGTTGTAATCCTGTGGCCGGGATGGGCACGCCTGCGTTATCGGCAAAAACCGAGCAGACCTTAAACTCACCAACGGAATTACGGGTAGCCCATCCTGTCTTTCTCCCTTCCACGGAGCGCGGGGTGCCCCATATCCCCGATTTCCTGTGGAGCTAAGCGGGTTCCATCAAACTCTATGCGCCTTTCCTTAAAGAAAGGCGCACACGCGGTCGTGTCCAGGGCCGCGTACAGGAAATTCGGGGTATCTCGCTCGTTTTTTGCGAGATGTGGGATACCACGAACCTCAACCTTTTTTCCGACCTTAGAAAGAGGCACGTGGAGCGCTGTGGTATCCCACATCTCGCGAAAAGGGAGCGAGATATGGGGCACCCCGCGCTCTGTGGAAAGGAGAGGGTGGCCACCCGCCTCCAATCCGCGCAACGGCATACTTCTCCCGGAGAACAAACACCAGCACGAAGGTATCGCCGATACCTTCGTCTAATTGTCCCCTTCGCTCCCTTCTGTTTCGATAGCGGCATGAGGCTGCAGATTCAACAGAGCTGTGCATCCCGAAAAAGGAGACAAACATGAAAATCGTGATGGTGCTCACGTCGCACGATCAACTCGGAAACACTGGGCGTAAGACCGGCTTCTGGCTCGAGGAGTTTGCCGCTCCCTACTTTGTCTTTAGAGATGCGGGGGTACAACTGACGCTCGCATCGCCGAACGGCGGACAACCACCGGTAGACCCCAAAAGCGATCAGCCCGAAAATCAGACTCCCGCGATGGCTCGTTTCAAGCAGGACAAAACTGCGCAGAACGACTTGGCGCATACAGTCAAGCTTGCAGACGTAAAATCTGAGGATTTCGACACCGTGTTTTATGTAGGCGGACATGGCCCAATGTGGGATCTCGCGGAAAGTGCTGATTCCATCTCTCTGATCGAGTCTTTCTACAATTCCGGCAAACCAGTGGCATTGGTCTGCCACTCCCCGGGTGTCCTTCATCGGGTGACCTACAAAGGGGCCCCTCTTGTGAAAGGCAAACATGTCACTGGTTTCACGAATGGCGAAGAAGAACAGGTTCAACTGACTCACGTAGTGCCGTTCCTCGTCGAAAACGAACTATTACGGCTGGGAGCCATCTTCGAGAAGGTTGCCGACTGGCAGCCATTTTCTGTGGTGGACGGCCGTCTCATCACCGGCCAGAATCCTGCTTCCTCGACCCTTGCGGCACAGAACCTCATAAGCCTGCTCGCGCGCAAGGCCGCTTAACCGAGTCGCCTGGTGAGGCCTGAACCATCTCGTTACCGTCTGCTGCGCCGGCCGGGGAATACACGCCGGCGCAGCTTGAATGCACAACGCGGATCTCGGACAAGTCTTTGAGAATAACTTCGAGCGCATTTTCCATATACACTACGGTGGGAATTTATCCTTAATGAACGGGACGCGGGTGTTTTAGACCAATCACTTTCCCGCACATGCCTGAGATGAAATCCTTCGGTCGCTTCCATCGGCTGCTGCTCTCAGCTCTCTTAGGTTGCTGCAGCATTTCCGCAATCGCGCAGAATGGCTCCATGCTGGGTCAAAGCATTACCTGGAGACCCGTTCAATCACCCTTTACGCCCGACCAGTCGAACGGGGCAATCGCCGGTGGCCCGGGCTCCGACCCCAATCCAGGAACTCCCATGTTTATTTGCCGCGCGCAGATCCAGGGCAGTGTTGTTCCCGGCAAGTGGGTCCAGGGTAATTGCAACGTGCCGTATGGCGGGTCGGAACAGATCATGCGCTCCTACGAAGTCGCGTACGGGAGCGCCCGCTGGGGACCCTATCAGGGCGGCTTCTATGGTCTTGCGCAGACAGGAAGCAACGCTGACGGAAGCCCACTCTATTCATGCCGGGTTCACTACTCTCCCAATCCCGGAACCGATTACGGCTACCAGCCCGGCAAACTCGTCTCCGACGGGACGTGTCATATCGCGCTGGGCGGAGGAGAAGTCGTGCAAGCTCCGCCGTTTGATGTGCTCTACGCTACCGGTGGCGGACGCCCGCCGTTTCCTTATCCACCCTATCCATACCCCAATCCTTACCCGGGACCGCCCGTGCCGCAAGCCCAACCGTATCCACCGTGCCGGCTCAGCGATCCGTTGGTGAAACGGGAGATACGGGGAGGTACAAGCTGGTATGTTGGGCCGCACTGCTCTTCGACCGATGCTTTTGGCAACGTCCAGCCTATGTATCCTCAACCTGGGGATGACGCGCCCCCTCCGCCGTATGATCCAGGACCAAGCTCAGTGACCTGGCAACCGGCACAAACGCCCTTTGTTCCGGGAGCCAACGCGGTGAAGGGAGGCCCAGGGAACGGGGGCACCCCGAATGCACCCCTGTACATCTGCCGTGTTTACGACAATAACGAGCTCTTGCCCGGCAAGTGGGTCCAGGGGGAGTGCAACTACGTTAATAACGCTGGAAAGGAAGACACAGCCAAAACCTATGAGGTGGCCACTGGCCCGGCGGAGTGGCGGACTTTCGATGGCAACATAGCAGCGCTGGTGCCTGGCGGTTACCTTTTCGAAGGCACCCATCTTTACATCTGCCGCAAGCAGATCAGCTACTTCGGCAATAAGGGGTATCAGCCAGGATTTCTGGTCAACGGCAAGTGTCACATTCCTTATGGCGTCGATAATGTCGAGAATCCTCCTTTTGATGCTTTGTACAATGTCGTTTCCACGGCGCCTCCGGCGGGTCAGCAAGGGCAGGGAGCGTCAGCCGCGGTTGCTGCAGGGCCGGCTCAGCCGCATGGGATTCTGATTTCATTTATGAGCGGTACTGCCGCCACCGAGGGCACGGTCGCCGTGACTAACGGAGCGACCAACAGCACAGTCACCAAGCCGTTGCCCGCCAACTCCACTCCACAGCAATGCATGGAGGTCGTGCAGCTAGCCGCGTTGCAGGCGGGTCTTCAAATTCAGGCCCAGCCCGATGGCGGTCTGCGGGTCTTTGGCACGAACAATGCAGTCAACGTCACCCAGGCTTCGATCTCCGTGACCCAGTTTTAACCCGGCTCTGCGATGCAGGCTTGGGAACTAAAGAAGGAGGAACCATGAAAGCGACGCAGGAACTTCATGATCTCGGTCAGAGTTTGTGGCTCGACAACATCACCCGCGACATCCTCGACAACGGCACCTTGAAAAAATACATCGACCAGTTTTCGGTTACAGGTTTGACCTCGAATCCCACTATTTTTGAGCATGCGATCGCCGGCAGCAAATCGTACGACGCGGAGATTGCTCGCCTTATCAGGACAGGGCTCTCCGGAGAGGATCTGTTCTTCGAACTGGCGGTGCAAGACCTGACCAGAGCCGCCGATCTTTTCGCGGCGATTCATCAACGCACGGCCGGCGTGGATGGGTTTGTCTCATTGGAAGTGTCGCCCCTGCTGGCTTACGACCCTAAAAAAACCATTGCTGCCGCAAAGCAGTTGCATGGCAAGGCGAATCGCTCGAATTTGTTTATCAAGATTCCGGGTACCAAAGAGGGGCTGGGCGCCATTGAAGAAGCGATCGCCTCCGGTGTGGCGATCAACGTAACCCTGCTGTTTTCCCGCGAACAGTATCAGGCCTCAGCAGAAGCCTACCTGCGTGGATTGGAACAGCGCGTCGCAGCGGGCCTCAACCCCGACGTTCGCTCCGTCGCCTCCGTCTTTGTCAGCCGTTGGGACAAGGCCACGATGGAGAAAGTCCCCGGCGGCCTGCGTGACAAGTTAGGCATAGCCATCGGCCAGCAGATTTACAAGGCATACCGGGATATTCTTGAGTCTGATCGCTGGCAGCGCCTGGCCAATTTCGGTGCCCGTCCACAACGTTTGCTCTTTGCCAGCACCGGCACCAAAGACCCCAAAGCCTCCGATGTTCTCTACGTGAGCGGCCTCGCTGCGCCAAATACCATCGACACCATGCCGGAGGAAACGCTGATCGCGTTCCATGAACACGGTCAATTAGCCGGCGCGCTCCCCCGGGATGGCGGAAATTGCGAACAGGTGTTGGCCGACTTCACAAAAGCGGGCATCGATCTCGCCAAACTCGCAGACGACCTGCAATCGGAAGGTGCCAGCTCGTTCGACGACTCCTGGCAGAAACTGCTGAACGCGATCCAAACCAAAAGCAAAACCTTACAGGAGGTTGGATAGCCGCTCCCCGCTATCCGTCTCCTCGTCTTCCTCACGTAAACTGATTCAGCGAATCTAATCCTTACTGGAGGACGGTAAACAACCGTTGGCACAGCAGGCAATGAACAAAAAGAAGCTTGGCAACTCAGACATGGAACTGACTCCGATTGGGTTCGGTTCATGGGCCATTGGCGGTGACAACTGGCAATTTTCCTGGGGCCCACAGGACGACAACGATTCGATCGCGGCGATTCACAAGGCGCTGGACCTCGGGATCAACTGGATTGATACAGCGGCAGTCTATGGCCTGGGGCATTCGGAGGAAGTAGTCGCGCGCGCGCTGAAGAAGACTTCTCATAAACCCTACATCTTCACCAAATGCGGCCTGCTGTGGGATGAGAAGCGCGAGGTCAGCAATAGTCTGAAGCAGATTCGCCGCGAGGCCGAGGACAGTCTCCGCCGCCTCGCCGTGGACGTCATCGATCTCTACCAGATCCATTGGCCCAAACCAGATGAGGAGATCGAGGAGGCTTGGGGCGTAATGGCCGACCTGCAAAAGCAGGGCAAGGTTCGTTGGATCGGCGTCTCAAACTTCAGCGTGGACCAGATGCAGCGCGTCTTGACAATTGCTCCGATCACTTCGAACCAACCACCCTACTCCATGTTGAACCGCGCGGTTGAACCAGCCATCCTGCCATTTTGCGAGCAGAACAAAATTGGCGTGATCAGTTATGCTCCAATGCATTCCGGTCTGTTGACTGGCGCCATGACCAGGGAGCGTGTTGCCAATTTCCCCAGTGATGATTTTCGCCGCAATGCGAAGAACTATCAGGAGCCGCTGCTCTCGCGGAACCTGGCGGTTGCGGACTTTCTCGCGAAGATAGGTGCGGAGCACGGGGTGAGTGCGGGTGTTGTGGCGATTGCCTGGGCCCTGCATCACTCAGCGATCACTGCAGCCATCGTCGGCGGGCGTAACGCAAAGCAGATCGAGGGCGTGATTCCGGCGGAGACATTCCGCTTATCGGAAGAGGAGTTTTCCGAGATCCAGGGCTATCTCGCCCAACACGTTGCTTAACGGATGGCACCGCTCGGGCTTCCCAAATTCTGGAGTTCTTACGCAGACTCCAAAGCCCTGGGTTCTGTTGGTAAGGTGGAAACAGAGGACGGACATGGTAAGCACCTGATGAGACGCTACTGCATCACTGCCTGCCTGGCTTGCCTGGCCGTTCCCGTGTTACGTGCCAGCCAAACCCCGGCGGCGCCGCCGCCCAGCCGGCCACCACTCATCTACCCTGTCTACTCCACGATAGAAGGCCAGCCGATCGATCCCCGGCCGCCGGAAAAAAGTGACGATAAGCCTCTCTTCCCGGAACAGACGCGAGCCCCTTACCACGCCACCGCGCCCTTCACCGTTACGACTCTGACCAGTGCATTGCATGCCCCCTGGGCGCTTGCCGTTCTTCCCGACGAAAAGATTCTCGTCACCGAAAGATTGCCCGGCGCCTTCCGCATCGTCGACCAGCACGGAGTTTTGTCGGATCCGCTCCCCGGCCTTTCCGGTCTGTCTTCCGATCCGGAAACCGGCCTTCTTGACGTGGTGCTCGATCCCCACTTCGCCGCCAACCACCGCATCTTTTTCACCTGGTTCGGCTATTCCAATAGGACCATGGGGAGTACTAACGTTGCTCGAGCGCGGCTTGATAACGGCAGGTTAAGCGACGTGCAGGTCATCTTCCGCAGCACCCCGGCGTTGCCCAACGGACCCAACCTGGCGGCCGGGGCGAAAAGTGGAGGGCGCATCGCCATTGGCCGCGACGGCAATCTATTCGTGGTGATTGGTGACCGCGACGACGCGGGTGCAACCCCCTGGGATGTTGCGCAGAGACTGGACACGGATCTAGGCAAGGTCATCCGCATCACGCCCGATGGCAAGCCCGCACCTGGCAATCCGTTTGCCGGCAAGCCCGGGGCGCTCCCGGAAATCTGGGCCATCGGCCAGCGCAGCCAGGAAGGCCTGGCGTTTGATCCGGCGACGGGTCGCTTGTGGGAGACCGAACACGGTCCGCGCGGCGGCGACGAACTCAACATCATCGAGAGAGGAAAGAATTATGGCTGGCCGGTGATCACCCGCGGCATCGACTACTCCGGCGTTCCCGTAGGTGCGGGTATCACCGCGAAAGACGGCATGGAGCAGCCGGTCTACTACTGGGATCCGATCATCGCGCCCTCGGGCCTGGCTTTCTATCAGGGCAGTTTATTTCCGGAGTGGAAGAACAGCATCTTTGTCGGGGGATTGCGCGGTTCGCTGCTCGACCGGCTTACCCTCAGAGGCGAAAAAGTTGTTGCCGAAGAAGCTCTGCTGACGGACCTGCATGCCCGCATTCGCGATGTCCGAGTTGGGCCGGACGGCGCTGTCTACGTGCTGGCGGACATGGGCTTCCAGGGGGTCCGTGACAACACCCCGCCGACCAGCAGGCTCTTGAAGCTAACCCCGAAATAATGGATTACCTGTGATACTGTTCCTCGCTTACATGTTCCAGCCACTCGACCGTTTTGTCGTCAAGCTTCTCCTGAATTGCGATGTGTGTCATCCCTGTGGTTGGTGAAGCACCGTGCCAGTGCTTCTCGTTTGGCGAAAACCAGACCACGTCACCGGGTCGAATCTCCTCAACCGAACCTCCCTCGTGTTGAGCCCAACCGAGACCGGCCGTGACGATCAGGGTCTGACCTAGCGGATGCGTGTGCCAGGCAGTTCGCGCCCCTGGCTCGAAGGTGACGCTGGCCCCTACGCCACGTGCAGGAGCAGGTGCCTGAAAGAGCGGATCGATCCGCACTGTTCCCGTGAACCAATCTGCAGGTCCCTTGCCTGAAGGTTGTGAGCCAATCTTCTTGATTTCCATCCTGGTAATCCTTCCATTATTTGTTGCGAACCTAACCTGCGGCCGATGTTGCCACATCAGTCGCGCTTTCCTTGCCCAACTCATGTGGAAAATAGAGAGCGAACACACTACCGTGCCGATTCGGCCGGTTGGAACTTCGCACCCGGATCGACCCAAAATTCTTATGCACCAGGTCCAGCGTGACCCAGAGCCCGAGGCCTGTGCCCCCAATGCCCTTGGTGGTGAAAAAAGGCTCAAAGATACGTTTAAGTGTTTGCTGATCCATGCCCGTCCCGCTATCGGCTATGGTAATGCGAACTCCTTTGCCGCCACTTTTAGCGTCGGTCGCCTCCCGACACCGTAGCAGGAGGTATCCCCCTGTCTTCATCGCGTCGACCGCGTTGCCAACGAGATTGAGGATGATTTGGCGAAGTTCACCGTCGCGGCACGACAGTAAAGACTCATCGCATCGACCGACCCGGCCCACTATCGAGGAATTTTGCAGCCTCGGCCGATAGAGAACCAAAACTGATTCGAGAAGCTGTTTCACGTTCACTTCCGTTGGCTTACTGCTCTGCCGGTGGAAGCGCAGAGTATGTGTCGCAATTTGTGAAACGCGGGCAAGTTCCTCCTGGGCAGTTCGAATCAGTCCTTTGAGTTCAGACGTAGGAGCTTTCAGGTCAAGAATGAATAGCAAATTCGTGATTGCTTCCAGAGGGTTATTGATCTCGTGAGCGATGGAGCTGGCAAGCCTGCCCACAGAGGCGAGTTTCTCGCTCTGCAGCAGCGCCCGCTCCGCCAATTTCTGCAGCGTAATATCTCGAACGATTGCCGAAAATGCGACCAGGGTGCCCGGGGCTTCCAGGTGCGGCGTCAGGTTTACCGATATGTCGAGCCGTCGCCCGCTCTTATGATGCCCTACCGTTTCGCTGTGGATGGTTTGCCCTTGATGCAGAGAGTCCAATGCGCCGGCAGGCTCCTCTTCCAACGAAATCAGCTTGAAAAACGGCTTCCCGATTGCTTCATTGGCGGCGTAGCCGAACATCTCCGCCGCACCCCTGTTCCAACTTTTGATATCACCATCCGGGCGAAGAGCGATGATGGCGTCCGACGAATGGAAAACCACTTCGGCCATCTGTTCGGCCTCTTTTCGTGAACGCAGCAGCTCACGTTCATACTGCCGCCGTTCCGAGGCCTGCATCAGGATCATGCGAATCTCGCAAGGTTGGCCGGCGGGATCGCGGCGCAGGGAAACATTTACCAGCACCGGCGAACGTCGACCATCTGCCCGCACCACGTCGAATGCGATCTCATTGCGAACACCATTAAGCAGCAGCGGCGGCAGGACCTGTGTGTCGAAGTAAATCGCACCAGCCGAAGTAAGTAATTTTCGAAAGTTGATTCCTAAGGCCGCGTCTCGAGAGAGGCCGGCCATCTTGAGAAAGAGATGGTTGGCCTCAACGATCGTGCCGTCGGCTCGCAGAAGAATGTAACCGCAAGGCGCATTCTCGTATAGGTCTTGGAACTCAACAGATTGCATCGCACTCTGGGGAGCAGGCGCTAGAGGAAGCTCTGCATCGCTTCTGTCACTTTTCCGGGCGCGCTCAGGTGGGGGCAATGACCCGTGGCCTTCATCATCACGAGTTGGCTTCCCGGTAAACACGCTTGCACATATCTTCCCACGACGGCTGGCGCAATGACATCCTGATCGCACTGGAGGATGAGGGTTCGGGTTTTCACCTTGGGTAAATCGGCTCGATTGTCAGACAGAAAGGTAACTCGCGCAAAGTGCTGTGCTTGCAGCGGGTCGGTTCGGCAGAAGCTTGCCTCGAGCTCTGCCGACAGTTCCGGACGGTCAGCATTTCCCATGATGATGGGTGCCATCATGGCCGACCAGCCGGAGTGGTTGTTGTCGAGCATTTCCAGTAGTTCCTCGATGTCTTTTCGTTCAAATCCCCCCACATAATTCGTGCTTTGGTCGTTGATATAGCAAGGCGAGGGCCCGATCATAACCAGGCTTTCGAACAGATCCGGCTTTTGGATCGCGGCCAGCGCTCCGACCATCGAACTGACCGAATGACCAACGAAGTTGACCTTGCTCAGGCCCAATTCCTCGATGATCTCAAGCACATCCAGGGCGTAACCCTTCAGGGTGCTGTAACGGGTGCGATGGAAGGCCGACAAGTCGGAGAGCCCAGCCCCCACGTAGTCGAAGAGGACGATCCGGAAATCCCTTTCGAACGCGGGGGTGATCGCGCGCCACATATTCTGGTCGCAACCGTACCCATGTGCAAACATCAGCACTCGTGACCCGTTTCCGATGACTTTGACGTTGTTCCGTTGAACCGCTGCCATAGAGCCCTTCCAGATCTGAGCCAGTTGCGAGTTAAGCCGTGGGATGCAGGAAACGCCGGCCGCGTCCCAAACCCGTTCGCACCGGGTGAAAATCTGTTCGTGCCGCAGTTTTGGCCAAAAAATGTGAGCAGATTCCTTGTGGGCTTTCGCCTTTGAGATTGGGCGGAAACAACGCCGCCAAATTTGCAAGGAATAGGAGAATTCCCATGTACGCACCAACGGCAAACGCGGTCCACGCAGATTCAACCCACGTCGGTCCTGAACTGGTAGCGGCGCCAGCCGCTTACCCCATGAAGAGTGTGTTGCGCGCAGCAGCCGCAAAACAGATTTGGAGTGGATTTGTACTCTTGCTCATCGGCGTGGCCATTACCGGCATTACGATGGCAATCGCTCCCGGTGGTTTTTTTATCGTGAGCTACGGCCCTATTGTGTTCGGCATCGCGCGTATGGTTGGTGGAATCTGGAAGCTGATCACCTGCTGACTCAAACCAGGGTCGCAGGATCGTTGGAGCGGCGTTCGGAAGGGCCGGGTCGTGAGATGGTTTGTGTTAGCTCATGACCCAGCCTCCGTTAGCGTTGATCGTCTGTCCGGTGATATAACCGTTCGTCGCCAGCAAGACCGCAATGTCCGCGATTTCATCCACTGAGCCGAACCTGGCCATTGGTATATTCGCTGGGCTTGCTTTCACATTCGTTCGCGTCATATCGGTTTCGATGAGAGCGGGAGCGATCGAATTTGCCGTGATCCCCTCCGTCGCCAGGTGGCGAGCGTAGTAGTGCGTCAGTCCAAGCATGCCGGCTTTGGATGCTGCATAATGCGGGCCGACCACACCTCCAATTTGAGCGGCCACCGAGGAGATGTTGATAATCCGGCCCCACTTATGCATGCGCATCGCGGGAAGAAACGCTTGCGTGACCAGGAAGCAGGACTTCAGGTTGACAGCCATCAACTCGTCCCAATCGTTCTCCGTGACCTGCTCCAGTGACTGCTGGCGAGCTATGCCCGCGTTGTTCACCAGGACATCCACCGCGCCCATCGCCCCTTGCACTTCACCCGCGAGCCGCTCTACCTCGCTGGCTACGGAAACGTCGGCCTGGATGCAGATACAGCGCCGTCCCAATTGTCGAATCTTTGCTTCGACCCCCTGGGCTTCCACCGCGTGGGTGAGGAAGTTGATAACGATGTCGGCACCGGCCGCAGCCAGTGACAAAGCGATGGAGCAGCCAATACCCCGGCTGCCTCCTGTGACCAGAGCAACTTTTCCGCTTAGCTCATGCATGCTCTGGAATAATAAGCCACAGCATGGAGTTGAAAAATTTAAAGTCGTTTGTGGCTGTGGCGGAGCAGCTGAGCTTCATTCGTGCAGCCCGCTTGCTCCATCTTTCACAATCTGCGCTCACCGAACAAATACAAAAGCTGGAAGAAGAGCTGGGCGTCCCGCTGCTCCTCCGGGATCGGCGCTCCGTGAAACTGACCGCCGCGGGGATCGTCTTCCTGGCCGAAGCCAGGGCGACCTTGGCGCGCGCCGAACAAGCGGTCGAGCGCGTACAAAAGGCGGCGCGCGGTGAGGTCGGCAGATTACGCATCGGCTTCGTGTCTTCTGCAGCCCTGGAGATTGTCCCCGGCATCGTGGTGGCATTCAGAAGCCAATTTCCCGCTGTCTCGCTCGACCTGACGAACCTTCGCACGAGCAGCCAGGTCAAAGCGCTCCTAAGCGAATCCATCGACGTAGGATTCGTCCGCCTGCCGCTTTCCCATGACCAGCTCACGATCCGTGTGATCCATCGCGAACCCTTGGTCGTGGTTCTTCCGCATGGGCATCCACTAGCCAACGAGGCGCAGATTCGCCTTGTCCAATTGCAGAACGAGCAGTTCGTGGCCTATGCTCGGCGCTGGGCTCCGGGATTCTATGATGCCGTCATCCAGATGTGCACCCGAGAGGGATTTAGCCCGGAGATCGTCCAGGAAACCGGAGAAATGTACACAGCAATCGCGCTCGTAGGCGCCGGCGTGGGCATTGCCATTTTGCCCAGGTCGGTTGTTCTTGCCCAGTCACGAAATGTTCTAATGAAGCCGCTCCCTTCCTCCTTAGGCCTATCAGAGATAGCCATTGCTGTCAGAAGGTTTAATAACTCTCCGTTGATCGGATCCTTCATCCGGGCAGCTGAAAAGTTTTGCTCAGGATCCGTCCTATTCGGCTAAGCCCATCACTGAATGCGGAACATACGATTGGACCGATCTCCTCATCCGCCCCTCCAATAGAGGTGGAAAGCGAACAAGGAGATCCGGCGATGATAGAACAAAGGAAAAACACTTCAACCCTGCAAGCAGTGTCGCGGAGGAGCTTTCTGGGCGCCGGGTCCGTCGCTGTGGCAACCGCGGCTTTCGCTGGAATGACAGTTCATGCACAGGAGCGCGAAGATACGCGGAAAGCGGAGAGCGATCATTCCACCAGCAACCCCGGACCCGAGAACAACGTTTTGCTTCATGAAAACTCGAACACAAACACGCCTCCACCTACGGATCATGGCGACATCGGGCCGATCTGGTATTCCTTTGACCTTGCACGGAAGCGCGTAGAAGAGGGAGGATGGACACATCAGGTAACCCAACGCGAGCTGCCTCCATCAACAGACATTGCCGGCGTCAACATGAGGCTTACCTCAGGCAGCTTCCGCGAATTGCACTGGCACACAGCCGACGAGTGGGCATTCATGCTCTACGGAAACGCTCGCGTCACAGTCTTGAATCCCGACGGAACAATCTTCATCGACGATGTAGCCAAGGGTGACCTCTGGTTCTTCCCAGCGGGATTTCCCCACTCCATTCAAGGTCTTGGTCCGGATGGTTGCGAGTTTCTGCTCGTCTTCGATCAAGGTTTGTTCTCCGAAGACAACACGTTCCTGCTCTCGGAATGGGTAGCACACACACCAGCAGAGGTTCTCGCGAAGAACTCCAACCTTGATTCCAGTGACATTGCCCGGCTGCCCAAAGACGAACTCTACATTTTTCCCGCGGACCTGCCTCGATCGTTGGCGGAAGACCGCGCCGCCGTCGGTGGCCGTAGTGTCCAGGCGCCACAGCAATACACCTTCAAAATGGAAGCGATGGCGCCCACCAGGAAAACGCGTGGAGGCGAAGTGCGCGTGGTAGACTCCCACAATTTTCCCGCTTCCCGGAGTATTGCCGCTGGACTAGTGACGATCAAGCCCGGAGGCATGCGTGAGCTGCACTGGCATCCCAATGCTTCGGAGTGGCAGTTTTATATCGCGGGAAAGGCGCGCATGACTATATTCATGCCTCCAGGAAAGGCCCGCACCATGGACTTCAATGCCAATGACGTGGGTTTTGTTCCCGCCGTTGCCGGGCATTACATTGAGAATGTCGGAGACACAGACCTGGTACTCCTCGAGATGTTCAAGGCCGACGAATTCCAGGACTTCTCGATGAACAACTGGATCAGGCGCCTGCCACCTCAGATGGTGACCTCACACCTGAACATCGACGAAGCAACCATCAGCAAGATCCCGATGGAGAAGCAGGAAGTCTTAGCCGGTTAGTGCTTCTAGAGGGCGCTCTCAGCCATCTGTTCCTATCTGCGGTTCTGCGGACCTCCCTTGGGAATGTTTTGTGGCTTTTCCCAAACCACGCGGGTTGCGCAAACTTCTCCCTGCGCAACCCACGCTCACTTACCACAACAGCTTCAGCGCAAACTGCAGGTCTCTGTTGTCGAAAGACGTAGCGGTAATCGTTCCAACGTTGCCGGTGGAGATATTCGCAGAAGGATTACCGAAGTTGGGGTGATTAATGATGTTAAACGCCTCGGCACGGAACTGAGCAGTCACTTTTTCGGTAATCTTAAAGTTCTTAAGCGCGGAAAAATCAAACTCAGCCGTTGCCGGACCGCGGAGCGAATTCCGCGTCACAGTCCCCTGAACCCCGGCCGTAGGCACCACATAGGCAGTCGGATCAAACCAATGCGTCGGGCTGTGTTGAGAGATCTTCCCGCTCGTCCGACCCGGAGCGACGTTCACCCGCTGTGGAACATACGTGCCGCAAGTGCAAGACCCGGAGCCGCCGGTAACCGAGAAGGGAAAACCGGTACGCAACTGGACGATGGGCTGTACTTGCCATCCGCCCGCAATCCAGTTGCCGACGCTGCTGCTGCTCAGGAAGCGCTTGCCTGTGCCGAACGGAAGCTCGTAACCCGCACTGCCGACCGCGCGGCTGCTCGTATCGTAGTTTGAGTACGAACGGTCGAACGAAAAGTGAGTCGAATAGGAGGTGTCGTTTGCGTCCGCTTCGCCTGAATTGTTATCCAGGTTCTTCGACCATTGGTAATTGACCAGATAGAACAAACCGCTGTGGTAGCGCTGCTCTAACTTGGCCGACAACCCGTTGAAGTCGCTTCCGCCTTCATTCTTGCTCGTCAGCATGCCATGGAGAAAGCTTTGGAAAGGCCGCGGTCCCGGCGGCCCACCCACCGCAGCAAAGGTGTCTTCATTCTGGTCGAAGCGCTTCCAGAGCTTGTGGGTCACGCTGCCTGTGTAGCCCAACTCAAACACCGTCCCGTGACCGAGATCCTGCTGCACGCTCACTGTCCATTCCTGGGTGTAGGGAACACGATTGCCCGGGGCAAGACTGAAGGGAGCAGGGATCGAAGGCAACTCGTTCAACGAGGGCATCAACGTCTGCGTGACGAAAGAAGCATTGTTGATCGTGGCGTTGAAATAAAACGGAGGGATGTTCCGCTGGAACTGAAGCTCGTTGATATTGGTGTTGTCGAAATAGACCCCATACCCGATGCGAGCCACGGTTCTGGCGCTTGCTTGATAAGCCAGGCCCAGGCGCGGACCGAAACCCCTTTTGTCCGGTTGCACCATGCCTGCAGGCCAGAAATTCGGCGTGGTGTTTACATGGGGAAGAAGGACCGCCGGAATATTGGCGGGAACCGTGTGAAACGCGATCAGTTGAGTCGTGGGATCGAACATTCCGGCCAGCCCATTCTTCTCTACGAAGGGCGACGCGTATTCCCAGCGAAGGCCATAGTTCAACGTAAAGCCATGGCCGATCTGCCAGATGTCGTTCATAAACACGCCGTAGGTATTGTCGGTGTAATGCCCCAGGGAGCTTCCCGAGCCGGCTTGGCAGATGGAGCAGACCCCGGTCTTATAGGTCGCCAGAGATGCGAAGGTAAACGAGCCGCGAGCCGGGGTATCCGTAAGTTGCCGGACCTGGCGCCACTGGAACTGTGCGCCCACCCGAAACGTGTGCTTCCCAATCACGTCGCTTACGGTATCTCCGATGCTATAGATATTCTCCGTATCGCCCTGGGAATTTCCCCCCTCACCCAACCCGGTGTACCCGGTGATCGTGATGGAGGGGCGGCCATATTCGCTGGGGGTCACGCCGCCGCTGATATTCTGCAGTCCGGCTTCCTGGACCCAGTTTTTGCCGGGGATTGGATTGACCTCGTCCGTAAAACCGTAGGCGCGGTTATAGCCAAGCCGGACCTCGTTGACGATAGAAGAATTGACCAGGTACGTATCGCCCACGCTGACATTGTGGCCAAGTTGGGGATAGATCACACCGCTTTGCACCGAGGGCACGATCTCCGAGGCGGTGTAATACACATACCGCTCAAAGAGGCTGTGCTTTGACGACAACGTCTGATCCGAGCGAACGACTGCCTGGTCGTAGTCGTTTGGCTCAATGGCGGTCACAGAGTAATTGTTTGTGCCGCAACTCGTGCAGTTGGGTACAGGGAACGAGGGCTGGAGCACCTGGGCAAACAGGTAAGTCGGGGTTCCTAACTGCGCAGCCGTCGGAAAGATCCCCAGCTGAGGAATCGACTGCGCCCCACGAAGGCCCTCGTAGCCGGCAAAAATGAAAACCTTGTCCTTTACAATCGGCGCCCCCACCGTGCCGCCGAACTGATTGCGGTGAAACACAGGCTTGTGCGGGTAGACGGTGTAGGTGGAGAAGTAATTGCGCGCGTCGAAAATGGAACTGCGGGTGTATTCAAACAAGCTTCCGTGAATCTGGTTGCTGCCCGACTTGGTCACCATGGACACCGCGGCCTGCCCCTGCCCGTATTCTGTTGAGAAGCTGCTGCGCAGGAGATTGAACTCCTGAATGGTATCGACCGAGGGCTGCATCGACAGCACATTAAATCGCAAAGAGCGGATATATACGCCGTCCAGAACGTAGTTGGTCGAACTCGCCCGTCCACCGTCCACCGTGATGTACAGGCTTCGCGTTCCAAACTGTCCCGGGGTTCCTGTGTTTGCGAATTGCGCCGGAGACACACCGGCCGCGAGAGTCGCCAATTGGAGAACACTTCGACCGTTGAGAGGCAGATCAGAGATCTGCTTTTGATCGATAACCTGCCCAACGGCCGCATCGCTGGTCTCCAACTGCGGCGCGAGCGAGGTCACTTGGACCGTCTCGTTGGCCGCGCCGACGCTCAGCACGATGGACTCATCGGCATCCTTGCCCACGAGTAATTCCAGGGAGGGAATCGTAGTGGTCTTGAAGCCGGCCTTCTCCACCCGCACCTCATAGGTGGCCGGCGGCAGATTAGGAATCGAAAAGTCGCCGCCGTTATTGGTGATCCCGGTACGCTCGGCAGCCGTGGCCTGGTTCACCACGTGAACCGTAGCGCCCACTACGACTGCGCCCGTGGAATCGGTGACGTGTCCCACGATGTTCGCGACCGATGATTGTTGAGCGAAAACCGTGATTCCCGCAACTCCGATCAGCATGAGAACAAGCAGGCGCGAAAGGCTCAGAGCCCACCTGTGTTCTCCTGTTACCGCAATCCGGGGTTCCCGGTGTGTCCCCGACGGGTTTGATTCGCCGTGAGGCATCTGTTTTGGTTGCAGCATTGAAATCCTCCTGACATCACTGGCCAAATGAGCCGGCTCCAGGTTTCCGACCTGATTTACCTTCAAAGTCGACACTATGTCGACCATCCCGGGCAATAAAGTCTGTTCGAGCATGAGACGTCTCATTCGCACGAAATCCTACTCACCCGGAGAAACGACTGTCAAGGCCATTCTCAAGACCGTGCCCGATCCATAAAACCGCCAACAGACCCCTCGTGGACAGCCTGTCGATTGACCCATCCGATTCCAAAACAACCGCGGTAGTACGACATTTCATCTTGGAAACTACACTTAGCGCTCACAAACAAAATTGTCATCCCGACCGGAGCGTAGCGGAGCGGAGGGATCTGCGGTGCGCCCCTCGGGCTCCCAAATTCTGGAGTTCTCACGCAGACACTTTAGCCCCTGCCAACTCAAACTCGAACCCGGTTACCCAAGCCACGGGGCCAGCGCAAGGAATTCCCCCTGAATTGACTGCTCTATCATTTAGGATCTGGAACATGGCGGCGAACCAGAAGCAGCTAGCCAAATTGGCCGGAGTTTCCGCCGGAACCGTATCCAATGTCATCTCCGGTTCCGCTCGAGTCAGCGAAAGCTCTCGACAAAAAGTTCTTGAAGCCATTCGCATCCTGAACTACCAGCCAAATTTGATCGCGCGCAGTTTGAAGACCAATCGAACCCATACCTTAGGGATCGTCGTCCCGGATATTACGATTGCCTTCTTTCCCAAGCTCATTCGCGGCGCCGAATGTGCTGCTCGCGAACGCGGTTACTTCTTGATCGTCCTCGATTCCGAAGGCAGTCCGCAGCGCGAAGCCGACATGATTGCCTTGCTTCGGGCACAGCGCGTCGAGGGCATCCTGCTGGTCACGGCCAGCGGCAAAGAGCTGTCTGCCGAGCGATTCGCCACCTTGACGTCCCATTCTCCGGTGGTGTGCCTCGACCGCCTGCCCATGGATCTGGACGTGGATTCCGTTTGTGTCGATGACTGCGGAGCCGCGGAGATGGCAATCGCTCACCTGATTGGAATGGGCCACACGCGGATTGCGGTCGTTACCGGGCCGCTTACCCTCCAGAATGAACAGGAGCGTCTCCACGGATATCGCCAGGCATTGCAAAAGGCTGGAATTCCCATCCAACGCTCACTGATATGGAATAGCAGCTTCGAACAACAGCATGTGGCCAGCATGTGTCAGAACGGCCTGCTCCAGCTTGCGGAGAGACCAACCGCACTCTTTGCAACCAACGGCGTCACTGGGCTGGCCGCGCTGCGAAGTTTGTACGCGGTTGGATTGAGCACGCCCAAAGACTTCTCCTTCGTTACCTTCGATGAGCTGACAGCAGAAGATTTCTTCCGTCCCGGCGTAACCTCTGTCGTGCAGCCCACCTTCGATATGGGATATCGGGCGGTAGAGGTCCTATTGCGCCGGATTGAAAAGGGAGAAGCAAAGAAGCCCCGCGAGAAGGTCCGCCTGGCGGCCACGCTCATGGTTCGAGAATCCTCGAATATTCCTCCTTCCGTTGAGGCCAAGCGAACCCACGCAAACAATCGAAAGAGCTCTGGAGCCTCAAGGCGTTCCCGGCTGGTCCCTGGACTTCAATCTAAGTAAGGTCGCCCTGGGAACGGACCGCGTTCGCGACCTCTTGTACCCCGTCAAGCACACTCAACTCCAACCGAAATTCGCGCCGCTCCCCCGGAGCCAGCGTCTGCAATGTACCGCGATCTCGTTCTGCCTTCCGGCCGAGGGTGCGGCAGTTGGCAGGCTCCAGCCCGAGAACGAAGTGATTCGCCCCGGTCATCTTCCATTGAACAAATTCGGGTAGGTCTTTGCTGTCGTAGCTGAGCGCTACTCCCAGATCGCTGCCGCGCACCAGAATAACCGTCACTCTTCCCGCGGGATCGGGTCTCATCTTATGGAAATAGACCCGTTCGAACGCCCCCATTTCCGGCGCTTCAAAACGATCCCATGTATCCTTACTTCGCGCGGACAAATCATCCGCCGGCTCAACGATCTCGGACGGAGCATAAATCCGGCTGCGTTCACTCAGCAGCGGAAAGCCAAAGTTGAAGTGGTAGAGCACCATCAACGGTGAGTCACGAACACCCTGATTCTCGACGACATCATGCACTGTGAGAGATCTCCCCTGGAGCGAGGTCGAGATCGTCCGTTCCAGAAGCATGTTCGCACCGTGCACCGACGTCTCCCGTACCCTGCCCGACACACGCAGCAGACAGTCATCTCCCTGCCATTGCTCGGACCAGGTTACGGACTCGGCAGGAGTATTGGATATAGAGCCGTGCAAGCCCAGACTCTCCCCGTTGTCATCGGAGGGCACGCCCACGGTGGTCAGCCCGCAGGTACTGAGCAGTCCTCCGGGAAAGCTCTTGAGCCATTCGAAGCCGCGACTCGAATAGTAGGCAGGATGGACCATCCCAACCGGGGAGTGCCAGCACAGAGACCGCCCCAGAAAGCTGGCCTCGAAGATGTCCATTCCCCGGTCGGGTACGACCCAGTACTCGAGACCACGAGTGGTACGCACGCGCAGCGTCGACACCCCTTTGGCTTTGCCCTCTGCATGCGTAAAGTGAGAGATCCCGCCCGCCTGCGATAGCCTTCCGGTACGCTCCATCAAAAATTCACGAGTGTAGCGTTCGTCTTGCAAAGCCATGGGATCGTTTCTTAACGGGCTGCGGAACAACTCAGTTCTTTGAAGGGTACCGGCTTCAGCCCGTACATAAAAGATTGAAAACCGGTACGGCTTTAGCCCGCTGAGGGATGCATTCCCATCCGTCTCCCGACGTTATCCGCAGCTTCTTAAGGCAATTTCTTCAGCCAAACATTCCGGTGCGAGATCTTCACGTTGCCCCCACCTTCAATCTCAAAGGCAAGCAGCCCTTTCGCCTGGTAGTACTTCGGGTCGGTATCCACCAAAATCGCCATCACATGGCCGTTAATAATATGAATGAGTGTATGCCCGTCGGCAATAACCTCGAACTGGTTCCACTCCCCCGGCTTGATAAAGGCCTTGAGATCATCGGAACTCCCCAGCGTGGCCAGCAGACGAGGCTTCCTTCCAGGTTCAGTTGCTACCATCTGCCCACGCCACGCGATGATGCCACGGTCACTGTCCTGCTCATAGAGCTGACCCGTGTATCGATTGTTGTAATCGAAATCGCCCTGATAGCCTTTCAGGTTCCACTTGGCATGTTTCTGCAACAGTGACTCATTCTGTTGCATGCGCTGTTTTTGCTCGTCCGTCATTTGCGCTTGGCGATCCGCGGGGATCTGCCGCGGCCGGGGCGGAACATTGAGGCTCCGATACTGAATTCCGCCGTTGGCTCCGGAACCTTCCAGCTTCATCTCCACTTTCAGCATGAAGTTTCCCACTTCGCCGCCGCGCCAGATGATGTTGGTTGTGCCCGACGGGTGCTCCGGGCTGGACTCGCCGACGATCGCGCCATCTTCTACGTGCCACACATCCGGGGGACCATCCCACCCATTCAACGTTTTGCCATCGAAGATCTGGGTCCATCCCTCATGGTCGTTGAAGTCGATAGGATCAGGCTGAACGAAACGGCTGGGGGCTGCGGGTGCCTGTTGTGCGGAGAGAGGATGCGCGCCCAGAGCAGCAGCGAGGATTGCCAATGCGCAAGAGGCGACGGTCCACGGTAAATGCCGCTTCTCAAATTGAATAAACATGGATTCTCCTCGCTTCGCGACGCCTCAACCTCTTACCAGGGATTGCGCATCGGGATTTCCTGGGGCAAAGTGTTTCAGCATGACCAGCGGATCCGAAGTGCTCAGGTTTTCGACGAGCACTCCTGCTTCAGCAGCCGCAGCGGTGACAAAGAACTCATCCTCGGTCATGTCGCCGAAGCGGATCATCGACGGGGCGCTGATCGATTGCTTTGCGATCCGTCCATGTCCCTGGGTCACAATCGACCCATAAGCTGCCTTATCGCTGATCTTGACGCTTCGTCCGGGTAATACCGTGAGTTCCTTGGCGGAGTAATGAGGCGTGCCATAAGTGATCCACAACTCGCGATAGCCCTGGTCTTCCATTTCGGCAAGCACCTTGACCGGGCGTGGCTTGGTCTTGTTTGACTTAGCGAACTCCGGGTTCACATTGGCTTCCCAGTCCAACATGCTGACCAGGTAATCAAGGTCATGGCTAAACTCAGGTTTCACATCCTTGACCAGCAAACTCCAGTCAACGATGCGCCCGTCCACCTCTGACTGAAACATGGCGAAAACGTCACTGTTCACTTGCGGCTCATAGGTGACAAGCGATCCGGGAGCGTGGAGAATACCCGGATTGATCTGCCAGCCCTCGCCCGCCACCAGCCGGTAGGCGCGAGCATATGCGAGGATGCCGTTGTCTCCCTGGTTCCACTTCTCCAGGCAGCGCCGGATATCCGCTTTCGTGGTGCCCGGTTCGAGCCCCATGTAAGTATGGGGAAAGTTGTTTTCCACCTGGTTGTACTGCGGCGGAAAGTAGTAGGCCTCGGGCTTGCCCTTCTGCCCGACAAGCTTCGCGAATTCGTCGCTCTGGTGCATATGGTGAGGGATAGGACCCAGGTTGTCGAAGAACTTGCAAAGCAGGTTCCATCCCTTTTCTCGTTCCATCACACCTGCGCCAAGCAGCAAATCACCGGCGACCTCAACGGCATCCTTCAAGAGAAATTTGTCGCCCTGGTCTGGCTGAACGTAGCTTAGACCCTCGTCGGGAAGAGTATCCGGTCCGTTCGAAGCCTTGGTCGTCGAAGAGAACCAGCGCTCGTTGATGCCGCCACGATGGCCGCCGAACGCATACAGATCGTCGGGGTGAAGCTTGAGCCGGCGTCCTGGGATCATGAACGAGCGCGGAACCCAGGAGGGCCGCAGCCGCAATATGCCTGAGCCCGTTTCTACGACGTCTTGCACTCTAGATCGATTCAGCATGTTGAGCCTGTCTTTCGTTTCCGTATGAATTGCAGAAATTAGTGCTCCATCCCAATCCCGAAGGAGTACAACGTGCCGTCGTGGGTGGTGAAGAAAGCATGAGCATCGCCGACCGAAACTCCCGATATATGTGCGTAGGTAGTAATTTCCGATCCGCTCGCGTAGAGCTCCTTACCCGTCGCAGCGTCGAGGACATGGAGTTTCGCGGGAGTTTTTTTGTCTCCCTCGGATAAGGCGATCACCACACCGTTGGCAACCACCGGAGGCGCAGGGTTGACGAGATCTTGAGATGACCAGGCGGGGGTCAAGACGACCTTGCCGTCCTGCTCAGCTACCTTGAAAGCCACAATGCTGCCGTGTGTTACCGTCCCGTTGTTGGTTTCGAACTTTGCTTCCGCGGCGAGAGGACCAGGCACAGACGCCAGAACCCAGGAATCACCATTCGCATCCTGCCACTGGGCCATGCCTCCCCAACCGTTGGTCGTCGTTTTGTAAACACTAGGTGTTTGGAATAGAGCAGTATGGTGATCCGCTCCACCCAACGAATCTCTGTCTAATAAAACGAAGCTTCCGTCCTTGCCGGGGGCAGCGAGCAGTTCCTGCTGCTTGTAGGTGAATGCGACCGGGCTCAGGTTCTGAAGAGCAACCGCGTCTCCTGCTGGTGTATACCAGTCCTTCACCTTCAGGTTCTTGGCCGTGAGTGCCACAATGCTGTTGGGGTACACCTGATCGGCCTCACTGGCTGGCCCGTTCCCGGTAACAACATAGGCGGTCCCGCCGGCTAACGTGGCCCCCATCGAGGCCTGCAGGCTCACTCCTTTGCTGGGGTAACTGGTAACCGAATAGTCAGCAGCTCCCAGGTCGATCGCCCACAGTGCATTCGGTGCACTTCCGCAACCGTGATTGGTCGCGGTGTATACCACGTTGCTTGCAAAGTTCAGGCCATTCGAGGCGGCACCGGCAACCGGCAGGAACTTAACCGCCGGGGCAAAATCTGCGCCCGTCGATAGAACCTGTTCATGTAGATAGCCATCGCCGGTCAGAATATAGGCGCCTCGAAAACCGAAGCCGCCGCCGCCCGCAGCCCCACCCAGACGGCGCGATCCCGCGGCAACCGGTGGCGGAGGAGGAGGCGGCGGTGGAGCTCCTGGCGCACGCCGCGCCCCAAAGTTGATGATGCGCGGCGGTTCCACAAAAATCTCCAGAGGGCCCGCGCCGCACGAGCCTTTCGCAGCCGGAAGATCAAAGTGTTTCTGCCACACCATGGTCCCGAGCTCGGAGTCCACTGCGTAGACGGTATCCTTACCACCCCAAAGCACCAGGTCCTTGAATCCTTCTGCATTGATCAACTGAGGAGCAAGTAGGGGCTCGCTGAACGAACCGGTATCCTTGGCCTTGCGTTCCAATTTGATCTTCCAGAGAAACTTGAACTGCCCGGCAACCGCGTCTTTCGAGAGCTTCGTTTCGGCCTTCTGCCAACCGCTGTGTTCCGCGTCGTTATGCGGGAGCGGCCAATTGCCGCGTGCCTGGCCGCGAGCCTGCGCCAGAGAAAGAATCGTACAGGCCAACAAGAGAACGTGAGATCGGCCGAGCATGTTTTTGATCACCTATTTGATCCCGAAGCAATAAATGGTTCCATCAAACGTGCCGAAGATCACCCGGCCACCGGCAACAGCAAGACCTGACTGGTGCAGGAACGATGAGATCTGGTCTCCACTCGAATACAGCTCTTTGCCGGTGAGCGCATCCAGCGCATAGAGCTTTGCCGGAACCGACCGCTGGATCCTTTCCTCCGGGGTGAACAGGCCGCCTTCCGTATCGTTTGTCTGCCCGGTAAACTCTCCACCGGCTAACGCAAACACCACACCATTCGCGACCACCGGCGGCTCGGCGGTCACCATGTCACGCGACTGCCAGATGGGAGCCAGGATGGGCCGGCCACCACTTTCCTGTACCTGGAATGCGAGGATGCCCCCGTTGGGAGTAGGTCCGTAGCTGTGACGAAATTTGACCAGCGTCGGTCCGCCATTCGGCGCCAGCACCCACTGTGTGCCGGACGCATCTTTCCACGCGGCCAGGCTGCCCCAGGTACCTTCCGTCTGAAAATTCCTATTCGCGTTGCTGATCAGCTCAGACCGGAACAACGGCGTCTCGTGGTCAGCCCCTCCCATCGATCGGCTATCCAGCAGGAAGAAGCGCCCTTCTTTTCCTCCGCCCACGAGAAAGTCGCGGCCGTTGTATGGGAAAACCACGGGAGTGGTGTCCATATCCAGGTCGCGTTTAGTCAGCCACTCGTGATTGGATGGCGTGTAATAGTCCTTGAGCGCAAACGTGTCGTTGGAAAAGGTGAATGCTTCAAAACTGGTCGACAGAAGTCCAGCCTTCGCGTCGTATGGATGGTCGCCGGATTCGGCGTAGATCGTTCCGTCGCTGCCGATGGCGGGGCCGGCTACGCCCCAAAGTCCTCCACTTGGCGGGGAAGAGGTAACCACTTTTTTGGTCACCGTGTCGTAGGCATACACGGCGTTCCCTACTCCAGCGCAACCCTGGCCGGTGATGGTGTAGACCACACCCTTCACCAGGTTCAAGCCATAATCTTTGGCGTAGGGCTTTGGAATCAATTCGACTGGGGCATCGTCTCCTGTCCCGTCGCCGACCGTGAGGGTGTGCAGATAGCCGTCGCTTGCGAGCACATAGAGGAAGCGTTCGCCCTCACCGGAAGGAGTGACGACCGGTGTCGCGCTCAGCGCGTTGCTACAGATAAATCCACGGCCCTCGCCCGGTTCCGGAGGCGTTGCCGCCGACCATTTCAATTTCTTCTGCCACACCATGAGACCCGTGTCGGCATCGATCGCGTAGACATCGTTCGAGCTTCCCGCAACGATAGCCAGAGTCTTGTTCCCGGCAGGGGTCTGAACGTCCGCCAGGATGAGGGGTTCACGAAAGGACTGCATCCCCATGGTTTTGTTGTCGGTCTTGATCTTCCACAGCAGCCGCATATTCCCGGCGTTGCCAGGGGATATTTTTGTTTCGTTTCTCTGCCACCCGTCACGCTGCGGATTGAAGCTGTCGGTTGTCCATTCCGGAGAGCCGCTGGACTGGGCCGTCGCGATAGCCCATGGGGAGGAGAGGCCGGAGAGGATGCACAGCGTGGAAATTATGAGACGTCTCATTTCGCCGAAAATACTATCGGCGCAAGAACTCCCCTGTCAAGACTGAGTACTGCCTGAGTCCTTCCCCCCGAAAAAACCCAGGCAGGCCTGGCAAGAAATCCAGATGATTTCTTCGCCAATACCGCTATAGTGAACCCGATCCCCCAATCGTTACGCACTCCACCAACTTTTCTCGGATAGCTCATCATCTGAGGGAAATCATCTTTACTGAGGGAAATCATCTTTCAGGCAGCTCGACAACAAGCTTTTTGCTTTGTAACAGGGCACCACTTTAGTCGTGCCACCCCGCGGCCAAAATGGTCCGGGCTTTAGCCCCTGCCACAGTACAATCGTAAGAAATCCCAATGGAAAACTGCGCAGGGGTTAAAGAGTCTGCGTTAGAACTCCGCCTTAGTCCCGTAGGGACGTCTGAAAGTAGCCCAGGACGTAGTCCTGGGTTAGGAATGCTACATCGAGCAGTCCCGTAGGGACGACTGAAACTCGGCTCCGGTGTTCAGCCGTCCCTCACGGGACTGTCCTGCTTGCTTATCATTACCCAGGACTACGTCCTGGGCTATTCTCAGTCCGTCCCTACGGGACTTAATTAGGAGAGCCTAGTTCTCACGCAGACTCTAAAGCCCCACTCTCTTCTGGGCCTTTACGGCACGACTGAAGTCGTCCCTGATACAAGGCAAAAGCTAGTTGTCGAGCCTAATATTCGACGATCATCCGCCTGTCTGCACGCCTTTAATGATTCCGACAAGTTCCGAGAGTCGCGCCGGATCCACATCACTGACTGCGACCAAATCAAGATCTCCAACCCCTGCGTTCAAGACTCTGAATCCAGAATGCTCTGACTCACTCACCCCATCGCCGCTTCTTCGTTGCGTCAGGAAAACCGAAACCCGATGCCGCCCGATGTGGTACAGCAGCTGCGCCACCGGCCGGCCATGCAGGTAAGTGAGGTTTGCGCCGTCCAGCTTGGTATCGCTGGGCAAATTCTCCGGCAGATTAAAGCTGAAAGGAAGCTTGCCCTGAAACCATGGTTTGACCGTATGCCGATCCGACGAGATCACCTGCGGATCTTGCCCCGCGGCCAGGCTGGCGATATGCAAATCGCAGACTTCCGTGATCTGCGCACTCTGCTCTACTGAAGCCACGTCAGCCTGTTGCCCGTGATGCAGCAAACCAATCGTGCCGGAAAAGACCAGCAGGAGAAGCGCCGCTACGGCCCACCCGGCAAGCGCGGATCGTCTCGTCGGCCGCAACGTCTGGACAGTTTGTGAGGTCTCCCTTAAGGCGAGAAGCCGCAGTCGCTGCTCCAGGCCAGGCGGCATGGCATACCTGTGCGCTGCCCTGGCAACGTTCGTCTTGAGCAGGGCCTGGACAAGCGCGGTTGAGGTGCAGGCTGGGCAGGCCGCAAGATGGTCATTGGCCATGGCCAGCTGCTCCGCGGAGAGCTCCCCATCCGCCAGGGCGTTGATGGTGACTTGGGAAAGATGATCGGTCATGCGCCCCACTCCCTGGACTGGGCGTTCTGCGCTCGTAACGCTCCTCGCAGGGCTGTTCGGGCACGAGCGATGCGAGACATCACGGTGCCGATCGGAATCTCGAGCACGGCGGCAATCTCCTTGTACTTCATCTCTTCCACGTCGCACAGCAAAATGACTTCGAGTAGCGGGGGAGCCAGCTTTTCCAGGGCGGCATTCAGCGCCGCACGATCCGCCAGGCGTATCAGGTTGATCTCCGGCGTTTGCCGGTCGATTGCGCCTTCCGGGTAAAGACCTGTCCCGGATTCCCGTTGTTCGTCCAACTCCTCTTCCAGGGCTACGGTGCGGCGAGCCGCAAGGCCGGTGCGTGAAGTGAGATAGGTATTTCTCAGAATGCGAAAAATCCAGGCCTTGAAGTTTGTATCTGGTTCGAAGCCTGCGAATCCGCGAAGCGCTTTCAGGAAGCTCTCTTGTACTAAATCTTCCGCATCGGTTTGATTGCGTGTGAGCCAAAAAGCGACGTTGTAAAGCGCCGGCAGCAACGGCAGCGCAAGGCCTTCAAACGTAGACGTTTGCGGACCCACCTTCTGTGCCGTACGCTTCCATGGCAACAGGGTCATCGAACAGCATCAACCTTTCTGCTTCTTTCAAAGACGAAAACTAACCTGAGTCAAGATTATTCCAGCCTGCAAAGGAATAAATCGCGCAGAGCCCAGTTTTCCTCGTTGGAGGATCTACCAATGAAGGATGCGATCAAAGTCTGCTTGGCTTTGTATCAGGGCACGACTTTAGTCGTGCCGTAAAGGCCTCACTCAAGGGTGGGCTTTAGCCCCTGCCAGGGCAGTCGGCAGGGGCTAAAAGCCCTGGGTCATTTGGCCCGAGGTGGCACGACTAAAGTCGTGCCCTGATACAAAGCCAGAAGCCTGGGCCAGCCACCCAAAGTTCACTGTCGGCAGAATGTTTCTCGACCGAGCGTCCTGGAGGCACCTGCTGTTTCACCAACAGGAAATCGGGGATCTTGGCACCCGTAGTGTTGCAACCTGATTTACCCAATCCTGAGCCGCGCATTCATTTGTCCAATAAAATCGCAGAATTTGAACAGCTCCGGTCCCAACTAATACTTGTCCTTAGCGTCCGGCGGATAGCTCTCACCGAATTTGTTCTGATGGTGCGTCATGATATCTCCGCTGGCCTGCAATTCAAAAGTGCCGAGCTGGGTGTTCGACGGAGAGATATCAACCACCCGGCTCAATGCATTGAGCCGGTCCACCGGTACATTCTCCGCCCACACATTGAGCCGATAGCTCCCCGCCGGTACACCGTTGATCGTCACATTGCCCTCCCTCGTAGAAACCCCGAAGTACGGGGTGCTCAACGAAATGACGACTGCCCCCATCTCGGGGTGAATATTGCAGAAGATGTAAGAAACACCATCGCGGTCGAACCGGACTGCGCGCGTGGTGTGGGCCTCGTAGAGTCCGAGGTCAAACCGCTTTCCGTTGAACAGCGAAAAAACATTGTGGTAGAACGGGTCGAGATTAGGAAAGTCAACGCTGCTGCCGGTCCTGACAACCAAGATATGCGGGATAAACTGCTTATCCTTCTGCTCCAGCGTGTACTTTTGCGGTGCGCGCGGCGCTGGGGCACCTTCTGTTTCGCGTGTAGGCGTAAGCCAGATGACCACGTCCCCCGAAGCGTGCTGCGAGGCATGGCTCCCCCCTCGGCCTTTCGTTACCTTGATGTGAGCTGAGAGGTCCAGGGTCTGTGCTCGCACGCACAGCGTGAGAGCCATAATGCATAGCAGGATCTGGAGACGGCCTATGGATCGGACTAGCTTCATGCTACTCGCCTTCGCGCGACGCCTTGTAAAAAGTCAGAATTCGTATCCTGCCGTGATCGTGAAAATGTTTGCGATGCTGGCAGAGCCGTTGTAGGGCCACGTCTGGACGCGGCGATATTCAGGAGAGAGGATGAGATAGCTTTTCGGGCGGTAGATCAAGTTACCTATAACAGAACTATTTTTCGCATTGAGCGGCAGGTCCGTTTCCGCAGGCAAATTGAATCCATCAAAGTTACTGCTGAAAGCATCATCCATGCCGAACGCGACGTTGGCCTGCAGGGTCGAGCTGGGGATGAACTTCAACTGGCTCCAGCCCCCTGCGGTGGCCACACCCGTCGTTCGAGTCAGGCCGGTGGTCGAATCGGTGCCGGTAAATATATCTTTGTACGCTCCGCCACCGAATCCTCCGAGCGATCGGCCGCGATAGGCTTCCCCTGAGAGCTCGAACCATTTGAAAATCGGAATTTGCCAATCGCCAGTCGCCGCCCAGGAATGAATCTGGGTAGTGCTCGAGTAAAACTGATTTGCAGAATAGCCGCCCACGCCGAGCACAAACGGCCGCGCAATCCCTTTTCGAGACCCGTCGGCGCGATAAGAGAGCCGGCCTTCGTAGCCCGGGTGGCGGGACGCCTCGACCGGGCTGTCGAGCTGCGTGGACGTGTAACCGGCAGCCGGCGGAATGATCAGACCGCCCTCCAGGCCAATCCTGCTTCGTTCCGTGAGGGGAATACGTTGCTCGACCTGAAGTTGAGGTGACCATGTCCACAGGTTGCCGGAGCCCGCCAGGCCAGGTTGCGCGACCGTCGCGTAAGAGGTCGGCGATAAAGGCGAGATAAGCGGCATAGTGTAGCCCGCTTGCGCGGTTGTCTTATACCAATCCAGGCTAACCCAGGTTTGCCGCATACGCAGAAGCCCCGCCGAGGAACTGTAGCCGTAACTGTTAGTGGAAACGCCACCGAAGAAATCAATGCTCACTTCGGCAGAACTGCGTGCGCCCCCGATCCTGGGACCGGTGGCATCCAGCGTGAGCAGTGTCTGCCGCAGGGTCGCCCCGGAGCTGCCATGGGATCCTCCTGGAAAACGGGGAAGGGCAAATGTAGGAAGCTCAGTATTGTCCACTACGCCGGCGTTGGAAAACGCGTTGAACAGGATAAGCCCACTCAGTCGCAATGGGTATTTTGAAAAAGTTTCTACCTTGGTTTGATCATGTTGTTTGATCTCCGCCTGCATCGCGTCCTGTTGCTCGCGCAGCGCATCCAGCTCTTCGCGCCGCGGGGGGCCGGCGTTTGCATCCTGCGGATCCGCGGTTGTGGTTTCGGGAGGTGCAGCCGCGGTTTGTGCGCGAAGAGTATCCAGCTGCGAGTGCAGGCTTTGGATTTCCGCTCGCGACTTCTCCAGCATCTTCTCTGTCTGGCTCAGTGCTTCATTCAACTCATCGAGCTTGGCCTCAATAGCGGCCACACGTTGTTGGTCAGCGGAGTTTGCATCGTTAGCCACGGCCGGCAGAGACGGCACAATCAGACCAAGGGCTAAAACAGCGCATAGACGCCGATATCTCGGACATGTAGATAGCCGACCTGAAAATCGTCTCATAGCAGCTCCTTGTTTCTGATGCCTGGCTTTGGGTCCCGGGCGGAACTTTCCTCTTACTCCTGGAAGGTTTTGACCTTGACCGACTCCGCCTGTGTGTGGCCGAACGCTTCCAGCGCCTGCTTGTAGAGCAGGATGCAGAACACCGTCTCTCCAGGCACGGATTTCTCTAGTCGTACTTCACCCCCATGCTCTTGCGCGATGTGTTGCGCCAGGGTGAGTCCAAGGCCTACGCCGTTTTCCTTGCCGGCGCTCACGAAGGGCTGGAAGAGTGTTTCCCGAATGGCGTCGGCCACACCTGGGCCGGAATCACAAATACTGATTTCAATCTTGTCATCGTCATCCCATAGCTTTACCGCCACTCTGGGAGTACCCGTCCTTTTCTTGGCGAATTGGCAGGCGTTGAGCAGCAGGTTGTAAACAGCGCGCGCCAGCTTCTTGCTATCGATCCACGCATAAATCGACCCCGAAGTTTGCGACACGATCTGTACCTCACGGCATTCGGGGTGTTGGCGCACGGTTTGAATGGTTCGCTCGATCAACCCATCCACCTGTTCGCGACGCAGATTCAGCATCTGACCCGTCTGGCTAAACAGAAGCAGAGACTCGATCAGGTCCGTCATGCTCTGCACTGCTTCCTGGACCTCGAGATGCAGTTCCGCGCGCTCCTCGGCACCGGTCTGGGGAAGGCTCATGAACTCGGCGTTGGCGTAGATAGCGGAGAGATGATGGCGAAGATCGTGCGATACGGAGCTGGCCATTCTGCCAATGGTAGCCAGACGATCCGACTCGAGCAGTTCCCGGTGAGTGCGTTTGAGTTCACCGCGCATTCTGTCAAAGGCCAGGGCGAGTTCGCGAACCTCCGCCGCACCATCGACACTCAGTTCGTAGTCAAAATCACCCTGGCCAAGAGCACGGCTTCCCGCCACCAGCGTTTCCAGCGGGCGTGTTACGCTGCGCGAGATGGCAACCGCCAGCAACGCCCCTAAAAATAACGTGGCCACACCCAGGGCGAGAATCCATCGATTCACCCGGCGAAGATATTCGCTGGCCCGGTCGTATGACTTGAGCACCACGATTTGAATCTTTGCCTGTCCCGCGGTGGGAAGATTGGCGGCCGCCGCAATGTATGCTTCTCCACCCAGCTGCATCTTGCGTGGACCGGCGCTCAGTGCGTCGAGATTTGGGCTCTGTCGCTGAAGATCGTCCAAACGGCTGGTGGGCAGCGTGGTGGCGGCAACTTGACCGTTCACCAGAAAAGTAACGTCGGCAGCGGCGGCCTCGCTGACCTCACTGGCAACCTTGCGGTCAATCGCGTAGCCGATCACCACGTAGCCGAGGTAGGAACCGTTCTGCGGCGGCCCGAAATAGAGTGGCTGGATCGAGACCTCGTAAAGACTTTGACCAAAGGCGATCATGCAGGCCTCTTCGGCAGAGGTCATACACTCTTGCAGCCCGCGTCTCACCGAGTCATCGCTAAGCTTCGCACCACGGTTGGAATAGGTGAACAGCTTTCCGCTCATGGAGGTGAGGGCAAAGAAGTCGCTGCCGCTGTCAGCCCAGAACACCCCGCTGCCATCCTGGATCGTGTAGGCATCCTGGGTTGACATCAGGTTCTTCAGGCTGGGCAGATCGGCCAGAAGCACCGCTTCGCGGTTCAGCATCCGATTGCTTTGGTTCGCTTGGTTGCGAAATGTATCGAGCGAATGCTCCAGGTCTGCCTGGAGACTCTGGCTGATTTCCTGCTGGACGGTGACGCGGATAATGAAAAGACAAGTGACCGTAAGTCCCAGCGAAACCGCCAGGAGAGATACCATCAATGTTGTCCGCATCCGCCACTGTTTCATGAATCAACGATCACTTTCACGACGCCGGTCGCTTTACACCTGCGGCACGAATTTGTATCCGATTCCATGAACGGTGCGGAAGTGAACCGGGTTAGCCGGGTCGGCCTCGAGTTTCTGGCGAAGCTTGAGAATCTGGTTGTCGACCGTGCGGGTCGTAAGGTGGAAACTCATACCCCACACATCGTTCAGCAGTTCTTCACGCGCAATCGCTCGTCCTGGATTATCCAGGAAGTAGCGGAGAAGTTTAAATTCGTGTGCGGTTAATGGCACCAGGTTTCCCGCCCGGTAGGTCTCCATCT
Source organism: Acidobacteriaceae bacterium (assembly GCA_049522955.1). Classification (GTDB taxonomy): domain Bacteria; phylum Acidobacteriota; class Terriglobia; order Terriglobales; family Acidobacteriaceae; genus PALSA-350. The sequence continues at coordinate 138,063 of JBEKNJ010000010.1, forward strand.
TGAGAAAGTCCACGGAGACATCCCCGAAGCCGGCAGGCAAATCCTTTGTCTTCTTCTGCGTCCGCCGGATCGCGGCCTGCACGCGGGCAAGAAGTTCGCGCGGGCTGAACGGCTTGGTCATGTAATCGTCCGCACCGGTTTCAAGCAGCAGAACCTTGTCCGCCACTTCAGATACCGCGCTGAGCACGATCACCGGGATGTCGGAACACCACGCCTTGATCTCCTTACAAACCGTTCGTCCGGAAAGACCGGGGAGCATCAGGTCGAGGACGACAGTAACCGGGCGCAGGTTCTTACAGGCGGCGAGTCCCGAGGGTCCTTCCCCTTCGATGTGAACGTCATATCCTTCTGCAGTGAATTGTCGTCGCAGTGCGCGCTGAATTCTCGGATCGTCTTCGATAACCAAAATCAAGCTCATACTCACTCCCCGGCGCAAGACCTGTTCCAGGCCAATTATCCGGCAAAAAGCCTTGCTATACAGTGTCCATCAGGAAGCAGCTAATTGAGCAAGGAAAAGACGAAATGACAAAGAAGTGACATTTTTACCTGGGGATAGCGGTCAAATTTTCCAGGTGGTCTGTCGCAACAGGAACAGTGGCGTACGGGTTTGACAGCCTTCCGAAAAGCCCCGTCGCCGTTAACGCCAGACAGGCAATCCCAAGTAACACCGCGGAGTAACCAAAACGCACGATGGCCGCTCCTACACTCGCAGAGGCGACCGCCTGGCAGGCAGAGGTCACAAAAAAGGTGGAAGCCGAGGCACTGCTTCGTTGGCTAAGAGGAATCCGGTCCATCAGCAAACTAAAAATGCCCGGCTCGTTCATGTACTGGACGGCCATATACGCCGCGTAGACCCACGCGGCGTGGGCAGCGCCATGGGGCCCGGGATGGAGAAAGGCCAGAGACGCGAGCGCGGCGGCCGTTGCGATCTGGGTCAGAATGACGCCCCTGACCAGCCCCGTGCGTCGAAACAGCAGGGGAGCGCAAAGCACGGCGAGAAACTGGACCAGTTGTGCGAGCGAGAAAACGAACCCCATCTTTTCGAGCGACAGCCCCATGTGGTGGACGAAATAGACATTGGCAAAGGGCGGGAAGGAGCCGGTAACCAGCGCCCAGACCGCCATTGCCGGCAGAAAACGCCGCAAAAATGGGTTAGAAAGCCTGGTGAGACGCACCCGTGGAGCGGCTCCGGGCAACCTCAACCTGAGCAGGGGCACGATGGAAAGAGCAGCCGCGCCACAGGCAAACTCGAGCGTCAACCGGCTGGCCTGTATGGCGCTGAGTGGGTGCGGAAGGTGCCGGAACCATCCCGGCAATTGGCCGGCAACCAGTGCTGCGAATGCGGCAACACCGATGCCTGAGGAGAATACAAGACTGAACGCGAAAGGCCGTTCCGGCTCTTGAGTAAGGCTGGCGACGGTCGGAGAGAGACAGACCGCCCAGCAGCAAAGGGTCATGCCGGTAAGGACAGCGAGTGCGAGCTGTGCCGGCTGGGCAAGGAACCAGATCCGAAGCAGGGAAAAGACCACAGTGCACAGCAGGCCGCTTACCAGCGTATTACGGATGCCGAAGCGTTCGGCGCACATGCCGGCTGGGATCGTCCCCAGGATGCTGCCGAAGGCCATGAAGCCGCCAATTAAGCCGATAGACCGTTCGTTAAGCCGGAAACCGAGCAGATAAAGGTTGAAGAGAAAAAAGAAGATCGAGAAACCAAAGCTGAAGAAAACCGAAGCGCTGAAGAAAAGCCAGAACTGTCCCCGGGGCGCCTTGGCGGACAATCGGCGGAGATACTCAAAAGACAACCGGGTCATCCGGCCTTGCCTGGATCGGCGGCCAGCAAATCGAGGCAGTCGATTGCCTGCTGGAGATCCTGGTAACGAAGTTCATAGACCTCGGCGGTGGAGATGCTCTTGAGTGCCTCCGACTGCCGCTCCCGAATTTTGCCGGGGAGTTGCAGATATTGCTGAAAGTATTGCTGGGCGGCTTCTTTCGGCAGTGATCGCAATTCGGCGTGCGTCGTTGCCACCCTATTAAGAAAAACGATGTGGTGAACCAGCGTCTCGTCCGCGGTCGCGACTCCAGGCAACTCGGCGGTGGGTACCTCGATCGAAGGTTTGCCTTCGGCGCGCGGGGTGATGCCGCGGTCCCGGATCTCAGGAAAGAGATCCCTGGCGGAAGGGCGAAAGCGTAGCTGATGCGAGTTACCGACGACGCGGAGCTCACGGGCATTGTGCTTGAGATAACTGGAATCGTCGGAAGTAAAGGTCCACCCGCTGCGCGCGCACGCGTAAGCCAGTGTGGACTTACCTGCGCCCGATTCGCCGCAAAGCAGCACGCCGCATCCATGCCGGCTGACGCAGGCAGCGTGGATAGGAGTTGCATGCGAGGTAGAGATGAGAATAAGAGCAATCGCCTCGATAAAGTGGTAGCGTGCGTAGCCCCGATCCCATAGTGCGTCTTCTGTCAGCCAGGCGAATGCGAAACCAGTTTTGAGATCGCAAATCGCCTGGTTGTGGGCGTCCGCGACAATCGAAATCAAATGCTGTTGGCCGCGGACCACCGGGGCCGTCGGAAGGTTTCGGGAACTGCCCGCGGTAACCCCAATCCGAAGTTGCAAGATTGGGCCGCTATCCCGCTTTTTCGCATGTCCCCAACTCTCCTTGGCGGCGTCCAAAACCGCCTGGCTATTGGTGATGATCTCGAACGCGAAGCCAAGCGGATAGAACACCGCTCGCAGGGGCAAGGGGACCTTGCACAGGAGGGGATCTTCGATGAAAGAAGTGCCTGTTTCGGGCACCATCGTTTCGCCCTCTCTGAGCAACGCTGGGTAACTGCGGAACGCCCGCGGTACGGGAAAGCTTATCAATTTGTCCATGGCTGAAATTGGAGTACCTCGATCTTTTCGATTGCCCAGGCAATCAGGATTTTGTTCTGCGAATTGGACTCCTGCATTCCGCGTAGAAGCGGCAGCGCTGCACGGTCGCCCTGCCAGCCAAGAATGCGAATGATCCGTGGCTGCGAAGCCAGGTCGCTCAGCGGAAGCGCTTGCCGCAACTGGGGCAGAACCGAGGGGCCTGCTTTCACCAGCACCCATTCGGCGCGATTGGCGACTTCGACATTCGCGGATCGAAGTGCTTGAATCGCAACCGTGGGATCGGCGCCGATGCGGTCCCAGAGTTGATAGCCGGCAACCAGCGCGGTTACCTGGGAATAGTCAACGACGGGGCGAAATGCCTGGCCGGCAAGCGTCCGCAGAGCATCCTCCGGCGGCAGCGATTCCAGAGCCTGAATCAATTTCATCTGTTCGCGGTATGCCTCGACGATAGGCCGAATTTGCTCTCGAGAGAGCTTGTGGCCGCCGTTGGGAAGTGGCTGGGCCGCCCTGTCCTCCTCGCGATGGAGAAGATCCATCACTGCACTTGCTGCAACCTGAGGTTGATGATAGACCAGAGCCAGTGCAGCTGCTCCGCGTACCGAAGCGTCGCTGCTATCCAGGAAGGGAAGCAGCGGCTCCGCCGGCACCTCACCCGGGCACCGGCTGAGGGCGAGCAAAGCCTCTTTCAAAACCTCGGGATCTTTGTCATGCAACAAAGTGAGAAGAGGGCCGGTCGCGGGAGCGCCCGAGATGCCGATGGCCCACGCTGCATTCTGGCGCGCCGTTTTCTCCGCTGCGGAGAGAGCGTCGATGTAGACCTGTGTGGCGGGTGCGGGACGGGCAATGACCAGGGCGACTGCTGCGGCCCGCGAGATTCGATTGTCTGGATCGCGCAGCCACCGAAGGAATAGTTCCTGGGTAGGAAACCCGGTATAGCGGGACAACTCGCGAATGGCCGCCATCCGTGCCGCTATGGGACCGGCGGATGCGCTGTGCGCAAGCTCTGCCAACTTCGCTTCCACCGGCCGCCCGGCGGCATCGGCGCCGAGCCGGGGATAGTCTACGTTGAGTGCGTCGACCCCAGCGGCCACCGCTTCGCGCATGGAAGTGATATCCATCTCGTGCGAGTTCTCTGAGAAGTTAGCGACCACAAATTTTCCCTGCCGCTGCAGTGCTTCTACTTCGGCGGCGTTACAGCCGGGGGTGACGTAGGCGACGGCATCCTGGTTTGCGCCGGGGTACAGGGCGCGAACATCTTCCCATTCCCCACCGAACACGACCCGTTCCAGCATCCCTTCCCGTTGCAGTATTTCGAGCAGTAGCGGCGCAATGCCTTTGGTTTTGATGTCAAGGTACAGGCCGATGCCTTGTTCTCGGGCAACCTGAACCGCATCTTCAAATCGCGCAATGTGCATGCCTCGGAAGCGGTCGCCCATCCACGCTCCGGTATCGAGTAACTGGAGTTCGTCGAAGGATGTCAGCTCGACGTTCCCCATGCCGTTGGTGAGGCGTTCAAGAAAGTCGTCATGATTCAGGACCAGTTCTCCGTCGAGCGTTTTTCTGATATCGATCTCGACAATGTTGCAACCCATGCGTCCTGCGAGCGAGAGCGACTCGAGTGTATTCTCCGGCATGTCGCGATTCGCCGTACGGTGGCAGATAAGCTGCACCTTGCCGCGCTGCAGAATCCCGGCGTGGGCCAACGAGATTGCGGGCACGAGAAGCATAAAAAGTAGACGCGCAAGATGTCGTGGACGATCACACTGCATACGAAAGATCGAACTGGATAATCTTCTGATAAGCCGAGTCTAGGCAAACCTGGAAGGCGGGTTGTCACCGAATTGTCGCCCTTTCGTCATGATTTCTCCCACAAAACCGTCGGAGTCTGTGTCACAGCATTGCCGGAGGGAATCGACGGGTGCCCCACGTTCGCCAAAGCGTACGTGGGACGAAAATGACGGGCGCAGCCCAACGACCGCTTTCGCTGCTTCGACTGGCCCTCCTGGGACATTTTCCGTGCAATTCAGGAAGTCTCCATGAGTCCTGGCCAGCGCCCCACCGAAGCGGATAAAAAGCTGCTTCGACTAGCTCTTCAGTCCGTTCCAAGCAGAAGTGTCATCCCGACCGTAGCGAAGCGAAGTGGAGGGATCTGCAGTTCAACGGATCTCTCGTGGAAATGTTTTTCGACTGGCGGAGTCCTGGCCAGCGCCCCACCGAAGCGGATAAAAATTTGCTTCAACTAGCTCTTCAGTCCGTTCCAAGCAGAAGTGTCATCCCGACCGTAGCGAAGCGAAGTGGAGGGACCTGCTGTTCGCCATCCGCAGCATCGAAGCTCAATGGAAGCGCCTTCCTCCCCTTTGTCATCCCGACCGAAGTGGAGGGATCTGCAGTTCAACGGACCTCTCGTGGAAATGGTTTTCGACTGGCGGAGTCCTGGCCAGCGCCCCACCGAAGCGGATAAAAATCTGCTTCAACTAGCTCTTCAGTCCGTTCCAAACAGAAGTGTCATCCCGACCGTAGCGAAGCGAAGTGGAGGGACCTGCTGTTCACAATCCGCAGCATCGAAGCTCAATGGAAGCGCCTTCCTCCCCTTTGTCATCCCGACCGAAGTGGAGGGATCTGCAGTTCAACGGACCTCTCGTGGAAATGTTTTTCGACAAGGAGTAGCCGACTCCGGGAACCTGCTTTTTCTATATCTCCCTTGGCCTACAGAACACGCCGCCTGCAAATAGCAGTAAACCAAAGCGCGCGCCCGCAATCGCTGCCGTAAACCAGCGTCTTAGAATCGCCGAGCCACGCGGGCTCAATCTGATTACACAGAGCCGTCGTGAGCCGGCGCACCTCCCCCGTACGAAACTCGCGTAAGAAAAGGTTCCAATTTCCTGACACAAAGCCGCTGTACGCAAGCCACCGGCCGTCGGGAGAAATCGACGGATATCGCGCCTCCCCGACCGGAATAATCTCCAACTGGTCGACGCCTCTAACCGTATAAAGCCGGGACTCTCCTTGATCTCGTGTCGCCGAAACGATGATTGTTCCGTTGGGCGAACCAGCGATCTCTTCGAGATTCCAGGAAGAAGTGAGTTGCTGCTCCACTCCCCGCGGATCGGAGAGATCTCGAGCAAAAAGTTGTTTCCGTCCGTTTATCTCGCGCAAAAAAGCAAGCCTTGTTCCGTTCGCCACCAACGCGGGTGACTCGGCGTCGGGAATCGATGGACCAGAGCCAGCTGAAGGCTCGAGAACAGAATGGACCCCCACTGTTTCCGTCCACAACTCATCGCCATGAGCGGCAATCGCCAACGCATCGATACCTCTCTCACCTCCATAAACGCCATCGATCGTGGCCCTACGATAGCCACTCGGCAGTAACGCGATGTATTGAATTGCTTCATCCGATAAAACCGGTTGCGCCGCTAAGAGCGCCTGCTGCGGTATCGGCAGTCGATACGCGTAGTCATCAAACAAGCCGCGCTGGTGCGCCAGCCCGCCAACGATGCTGACGGCGAGAGCCGCAGCAGCACCGGCGAGCCACCATCTCTCCTCGTTGTCCTGCGCCTCAGCCCTGCCATGCCTCATCAGATAAAGCGCCACCGCAGTCAGCAGCACAAGCGCATACAGACGCTTTACATGCAGCAGAGCCTCCCATCCATCCACCGGCGCAGTGTTCCATCCCGGATATCCCACCGCAAGGAAAAGCCCCAAAACAACCACCACCAAAATCCAACGCCGCTCCTGCATGAGCTGTCCACAAAGAACGGCCACGGGGAGAATCAGCACCGTGAAGTGGTAGGAAGCAGGCAACGGCGTGAAAGTGAGCGTCGCCAGCAGCAGTGCCGACCATTCGAGCGAAATACGAGCAGGCGACGACACGCGGGTGTCAATCCAGAGAACCGCCGGCACCAGTAAACCCAACTGCAACGCGGGGTGAAGAATTGCGAGAAGCCACGGAGCATGCAAAGCGGGGTGAGCATTCCATTGCGGCTCAAAGATGAACAGCCGGTGAAGCAATGTCGAGAGGGAAGAGCTACCAAGGTTATAGGGATCGAGAACCTCACCTCGCACGGTCCAGGGAAGCACCTGAAGTAAATACGTGCGGTGAAGGCTCCAGCCAAAGACCCAAACGGACACCAGAACACAAAGAATACCGGTAAGCACGCCCGCGAAAACCGCCGCCCAGTTCTTCTTCCTAATAAAGTGGAGCGTCAAAATGACTGGAAAGATCTTGACCGCGACACCAAGAGCCACCAGAGATCCAGCCAGGGAGTTCCGCTGGCGCTGAGCCGCCCAACACGCAGCGGTCAGAATCCCCAACAGAACAATATAGTACTGCCCGTAGAGAAGGTTACGTTGCAAAGGAAAGCACATCCCGAACAGGCATCCTATTTGCAACAGCGATAGGCCGCTGATGGCCCTCATCAGCCACGCAATCGGAAAAAGAAGCAACAGATTAAAGATCAACCAAGCGTTTTTAGCAGCCAAGGGAGCCATTCCCGTCAAAGGCCAAATCGCGAGAGTGGAAAAAGGCGTGATGGGCACGAGTCCAACCACCCGCTGGTCAATCGCGCGGTGGTCCTTCTCGCGTTGCAGCCAGATCCACTCATAGGCGCGTGCCGGGTCCACCCCTTCGCGGGTCAGCTTCGCCGCCAGGTAATAATTAGGAAAATCCGTATTGAGTGTGCGCCAGGCGCGCGGCAGCGTGTGGCCAAAGAGATAAAATCCCAACACCACCAGCACAGCACCTTCAATAACGCGTCTAGGCACTAGCTTTCCCGCGCGTCGTCTGGTGCAGCAGCAGACAGACACGCAAAGCCTGTCGCTCGTCTAGGTAATGCAACCACGAGTGTTTTGGGTCCTCGAGCAGACAACCGAGCAGCATCTGCTTCTCTCGCGCATCCAACGCGCCGTCATGGGCTACGTCAAACTGCAAATCTTCGCTTTGATCGTTCAAGATCCACTTCCTTCCAGATTACGCGCCAAACCAACATGGCTTACGGTTTCTACCGCGGGGATCGTGTGGCACAACTCGCTGTAAAGTTGGAAATACGCTTTCGCGATGCGCTCACTGGAATAGCGATCGACGGTCGGCGTGCGGAACCTCAGCGTGGTAAGAGCCTCCCGGGTTGCGCGGACGAATGCCTCTTCCGGGGATGCCCCCAGCGGAACATAGTGACAGTACGATCCGCCGACTTCGCGGAACGCAGGAATATCAGAGCAGACCACCCGGCAGTGGTGGAACATTGCCTCGACGATGGGCAGGCCGAAGCCCTCGATGATGGACGGCGCCAGCAGCAGTTCGCAATGCTTATAGCACCATTCAAGCTCGGCATCCGAAATCCCTCGAAGGAAAACGATGTGACGCTCGAGGTTTAGCTCTTGGATGGCGTGATGAATGTTTGCCGTCTCCGGTCCTTCGATCCCGATCACCACCATCAGGGCTGCTGGATTGATCACCTTCTCCAGCAGCAGGCGCCGAAACACCTGCAAAGCGAGAACAATGTTCTTGTTCCGGCGGTGCTGGGCGACGCAGAGCAGAAACGGTTGACCAAACCACGCCGGTATAGGACTGGTGGCAGCGACGGGCGGCCCCGGATCGACGCAGTTGTAGATAGTAACTGCCTTGCGGCCGGCGAGTCTGGGGGCATACAGCGAGAGGCGCTTGGATGTGGTGTCGGAAACGCAGGTGACCCTGTCGGCCGCACGCAGGGACTGCTGTAGGATAAACCGGTTGAAAAGGACCTTGGGAAAACCAAAGTTCGAGGGAATGTCATAAACGTAGAGGTCATGCAGGGTAACGACGGCGGGGCAACCGAGTGCCCGCCGGTTGATCGGCGCGGGATAGGCAAAGTGAACAACATCGGCTTTTAACCGACGCACGATCGACGGCAGCTGGTTGTAATACCAGAGATTGACGCGGAAGGGATCGTCGCCTATGGAGATCTCATGAAGGTGGAGTCTGGCGTCGTTATGTGGCAACGCTGCGTCCAACGCACTCCATTGACGATCCGCGGCGATCACATGAACTGCGGAGACACCGGCACGGGTAAGCAGGCATCGGGCGAGGTTAGCGGCATGGCGTGTAATTCCCGAGAGATGTCCATATAAGCCCGCAACTACGATGACAATGTTCATGATTGGCCGTCCTTTGTCGGCGTGCTGAGCTCAGCGAGTGGAACGGGTGCAGGTTGGCGCATGTTCAACAGCGAGCTAATGAGAAAAATCGCCCAAAACGGCAGGGTAAGTTCGAATCGGTCGGTGTCGCCAAGACCACGTATGGCTATGAAGAGAAGGAGCCCGAGAAACAGTGTCTTGTGAGAGGATCGGGGCATGCGGTGAAGCTGCAGATACAAACTGCCGTAGACAACGATGAACAGCAGTAGCCCAACCATCCCGTAGCTATAAAACAGCTGCAGTAGTTCATTGTGGGCATGCCAGGGTTCGAAGACGCCGAAGGCTGGTACTACATTGCGGAAGGAGTGGAATCCGTGCCCGATCCACGGCTTTTCCCATGACTGTTCATAAACATAATCCCAGATCCCGACCCGGCCCGTCAGGGTTTCTGCCTCATTTCCAGTGGTGGTATACACCTCGAAATACGCTTGAATCAGTCTCCAGAAAGCAGCAATCACCAGGCCGGAACTAACCAGGATCGCGAGCAGTTTGCGCCGGCTGATCGCGCGGTCGCGGGTGAGCAGGTATGCCTCTCCAACGACAAAGGCAACAATCGTGGTCTTACTCAGTGTGCGCAGCAGGGTGATGGCAAGCAAAATTGCGGCAAAGTTCCACGACCGCTCGAAGCGGCTGAGGAACTGGGCGAAAAAGACGCCGAAGGCGCAGATCAGGGCAATCGCATTGGGGCTGAAGAAGTCGTCATTTCCTGGGCGCAAATCAGGCATGGTGGGCGACAGCCATGTGATCAGCGCGATGAAGCCCGCTCCCCAGACGTAACCCTTCATCAGGGAAGACGACATGAGGTCAACCGGCCCGGTGCGAAACAACAAGACCACCATGGCCAGGTCAGCGGCCACGCCGCACCAATAAGCAAAGGCGACAGGCACCGAGACGGTCGCGCTCCAGAGAAAACTGAAAAGAGCGAACAACAGAAACGCGGCCGCCGGACGGAACGCCGGAACCTGCACTGTGGAACGCAAGGTGTTGGCCGCTGGCCCCAACGAATGAAAGAGAACCACTGCGAACACAAAAAAATTTAGCCCGACGCTGAAGGCGGCGCCCGCCCGCGGGTCTGACTGGAAGAACAGGTATTCGGTGCTATACCGCAGGGCAAAATAAAACCCTACGGTGGCAGCCATCACGCTTCCCGGCTGCCTCCGGGTTGCGACTACGTTTGCTATGACGACGCTGCTGCTCATACGTCCTCACAGATGGGGCGAATCTCTGGCGCAGACAATAAAGGCGCCCGTGCGCCCCCCAGCGCACGGGCGAGCGGGGCATACATGAGCAACGCAATGAGGCCGTAGCAAAGCCGCGCCATCGCAATTCCATGAACGCCCTGCAAAGGAAGGAGCCATGCCATGAGCAGCAGCATGGTCAAGCCTCCGGTAAGATTGAGCGCCGTGACGATCTGGACATGGCCCAGCGCCAGCAACGAATAGTAAGCGGTCACGCTTAGCCCCAGCAGGGCGAAGCTCCAGGCGATCGGACCCAATATTCCGGCGGCACTGTGTGCCACCGATGCGCCGACCCAGGCATACAGCACGGCACGCCCAAAGAGCAGCAGCGCGCCGGTTCCTATAGCCACAATCAGAAAATTGACAGCGAACGCCGCCAGGATAGATTTCCTGATCGCTGCCCGCGGAGAGACTGCATTCCGCCCCGAAAGATAAGGAAAGAGAAAATGAAGGCCCGAAGACGCGATCCCATAAATCGGCTGGGCCATCTGCACACACAACGCGTACGCCGTAACCGTAGTCGCCCCCAGCGAAACACCCAGGATGAGCCGGTCCGCCTGGGTAAAAATCACACTGGATACGGCAAGCACCCAACTAAACGCCCCAAATCCAAACAGTGCGTGTGTGGCATCGCGATCGAATGCCGGCCAGAGCGAAGCCGCTCCCATATATTGCTGCAGACGGACAAGTTGAGCCGCGGTTGCAAGAACCATAATCCCAGCGGTTGCTTCCATGATCGCCGCGACGCCAAGCCCGCGCAGGCAGAGCAGCATCGCGGCTGCCACCGTGATGATTCTGCCCAAAAGACTGATACGGATCGCCGCTCCGTATCGTTCGAAAGCCCTCTGCGTGCTGACGCAAACGCTCTCGACGGCGCGCACCACCATCAGAACGCTGGCAATCCGCAGCCCGAGCAGGCAGGCCGCTCGCAGGTCGCCGGCCCCACCCACCAAATGGCCGACAGCAAACGGCACTAGCACCCACGAGAGGATCGCGAGCCCTGTACCCAGCAGCAGGTTGATGCCGAGCATGCTCCGAACCGCGCGCAGCAGGATATTTGCATCGCCCCGGCTTCTGGCGCTCGCGATGTATTGAATGTTGGCGTCGCCAAAACCCGAAGCAATGATGGCGCCGGTGTTCAGCGCTGCCGTGGTCACGATCCAGATTCCGTACTGCGCCACGCCCAGGTGTTTCAGCAAGGTCGGAGCGGAGACCAGCATGGCAATGGGATAGGCCGCGTAGTCGAGCACCCCATAGGCTGCGTTGGAGAAATGGGCTCTCATTCCATCCCCATCCTCCGCTGCAGGCGGCGTTCCAGCTTTCCACGTAAATTGTCGTTGATCTCCTGCGCAAGCACTTTCTTCGGATCGTTCGGGCTCACGTGATCCCACATGGAACGAAGAACGATGTGGAAAGACGTTGCCGCCAGGGCAAGCGTGGTCAGAAGAAGAATCATCAGCAAACGCGGAGGAAAGGACTTCTTCTCCGCGACCAGCGGCTGGTCGATCACCGCGACGACCGGAGTGTCTTTCGCTTCCTCGATACGCGCCATCTCATATTGCTGAGACAGCAATTCAAAAACCGTCTCCTCAATCCGCACCCGCCGGTAGAGATCCGCATAGGGAACAGCAAGGCGCGGGATCTGCCGCAGCGATGGGTAAAGCTCATTGCTTTCTCCGCTGCTGCTCTTGTCGGAGTCATCTGAGGAAGCACTGCCGCTCATCTTCGTCAGCTCGTTTTTCAAGACTCCGATCCGTGCCCGGGCGGCACGCACCCGCACATTGCCCTCGCCGTAGATCTGTTGTAGTGAATCCAGCTCCGATTGGCCAACGATCAGCTCGCCCTGTAGCTTCGCCGCCGCATCGACCATCGCATGGGTCTGCTCCTTGATGTCGAGCGTGACGTTGCTGCTGGAAAACTGACCCAGCGCTTTCTCCGCGCTCTGCAGTTCGGCTTGCACGCTCACCAGGCGCTTCTCGATAAACTCACGTTCCCGGCGTGCGGAAGAAGTGTTCGCAAAGGTGACCATGCGATTCAGCTCATCGAGATACGCCTGCGTGATTGCCTGTGCGCGCCGCGGATCGGTATCGCTGAAGGTAATCGTGATGACGCCGCTCTTCTTGTCGTCAACCACGGTCGTATGGCGAGCCAGATACTTGACCGTGTCGATGCGATAACGCTTCTTGTAAACGTGTTGCAGGTTGAAGCGGTCAATTACGTGGTCAGCGATGGTGCGGCTGTGCAGCATATCGATGAACAGAGCAGTCGAGGTTCTCCCGCCGCCCAGCAGGCCGGCGAGACTACCGATTCCAGACAATCCACCCATCGAATGACCGGCGAGTGCCGCGAGCATAGCCGCGCCCGACGACGGCTGCTCCGGCGGCATCAGACGGGACACTGACTCATAGCGCTTGGGAGTAAGGAAAGCGATGGCCGCGCTCAGAACCAGAGCCACGGCGGCCACCCTGGCCAACCTGCGTCGATGGTCCCAAAGCAGGTTGGCATTCCTGAGCCAGTTAGGCATGGTCTGCGTCTTGCTGACAAAGATTTCGGTTGTGGCCATTAGTTGTCTCCTGCTTTCGGCCGGAATGACAGCTGGATCGTCGCGATTACGTTATTTGTCGGCGCGTTCGCAAGCAGCGGGAACCGCCACCGTTCCTGTTGGACGTCTGCGCCTAGCTGCCAATGTGGGCTGAGAGCAAGATCCGCGCTGACCCCCAGGTCGCGCAGATCGCCCCCGCGGAGAAAAACAGAACTGGCGTTTTGCTGGCGGGCATGGGCCTGCACGGAACTCCGCGGAGAAATCCACCACGTGCTCCACAGCTGGTATCCGTTGGACTCGCGTCCGATCCAGCTGCCCAGAAGTTGCCGATCGTTCGTATAACCGCTGAGGTAATGGACATTGAAGTAATAGAACCCCGGAAAAGATCGACGGGGCGTCAGATACCCTTCAGCGCGAAAGTCCATGTGTGGAAGATGCGGCAACCGGGCAAGATAAAACCCCGGCGACCACGCGCTGTGTGTAGGGTAGGCAAGGGGAAAGAGCTCGTCGTCGGTGAACGTGTCCACATAAAGCTTCAGCAAGTCGTGCAGCTTTGGAATGGTGTATTGGACGTCAACGTCAACCCGGCGATCGCCCGGATCATTGGGACCTGGGGCGGCGCTGCTGGTAGAAAATAAGCTGCGTAAAAAGCTCTTTGTTGTGAAGGGAGCTCCGGCCCCGGCGAAGATGGTCGTGCGCGAGACGCTGAATTCTAGGCCAGGGCTGGGTTTGAAAGAAAATTTCTGGCCGTGGATAAACGGCTGGTCCCCGAGCGAAACCCCCGACTGCCCCAGCGTCTGACTTCCGACATGAACAAACTGCTGTCCGGAAAGTCGCCCAATAAAAAACTGAGATCGAATCGGGCCAAGCCAGCGGCCAAAACCAGGCAGTTCGATGGGAGACACGCGATCATAGCGGAGCATGGTGATCGGCTCAGCATTGTTGCTGAACAGGAGTGGCCCTCCTTTGCCCGGCCCCCACCACAACGCTTGCTTTCCAAACGAGAACTGGTTGTCGTGAAATGTGTAGGAGACGTAGCCTTCCAGCACCCGTCCGCGGACGAAGCCGGAGACCGGCCCGGCTGCCGCGGTCGGAGTAAAGTCCGCTGCCGCGATCGCGGCGTCTGCCGACGACGGGGTCATCGGCCCCGGCACGGTTCGTTGCAGCTCCACTCGCAGGTAAGCAGCAAACGGGCCTGAAGCCGCATGGCCCGAGATCCCAGTGTAGATATTCGCTCCCTGGCCGTAGGGTCGCCCATAATCGTTGGTGAGGGTCTGGGCAAAGTGGTAGCCGTCGGTCAACGGAGTGCCGGCGATCGCAGTGCTGCGCCAGTCGATCGAGTCGATTGCGGCCTGATGATTGCACTCCCCATCCCGCTGGCGTAGCTCCGCTCTGAACTCACGAGCCAGGTCCCTCATCAACAAATTCATTTGTTCGTCGGGCACTTCTTCAGGGTCGAGGTCAGCCTGTTGTTCCTGGGCTTCAGCGACCAGCCGCGCGATCTCCATGCGAGTCCAGGGGCGCAGCCCGGCGAACGCCGTCTGAACATAGCCGGCCAGTGCCAGCCTCTCGATCGCGGGATAGATCCAGCTTTCAATCGGTACATAGGTCGACGCCATGTTGGACGAGTCGCAGCCTGCGTTTTGATCCTCTGGTATTTGTGCCTGGGCGTAACTATGCGTGAACATGAGTGGCGCCAACAGAAGCATCGCTGAGCTTCGCATCGTGAACCTAAAACACCCCGGCAACGGCAGCGGTGAAGGCAATGGAGGAAGATATCTGCGCAACCGTCAGGAGATTTTTCCAGAACAGAGACCCGCCGATGATCCTCTGCGGAACGACAATCACGTCGCCCGGATCGAGGCGTGTGGAAAGAACGTTCGAGCCATACCATTCGCCGGATCGTCTTCCAACAACCGAACCATTTGCCCGGATGACGAAGACCTCTCTGCGATTGGCAACATCGTTGGTTCCACCCGCGCGGCGCAGATACCAGCTCGCATCTTTGCCGGGAACGTAGGTAAGCGCAGAGGCGTTATAAACCTGGCCGCTCACCAGGACGAAGCCCGGACGTTTGGGAACCGTGAGCACGTCCCCCGCATGCATTTCGATGTCGGCCGGCGTGCCGGCCCAGCTATTAATGTCAGCGCTGATATGAATGACCAGCCGTCCGCTTGCCGGCTGGCTCTTCAATCGTTGCAGAACCTCGGCCTGCTGTTGCGTCGCCGCCTGCAGGAGTGCTGTCTGATCCCCATTGCCCAGATTAGGCGCCAGGCGTGCGGAGGCCGAAGAGGTCTCAATCTGGTGAACGAGTTCGACCTTGGTTTTCTCCTCTAACTCCTTCACCTGCGTGCGTATCAGGATGGCGCCGCTGGCGTAGGCCGTGTCACGTAGCCCGCCGGCGCGGCGAAGCACGGAACTAAGGTGCTCGCCTTCCTGCAGGCCATAGCTGCCCGGATAAGTGACTTCGCCTTCGAGAATGACCGAGGCTCCGATATCGTTCCATCCCGATAGCTGATGGATGGTCAAAATGTCGCCAGGCTTGAGCGGAACCTTATCAAACTCGTGGTTATCAATGGTGATGGACGCCCGTTGGCTAACTACTTTCTCTCCGTTCTGAATGGTGTAACTCGCCAGGTCAGCCGTGCTCAGCAGTGCATCGCGTTTGAAACCGCCGGCCATGCTCACCAGCTTTGCCGGCGTCATGTTCTGTGACATCGCGTAGGAACCAGGGCGTAAGACTTCGCCACGAATCGCCACCTGGGGCGCATCCACCTCATACCGGCCGCGGATACGAATGGTGTCAAACGGCTGCAGCGAAAGGTTGGTGTTGCCGATCAGCGCATCGGCCAGGTCGAACTGAATGGTTTCCGGATGAAAGTCGGGTGCGACGAGGCGCACGATCTCGCCCTGGGTGGCGGGCTCCGGCAGCAAGTCCTGATAGGAGTGGATCACATCGGAAAGCTGCATGCCATCGCGATACGAAAACTTTCCCGGCCGGACAACATGGCCTTCCACATAGATGGCACGTTCGCTGTAGGGCAGGATCGCTGCCACGTGGACGCGGTCACCGTCCTTCACCCCGAAGGATGCGATCCGTTCCACGGCAGACGCTGGTGTGCCCGAGGACGGTGACTCCAGGCTCACCGTCTCGCGTTGCTTATTTGCGTCGATGCGCTCCACCGTGATGTGGTCAAGGGCGGCGGCGACCGTAACCCCGCCGGCGTCGTCGAGCACCTCCTTCAGTGTCGAGTTTCCTTTGAGCTCATAAATCGCAGGACGCCTGACCATGCCGAAGATGGCGATCTGCGGACCAGCAGGAGGAATGAGCAGAGTGTCGCCGGCCTGGAGGCGCTCGTCATCCATGCGCACGCCGTGCAGCAGAAAGCTATAAAGGTCCACTTCTCGTATCAGTTGTTGTCCGCGGTAGTGGCGCACGATACGCAGCGAGCCGACACCAGTCGGGCCACCCGCCTCATAGATGGCGTTGAGTGGAGTGGAGAGGGAACTCACGTCATAGGCGCCGGGGCGCTGCACGTCGCCGACCACATACACCCGCACCGTGCGCAGGCGGGCAATCGTAACATCGACCTGGGCATTGTGATACTGCTGCTTGAGCGCGCCTTCAATGTTCGACCGGGCCTGCTGTAGCGTGAGCCCGGCCACAACCAGTGACCCCGCTTCGGGCAGAGCAATCTTTCCCTCGCGGTCGATGACGCGGGCAAAGCTCTGCGAGATCCCTCCCCAAAGATTGATCGTGAGGCCGTCGCCCGTCCCCAGCACATAATCGGGGCCGATGGGTAGATCGACCGGCATGCTGCGGTTTCCCAGCCCGCCGGCTGTTAGCCCGTCGCGGTTGGTAAAGACTTCAGATCCGAATCGCTTGAGCTTTGTGCTATCGGGAGGCACCTGGGTGTAGAGGTCGCGCAAAGAACTCAGATTGTATGGCGCCGGCAAACGCAGGGTTTCAGGTTCGTCCGTAATGCTCCGCGCCTGCTTGTCCGTGGTTCGCGCTGCGCGCGTGGTGGGCAATCCCTTGCTGTGCGTGCTGGCGATACTGTTGTCGATCATCGACGGTTGGTCTGCCGCGGAAGCTGCTCCGCTTAGGGCACCGCTGCTGCCTGGGAGACTGGCGCCGTCAAGAGGCCCCCCCGCTGACAGCGCGGACAACGGCGATTGTTCCGCATCGTCGGCGGCGGAACTCGAAAGTAAACGATCCATCTCATCTGCTGAAACATAGCCGCGGGCCCGCAGCCATACCGTTATGCTGCTGCGCAAGGCGGCGTTGGTCGAAATTTGGCTGAGCAGCATTTCGTCGGTAATCGAATCAGCCTGCGCCGGCACGCCCTGCTGTTGCAGTTGATCGGCCACCAGGGACTTCAGCTCCACCACCAGCTCAGGTTTCTGCTGCAGAATCAAGGTGATCTGCGCCGCTGTCAGGGAGCTGCGCTGCCCAAGTTGCGATCCGGAGGTACTGTTGGTATCAGAATCCGAAGAAGTCGAAGAAGTCGAAGAAGTCGTATCCGTCGTGGAGGACAAAGGAGAAGAGGCCGGCGGTGTCGCCTGTTGTGCGAAGGCGGAGCCGCATAACGCAAAAAGAACGGCAAGCCTCATCGAGAGGCGAATCAATCGGGTTGTGGGTCGTATCTTCATGATCAGTCAACAATCAGATCTGTCTTGTATTGGCTCGAAGCGCGAAGCCGGCGTTTCCAGCGTGAAGCCTCGATGAGGTAGCGGAACCCTTCCACAACATGAAAGCGGAAGCGAAAAAGTACAAAGCGTAACTGGTAGGCTTCGCTTCGAATTCGCTTCCACAGGTCGTCGTCGATACTCGTCCGTACGATCCGTGGAGGCGGTTGGGACGGCAGCAGCTTGCTGCGCTTGGTTTGTTTCCACGCGTCATGGTTGCCGCGCAACTCCTCTTGCAACAGCAGGTAAAGCTTTGTACCCGGGAAGTCCGCTAGGATCGACTCTTCTCCGTACTGCTCTGCCCACAGCCTTACGCCGGCAGGCAAGCGCGCAGAGGTCCACTCCTCCAGCTGGGGAGGGGCTTCCAGGCCAAAAATCTTCGCGGAAAGCAGCGTCGTCAGGCCGATCGCAATCGATGCCTGGCGCTGGGTTCCTGCCAGATTTCGCACCTCGTCCCAAAAGGACTGATCCTGGAAACGCACGCCCACGTGATGCTGGAATTCGAGCAGCCATGAGAGCCGCGTGCACGCACTGCAAAGGTGTTTGAAAATGTGCATCGCCTGCGCGATAAACAGGTCAGCGGGCGCGAGGGCAGGGAATGCAACGCCGCCCCACGAATGCCGGCTCAGCCTCTCCAGTCGCGAGTCGCGAAACGGCAGATGCGGCGGCGCCTGCGAGGAAGCGAAGTGCAGTTCCACGCAGCGCTGCGGCCTGGCTCGGTAATGATCCTTGATGCTTGTTAACTCGGACGACCCGGCTTTGAACTCCCACACATCCGCCGTCATTGCATCGAGCTCGTAGCCCGACTTACTGAGCAAGTTCCGGCACAAATCCAACTGACTGCCATCGACCAGAAAGTCGAAGTCAAGCTGACAGCGCAGTTCTGGCCTTGGGCACGACTCAGGAGAAAGCGTGAAACCCTTGAGATTTGCATAGACCAGGCCGGCTGCCTGAAACGACTGGTTAAGCGCCGTAAACTCGGCAAACATGGTGGAGCTTCGGTTCCGGTTGTCGGCCATGTTGCCGCGGAGCCGTTCCAGCGTTGTCGCAGGCAAAGCGCTCTCTATGTGCAGCGACTCGACCTTATCGAGAAAATAGAGCGCCATCCCGCTCGCATCAAGCCAGTGATAGGATCGCTGCCACTCACTGGCTCGCAACGCCGATAGGCGGCGCAACGATTCGTCAGCCGAATCGCGGAAGGTGGCAACCACAGCCTCGACCACCTTCTTGCTTGCGCGTCCGCTCCATGTCATAACTATCTCCGGTTCAAATCAACTTGCTTAGTGGCTGTATATCTCGGGTTCGCCAAGGCTGCCTGCGGGCGGCAAATGGCGAAGAAAATGGACAATCGACCAGATCTCTTCATCGCTGAGCGTGCCTTTCGAAGCGGGCATGCCGGAAGGCGATAAGCCGTTGTCGATAACCCATTTCAACTGTCCGTCGCTATAGTCCTGCACCTGCCGCGAAGCCAACGATGGAATCGGCGGAGCCATGCGGTCGGCGAAGGGAACACCCGTGGCCTGCCCATCGAGTCCGTGACAAACGACGCAATAGTGGCTATAGGCATCCTTCCCCGCTGCCAAAGTCTCCTTGGTCAAAGGCAAAGGGTTCTTCTGCGCTCGATTCCCTACGGTGATGTCGTGCTCGGCAGCCACAACCACCTTGCGCTCCAGAAGGCTCGGCGGGCTCACCTTGCAGCCACATAGCCAGAAAAGCAGGCCAAGTAAACAAATGGGGTATGCCCGCAACATGGTTACTCCGTAACGTGCACGGTCAATTTCATTGACCCGTGCCCCGATCCGCAAAAGTTCGCACACTGGGCGGTAAATGTGCCCGCCTGGTCCGGTGTGAACTCGACCTGGTTGCTCTCGCCTTTCTTAGCCTTCACCACCTGGTTGAATTCCTCGAACTTCAACCCATGCTCGACGTCCTTGCTGGTGAGCACGATGATCACCGGCTCCCCCTTCTTGAGCGTGATCTCGCTCGGGCTGAACTCGAAGCGCTTGGCGACAATTTCGATGCGCTGTGGTGAGTCCGCAGCACGTGAATGCTGCCATGCAAACGAGACCCCAGCCAGCAGCGCAAGGATCAAAATGCGAAACGTAGAATTAAATTTCATTAGCTTTTCTCTTCTCTTGTTAACGATCAGGGAGCCAAAAATTTCAGAATGTCGTGCTCGTCTTGCGGGCTGAGTAAGGCCCGTACCCGCATGTGACGAAGCACCGTTCCCGTGATCCGGGGTGAAAGTTGTTCGGGTGGATTGTGGCAGCGGCCGCAGTTCTCCTGAAATGCACGCTCTCCCGGATTGGTTGCAGCAGGCTTCTTATGTTGGGCCGCTGGTGAAGTTCCGGCTGCTTGTGCCCAGGTGAGCCAACTGCCCAGCAAAAAAATCGCCAGCGGCAGAGGCAGATGTTTCCACGTTGCGTTCTTCATTGGTGGCCTCGCCACATGGGAAAGAGAAACCGGTAGGTCAGCGAGATGTCCCAGATATTCCCGTTGCCTGTAGCGGAGAGCTTCCGCGAATAGCTGCCATTCAGGCGCACCTCGTGTGGCAGGTGGTAGTCGAGTCCGAAGTCCGCTTGCTTGGTATCGGCGGCGGGCAAGCCATCGCCTGGGCCGGGGCTGTTGCGGAAGGTCTGCTGCATGCGAAACACCGGCTCGAGCCGGCCGAACAGGCTGTCGGGACCTCTCCACTGCGAGAGGCGGTAAGCGCTCTCGATCCAGTAGCCTTGTGCGTGTGCTCCGTGGGCATATTCGGAACGCACTTCTAAAGGAACCCGCCACGGTTGCCACCAAAAATGAAAGCCGGTCGAATTGTTGTGTGTTCCCTGGAGGAAACGTCCGTACGAGGTCCCGATTTCAACTCGTTTGGAGGGAAAGTAAAAATCGAAACGATAGCCGGCAGCGCGTCCCGCCTGGAACTGGGCCACACTACTCGACGCAGAAAAATATCCAATGTAGTTGATGTGGATGGCCGGATTGGCAAACAGTGCTCCTCTCACCATGACCCCATCGCTCGAGCCGGTTGTGCGCGTTCCGATCGGGAAGATGAGAGGAGAATCTTGCAGCTTCTGGATCCAAATAGCCGAAAGGCGTTCGTTGTAAGTGCCAAACGGTGTAAGGAAGCGGCCGGCAGTGAACGTGATTCTGCGCGAGGCGAGGTAATCCAGTTGCAGATATTGGGTTGTCCCAACGAAGCTGCCCTGGTAGGGGCCGCTGGTGCCGTTTTGCCGGATGTACACCCCGCGCAAATCGAACCGGGATTCCGCGAGGAAGTGCTTACCCAGCGGGGCAACCACCACTGGGGCCGCTACAGGTTGAAAGAAATTGACGCCGGTATTCTTGCTGTCGAAGAAACCGAGTGCGCCCGAGACGATCGGCACATCCTGTGCTGCCAGCAAATTGCCTGACAGTACGAGCAAAACGCCGGCCAACCGAAGGGCCAGAGCAAAACGCCGGACCATCCTCTGTTTAGCTTGAGCGGGCATGATTGATCGCATAGGGGGCAAACTCGTCTCGCATCCCCAACGTAACAACCCCCGCCAGCGGGCGTGTCAGTGCCCTGTCATCACAATGTCAATGGTTTGTAATCAGGAAGATTATTTTGAGCGTACGCTCGCGATGACACAGGGGAAGGCCGCGCATCGACTGGCAGACGACCCCATCCCCATGGCACTCAACTGGGCAAATTAGTTTTCACTACGTCTCCCACTACAGACCTCTCCGATGGTTCCAAGGTGCTACGTACACGAATTCAAATCAGCCGATGTATTGAATTGTGACGATGAGAGCTCTGTTCCCGACTTACGTGGATCGAGGAGAATTCAAAATGCCGGTATTGGAAGACCTAATGAACCAGCCCGCGGAATCAGCTAACCAGGAAACCTTCCGTGTACTCGATGGCAAACGCCCGGGAGCCAAGGCGGGTGCTAGCAGTCTTTCTCCTGCAGCCTTCGTGAGCCGGTCCGCGCATCCCGGCGAAGATTATTCATTCGACATGGAGCAATTCGAGGCCGAGGACAAGTTAGGCTGCGCGCGCGGCGTATTGTGGGCGATTATTTTTGAGGCAGCGCTGGTTGTCGGCGCCGTGCTGGTTTGGAAGTTCCACTTCTTCTCACATTAAGACAGAGTCAATGTGTCCGTGGTTGAAGAGCCGACAGAAACATGACCGAAGTGTTGTCGCTTTCAGCAGCTGGCGGATCCTGAGGATCCAATGAGTCGACACATTCTTAAAGGCCGCAAACAAATCTCCTCGGTGGACCCACGATGAAACTCAATCGCTCGTTGCCTTCCGCACCGTCTTCAGAGGACACTGCCCAGACCCGAGAGGAAAGGAGATCGGCTGCCCGGCGGGGATCTCGTGGCGACAAATACCGAATCTCGCCCTCCGTCATCGTGAACTTGGTGCAGGCCTCTGACGTGGTTCTGTTGTTGCTCAGCGGACTGCCGGCCAGGAGAGTGCTGACGCCGTTGCGCGGCATGCACGCCGATGGATCACTCTTTCTTGCCGCCGTAACCGCCAGTCTCGTGACCGTGGTCTTCCTCTCCCGCGCCCATGCTTACCGGCTCTCCTCGCTCTGTTCCCTGGGCAAACAGCTAAAGGCTATCCCCGTGCCTCTGTTCACCGGCGGCGCCAGCATGATCGTATGTCTATTCCTAACCCGCGACGAGACCCTGGTTTTTCGTCAGTGGCCATTCCTCTGGCTATTTTCGTCTGCTCTGTTGTTGGCCGCGACGCGCTTCTATCTGTCGCGCCTGCTGCACCGGTTGAGCGATTCCGGTCGCCTGGCTCGTAGGGTCGCAGTCATTGGCGCGGGTGACTTTAGCCGCGAGTTCATCGAACGGCTGCATTCCGAGCCCAACTCCTACACCGTCGTGGGCTTGTATGACGATCGCCTGTCACGCATTCCCGCAGAACAGGGTGGGATTAGAGTTCGAGGGAGTGTAGCCGACCTTCTGGAGCGGAGCCGCCAGGAGCAGATCGACTTAATTGTGATTGCCCTTCCGCTGAACGCCATGGACCGCATCTCCATGATCCTGGATCAGATTGGAAGCGCCGTTGCCGATCTCTGCCTGACCACCGATTTCGTAGGCTTCCGTTATAAGAGCAGCCAAATTTCTTCCGTTGGTGCCAACCCCGTGGTCTTGATGGAAGAGCGGCCGCTGAAAGATTGGCGAGCAGCCAGAAAATCCGTCTTTGATATCGTCGTCGGTTCCATAATGCTTGTCATCCTCGCTCCACTGCTTGCCTTGATCGCGCTGGCGATCCGCCTCGATAGCCCAGGCCCGGTTTTATTCCGCCAGCCCCGGCTCGGCTTCAATAATCGACTGTTCACGTGTTACAAATTTCGCAGCATGCATCATGGGATGACCGACTTGTTGGGCGACCGGCAGGCCACGCGGGGGGATGCACGCGTTACACGATTGGGAAAGTGGCTGCGAGCGCTGAGTCTCGATGAGTTGCCCCAACTGCTCAATGTCCTCAAGGGCGATATGTCTCTGGTAGGACCACGACCCCATCCGCCCAACACCAAGGCAGAAGACAAATTATTCACCGACGTGGTTGCAAAATACGCTTTCCGCCATCGCGTCAAGCCCGGGATCACGGGATGGGCTCAAGTGAATGGATGGCGAGGCGAAACCAGGACCCTCGACCAGATCGAAAACCGGGTGGCATGCGATCTGGCCTACATCGAGAACTGGTCCATCTGGTTTGACCTGCGGATCATGGTGTTGACGATCACCCGCGAAATCTTTAGTCACCACGCGTTTTGAAGCCGCGCCGCCGTATCTTTACTTGTCCGCAATGATCTGAATCTTGTGGATCTGCAGCGTGTTTGAGAACAGCGCGTCGGCCTTGGCCATCAGTGCCTTGGCAATGTCGCCGTTCAAATGAGCCTCTCGGCCTGCTTCATCATCAAAAGTGTCGAATACCGCATAAGCGCCCTCGTCTTCTTTTATGCCGTACCAGGTCACGGTTCCGGCCTCCTTCTTTGCCATCTCCGCACCTTGCTTGAGAAATGCTTCCACCTCACCTTCCTTACCCGGCTTGGCCTTTAACTGCACGTAAAGCGCATACTTCGCCATTGCTGATTCCTCCGTGTGACTCTTTATGCTCTAAGAGGAGCATAGCGCCTCTTAGGGGTGCAGGAAGATAGCTGCCACACATCGCTTTTCATCCCGCAGGCATTTCCGTGACTCGGGATCTCTGGCCGTCAATTTTTGCGATAAACTAATCAAGGGTTAGCACCGGTCAGTCCCTAAGGCAACTTCGGCGCCTTTTTCGGAAAAGCATCTTCTTGTTCTTTGTGAGATCAACAAATCTCGCAAACAATTCGGAGTAACGAATAGCTCGCTTTTGCCGGTAAGCTCAGGCTGTTTCGTGCCCTCCTCCGGCACGCCCAGCTGAGACTTCACTCCGATTTAACCCGTCAATCAAAGGATAGGTATTGATAACTGAGCGACAGCCCCGGTTGACCGGTTCGATAAGCGGTTCGCACAGCAGGATTGAGGTCAACCGAGTGGCTCGAACTCGATGGTTTGCGGCAGCATTCGCGGCATTCGTCATGCTCATTGCCAGTTCTGGGGCAAAGGCACAGCCGGTCGCCGCCGCGCTTGATCTGCCGGATGGCCCTCTCGTGAGCCCTCTGCAAGCGTCCTCGAGCAGCCCCGCGGCGACGCCGGCAGGCCAGGCCGACGCGCAAACTTCGCCCGCTCAAAACACCCCCATGACCGAGGAAGAGCGGCGGAAGCTCTCCGACGAACAGCTGAAAAAGCAGGAAAAGCAGCGGGTTTTTGCTGTGATGGCAACATTTAACACCACCGCTGACAAAGACGCAGTGCCTCTGAGTACCGGGCAGAAGTACCAGCTCTTTTTCAAGAGCGCGACCGATCCCTGGCCCTTCGTGCTTACCGCGTTTGGTGCCGGCATCGACCAGGCCGACAATAGCTTTCCTGAGTACGGACAGGGTGTGCAAGGCTACGCCAAGCGATACGGTGCGGCTTACACCGACTACTTCACCGGCAATCTACTGGGGAACGCGGTGCTGGCCGGCATATTGAAAGAAGATCCACGCTATTTTCAGAAAGGCACAGGTAGCTTCCGCAGCCGTTTCCTTTGGGCCGCAACCAGCACGGTATGGTGCAAGCGCGATAACGGTACCTGGGGACCGAACTACGCCAATGTCGTGGGCAATCTGATGGGCGCCTCCATTTCCAATCTTTATTATCCCGCGCAAGAGCGCACGGTCGGGGACACACTCGGACGTGGCTTTACCGTCACTGCCCAGGCGATTATCGGCAGTGAGGTCATCGAATTCTGGCCTGACATGGTGCGCTACCATAGGCGCAAGCAAGCGGAAAAATTAGCCAGGCAGGCTGCGAAAGACGGTACCCAGAAGACGGCGCCTCCTGCTCCTCAGCCACCCCCTGCGCCCCCCGCCCCCCAACCCTGAGGCCACCTACCGCGGGGTCACCTTGACCACATTCGCCCGGCAGGACCGCACGCCCTGGCATGCCTCCGGACGCAGGTCTTTGCTCAGGCAGATCTCCACGGCGGTCAGCCGGTTATTGCCGCAGCTGAGGGCGAAACTTCCCGGGGGATAGCCCGGATTTGCCGTCGCAAAACGCGCCAGAAGATCGTCAGGAGTCACTCCATCGGCATCGTTGCCTGCGCCAATGTTCGTGGGCAGCTTCACTGCCGCATATGCCTTGTGAATCGCCGCGAAATAATCTTTGGCCCCTAATCCGGAGCAAGTGCCGTGCGTCTGCCACTCGTGTTCTACCAGGCTTGCGGTCGGAATAACGTCGGTGTCGGCCTGCGGATTGGCCGGGCCAGGCGCATCACTGCAATGTTGCGGATAGTCTCCACTGCTGTCCTGCGGCCACAGTCCGTGCACCACAAAGCCCAGCTTCCGGCCGCATTCCGGGCTGTCGCCGTGAGTCGCGCAGAACTCCGGCGACCACGAAAGATTCAGCAGATAAAAGTCGAAATCCCCCGGTGCCGCTTGCTCCTGTGGACGTCCGCGCCGCGACCGTCGCCTACGGCTCGACTCATCGTCCCGCGGGTAACTGGAACTCTCTCGTGGCTGAGGTTCAGCTCTGCTTTGCGGAGCCACCGGTGCTGGGGCGGGGTTCTGGCAGCCCAACGTCAGAAGCACCAATAAGCCAGTGTTCGCCAGCCCTCGCGAAATAGAACGAATCGTTATGACGCACCTCGAAAAAGCACAGCTCCCTCACGGTTTTAGCGTGCAAAGCCGATAAAAGTACCGCGAGCGCTTGAATGGGAACACTCGGTTATTCCCTGGTAGGAACCAGCTTATATGAAACGCAGTAACGGCCCAACGAAACAGTAACCAGTCTGATGATTTCTGCAACAGTGTTTGCACGGATGGCGTGCTCAGGAGGATTGAGAGATGGGCAACAAAAGGATTCTCATCGTGGATGACGACCCGGATGTAATCCACAGCATGCATGTGCGCCTGAAAGCGAACCACTACGATACTTTCTATGCAGCGGATGCGATCTCCTGCATGGCGGAGGCACGGAAGAACGAGCCGGATCTGGTCATCCTTGACCTGGGTTTGCCTGCCGGTGACGGTTTCGTAGTCATGGAAAGGTTCAAGGCCGTCCCCTCGCTCGCTTCGATCCCGGTCATCGTAGTCTCTGGTCGTGACCATCGCGCAAATCAGAAGCGCGCAGTCGAGGCGGGGGCCAGGGCCTTTCTCCAAAAACCCGTGAACAACGCTGAACTCTTGTCGGTCATCCGGCAAGTCCTGGGAGAACCCGCAAAACGAGAGGAACCCGTAGTCTACGACCTGGGAAGGCTCTAGCACTAGAAAGCAACCAGCAACAAAACTGAGGGAAATGTTCTTGACCGGGGCGAAGCAGTGTGGCGCTTCTCGGGTTCCCTCGCAACCATCCACCCCCATTCCATTCCCCATCTCCTTCAATATTTACAACCGCCCGCCACTCGTGTAGCATCGGCCTTTTCAAGGCCGATCCGCAGTTGCACGCTAAGATTTTTCCTCTATGCGCATCCCTATGGGTTGGCGAATCTGGTTTCTAATTCTTCTGGCCGGTGCCTCCGCCTGGGCGCTGGTGGAAATAGCCCTACCCGGGCGTGAAACCCGTGCAGCCGGGCCATCCGCCTACGTCACTACGGGCACTTTCACCCCGGCTCATCCCACCGCAGCCGCAGCGGTAAAAGACTTTCTGGACATCCATCCGGAGCACCCGGTCCAGCCCATCGCCTACACCCACACCGTCCATCTCGCAAAGGGCTTGCCCTGTACGTTTTGCCACGTGGGCGTCGATCAAGGCCCTGAGGCGCGCATTCCCGGGGTAACCGTTTGCATGAGCTGCCACCAGTCCATCGCCACCGACCGTCCGGAGATCAAGAAAATCGCCGCCTACAAAGCCCGCGGCGAAGAAATTCCCTGGGTGCGCGTCTACAGCTACAGTGACTCGGCGCACGTGCGCTTCAATCACGCGCCGCACATCCGTGCCGGAGTCGACTGTGCCGCCTGCCACAGCGACATGACCAAACAAACCACCGCCGAACGCAAAGTAAATCTGAACATGGGTTTTTGCATCAACTGTCATACGCAAAAAAAGGTCTCGATCGACTGCGAGACCTGTCACTACTAACTTTTATGGAAAGACGCGACTTCATCAAAATATCCGCCCTCTCCAGCGTCATGGCCACGCTTGAAGGCTGTCGCAGCGCGGAAAAGCAGCTCATCCGTTTTATTCCGGAAGAAGAGCTGATCCCCGGCATCGCGACCTGGAAGCCAAGCGTCTGCACTCTATGTTCTTCGGGCTGCGGCTTGCAGGTGCGGGTGATGCAAGGCGAAGCGGAAGTCGTGCGTCACGGCCAGCAGGGCCTGATCAAGATGGGTCTGGCGAAAAAGCTTGAGGGCAATCCGCAGCATCCCGTCAATCGCGGCAAGCTCTGTGCGCGCGGCCAGGCGGGACTGCAGGTCCTCTATCACCCGGACCGCATCACCCACCCCATCAAGCGCACCGGTGCGCGCGGCTCCGGCGAGTTTCAGGAAATAACCTGGGACGATGCGCTGAAGGAGCTCGGTGGACATCTGACCACGCAGCAAACATCGAACGCCGCCAAATCCCTCGCGTTCCTTGCCCGGCCCCAAACCGGCCAGCGCCACGAATTGATCGAGCGTTTCCTCAAAGCCTATGGTGCCCCACCTGCCGTGTGGTATCAGCCATTCGATGAAGCAGTACTACGCCAGGCAAATCTTCTCAGCTTTGGTCACGCCGCGCTGCCCACCTTCGACCTTGGCCGCGCCGACTATGTCAT
>JBEKNJ010000011.1:0-117449 GCA_049522955.1 Acidobacteriaceae bacterium
CGGAGCGTAGCGCAGTGGAGGGATCTGCGGTGCGCCCTTCGGCCTTCCCGAATCTTCCGGGGAGCAGTCGCAATCAGATGTCTTTTTCGAGCAGCACGAAATGCAGTCCGTCGCGGAGCGGTCTGCCGAGATGGTTGTCGTTATACGGAAAAGGTAGCGTTTCGCCTGTCAAGGTGTAACCTCGGCGTTCATACCAGGCGATCACGGTGTCTCGGGCATTCACCACCGTCATACGTATGCGGCGAGCGCCGCGCTCTTTTGCGAAGGCTTCTGCAGCGGCCAATAAAGCGCGGCCCAGGTGTCTGTTTTGCAGATCAGGCCGGATGGTCAAAAGGCCCAGATACCAGACGCCGCGATCCTTAGGTTCCAGCCAGACAGTTCCCAGTAATTCTCCGTTGGGGTCGTCGCGATAGGTCAGCAATTGTGCGTCAGGCTTTGCCGCCAAATCTTGTCTGAGAAGAGCTTCTGTCAAGCGCTCTCCCTCGATGAAATCGGCTTCGGAGTTCCAGCTTGCTCCCGGGCCAGTGCCTCGATAGGCCATATTTACAAGATCGATGATTCGAACGTAGTCTGCTTCTAGAGCACGATTGAGCAACATTCGAATTATTTTACGACGGCATGACTCGACGTCTTCCACCCTACGGTTTCCCCTTGATGCCGCCGTCCTCGAAGTTGAAGCACAGGATTCTGCGTGACGGGGCAAGGCCGAATGAGCTCCGCGATATGGCCTTCCGCCGTGTCGTGTTGGCAATTCCTCCAGGTAAGGTGAGCACCTACGGCAAGGTTGCAGCGGCGGCGGGGTATCCGCTTTACCATCGCGCCGTGGCCCGGCTGCTGCGCACCGATCCCCCGGATCTGCTGCCCTGGCATCGTGTGGTGGGAGCGGGCGGCGCGATCAAGCTTCGGCATGAGGGCTCCGAAGAGCAACGTCTGCGTTTAAAAATGGAGGGGGTTAGCTTCCGCGGCAAGCTGGTTGATATGGACGCACACGAATATCAGTTCCGCATGTGGGAGGAGCAATGACCCAGGTCTCGTTTCTTGAGACCTGGGTCATTCATGTTCGTCGACCGTCAGAAGATAATCTTCCCGGTGAGTGAGAGAACACGGGCGCCGCTCAACGTTCCCGGGATCTGGTACACGCTGGTCACGGTTCCGAAGTTATTGAAGGTAGGTTGGGCGACCGCGCTGGAGTCGTGCCCAATGGTGGCATTTGGAGTGTTGGCGCTGGGGTGGTTGAAGGCATTAAACGCCTCTGCCCGGAATTGAAACTTCAGCCGTTCCCAGATATCGAAGTTCTTGAAGAGGGAAATATTCTCGTAGGAGTAACCCGGACCCGCCAGGGTGTTCCTCGCGACGTTGCCAAACGCATATTGGGGTGTAGCTGCATTGATATTCGCCGGCAGCGTGTAGGCGGTGGTATCGATGCAGGAAGTCGGGTTGCCACGAATATAGTTTTTCAGGCTGCAGTTTGCATGAGGCGCATGGACAAAGTTAGGCCGCTGGGTACCCTGGGTCAGGCCCGCACTGTTGTAGTTCAAGCTTACGTTGATCGGGTAGCCCGATTGCACATTGACGATCCCGTTGACCTCCCATCCACCCAAGGCCTCGCGCGTCAGGAGATTAGACCCGTTGAACGTCGGAAGAGAATAGGTAATGACACCCACCACGCGATTGCGAATGTCCCAGTTGGCGTTGCCATAGTCAGCCGCGGGATTGAACTGCTGAGAAAGCGTTCCGCCCCCGTTGGAGTCTGTCGAGAGATCGAGGTCGTGAGACCAGGTATAGCTAACCTGCCCTGCCACCTGGTGATACGACCGTTGCCGCAGTACGACTGTCAACGCGTCATAGTGTGAGTAAGCATCATTCTGGATCTTGCGAATGTCACCGAAGAGCTGGTTGGGACGCCTTGCGTTGAGTTGTCCCGGCGGTCCAGGCGTAAGAGGCTGATTGTCGTAGAAGCTGCGATCCAGATGAATGGAATGCGAGCCGAGATACTGGACGTCGACCCCGGCGCCGTTCCACAGTCCGTAGCCTGCATCGACATTCCACTGATAACTGCGTTGGGTCTTATTGTTGGGATTGTCGGTGAACGCGCTGACATAGGTTCCATCAACTCCGGCGACCGGAGCTGCTTTCCCCGCTCCCGGAGTCGGATTCGTGAAGGTCAGCAAATCGGTGGGCGAGGTGGTGTAGTTCACGGTTGCGGCTAACGGATAGTTACCGGTCGCAAGGGTATAGCTGTTGAGCTGGTTTGCGTTGTAATAGGCACCGAAGCCGCCGCGGAGCACGAGCTTGTCGGTTGCGCGAAAGGCGAGGCCAATACGCGGACCCCAGTTATCGTGCTGCGGATTACCGAACTTAAAGCCCGGGGTGGGAACAAAGCCCACACCCGAGGTTGCGCTGGAGGGAGGAATGAGGGCTGTCTCCGCAGGGTTCAAAATGCGGGCGAAACCGTTCAGGCTGTACGGGACGGTAGGCAGATCGTAGCGAAGTCCGTAGTTGATCGTAAGTCTCTGCGTTGCCTGCCAGTTATCAAGAGCGAAGAACCCATCGCGCCATTGCCCAACGGAACCCTTGATGGTGGCGATCGGTGTTTGATCGTTGGCTGCCAGCCCCAGCACAAAGTCTGAGGCAGCGTAGCCAGTGGAGTTGGTTCCAGCTGTTCCGGCAGCGAAGGTGAAGGAGCCAAGCGGATTGTTCGACGCCTCCCGGCCCAGCGTCAGGCGACGGAATTCCACGCCACCCATGATGGTGTGGCGGCCGTGGGTGTAACTGAGTTCGTCGTAGAAATCATAGGTCCGGTCATCCTGATACCAGTTGCTGCCGGCGTTGCCCAGCGTCTGGTAGTTGCCGGTAACCCCGGCGGCGGAGCTGCCAAAGGTGATAACCGGAATTCCAGGATTGCCATAAACCGTATCGAAATTGAAACCGGGAATACCCAGGCTGGTTCCTGCATTCTTCAGGTTGTTTTCAGCCCAATAGTTCAGGTTGTTGGAGATAAGTTTGTTGACGCCAAAGTGGAAATCGTTGACTAGCGCGGAATTGATGACGTGGGTGTAACCAAATGCGTAGTTGCGGCTGTTGGTAGGGCCGAACGAGGAGCCGGTGGGGAGGAGAGTGCCGCCCACGATGCTCAGGTTCTGCCAGTGCAGCCGCCCGAAGAGGCGAACATGCTGGCCGATGTTTTCGTCAATACGATCCAAAGACTGGGTGATCGACACATTGGTGGGATAGGAAGCGTTGAGATTGTTCAGGGTGCCGTTCTGCGCGCCGGCCACGTTCGGCGCAACCGAAAAGGCTTCGAGCTTTTGCGCAACCAGACCATTCGCACTGCCCAATTCGCTCGCCGGAATCTGATTGCCGGGGTAGTATAAGCCGGTCGTTGGATCCTTCAGACAGATGGCGACACCATTGTTGGGCACGCAGGTGTTGCTGGTGACGTTATACCCGCCGAGCGCGGAAAAGTCCCCCTTTTCCATGGCGGGAGTAAGAACAGATCCGATGCTGGTGCTTTGCCCGATCTGGTCCAGCTTTTCCCATGATCCGAAAAAGAAGGTCTTGTCACGCCCGTTGTATAGTTTGGGAATTACAACCGGGCCACCTAGAGCGAAGCCGTATTGGTTGTAATGGAGGACAGGCTTCTTGCTGGTCGCGGTGGCGAGAAATGGCTTGGCGTTGAAGACGGTGTTCTCGATGTAATCGTAGAGCGACCCGTGCAACTCGTTGCTTCCGCTCTTGCTGACCAGGTTGATATGGATTCCCAGGTAGGCTCCATACTGCGCCGGGTAGTTGCCGCTTTGCATCTGCACTTCAGAAATCACATCGCTGCTGGGACGGGCGGCAGCCACTGTGATCAGGTTGTTCATGATCGAAACGCCGTCGAGAGTAAGGCTGTTCTGGATTTCGCGCTGCCCCGCACCTTGAAAATCTTCTCCGGGGGGTACGCCGGTGTACGAGGTCTTCGATCCGATGACTACATTGGAGGAGAGAGCGGCGATTTCCAGGGCGTTGTGCCCGTTGATCGGCAGGCTTTCAACCATTTTTGTACTAAAGGTCTCGCCCAGCGTGGCGTCGTCGGTCGAGAGCGGCGGGGTGGAAGCCGATACGCTCACGGTGTCTGTCGTCGCACCGACCGAAAGGGCAAAGTCAGTGCGTACGGCCTGATCGTTAGGTAGCGGTATTCCGGTTTTCGTCTCCGTCTTGAAGCCGGTTTGGCGAACGGTGATGTCGTAGGTGCCTGCTTTGATAAAGGTGATTGCGTAGTAGCCGGCGCCATTGGTGGTCGCGCTATAGCTCAGCTTTGTGCCCTCCTCGACCGCGTCGACCTGTGCCCCTGTAAGGGCTGCGCCGCCGGAATCAAGAACGGTTCCAACCAGTGATGTGTTGTTGGCGATTTGAGCCGGCGCGACCGCAGCCCAGACTTCTAGAAGCAAACAGATGCAAAGATTTCTCATCTTCACGGCACATCCTCCCAAAAGTGTCTTGATGTTCTTCTTGCCTTGATAACGTTCCCAAAAGTACGGCGGGCCCGATGGAAGAAGCTATGAGCGCCTTGTGGATACAGCGTCTGTCAACACTAACTTGCAGCGTTCAAAACGTTATTTCTTTGGATAGCGGAAGTTGAATGAGGAAAGTATAAACGAGTCATTCGGCGGTTGCTACGATTTTCCTCCATGTCAAATGTCCTATAGGAACAGCGATCGAGACAAATAAGCCCTTAGTCTCATGCCAGGTTCTGGTCAGTGTCAAAACCCATCGGGCCGCCGGTGGGCTGGCGGCGAGTTACCAGGTGATCGATTGTCCTTGCTTCAGGGTCAGCACTTCGATTCCCGTTCCCGACAGCTTCTCCTCGAGCTGCGCCGGCCGGCCGATGAGCACAGGAAAGGTTCCATAATGCATGGGGATAACTTTTTTTACCTTGAGCAGGCGTGCCGCATAAGCAGCTTCTTCCGGGCTCATGGTGTAGTGATCGCCGATCGGCAAGAAGGCCAGCTCAGGGTGGTAAATATCAGCGTACAAACCCATTTCCGAGAAGATAGCTGTATCGCCGGCAAAGTACGCGCGCCGGCCGTCCTGAAGGGTGAGGATAAAGCCCGCGGCTTCGCCGCCGTAGATCGACTTATCCCCGTCCTGAATGGAAGAGCTGTGCAGCGCGTGCGTCATGGTGAGCTTTACAAAGCCCAGATCGACGGTGCCGCCCTTGTTGAAGCCGATGGTGTTCTTGACGCCTTTAGAGGCACACCAACCGGCGATTTCCACCATGGCAACTACTTTAGCGCCGAACTTTTTTGCCAGCGGGACTACGTCTCCTAAATGGTCGCCGTGCCCGTGCGAAACAGCAATCACATCCGCCTTTTGGAGGTTGTATTTTTCCGGGTAAGCTGGATTGCCCTCGATCCAGGGGTCCAACAGCAAAACTTCTCCACCATCAAAGCGGATCTCAAAACCGGCATGTCCAAGCCACGTGATCTGTATCATTTCGTTCCTCCGATGAATTCGATAGGCGTGCCAAATAATACTTTAGCGCTTCCTGCTTTGTCGGAGTACGTTTAGCGGAAGTAGCCATCCCTGGTGCGCAGTCTGAGCTTACGGAGTTCAGGGTGTGCCTTGAGCGCTTCAGGAGTGAGCTGAAGCTGAAGCTTGCAGAAGGTTCCTTCAGGTTTTGCCCCCGATGGCTTGTATCCGATGGTGTAGCGCTGCCGAATCTGGTCGACCAACTGGGCCAGGCGATCGGCTATTTCCTTCTTGCTGGTATCGAGAACCGGCCCGCCCGTCAGCTCTGCATATTTGCGAATGTCTCCCGTGCGGCCTCCGAACATCATCGCCAGGGGATTGGCGTTCATCGCGACCAGGGTGATATCGGTTGCAGCGGTACGATCAATGAGCGCGGAAACCACAACGCCCGAGTGGAGCAGTGCCGCGGTGGCCTCTTCTCTCGTGTGCAGGCGTGCCGGCGCGCCTTTCCCGATCGTCTTCATGGTCATCGAGTTCTCGAAGTTTGCTGTGCCATCGGTTAGCCAGATCATGACCCGGCGGCTGTCGGGCACGGTGGCCTGCGTTGCCTGGTTCACCGCCTCAAACATGCTCTCGTGAATGAACGTGCCATCTTTG
The DNA here is from genome assembly GCA_049522955.1 of Acidobacteriaceae bacterium. Lineage (GTDB taxonomy): Bacteria > Acidobacteriota > Terriglobia > Terriglobales > Acidobacteriaceae > PALSA-350. The sequence goes on from JBEKNJ010000011.1 coordinate 6,112, forward strand.
CTTTCCATCGCGGAAGCTTTTGCGATGGCGTCCGAGGCGAGTGCGCGGTCGGTGGTGAATTTTTGCAGCAGCTCGGTATGCGAGGAGAAGACCATAACGGCCACCTCGTCTTCAGGTTTCAAGTGGCCCAGGATCTCGTTTGCGCCTTCTGCCAGGGGTTTCAATGCGGATCGGACGGTCTCAGTCAGATCAAAGAGGAAGACCACCGAAAGGGGCAGCCTGTCCTGGCTGAAGTAGGTGATCTTTTGGGGAACTCCGTCCTCGGACAGACGGAAGTCATTGAGCTGCAAATTGCCGGGGAAGCTTACGGCTTGTTTGTTCTCGATCAGGGCATCAAGCATTACGAATTGGGACGACACGCGGATGGTAGGTGGAGTCTCGGGTGAGGAAGGGGAAGAAACCTGGGCATAGCTGGAACCATGCAACAGTAACAGCGCGGAATAGAAGACGGTATGGAAGGGAAATGCTCGAAGAGCAAACCGTGGCTGCACTGTCTTACCTCCGCTGCGAAGACTTTTCATATTTCAGTGATCCGGGCTCACGGCATTTGGGGAGAGCTTGTCCGAAGCATTTTGGCGGTCCATTCTGCACCGGGCAGACCAGAGGAGAGGAGCGCCTTCAGTTCTTTCTCGACGTTGTATTCGACCCTGCGAATCGACGGAGTGCCGTTATCGAGAAGCAAGTAAGAAGCACGAGGATCTCCGTCGTAAGGGAGTCCAACACTTCCGGTGTTGATGAGGAGTTCGGGCTGCCCAGCGATTTTACGAATAAAAGGGCGATGTGTATGCCCGAAGGCGACCACCGGCTCGCCCAGCGAATGATAAATAGCTTTCAGTTCCGCATCGGTTGCGCCTTCGGCTGGTGTCCGCCAGCAGTCTTCAGGAGAGGCATGGACAAGCGCGAATCCTGGCTTGCGTACAACCAGTGGCAGCTTACCCAACCACGCCAGTCTCTCCTCTCCAAGAGCGGCTCGGGTAGACACTGCGATCTGGCGAATATCCGCCAGCACCGCCGCGAACGCAGTGAGGTTCCCGTGAATGTCAGACAAAACAGCAACGCGCATATGGCGGTTCACTAACCTTCTAAAACCAAGCACGTTTCGGGCCAGATTCCCACGGATTAAGGGATCTGTTTTCAGTCTATTTTTTGTGACAAAGCCGTAAAGACAAATCTGGATGTTCGAAACCAGGAACGAACGTTCGTTAGTGAACATTGCCCTCTGGCGCCAGGACCATTGTGAGGATCTCGCATTTGAGGCCGCAGGAATTGGACGGGTGCCCCATGTTCGCTCCAGCTACATGGGCCGAAAAAGATGGGCGCAGCCCAACGACCGCTCTTGCCACTCGACCAGAAAACCCAGCCGGATTTCCTGCACGGGGACTCACGCCCTCGTGGATTTTGACTTCCTTTTCTAGGGATTGGTCGCTGTCAACGCCGATAGCAGCCTCGTGTATCATGGCCAGCACTGTCCACAGAGCATCTCTGCTCTGCGGTTCCGTGAAGGAAAGACAACCATGATGATCCCTGGCAAAGTGGCCATGCTGCCGATGATTATGTTGACCCTGACGAGCCTGACCATGGCCGCAGATAACGAGGGCAATCTCCGCAAGCAGACTGGTGTCTACAACGCATCCAGTACCGGCAAGACGCCGGGTTTCGTTGTCGATGCTGCATGGCCGCAGCCGCTGCCGAACAATTGGCGTCTTGGCCAGGTGGGTGGGCTCTTTGTCGACCGTCATGACCACATCTGGGTCTACAATCGGCCGCGCACCATGACCAATGAAGAGGCCGGGCTGGAAGGGCCGGTGCCGGGCGCCGTTGATCAGAAGGGTCAGCCCGTCAACGGACTGGGCCAGGTGCGCACCTATGGCTCGATCGCAGATTGCTGCAAAGCCGCCCCCTCCGTTCTGGAGTTCGATACCGACGGGAAGCTGCTGCGCGCCTGGGGCGGTCCCGCAGACCCCGGTTACATCGGCATTAAATGCAAGCCGGAAGCGGGCTGTCTCTGGCCCAGCAGCGAGCATGGAATCTACGTCGACCAGAACGACAACGTATGGCTCTCAGGAAATTCTGCCGTGCCGGACTTGGGGGGATCGCCTTGGGCAACGAACAAAGAGGGCGGTGATGGCTTCGTCCAGAAGTTCGATATGGACGGCAATTTCAAGATGAGAATCGGTGGAACACCAAAGGGTCCAGACAGCAACGATACAAGTGGAGGAATCAATGGCACACCTGTGCTCTATCAGGCGGCGGACATGGTGGTCGATCCCGCAACCAACCGCCTCTACATTGCGGACGGTTACGGGAACCGGCGCGTCCTGATCGTTGACGCCGGCACGGGAAAATACATCGGCCATTTTGGCGCCTATGGAAACAGTCCAATCGACGACGCCGCCGCCAAGGCCGCCGGGGCGTGGATTGAGGGCTACAGCAAAGGCATTAAGAAGCCGGCATTCTTCCGCAACCCCGTGCACTGCGTGAAGATTGCCGATGATGGCAAGATGTACGTTTGCGACCGGGGTAACGATCGCATTCAGGTGTTCGACATCCACGATCCCGCACTCGGCAAGCCGTGTAGCAATCTGGAGGGAACGCCCGGAAAATGCGGTTTTGTCGCCGAGCAATTCGTCAGCGATCACACCAACGTCATTGGCACCGCGGTTTCCATGAGCTTCTCGAAGGACAAGGCGCAGAGTTGCCTCTATGTTGGGGATAACGCCAACATGACCATCTATGTCCTGAACCGAGCCAACCTTCAGGAATTGGGTCGGCTCGGGCGCAGCGGCCGGATGGCAGGAGAATTCCACTGGCTCCATCAGGTGAGCCTGGACAGCAAGGGCAACATTTACACCGCGGAAGTCGACACCGGCAAACGCATCCAGAAGTTTCTGCGCTATGGGGAGAACGGCTGCAGCGGAACCGGATCGGCTATCGTGGGTGGCCCCATGCCCGGAAAGTAGTAGTCGAATCTTGGCGGAGAGAGAGGGATTTGAACCCCCGATACCCGTGAAGGTATGCCTGATTTCGAGTCAGGTGCATTCAACCGCTCTGCCATCTCTCCGTATTCTTCTGCGACATCTTCTACATAACAATCATAAATGAACCGCTTGCAGTTGCCCGTAGCAATTCTCCGTCGCTCCGTCCTGCAACCCTGGAGGGTTATCCCCAGACCAAGGTAGTATGGCTGGCTTCGTGCCGGCATGGCATTCTCTCCCTACGATGCGAGTCAACATCAAAGCCCGTATCCCCATGCATCTGTATCAGGAATTTCACACTCTGCCCCTGGTGCTGACGATTGAAACGGCACACGGCCTGGCTGCTCGTTGTGAACATCGCACCACTGCCGCAGAACTGATGTGGACCCTGGATCAGAAGACCGATATAAACTCCGGGCTTCTGGACCGGTTCCGTCAAAAATTAAGGCTCATCGAAGAAGCCAATTTAAGCGACGTTGAGGTCAGCGACGAAGTCCTCGATATGTTCGGGTTCTTCCTCTAGACTCCCGCTTTCGGACTGCCTCCGAGTTCTTCATTCAACAGCCGCGCCAGGCGCAAGCCGGCCAACGCGAGCTGCCGGTCGACCACCGGCCGCTCGCGCTGGTAGTAGGTTTCGTCAATCGTTGTCTGGGGCTGTACCCACGCTTGTTTGGCTAATTGCAGGGATTCGTTCGCCCAGTCAACCGGGTCCGCGGAGCCGGCGCCCAGATGATCGGCGGCAATCATCTTCTCCAGTTCGCGTGCATAGCGGTGTTCGCGCAAGCCGGTATGGCGGATCAATTCGCTATCCCAGACGCTGTGCAGGTTACACGCATAGTCGCCACACTGAACCGAACCAAACACGGTGACCGGAATGTCGTTTCCCCCGCGCGCGTCCGCCATCGCGTGGAACGGCTGACTCAGGTCGCCGACAAAATGAACCAGAAACTTGAGGGCTTCGCTGCGCGCCGCGAAAGGCTGCTCCGGATCCTCTAAGATCCTGGCAAACTTGTTGATTTGGGCCACCACGCAGTTGTCGTCAGGGCAGTCTTTTGGCTCATATCCGCGCGAATCCGGCGGGATATCGACGTAATGCCAGGGGCCAGTCTCCGGACGACCGGGCCGGATATCGTCTGCCCAGGTGGCGATCGATGCCAGATCGTTGTCACCCAGAAACTGCCGCAATCTTGCACGCGCATCGTCATTGAGGTGGTCCCATGCGATGTCAGCAATGATCCTGTGGCCCTCACTTCCCCACGCCCATGCCTGAGGGTGGGGAAGCAACAACAGGAGAGCCGCCATTACAGCCATGAAGCGGAAACGCATGGTTTTGATGATAGCTGGGGTGCCCAGTCATTTTGGCGGGGACGTTCGAGTCCGAGAGGCAAAAAGCAGCAGGTCCCTCCACTTCGCGCCGAATTCTCCGGCGCGAAGTGGAGGGACCTGCTGTCTCTTTACCTCGGTTTGACGGACTCGGTCGCCGTGCGCGCCTATAGAAACAAAGGCGCCAGCACCAGCGTGACCGTAGCCAGCAGCTTGATCAGCACGTGCAGCGAGGGACCGGCGGTGTCTTTGAACGGATCACCCACCGTGTCGCCGACCACAGCCGCCTTATGTGCCTCGGAACGCTTGCCACCGTGGGCGCCGGTCTCAATATATTTCTTGGCGTTGTCCCACGCACCCCCGCTGTTGTTCATCAGCATTGCCATCAGGATACCGACGATGGTTCCGACCATCAGCAGCGCGGCGACTGCCTCCGCGCCGGCAAGGTCTATCGAACGGCCATTGAGAATGGGTGTGTACTCGCCCGGAATGTGGATGTGAAAGCTTCCGCTCAAATTTTTGAACACCAGCCCGACTGCCAAAGGGGTAAGCACGGCGAGCGCGCCGGGCAGAACCATTTGCTTGAGCGCCGCTCCGGTAACGATGCGAACGCACCGTCCGTAATCCGGTTTGGAGGTACCGGCCATGATGCCGGGATTTTCGCGGAACTGCGCGCGCACGTCTTCAATGATGTATTGCGCCGTGCGGCCCACCGCTTTGATGGCGAAGGATGAGAAGAGGAAAATCAACATGGCCCCGAGCAGCGCTCCGACAAAGACAGGCACGCTGGCCAGGTTGATGTTGGTAAAGCTCCAATTCGGATCGAGCACCTGGCCTGCATCGGAGAAACGCTGGGCCACGATGCCGTGGACCGTCTCCAGGTATGCGGAGAAGAGCAGAAAGGCAGCCAGCGCGGCGGAGCCGATGGCATAGCCCTTGGTCAGCGCCTTGGTGGTGTTGCCGGCCGCGTCCAGCTTGTCCGTCTTTTCCCGCACCGCATCCGGCTGATCCGACATTTCGATAATGCCGCCGGCGTTGTCGGTGATCGGCCCGAACGTATCCATGGCCAGAATGTAGGCCGCGGACGACAGCATGCCCATGGTGGCAATGGCGGTGCCGTAAATGCCCTTGGCGTAGTCAGAGATGGTCGCATCCGCCAACCCGCGTACGCCGAAGTAGTAGCTGAGCAGCAGGGCCGCGCTGATCACCACCACCGGCATGGCAGGTGTTTCCATCCCAACGGCGAGGCCGCTGATGATATTGGTTGCCGGGCCGGTGAGCGAGGCATTGGCAATCGATTGCACCGGCCGGTAACGGGTCTCGGTGTAGTACTCGGTGATGCGGACAAAAAGAAACGAGGTCACGATGCCGACAATGCCACAGCCCAGCAGCCACCAACGGCCCTGCAGCATGTAGTAAACGGCGCCGGCAAATCCGGCCAGCGCGAGCAGGGTGGTGACGTAATAACCCCGGTTCAGCGCGTCCATCGGGTCCTGATCTTCGCGGCTATGCACCACCAGCACGCCGATGAAACTAGCCACCAGGTTGATGGCGTGAACGATCAGGGGAAAGAGGATGCCCTTGATGCCGAAGACCGGATAGAGAGCAGTCCCCAAAATCATGGCGCCCACATTTTCCGCGGCTGTAGACTCAAAAATGTCCGCCCCGCGGCCGGCGCAATCGCCGACGTTGTCCCCGACCAGGTCGGCGATCACGGCAGGGTTGCGCGGATCGTCTTCCGGAATGCCCGCCTCGACCTTGCCCACCAGGTCAGCACCCACGTCGGCAGCTTTGGTATAAATGCCGCCACCCAACTGGGCAAAGAGGGCTACCAGGGACGCGCCAAAGCCAAAGCCGACCAGTTGATAAGGAACGTGCTGCGGATCCTTGAGTCCTCCAAATAGGAAGAACAAGCTACCCACGCCGAGCAGGGAGAGGCTGATCACCACCATGCCCGTCACCGCTCCCCCATGGAGCGCAATCTTCAAGGCTTTGCCCAGGCTGGAACGGGCTGCGCTGGCAGCGCGGATGTTGGTGCGGATGGAGACGAACATGCCGGTGTAGCCGGCAAAACCGGAGCAGATGGCGCCGATCAGAAAGCTGATCACCACTTTGCCCGCAAGCGGCGCAGTAAAATCGGAAAATTTGTAGCCAACAAAGAGGGCAATGGCTAGAACTACGGCTATCGCGGCAATAGTCCCATATTGGCGCGACATGAACGCTTCCGCACCCTCACGAATGGCGTTCGAGATGAGCCGCATTTCCGGCGTCCCGGTGTCGTAGGCCAGCACCGAACGGGCAAGAAACAGGGCGAAAACCAGGCCGAGCACACCGGAGACAAGAGCAATCCAAAGGAAAGTGCTGCCATTGGGGTCAACAGCAGCGGTTAAGCCCTGTCCTACGACAGTGGCCGATAGTAAAGAGAAAACCATTCAAACGCCTCCAGAGAGTACCTGCTACTGGGGTGACCGAGGGACCGCCGCGGCTGCTCCGCCCGCCGCGAGCGCAAACACCTGCAAACCGGCTGATTAAAGCACGCAGAGAAAAAGAAGGTCAACGCTGCATCGTCATCATACCGGCAGGGGAGGTACCCAGGACCACCATAGGATGCAATTGCCGGACCCGAATTTCCTTTTCCAGCAGCAAATATGACTTTCGGCCGGTATTTACTACAAAAGAAAGCCGCACCAAGTTTGCCAACGCCTCTAAACGTTAGCGAAAATTCAGGAAGAAGAGCGAGCCGTTTCTAAGCAAGAGTGGGAACAAACCATTACAATCTCAGGTTGTAGTCAACACGAGGTGGGCATGGCGAAGACGGCCATCACGGAGCAGGGAACCCCTGCGTCCTATGCTGGTTTAGAACCGGAGCAACTGATCCGGATGTACCGGTTGATGTATCTTTCCCGCCGCACCGACGATCGTGAAGTGCTGCTCAAGCGCCAGCAGAAGATCTTCTTCCAGATCTCTGGCGCCGGCCATGAAGCGTTTCTGGTAGCCGCCGGCATGGCTTTGAAACCCGGCTACGACTGGTTCTATCCGTATTACCGTGACCGTGCCCTGTGTCTTACGCTTGGCCAGACGGTAGAGGAGCAGCTGCTGCAGTCCGTGGGCGCGGCCAGCGATCCCTCCAGCGGCGGCCGGCAGATGCCTTCCCACTGGAGCATCCGGCGGCTGAATATCGTCAGCCAGTCTTCTTCGGTCACCACGCAATGCCTGCAGGCGGTCGGTTGCGCCGAGGCCGGCAGGTACCTTGCGGCACATCCGGCTGCGGCAGAGCAGCGTCCGGGGGACTACAGCGCCTTCAAGGCGGCGCCATTTCATGGGGACGAGGTGGTCTACGTCTCCCTCGGCGAAGGCGCCACCAGTGAAGGCGAGTTTTGGGAGGCGATGAGTTCGGCTTCCAGTCTGCGCCTGCCGGTCCTGTTCGTGATCGAGGACAACGGCTACGCCATCTCCGTGCCGGTGGACGTGAATACCCCCGGGGGCAATATCTCGCACCTGGTGGCTAATTTCCCCAACTTCTATTTTGCCGAGGTGGATGGCACCGATCCGGTCGAAAGTTACGCGGCGTTCAAGGCGGCGGTCCAGCACTGCCGTTCGGGCAAGGGCCCGGCCTTTGTCCACGGGCATGTGATCCGGCAGTACTCTCATTCTTTTTCAGACGACGAGGGGCTCTACCGGTCGGAAGCGGAGCGCAAACGCGACGCTGCTCTCGATCCACTGCCCAAGCTCCAGATGCGCTTGCTGCGCGACGGCATTCTCGACCCCGCGGCCATCAACCGCCTGGAACAGGAAGTCGATGAGGAAGTGCGCGCAGCGGCCGAAAAGGTTCTGCGCGCTCCGTTGCCGGAGATCAGTTCCATCAAGCGTCATGTGTATTCCGAAGACCTGGACCCCACCAGCCAGGAGCTGAGCCGGCCTGCGGTCAAGACGTCGGACACGCAGGAGCGCACCATGGCGGACCTGATCAATGTCTGCCTCAAGGACGAGATGCAGCGTGATCCGCGCATCGTGGTCTTTGGCCAGGATGTGGCAGATACCAGCCACGACCAGGAGTTGCGTGATGGCTTGGTCAAGGGCAAGGGTGGGGTCTTCAAGCTCACCGCGGGGCTCCAGCGAGAGTTCGGCGCCGACCGTGTTTACAACGCACGCCTCGCCGAAGCGGATATTGTTGGCCGCGCGGTCGGCATGGCTACTCGTGGGCTCAAACCGGTCGTCGAGGTGCAGTTTTTCGACTACATCTGGCCTGCGATGCATCAGTTGCGCAACGAGGTCAGTCTGTTGCGTTGGCGCTCCAACGGCAGCTATTCGTCACCCCTGGTGATACGTGTGGCCATCGGAGGGTACCTTACCGGTGGTTCGGTCTACCATTCGCAATGCGGCGAGAGCATTTTCACCCACACGCCGGGGATCCGGGTCGTCTTTCCTTCCAATGCTCTCGATGCCAACGGATTGTTGCGCACGGCGATCCGCTGCGATGACCCTGTGCTTTTCTTCGAGCACAAGCGTCTTTATCGGGAGACCTTTGGCCGTGCTGTTTATCCTGGCCCCGATTTTGCTATTCCCTTCGGCAAGGCCAATCTCTTGCGCCAGGGGAAGGATATTACGGTTATCACCTACGGTGCCGTGGTTCCTCGCGCGCTGCGCGCTGCGCAGCAGGCGAGCAGCGACCTCGGACTGGAGGTGGACCTGATCGATCTGCGCACGCTGAGTCCCTACGACTGGGAGGCCATCGCGACTTCTGTACAGAAGACCGGCCGGGTGATTGTTGCCCATGAAGATATGTTGAGCTGGGGATATGGAGCGGAAATCGCGGCGCGGATTGCGGACGAGCTGTTCGAGTACCTGGATGCCCCGGTAAAGCGAGTAGCTGCGATGGATACGTTCGTGGCCTACCAGCCCATCCTTGAGGATGCGATTCTCCCCCAGCCGGAAGACCTGTTCCGCGCCTTGGCCGAGCTGGGCAAATATTAGGCGGAGACGTCAGGATCGATTCGCGAAAGGGGCATAGCCAGGACCTTTGCAGGATAGGGTATCCCACGGAGAATTTGGGAAGTCCGAGGGGCGCACCGCAGATCCCTCCACTACGCTACGCTACGCTTCGGTCGGGATGACAATTTTGTTGGGAACGCCAAGTATAGCTTCGAAGATAAATTGTCATCCCGACCGAAGCGTAGCGTAGTGGAGGGATCTGCGGTGCGCCCCTCGGACTTCCCAAATTGCTCGTTACACGCCAGCCGCGCCTTGGATCTCTATCGTTTGCATCGGGATAGGGGAAACGGTGAATCTTGATCTTTAACTTTGAGAATGGACCGGTGGCCGTTTTCCCCACAATCGAAATTTAGAGCACAACTTTCCTCGCACCCCCGCGTTCGAATGGGTGTGCCCGCAAGCGCGGCACTGTTTGGAGTTTTCAATGGCGACCCGTCGGGCTTTCATGAAGGGTGGGGCGATGGCCCTGGTAGGCACCTCGGTGGTGCCGGCTTTTCTCAGGCAGTCGGTTCTCGCTCAAACCACAAGCGCCCAAGCCCAGGGAAAAAAGCTGGTGGTTATTTTCCAGCGCGGGGCTGCGGACGGGCTCAACATCGTTGTACCGCACGCCGAAAAAAACTACTATCAGCTGCGGCCGACCATCGCCATCCCGCAGAACCAACTGATTGATTTGGATGGGTTTTTCGGGCTCCACCCGGCGATGCAGTCGCTGAAACCCCTGTTCGATCAGGGTCACCTGGCCATGGTCCAGGCTGCCGGTTCACCCGACACCACACGCTCCCACTTCGACGCCCAGGATTTCATGGAAAGCGGCACCCCAGGGGTGAAGGCGACGCCCGACGGCTGGTTGAATCGCGCTTTGCAGGCTGAGGATCTTCGCCGGCCGGCAACCCATACCGCATTCCGCGCGGTCGCGCTCGGATCCCAGGTTCCCCGCACCCTGGAGGGCAAAATCCCCGCGGTTGCGGTCAATCGAGTGCAGGATTTCGCGGTCGCGGGGAGGAATCCGAACGCGGCGCCTATCAGCTCGGCCTTTGAAGCCATGTATGCGAGTTCAGTCGATTCCGTGCTCCATGGCACCGGACAAGAGACCTTCGAAGCAGTTAAAATGTTAAAAGCAACCGACCCGGCGCACTACAAGCCGGGGCCAGGGGCAAGCTATCCCAACGGGGCTTTCGGCGATAACATGAAGCAGATAGCCCAGTTGCTAAAAGCAAACCTGGGTGTGGAAGCAGCATTTACCGACATCGGCGGCTGGGACACGCATCAAAATCAGGGCAGCGTCAACGGACAGCTGGCCAACTGCCTGCGCGACTTCAGCCAGGGTATTTCCGCTTTCTGGACCGACATGGGCAGCGATGCGGAAAACGTCGTGCTGGTGACCATGTCTGAGTTTGGGCGCACGGCGCAACAGAACGGCACTGGTGGAACCGACCATGGGCATGCCAATGTGATGTTCGTGTTGGGCGGCACCGTCAAGGGTGGCAAGGTCTACGGCAAATGGCCGGGGATGGCGACCGAGCAGCTCTATCAGAACCGCGATCTGGCGATCACCACCGATTTTCGCCAGGTTTTGGGTGAGGCAGCATTCAAGACCCTGGGAGCACGAAACCTGGAATTGGTTTTCCCCGGGTCGGAACTGAAGACGACCCAGTTTCTTAACATGATATCGAGCTGATCGGGAGTGTTCCCGGCGCGGCTCAGGCCCCGTAACAAGTAAGAGATTCGCCAGATCCGGCACGTTCGCTGTGTCAGATGGGGAAACTGCGATTTCGTAATCTTGAACCTTACAGGCCGAATCGAAGTCGGGGGGCTTGCGACGATGCCGGAGGTTTATGAAGTCGTGGAATCTCTTATCTGACACAGCGAAGGTGGCGAATAGGGCGTAGCTTAGCGGCTCATCACCCTGGAGCGTGTGCCTTTGCCTTTACCCACGAAATCATCCAGCCCCAGCCAGCCGCAACCGGTAAAGACAAGCATCAAGGCAATGGCAAAGCACGCCAGCGGAAAGGCGAATGAGTTGGGGCCCATCAGGCCACCGTGGAGGTGAACCTTGATGACCGCGACCGCCATCTCGATGGCCACCATGAACGCCGCCACCCGGGTCAACAAGCCCACGATCAGCAGCATGCCGCCAAAAAATTCTGTGAAGGCTGCCACATAGCCCATCCACAACGGCAAGTGCATGCGCCCGACCGTATGGCTGAAGGTGTAGAGTGCACCGCTGGGAATGATCTTGGTATATCCGTAACGGACCATGATGGCACCTACGACCAGCCGCATGACCAAGGCACCTAAACCCTCAAAGCGATTAAGCCAGCTAAACAATAGGAAGCTCCTCTTGATATCAGGGCAAGCTTAGCAGGGAACCGATCAAGCTCCGGGAAGATATTTGCCGAGAAAACTTCGCAGCGTGTCCAGATATCTCGGATCCGTATAGCCGGTAACCGTCGCTGTCTGCTTGAGGTCTGCGGGGTTGTAATGGCCGTCCCCGCCCGCAGTGGAGTACAGCAACAGCTTCGGTGTTGGCAGAGTGGCCAGCGTCTTTGTCATGTCGAAGCGATCATGGAAGAGCAGACGGATGGGCAGCAGGCGGGTACGCGGATCAAACTGCAACGTGTTCAGTGTGGGAGGTGCCGGATCTTCCAGGATCAACGCCGGCGTCAGGGGGTGACGACGGGCGGTTTCCACCGCGATCGCCGCGCCCAGTCCGACTCCATCGAGGACGATGGTGGCCGGTGATACATGGCGAGTATCGGTGAGAAAGCGCCAGGCTGCATCCGCATCTTCGTATGTGCTTGCTTCCGAGGGATGGATGTTCACACTTTTCCCGAAGCCGCGATAGTCGAAGGCAAAGAGATTGATGCCTAGTTTGTGCAAGGCCTGCAATTGTGGCAGCGTGTCGGAGAGGGAGCCAACGCCGTTGTGGAGCAAGAGCAGGGTATCCGCGGAGTAGGGTGCGTTGGGATCCGCGGGGATCCACCAGCCATTGAGTTGGAGACTTCCGGTCTCGGCGGCGTCAAAGGAGATCTCATCAAACTTTAGTCCGGCCGAGGCTGGCGTGTAAGGGACGGCGCGTGACGGTTTGAAGACCAGTTGCCATTGCCCCTGCCAGAAAAGCAGGCAAAAGGTGATGTAGACGCAGACCACCGCAAGCAGCAGGACGCCCCCCACGGCGCCGAGCATCCAGCGAGCACTGGCCAGCGGTTGCTGCGGGGCCAAGGGGCTTTTCCACCCAGGTGGAGGCGTATGCTTGCGGGGCTTCGCCATGGCCTAGCCGAAGGCGAGTTCGTCAGCGGATTCGAGCGGTGTTCCACAGATGCGGCATAGGACCGCGGAGCAATCGCCGCAAACCAGCGGATCATGCACCGCGCGGGCACATGACGGGCACCATAGGTCTGTGGTCGGTGGGGCCTGGGGTTGCGTCGGAGGGGTAATGGGGGCCATTCCATCCGAGCGTAGCACGATCAACCGGTGGAGCGTATGCTCGGCTATATGAGCGACAAAACTCATCAGAGCCCCACCGTACCGGTCTACAACAAAGCCCTGCGCAAATGGACTTACTACATCTTTCCTGAGGGGGTTGAGCAGGAGGCGGGCGATTTTCCTGACGAAGAGACCGCCAGAGTGGCCTCCTGGAAGACCTATCGCGCCTGGCAGGCGAACGGCTGCAAATACTGAACCATGAGCGCATTGGTCAGGATCTGCACGAAGCGGGAGTTGCCGCGCCCGGGAGAAGCCAGGGAATTCAACGCCGGCTCGAGGACACTTTGTATCGCTAATGTCGACGGCGTCATCCGCGCCCTGGACAACGAATGCCCGCACCGCGGAGGCCCGCTGGCCGAGGGCATGATTGAACACGGCAAACTGATTTGCCCCTGGCACGCCTGGTCGTTTGATCCCGCGACCGGGGCGACCGAATACTCTCAGGAAAGAGTTGCAGTTTATCCGGTAAGTGTTGAAGGGGATGAGGTTTTCGTTAGGATCTAATCCGTCGCAGCCTTATTGGCTTTGTATCAGGGCACGACTTTAGTCGTGCCGTAAAAGCGCAAAAAAATCGGGCTTTAGCCCTGCATATTCTTCTCGGCAAGTAACAAATTAGCAGGGGCTAAAGCCCTAGTCATTTTGGTCATGGGTGGCACGACTGAAGTCGTGCCCTGATACAAAGCAGGATAAAGAGCGAAAACAGAAAGCAGCCTATAGCTGGACACCACGAAGCAGGATACAAGGCCGCCAAGCTGGTCCTGTTCTGCCTCGACCTACTCCACCCCGCCCGCCTTGACGATCTTGGTAAACGAATGCGGGTCCAGACTCGCGCCGCCAACCAGTGCGCCATCAATTTCCGGCTGGCTGAGTAACGCTTCGGCGTTCTCCGGTTTCACGCTGCCGCCGTAGAGGATGCGCAGCGCATCGGCAAATGGTCTGCCAACCAGGCGCGCCACTTCGCTGCGAATCATGAGATGGGCTTCGGCGGCAATGGCCGGTGTGGCCGTCTTTCCCGTCCCAATCGCCCAGATGGGCTCATAGGCGATCACCATCGGGTGCAGTCTGGCTGCATCGATCCCATGGATCGCGCCGTAGACCTGCTGGCAACAGACCTGCTCCGTCAATCCGCGCTCCCTTTCGTCCTCACCCTCACCCACGCAAACAATCGGCACCAAGTGATGTTTGAGCGCGGTGATCAGCTTTTTATTGACCATATCGTCGGTCTCGCCAAAGTACTGGCGCCGCTCGGAGTGGCCGATGATCACGTGGCTCACACCCAGAGCAACAAGCATGGAAGCAGAGATCTCACCAGTAAACGCGCCCTCCTCGGCGAAGTACATGTTCTGGGCGCCCACCTTGACCGCAGAGCCTTTCGCAGAGTGCACCGTAGTCGCCAGATCCACGGCCGGAGGACAAATCACGATTTCGCTGCGGCTGACACCTTTGACCGACGGCAGGAATGTATGAAGGAAGCTCTGCGCCTCCTCGGGTGTCTTGTACATCTTCCAGTTGGCGGCGATCAGGAGCTTACGCATGGTTGGGTCTCAATGGTCGTTACGGTCCTTATGTTCCTTGACCAAATTGTAGAGCACGGAAAGGGTATGTTTCCGATCCAGCTTCCCGGCCAGGCGCACCGCCGTCCAGCAGACGATAAAGCCGAAGACGAAATAGCCCAACCACGCCAGGGTCAAAATGAAAGACATCGGCTTGCCCGCCAGCCAGTCACCGAACATGCCGGCCGCGTTGAGCGTGGAGATGAAACCCATCAGACCGCCAAGAGGGAAGGCGATCAGCCCCAGAGTGATGCGATAGCGATAGCCGCGAAACCATTGCGTGAACGTCGCCAGAAGCCATGCTGCGAATGCGCAGACGATTCCAGCGATGAGGATCAGCAGCGGCAGTTCGAGGTTAACGACAGCCATGTTTTATGAGCTGGGTGCTGGGGAGAGAGCCTCGACGCCGGGAAGGCGTTTGCCTTCGAGGAACTCAAGCGATGCGCCGCCGCCGGTGGAAATGTGCTTGATCTTGTCTGCCACGCCGGCCTGTTTTACGGCAGAGACGGAATCGCCGCCACCGACGATTGTGATCGCGGCGGCATTTTCTGCCAGCGCCTCCGCGACGCCGGTCGTGCCGCGTGCAAAAGCCGGCATTTCAAATACCCCCATGGGCCCGTTCCAGACGATGGTGCGGGCTCGGGCGATCTCGGTCGTAAACAGCTCCACCGTGGCCGGGCCGATATCCAGCGCCATCCAGTCCGCAGGGAACGGACCGTCCCCTTCGAAGAGACGTGTTTTAGCGTCGGGCGCAAATTTATCCGCCAACACGTGATCGATCGGTAAAAGAAAGCGCACACCTTTCTTTTCCGCTTCCTTCAGCGCTTCACGAGCCACATCCAGTTTGTCGGCTTCTACCAGCGACTTGCCAACATCCCGACCCTTGGCCTTGAGGAAGGTGTAGGCCATGCCGCCACCAATCAGCAATGCGTCCACCTTGCTCAGGAGATTGTGGATGACCTCAATCTTGTCAGAAACTTTTGCCCCGCCGAGGATGGCTACAAACGGCTTCTCTGGAGCTTGCAGAGCTTTGCCCAAGTAATTCAGCTCCTTTTCAAGCAGCAGCCCGGCGGCCGACTGCGAAACGAAATGAGTCATGCCTTCGGTCGAAGCATGCGCCCGGTGAGCGCTGCCAAAGGCGTCATTTACATAGACGTTGCAAAGACTGGCGAGTTGTCGGGAGAATTGAACGTCATTGGCTTCCTCTCCGGCGTGGAAGCGCAGATTCTCCAGCAGTAACACCTGCCGCGATTCCAACTGGCGCGCCAGCTCGGTGGCCACGTCGCCCACGCAATCGGGTGAGAAGGCAACATTCACCGATTCGCCCAAGGCGTGGTCGAGCAGCGTCCGCAGCCGGTCCACCACCGGCCGCAGACTGTATTTGGGATTGGGCTTTCCTTTCGGACGTCCCAGGTGCGAAGCCACGATCACTTTGGCATGATGCCGCAGCGCGTACTCGAGTGTGGGCAGCGTCTCTTTGATCCGCGTGTCATCGAGAATCTGCAGACCGCTGTCAGAAAGCGGTACGTTGAAATCGACGCGAACAAAGAGATATTTGTTGTTCAGCTCCAGGTCACGGATGGATAGTTTTGCCATGGTCGTTCCTCAGCCAGTCGTCGAGACCTGTTTCTAGAGCCCCGCTTTTTCGAGAAACAGCACCAGGTCTCTGACCCGGTTGGAATAACCCCACTCGTTGTCATACCAGCTGATGACCTTGGCCATGTTGGTGCCCACGGTCTTGGTCAGCGGGCTGTCGACGATGGAGGAAAGCGGGTTGCCCTTGAAATCGCTCGAGACCAGTTCGTTGGTCTCGTAGCCCAGGATGCCCTTCATGGGGCCCTCAGATGCAGCCTTGAGCGCGGCGTTGACCGAATCCTTAGTGAGCGGCTTCTCCGAAGTAAAGGTCAGATCGACGACGGAAACGTTGGGCGTGGGAACGCGGATGGCAAAGCCGTCCAACTTGCCTTTCAGTTCGGGCACCACCAGGTGCAGAGCCTTGGCGGCACCCGTCGAGGTGGGAATCATGGACAGGGCGGCAGCGCGTCCGCGGCGCAGGTCCTTGTGGGGAAAGTCCAGAATCACCTGATCATTGGTGTAGCTGTGGATGGTGGTCATGATGCCGGAAGCGATGCCAAAGGTGTCGTTGAGAACCTTGGCCAGCGGCGCGAGGCAATTGGTGGTGCAGGACGCATTGGAGATAACGTGATGCGCCATAGGGTCATACTTGTTCTCGTTCACGCCAAGCACAATCGTCAGATCTTCGTTGGTCGCGGGCGCGGAGATGATGACTTTCTTTACCGTTCCTTTGAGATGGGCTTTGGCCTTTTCAGCATCGGTGAAATGACCGGTCGATTCAATCACCACCTGGGCGCCGGCAGAGGACCAGTCGAGCTTGGCCGGATCGCGCTCGGCAAAAACCTTCAACTTCTTACCGTCGACAGAAATGAAGTCGTCACCCGCGACAATGGTGTTGGGAAGGTTACCGAGGATCGAGTCATATTTGAGCAGATGGGCGAGTGTTGCCGGGCTGGTCAAGTCATTGACCGCGACAAATTCAATTTCAGGATTGCCGAGCGCGGCCCGGAAGACGTTGCGGCCTATACGGCCAAAGCCATTGATGCCAACCTTTACTGCCATAAACTTTGGGATCTCCTTGAAGGGGGGTAATGGTTTTGGTGCGTGGAAATACACAAGTTGGACAAGCCACCATCGGGCTGAGCGCGAAACTTGAGTGTACCAAAGAGCGGTTACGGCAAACGGGACCCGGCATTTGCTGCGACGGCTGAATTTGTGTTACATCCTCATCATGCGCTTATGGATGCGCGCCCGAATGAGACGACGTGGCAAGCGCGGAGTGAATGACTCGGAATCGACAGGCAAAATCGGACAGGAGATTCCAGCCAACCAGCCGACGCCTTTACAGCCAATGTATCCGGAAGACCAACGGAGGAAGGCGTCCGAAGCTGCGGCCGCCGCAACGATCAGCGTGACGCCAGAGCAGCCAGATGTCGGGGTGGGGAGGGTAACGGCTTCCGAGCCTCCTGTCGCCGCGGATTCAGCTCATGTCGAACCAGAAGCCGCTCCAGTCCCTTCGCCGGTTGCAACCTCGGCGGAAGGAAAGCTGGTGGTCGAAACCCAGCCGGAATCACCGTCGGTACCTCCTCCCGAGGCACCGGCGAGCCAGAAAGATCTCAAAGGCTACGTGGTGCTGGCCATCGGCCTACCTGGGTCGGGCAAGACCACCTGGTTTAAACGCCGAGGTGTGACGCCGCTTTCCAGCGATATGCTGCGCAGCATTCTGTTCGATGACATTACCGAACAGCGCTACCAGGGATTGGTCTTTTCGACGCTTCGCTCCTTGCTGCGAGCGCGCCTGATCGCCAAGATGCCCTGGAACTACGTCGACGCGACCAATCTCTCTGCCCATGAACGGCGGCAATGGATCAAGATGGCCAAGAGCTTTGGCTACGAAGCACAAGCCGTCTTCTTCGACGTTCCGCTGGAAGTCTGTATGGAACGGAATAGCCGCAGAGAGCGCACGGTGAGCGACGACGTCATGCGCAAGATGGCAGAGAGGCTGCGTCCGCCCAGCTTCAAAGAAGGTTTCAGCAAGATCACGATGGTGCGGGTCAAAGGGGCGCCACCGCTCAAACTGGATGGGGTTGAAGTGGAGCCGCCCAGCTCTTGACCGGGAGCGCGCACGAGTCGGCCATCGCTTTCGATCAAGTAGGGCTGACCACGTCTGACGGGCGCGTCATTCTCGACCACATCGATCTTGAGGTTCCGAGCGGTTCGACCACTGCGCTGCTCGGTCGCAGCGGCTCGGGAAAGACCACGCTGCTGCGCATGGTCAACCGGTTGATCGAACCAACGTCAGGCCGGGTGATGGTGGGGGCCAAGGCCACCGCCGATTGGGATCCAATCCAGTTGCGCCGATCGATCGGATATGTGATCCAGGAAACCGGCCTTTTTCCTCACTTTGACGCCGAGCGCAACATCGGCGCGGTGCTCGAAATCGAAGGCCGCCCGAAGCAGGAGATCGCCGAGCGTGCGCGGCAGCTTTTTACCCAGGTGGGACTGGAGTATGCGACCTTCGCCCGCCGCCTGCCCTACCAGCTTTCCGGGGGACAACGCCAACGTGTTGGCCTGGCGCGTGCGCTTGCCGCCGAGCCCAAGCTGCTGTTGATGGATGAGCCCTTCGGCGCACTCGATCCGCTGACCCGCGCGGAAATGCAGGACATGCTGCGTGCATTGCTCCGGCGCCTGAACAAGACGGTGTTGCTGGTGACCCATGACCTGGACGAGGCGCTCTACCTTGCCTCGCACATCGTGTTGCTGGAAGGGGGCAAGATCGTGGCTAACCTCCCCGCGGAAGAATTTCTCGGCTCGCAAATTCCGGCGGTGCAGAGGTACGTGCGCGCCGTGCATCGGGGCACACCATGTCAGGCTTCTTAGCGCAACACGGCTCGGAGATTGCCGAACTCACGCTGGAACATTTGTGGCTGACCGGGTCTGCCATGTTGCTGGCCACGGCGATCGGCGTGCCAACCGGTATTTGGCTGACGCGGCATCCACGATGGGCCAAGCCAGTGCTTGGGGTGGTAAATATTATTCAGACCATTCCCAGCTTGGCCTTGTTCGGCTTCCTGTTGCCCCTGCCGTGGCTCGGCGATCGCGCCGCGCGCATTGCGATTGCCGCGCTGACCGCGTATGCGCTGCTGCCCATCGTGCGCAATACCTACGCCGGCATTGAAGGAGTCGACCCCACCGTGCTCGAGGTGGCGAAGGCTCTGGGTATGACCAGTGGACAGCGGCTGCGCAAGGTTGAGCTTCCTCTGGCTGCGGGCTTCATCCTCGCCGGGTTGCGCACGGCGACGGTGCTGGCGGTAGGCATTGCCACCATCGCGGCGGCAGTGGGTGCGGGAGGGCTGGGCGAATTCATTTTCCGGGGCGTGGCTTCCGTCGACAACCGCCTGGTGCTGGCGGGAGCAATTCCGGCAGCCTTGCTGGCAATTGCAGCCGACACCGGGTTGGGGTGGGTGGAAAGCCGGCTGCGCGTGCCGGCCCCGGGACGAACGTGATCGTTCGTTTGGTGGCCAGTCTCCTGTTGCTGTGGATTGCGGCATGCGCTCCTCCGCGGCCCAACTATCCCGTGATTGGAGCCAAGAATTTTACCGAGCAGGTAGTTCTGGGCGAGTTGTTGGCCCAGCACATCGAGGCAGTGACCGGTCTCAAGGTGGAACGCCGTTTCTATCTCGCAGGCAGCTACATTTGCAACCAGGCGCTGATTGCAGGCCGCATTGATTCTTATGTGGAGTACACCGGGACTGCGCTCACCGCGATTCTCAAGCAGCCGGTGGATAAGGACCCGCAGCATGTATTGGAAACTGTGCGGCGGCTCTACCAACAGCGCGACAACGTGGTGGTCACGGATCCGCTGGGGTTCGAGAACACCTTCGCCATGGTGATCCGGGGCCAGGAGGCGCAGGATCTTCACCTCACGACGCTGAGCCAGGCGGCGCGATATAGTCCGCAATGGAAGCTCGGTGTGGGCTACGAATTTGAACAGCGGCCGGACGGTCTGCCGGGTCTGCAGCAGGCCTATGGCCTGAAGTTCGATGGGTCGCCCAGGCTCATGGATCTGGGATTGCTCTACCGGGCGTTGAATGGCCACCAGGTAGACATCATCGCCGGCAACTCGACCGACGGACCGATCAAAGCGTTCCATCTGGCCGTGCTTCAGGACGACAAACATTATTTTCCTCCTTACCAGGCGGTTCCCTTGGTGCGGCAGGAGGCGCTGGATCGCTGGCCGCAGTTGAAGGGTGCCTTTGCTGGTTTGGCCAACAAGGTTACGGCCGAAGAGATGCAGACTATGAACGAAGAGGTGGATGGGCAGCATCGCGACCCGGCGCAGGTAGTGAGGGAATTCCGCCAGGCGCATGGTCTTTGAAGTGGAGGTTGTCTTTGGAACCGTGGCTGCGAGGTACGCTTACCGATTTGCCGGTGGTGCAGCGAGCACTGCTGCACTCCCTCGAGATGGCACAGGAAGATATCGCCAAGTGGTGCGGCGGCCTCGATGACCGTGAAACGCACGCGCGGCCTTTTCAACTGCCTTCAATCGCATTCCAACTGCGGCACATCGCCCGCAGTCTGGATCGCTTTTGTTGCTACGCGGAGGGTGCTCCACTGAGCCAGCAGCAATTAGCGGCGCTGGCCAGCGAGATGGACGGGACGGGAACCCGAGACTCCATCTTCACCGAACTGGAAGAGAGCCTGGACAAGACCCGCCGGCGTTTACCAGCGATCGTCCGTCAGCCGGCCGACCTGCCCATCAAGATCGGCCGCAAGGGGCTGCCCACAACGCTCACAGGTCTGCTCATCCATGCCGCGGAACACACCCAGCGGCACATCGGGCAGGCGATTACCACGGCAAAGGTGATTGTTGCCCAGCGCGGCTAACCCAGCTCCTGGATGCGGTCGACGATGTGGCCCATCTTTTCCTGCTTCACCTGGACGTAGCGCTCGAAGCTGTCCAATGGCTCGACCTCCGCAGAGATGCGTTCCACCACCCGGATACCAATCGATTCCAAAGCCTCGACCTTTTCCGGGTTATTGGTGATCAGGCGGACCGAGGTTACCTTGAGCAACTTCAAGATCTCGGCGGGCAACTCGAACTCCCGGCAATCGGGCTTGAAACCCAATCTGAGATTGGCCTCAACCGTATCCAACCCCTGGTCCTGCAGCTCGTAAGCACGCAACTTGGCCATCAACCCGATGCCCCGGCCTTCCTGCTGTTCATAGAGCAGGATCCCGGCGCCGGCCTGGGCAATCGTTCGCAGCGCCAGTTCCAACTGCAGACGGCAATCGCAGCGCAGGGACCCGAAGACATCCCCGGTCAGGCACTGAGAATGGATACGAACCACCGGCGGCCCGCTATGGATATCACCCAGCACCAGCGCGACCGCGCCTTCGATCTTTTTACTTACCGCAGCGGTTCCCGGGCTGCACGGCTCCGGATCGATCCGCGTACCTTCAAACCCGAGAATGCGGAAATGGCCCCAGCGGGTGGGAAAATCCGCATCCGCCACCTTCTTGACACCTTCCAATGGCATATCTTCAATTAGACCTCTCTACCAGCCTCATGTCCAGCCAGCGTAAAGTAAGAGTGTGAATGAGCCTAAGCTCGTCCTCATCTCACTACTGATCAAGCTGGGCGTGGCCGCCGCGGTCTCGGCGGTGACTGCCAGGGCCTTCACCTTCCAGCGCCTTTTGTTCGCCGAGCGCCGTACAACCAGCCAGACCATCGGCCTGCTGGCCTTTCTGTGTATCCCGCTCACCCTGGGCGTGTGGATTCGCTTCATCGTGCCCAATTTTGTCGCCGCGGATATCGCCTTCGAAACCGTGATCATCCTGGGCGTATTGTTAGGTCCATTTTCCGCCATGCTGGGCGGTGCCGTTCTCTCGCTACCGGCCGTTCTGCATGGCGAGTATCTGACCTTGCCCTTCTTCCTGGCTGTCGCCGTGGTTTCCGGGTTGTACGGCCGGGCGGTGGAACCGGAAGAAGTGTGGTCGTTTTCTCCCTTCGTCGACCTCAGCATCTATCGCTGGGTGCGGCGGAACCTGCGCAAACCACGATTCGATCGCCAGGTCCTGTTACTGATGCTGATCGTCGGGATGCAGATGGTCCGCATGTGGCTGGCGCGGCTTTACCCCGGGCGTCTGTTTAGCCTGGATTCCTCCAGCTTCGCGGTCAGGGTCTGCATCTGGGTCTGCCCAGCAGTGGTGGTCGCCATCCCCCTGAAAATCTGGAATGCCAGCCGCATTGAAATCAAGCTGAAGGAGCAGAAGCGGTTAGTGCTCGAGGCCCGCTTTGACGCCTTGCAGCGGCAGATCAATCCCCACTTCCTGTTCAACACCCTGAATTCCATCGCTTCGCTGGTGCGCTTCCGGCCGGAAATGGCGCGGGAGATGATTGTGCAATTAGGCAACATCCTGCGCGCGCTCCTCAAAGATCACGATTCCTACGTACCCTTCCGCGAAGAGCTGACCTTCACCGATGACTACCTGGGTATCGAAGTCGTGCGTTTTGGTGCGGAGAAGCTGCGCGTGGTCAAGGAAATCGACCCCACGACCCTGGAAATGCTCGTACCCTGCATGTTGCTCCAGCCGCTGATCGAGAACAGCATCAAGCACGGCCTGGAGCCGCGCCTGCAGGGAGGCACCATCACCCTGCGCAGCCGCATCCAGGGAGCCAAGATGGTGGTCGAGGTGGAAGACGACGGTGTGGGCATGGCCGAGGGGCGGGCGCGGGAAGTGGGCTTTGTCAGCCGGGGAGCCGGCATCGGCATGCGCAATGTACGCGAGCGGCTGGAAGTCCTCTACGGCAACAGCGCCCGCTTCGAGGTGTTCAGCCGGCCCGGACGGGGAACGCGCGTCACCCTGGAGATTCCGATGGCGCCGAATGTATTGGTGCTTGCCGATCAGACCTCGGCGCGCGCCAGCACCCTCTCGTAGTACTGCTCGTAGACGGGGATGATGCGCGAGGCGCAGTAGTGATCCTGGGCAGATCGTCTGCCCGCATCCGCCATTGCCCCGAGCGCCTTAACGTCAGCCAGCAGTTCGATCGCTCCGGCAGCCATGGCAGCGACATCGCCGACGGCAAAAAGCCTGCCGGTGACTCCGTCTTCAATCAGTTCCGGCACGCCTCCCACGCGGGTGGCAATGGTAGGGACCTTGCAGGCCATGGCTTCGAGCGCGGCCAGGCCGAACGACTCCAATTCGCTAGGCATGAGCATCAGGTCAGCCACCGGCAACAATTCGTGCACCCGCTCCTGTTTGCCCAGGAATTGGACCCGGTTCTGCAGTCCCTTGCTGTTGACCAGCCACTCCGCCGAGGAACGGTCCGGCCCATCGCCAACCATTAAGAGGCGTGCCGGCATCGCCTGCGCGATCCGGGAAAAGACCTCGATGGCATCCAGGATGCGCTTGACCGGACGGAAGTTCGAAAGATGGAGCAGAATCTTTTCTCCCGGATCGGCGTAGCGCGCCCGAGCGTCCGCGCGCCGGTCGCCCAGGGGTTTGTATTCGTCGCAATTGACGAAGTTGGGAATGACTTCGATGGGCCGCACGATGCCGAAGTCGTGCACGGTTTTTTCGCGCAGATAGCTCGAAATCGAAGTGACCCCATCGCTCTCTTCAATGCCGAAGCGGGTAATGGGAAGGTACGATCGGTCGAGCCCTACCAGGGTTATGTCGGTACCGTGGAGCGTGGTGACAAACGGCAATAGCCGGTTGCGCTTGGCCAGCATCTGGCGGGCAAGCAGCGCGCACACCGAGTGGGGGATGGCGTAGTGAACGTGCAGCAGGTCGAGCTCGTAATACTCGGCCACCTCCGACATGCGCGTAGCCAGGGCGAGATCGTAGGGCGGGTATTCGAAGAGGGGGTAATTCGAGACCGGCACTTCATGATAAAAAATGCCTTCTTCGCGTCCGGTGAGGCGGAACGGTTGGGAGTAGGTAATAAAGTGCACCTGATGGCCCCGCGCCGCGAGCTCGATACCGAGTTCCGTCGCAACCACCCCGCTGCCGCCATACGTCGGATAACACGTGATCCCGATTTTCATGTTCGACCCTACCTCACTGAAAAATATTTCCAGTACGAGACCGCAGCGAAGCGTAGTGGAGGGACCTGCTGTTCATCATCCGTAGCAACGAATCTGAATGGAAGCCCCGCCTTCCCCTTTGTCATCCCGACCGAAGCGTAGCGTAGTGGAGGGATCTGCAGTTCAGCAGACCACTCTTGGAAATGTTTTCGACGTAGCGTTGTGCAACAAAAGTGTTGCAAATAGCCTCAATTCCCCAGCTGGTGAAAATCAATAAGCGACAACCGTGAGTCACTCTTGAGCACGTCGGGAATAACCTCCAGCAGCGCGGAGCGCTCCGTCTCCCGCGATGCACGCAGCCGAGTACGTGCCTGTTCCAGGGCAGCATCTTGATAGCCCGGATGGCAAACCAGCTCCCAAGTGCCCTCGGGCATCGCATGAAGTAGGGAACGCAACACCGAATCATCAAGGGTTCCCGTAGCCAGCAGTCCAATCGAGCCGTCGGCGGTCATCATACCGTGCTCCTTCGTCAGCCGTGTGAACGCTCCATGCTGGGTGCGCATCGCGCGCACCTGGGTACGCCGCCACGCGCTCGCGGCCCGGGTCGCCCGCAGACTCCATCCCGGTTCAAATGGATTGCGCACGCACCGGACCCCACAGTGGCGAGCCGCGCGGAGCAGGGGAGCAAGCACCCGGGGAAACGCGTGAACGTGTTTGTGGGAATCGATGTGGCTGACAGTCAGACCGCTGGACTGTATGCGCTGGATCTGGGCGATGGCCTCGGACTCAATCTCCTGCTCACGGATGCGGCCGCGCACCAGGTCACGCAAAAATCCACCAACGGTGGTTCGGAACAATGAAGAATTGGAAGGGTCGAGCAGAGAAGGCACTTCCTCCGGGTGTCTTGCCGGGGAGCCGTCGACCAGTACCACGTGGCAGCCGACAGCCAGACCCGGCTGCGCAAAAGCCATATACACTGCTGGAGAGAAATAAGGGGCGGTCGCCATCAGCGTTGCGGAGCTGAGGGCGCCTGCCTGTTGTAGTTCAACGATGGCCCGGTTGACGCCTGGCGCGAGACCAAAGTCGTCCGCGTTGATGATCAGGCGCTTCATTTCCGCCAGTGTACCAAGAGCCCACTTTTCGTTTTCGAGCATCAAAGGCCCAGAAACAGAACTCCGGGACGGCGAAGTATTCATACGGTCTGCCGGCGGAGAGCGCTACAATGGTTTTTCTTTTGAGCGGGGGAGGGTCTTCCAAAATGTTTCGAGGACGGCTGCAGCGCAAAGGGCCCGGGCCAGCCGCTTATGCGTTGCTGCTCCTGCTAAGCTGCGCTGGGCACGCAGCCTGGGGTGCGCCCACAAACAACGTCGTCTACCAGACCCCGAGCATCTTCGATCCTCACTCCGGCCCGGCCCGGATGATCCACGGTCTGTCACTTTTCGTGTTGCAAATCACGGGCGTGATTTTTGTCGTGGTCGGCTCCCTTTTCGTGTATGTGGTGGTCCGTTTCCGGCAGCGCGACCCTAACGACGACAGCGAGCCACCCCAGATCTACGGCAGTACCCAGATCGAGCTGGCCTGGACGGTGATTCCCGTCCTCATTGTGTTGGTTCTGTTTCTCACTACCGCCCGCATTCTTTTTGCCATTCAGGATCAAAAGATGCCGCAGACGGCGGTCGACGCCGATGTGGTCGGCCATCAATTCTGGTGGGAATTCCACTATCCGAAATACGCCTTCACCACCGCCAATGAGCTGCATGTGCCGGTCAGCACCGAACAGGCTCCCATGACCACTTCGCTCAAGCTGCTTTCCGCCGATGTGGACCACAGCTTCTGGGTTCCGGAGTTATTTGGCAAGATCGACTCCATTCCAAACCAGGTCAACCACATGTGGTTTAACCCCGATAAAGCGGGTTTGTACCTGGGGCAATGTGCCCAGTTCTGCGGCGTGGAGCATGCCAAAATGCTGCTGCGCGTCTACGTGCAGACCCCGGAAGACTTCGCCGCCTGGGTGAAGAATCAGCAGCAGCCCGCGGTTCAGGATCCGGCAGTCGCCGAAGGCAGGCAGATCTTCGAGTCCCAGGCTTGCGTTAGTTGTCACGTGATTCGCGGCACCGCCGCCAACGGACAGTTTGGGCCCGATCTGACCCACTTTATGAGCCGGGATACGCTAGCTGCCGGGGCGGCAGACAACACCCCTGCGAATCTCAAGCTCTGGATTCAGGATCCGGACTACGTCAAGCCGGGAAGCCTGATGCCGGCGATGCAACTAAGCGGCGATCAGATCGATAAGGTTGTCGCTTACCTCGACACCTTGAAGTAGCTAACGGGCCACAGCACACAGGAGTTTTCGGATATGGCTGATTCGACTCTACCCATCGGGAGTGCGATCGACCTCACCCCACACGGTGAGGTCCAAGGGACGTGGCTCGACGTGGTGCAGTCCTGGGTGGTGACGGTCGACCACAAAAAGATCGGGTTGATGTACATCGCGTACGCGGTGGTCTTTTTGCTGGTTGGGGGCTTCGAGGCGATCCTGCTGCGCATTCAGCTGATGGTTCCTCACAACCACTTTCTCTCCCCCGAAGTGTTCAACCGCATCTTCACCATGCACGGCACCACCATGGTCTTTCTCATGGGGATGCCGTTGATCATTGGATTTGCGAATTACCTGGTTCCGCTGATGATCGGCGCCCGGGATATGGCCTTTCCCCGGATGAATGCCTTCAGTTTCTGGATGACCGCGCTGGGCGGCTTGATGCTGTATTACAGCTTCATCGGCGGCGTGGGCTTGCAGGGGGCGGGGAGCGCGCCCGATGTCACCTGGTGGGCTTATGCGCCGCTCACGGAAAGAGCATTCTCGCGCGGGCACAGCACGGACTACTGGGCGTTGTCGTTGATCGTCTCCGGATTCGGCACCATCGGCGCCGCCGTCAACATCATCGCCACTACCCTCTGCATGCGGTGCAAAGGCATGACCCTGTTTCGCATGCCCCTGATGCCATGGCTCTACCTGGTGGTCTCGGGCATGATTCTGGTGACCATCAGTCCTTTGACCGCGGCGCAGATCATGCTGACCATCGACCGCTATCTCGGGGGCCACTTCTTCGACTCTCAGGCCGGTGGCGCGCCGGTTGTCTGGAGCCATTTTTTCTGGATCTTCGGCCACCCCGAAGTCTATGTGTTGGTGTTGCCGGCGTTCGCCATCGCCAACGAAGTGATTCCCGTTTTTTCACGCAAGGCGATCTTTGGCTACCCGGCCATGGTGGCCGCGTCTGCCGGCATCGGCTTGATCAGTCTGAGTGTGTGGGCGCACCACATGTTCACCGTGGGCATGACTTCGGCGCAGAACGCATTCTTCGTGCTCTCGACCGAACTGGTCGGTATTCCCACGGGCATCAAGATTTTTAACTGGATCGCCACCATGTGGGGAGGCAAGATACGCTTCGCCACAGCCATGCTTTTCTGCACCGCCTTTCTGGTTCAGTTCCTGTTCGCGGGCTTGACCGGGATCATGCTTTCGGTTGCGCCGTGGAACTGGCAGCTGCACAACTCCTATTTCGTCATCGCTCATTTCCACTATGTTCTGGTCGGAGCCATTGTCTTCTGCTTTTTCGGAGGGTTCTACTACTGGTTCCCGAAAATGACCGGCAAGATGCTCAGCGAGCGGCTGGGCAAGTGGCATTTCTGGCTGTTCCTGATCGGCTTCCACGTGTGCTTCGACCTGATGCACATTCCCGGACTCCTGGGCATGCCGCGGAGTATCTATACCTATGAACCTGGCCGCGGCTGGGACGGCTGGAACATGATCGTATCGATCGGCGGCCTGATTCAGGGAGTCGCGACCCTGATTTTTGCCTACAACATGATCTATTCGTACTTCAAAGGCCCGGACGCCGGGCCAGACCCCTGGGATGCCTGGACGCTGGAGTGGGCAACCACTTCGCCTCCGCCCGAGTACAACTTTGCCAGCGCGCCGGTAGTTGCCAGCCGTCGGCCGCTGTGGGACCTGAAGCACCCCGAAGACCCGGATTCACGCTACGAAGAATGATCTTCATCTCGCGGAGAAGACAGAAAATGACAGGCCACAAACCATGAGCGCCAGCGCTATCCCCCTGGCTCACGGAAACGAAGATTGGGTGCTGCCTTATCACGGCACGGTCGCCATGTTGGCTCTGATCGTGGCCGAGACCGCGATCTTCGGTATCTTCGTGATCGCCTATATCTACTACATCGGCAAGAGCCTCACCGGGCCCTATCCGCGCCAGGTGTTGGAGCTTCCCATCTTCAATACCGTTTGCCTGTTGTCGAGCAGCTTCACCATCTGGATTGCGGAACGTGCGCTGAAACGGGACGCGCGAGGAGCGTTTAGTTTGTGGTGGGCAATCACGGTGCTTTTGGGTGCGATCTTTCTTGTCGGTACCGGGCTCGAATGGAAGAAGCTGATTTATCACGACGGCCTGACCATTAGCACCAATCTCTTTGGCACCACGTTCTATTCCCTCGTTGGTTTGCATGCAAGCCATGTCATCGTCGGCCTCACCATGCTTTCGATCGTCTTGATCTTTTCGCTCACGGGGAAGTTGAAACAGGAGCACTCAAAACAGCTTGAGGTGCTCTCGCTTTATTGGCATTTTGTCGACGGGGTCTGGGTGGTGGTCTTTACCGTTGTCTACATCATTGGCCGCTGACAGAAAGAGAACGCCATGGCAAATGCAATGCCCAATCCGATGAATGACCCGCAAAGCCCGGAGGTTTCCGAGGAGGTGGTGCACTTACCCACCCCGACTGCGTGGCCGCTGGTGCTCGCCGTGGGCTTGACGCTCACCTTCGCAGGCCTGGTAACCAATGCGGGAATCAGCATCCTGGGCGCGGTGCTCATTGTCGCCGGCTGCTTCGGCTGGTTTGGCCAGGTGTGGCCTCATGCACAACACATTGCTGTGCCCGTGAGAGTGCAGAAGTTCAAATTCACCACGGCGCGCAAGAAAACCACGCACATTCAAATCGATGAAACCCATCGCGCGCGCCTGCCCGTGCATACACCTTCGGTGATGGCTGGGGTCAAAGGAGGCATCGCGGGAGGCGTCGCCATGATCGTGCCGGCGATGCTTTACGGCTTGATTGCTTACCATAGCATCTGGTACCCGGTGAATCTGCTGGGTGGCGCGGGGGTCGCGGGCTGGACCAATCCCAGCCAGGCCGAGATCGAGCACTTTCGCTTGAGCGCAACCGTTGTAGCTACCATCATCCATGTCGCCGGTTCGCTGCTGGTCGGCCTGTTGTATGGCGCCATGCTTCCCATCATGCCGAAGCGGCCGATCCTGCTGGGTGGCATTATCGCTCCGGTTCTGTGGACGGGCTTTCTTCATTCAGCGCTCCCCCTGATCAATCCCTTCCTCTCTGCCCGGATCGATTGGCGATGGTTTGTCGTCTCCCAACTGACCTTCGGGTTGGTAGCGGGTTGGGTGGTGGCGCAACAAACCCACATCCGGACTGAGCAGTATCTGCCGTTCGCGGCGCGCGTGGGCCTGGAAACACCGGGGATGATGGACGTGCGCGATCAGAAGGACGGACCGAAGTGATGGCACGCCTCCTCTTGACGCTGGTTTCCTGTATCGCTGTGCTCGGCTGCAGCCAGCTTCCTGGCCGCCCCAAGCCTGGACCGGAGGTACCGCGCCCCGATTCGATCGTGGACTTTGCGACGCTCTACAGTCAGAATTGCTCCGCTTGTCACGGCGCCCAGGGGATGAATGGCCCGTCTTACCCATTGGCCAACCCCACATACCAGGCGATGGTGGACGAGCAGGTGCTGCATCAGACGGTGGCCAACGGACTGCCTGGAACGCTGATGCCCGCTTTTGCCATCAGTGCCGGGGGCAGCCTGACCGACCAGCAAGTCGACGCGCTGGTTCACGGGATGCGCACCGCGTGGTACAAGCCAGGGACGCCCGATGGCGCGCCCCCACCCCCCTACAAGGCTTCCATGACTGTTAATGCCGCTCACGGTCAGCAGGTTTACACGAGCAGTTGTGCCTCGTGCCACGGGGGGATAAACACCGCGAGCCAAGGCAAGGCAGGATCAATTCTCGACCCCGCGTTCCTTTCCCTGGTAAGCGACCAGACGCTGCGCACCATCGTCATAGCCGGACGTCCTGATATAGGCCAGCCGGATTGGCGCAACGTTCAGCCCGGGCATCCGTTGAGCGATCAGGACGTGACCGACGTGGTGGGTTGGCTCTCCAGCCAAAGGGCGGCACAGCAAGCAAAGTCTGCAGGAGGTGGGCAATGAGCGACGATAAGGCAGTAAGCAGACGGTGGGTATTGGTTGGAATCGGCGTTCTGCTCAATGGCGCGGTCGCCCTGTTGATCGCCACCCCGGTCGTGGGCTACTTGTTGGGACCGATTCGTAAGAACGGTGGTTACGATTCCTGGATCGACCTTGGGGACATTTCCCAATTTCCCGAGGGCGAGACCCGGCTGGCCAGCTTCGTCACCCCGCAGAGCATGCCGTGGGACGGGGCTACCAGCAAGGCTGCCTGCTGGGTTCGCCGGACGCAGGATCAAAAGTTCCAGGTGTTTGCCATCAACTGTGCCCACCTTGGTTGCCCGGTGCGCTGGTTTCCCCAGTCGGAATTATTCATGTGTCCCTGCCACGGTGGGGTCTACTATGGCGACGGCTCGCGTGCCGCCGGCCCCCCACCGCGAGGCCTGTTTGAATATCCCTACAAAGTCCAGGACGGCAAATTGATGATCGATGGCGGCCAGATGCCCACGTTGGCAACCAGCGCGTCGGTGCGGAAAGAGAGCTCCCAATGCACCGGTTGAAGCAGATTTACGACTGGCTGGAATTCCGGTTGAAGTTGGAAGGGCCGATCAAGGATACGGTTCTCCACCCGGTACCCACCAAAACGGCGAGCTGGTGGTATGTGTTCGGCAGCGCCAGTTTCGTTCTGTTACTGCTACAGATCGTCACCGGTATCCTTTTGGCCATCGTTTACGTTCCCTCCGCCGGTGAGGCGTGGAACAGTCTGCAGGTATTGAACCATCAACTCCCGCTGGGTTGGTTCCTGCGCGCCATGCACGGCTGGGGTTCCAACTTCATGGTTGCCGTGGTGCTGATCCACATGGCGCAGGTCTTCTTGTTTGGCGCTTACAAGTTTCCTCGCGAGTTGACCTGGATCCTGGGCGTGTTTCTGCTGCTTATGACACTGGGTATGGCATTTACCGGGCAGGTGATGCGCTTCGATCAAGATGCCTACTGGGGGCTGGGCATTGGCGCTTCGATCGTTGCCCGCGTTCCCTTGATTGGCGGTCCATTGGTCAATCTGATGTTGGGCGGCCCGATTATTGCGGGTCCTACTTTGACCCGATTCTTCGCCTTGCACGTCTTTGTCATTCCCGGAATGATGCTCGGCTTTGCCGCGTTGCATATCTGGATGGTGGTAGGGCTGGGTATCAATGATTGGCCCATGCCGGGCCGGGTGGTGCGGCGCAGCACTTACATTCAGGAGTACCACGAGCTAACGCACAAGGACGGCATGCCTTTTGTGCCCGGCGCAGTGTGGAAAGACATGATTTTTTGTGCCGCCATCCTATTCGCGGTGGCGGTTTGCGCCGTGGTTTTGGGACCCTTTGGGCCTACAGGCTTTCCCGATCCAACCATCATTCAGACGGTGCCCAAGCCGGACTTTTTCTTCCTGTGGCTCTACACCATCCTCTCCTTTCTCCCTGAGAACCTGGAGACGCCATTCATTTTGATTGCTCCCATTTTGGGGATCGCCTTCCTGCTGGCGTTGCCGTTCTTTGCCGGGGAAGGGGAGAAGAGCTGGCACCGGCGCCCGATTGCCGTACTCTCGATCACCGCGCTTGCTGTCGGCTTCGCGGTGTGCGAGCACCTGGGAACCTACACCCCCTGGAGTCCGGAGATGCAAGCGTGGAGCGGAGATGCCGTCCCCGTCCGCTATGTGCATAGTGCGACGCCGCTGGGCAGGCAGGGGCAGATTGTTTTTCAGGATAAGCAGTGCCGCAACTGCCACATGCTGGGCGGAGTGGGCGGGGAACGTGGGCCGGCGCTTGATGGCGTGGCTACGCGGCTCACTTATGATCAACTGGTGCGCCAGGTACTGCAGGGCGGCGGAAACATGCCGGCCTATGGAAAGAATCTTTCTCCTGCCGAGGTGACAGCGCTGGTCAGCTTTCTCGAAACTCTACACCCCGAGGGCCAACGGCCCGCGCAGGATGCTTCGAGACGCTTCGTTAGCACCGGGGAACTCGATCCTCCAAAACCTGGTGGGCAATAGGGGCTGAGCAAGGCCCCTTGGGTTCCTCTTATACTCTGCATTTTTTGCTTTGTATCAGGGCACGACTTCAGTCGTGCTGTAGAAGGCCTAAAACAAGGTTGGGCTTTAGCCCCTGCGTGAGAAATCGAAGCTTCAGGGACTCCACAGATCCTGAAGAGCCCGTATGTTCATCGCCGCACACGCACTATAGTGAGAGTCATGTCAGACGGGGTATCACAGGCCGCATGGGGTTCCTGGGCCTTTCCCTTTTGGGCCACCTTAGGACTGCTCGCGATCGCCTTACTCTATCTCCGGGGCTGGAGCAGAATTCGCCGTACCAGGCCGCAAATTTTTCCTCCCTGGCGCGCGTGGTGCTTTCTCGCCGGCCTCCTCACCCTCTGGATAGCAATCGCTTCGCCTCTCGACACTCTGGACGGCCTGCTGCTGGTCGCCCATATGACACAGCACCTGATACTGATGTCGGTTGTCCCGCCACTCCTGCTCCTGGGCGCGCCGATGGTCCCCCTGCTGCGCGGGTTGCCGCAATCTGCCCTGCGCGACGGTCTCGGCCCCTTCTTTCGCGCGCCTTTCCTACATCGGCTTTTCCGCCTGCTCACTCACCCTGTCACCGCATTCCTGGCGATGAACCTCACCTACGTGGGTTGGCATGTTCCACCGGCCTATGAACTGGCGCTGCGCTCCCCCGGGTGGCATGAGGTAGAGCACGCCTGCTTTTTAGTTACATCCTTGCTCTTCTGGTTTCCCGTGATCCAGCCGTGGCCCAGCGTAGCCCGTGGATCCCGCTGGAATATCTTGCCCTACCTCGTTGGCGCCGATCTGATCAATACCGCGCTGGCTGCGTTCCTGACCTTCGCCGGCAGAGTGATTTATCCCAGCTACGCCAACGTGCCGAGAATCTTCGGACTATCCGCACTGGGCGACCAGGTGGCGGCAGGCGCTCTGATGTGGGTGATCGGCTCCATCTTTTACTTTGTGCCGTTAGTGGGGATCGCGATCCATCTCCTCTCACCGCAATCCCGCCGCAGTGTTTCCGCCTCGCCGGTCTCGCCAGGAAATATCGCAATCCAGCCCGGGCGTTTCGACTGGCTGCGCTTACCCCTGATCGGCACTCTGCTGCGCGCACGCCATGGGCGGATGGCCCTGCAGAGCGTCGCCTTCGTGACCGTGGTCCTGGTGATAGCGGACGGCTTTCTGGGTCATCCGATGGGGGCAATGAACCTGGCCGGCGTATTGCCGTGGACCTACGTCCGGGCTTTTGGTGTGGTCGCGTTGCTGGTCCTGGGGAATATCTTCTGCCTGTCGTGCCCCTTCATGTTGCCGCGAGAACTGGGGCATCGGCTGGGCCTGGCCCGGTTCAAGTGGCCGCGTTGGCTGCGCAGCAAGTGGATCGCGATCGTCTTGATGATCCTCTTCTTCTGGTCGTACGAAGCCTTTGCTCTCTGGGATCATCCGCAACGAACCGCGTGGCTTCTGATCGCGTACTTCGCCGCGGCCTTCCTGGTCGACACCTTCTTTCGCGGCGCCAGTTTCTGTAAATATGTCTGCCCCCTCGGCCAATTCAATTTTGCCGCTTCGCTGCTTTCGCCCTTCTCCCTCCAGGCGCGCAGCCAGGCCACCTGCGAGCGCTGCACCACCCACGACTGCATTTCCGGGAATCCGCAACAGCGTGGGTGTGAGCTGCAGCTCTACATGCCGCAAAAGGCCGGAAACATGGACTGCACCCTATGCATGGACTGCGTCAAAGCCTGTCCCCATGACAACATCGGCCTTTTCCCGGTTGCGCCGGTAGGCGATGTGCTGCGCGACCCGGTGCGCTCCTCGACTGGCAGGTTCTCTTCGCGCATCGATATCGCGGTGCTCTCCCTGGTGGTGGTGATCGCTGCTTTTGTGAACGCTGGCTTGATGGTGACCTCGGGTGTTCTCGGAAAGTACGTGGCGCTGCTGGTTCTACTGGCTGTCTTGGCATCAGCTCTGCTGGTGTACCTCACTCAGCGCTCCCACCTGACCAGGAGAGAGCTCTTCTGCCGCTTCTCGCATGCGCTCCTCCCGCTGGGATTGGCGATGTGGACAGCCCATCTGCTCTTTCATCTCATCACCGGCTGGGCAACTCTGGGACCCGGGCTCCATCAGGCCGCGACAGACTTCGGCTGGCATTTCTTAGGGCCAGCGCAGTGGGGAATGGCGTTGCCCCTGTTGCCCGCCAACAGCATGCTCTCCGTACAACTGCTGGTACTCGATGCGGGCCTGCTGTTGACCCTGTATCTCGGTTGGCGGCTGGCGCAGCAGTGGACTGCTCGCGCCGGCCGCGCCCTACTGCTGCTCCTGCCATGGGCGACAATCGTTGCCGGAACCTACGCAGCCGGTGTTTGGATCCTGCTCCAGCCTATGCAGATGCGCGGCATGATAATGAATCCATGAAGGCGCTCTGTCCGCTGGCAGCAGTTTTCATCCTGGGTTTGTGGGCAACGGCGGCGCGCGGCGATGGCGGCACGATGATGCTTCATCAGGATAGCGGCGCCTTCACCATCACTCTCTTTGCTGCGCCACAGCCGCTGCAGGTGGGCGCGGCTGACCTTAGCGTGATGGTGCAGGATCGCAGCAGCGGCGATGTGCTGCTGGATCCGGCGGTCGATCTCACCGTTGCTCCGGAAGCTGCCAACGAATCCCCGCAGACGGTTCGACTGACCCGGGGGCAAGCAAGCAATCGCCTTTTGCAGGCAGCCACAGTACAGTTTCCCCAGGCCGGTAAGTGGCGGCTGACCCTGTTGGTCAGCTGTGGCGGCGAAGCAGTCCGCCTGGGCACAGAATGCACAGTCGAGCCGGATCGTTCGCGGGCTCTGCTGGTGTGGTTTTACGTGTTGTTGCCGGCCGGCATCATTCTGCTGTTTGTCCTCCATCAAGGATTGAAGACTCGCCAAAGGAAGGCCAGATGATCCACGCGCCAAATCCGCTGATAGCGATCGGAGTAGTGGCGTCTACCGCCGCTACCGATGCGGTCTATGTACTCTTCACCGCCGCGGTCGCCGCGCGCCGCAGGAGCGTCGCGGCGAGTTGGAGCAGCGTCTGGTATCTGCTCTCTGCTTTTGCCGTGATCAGTTACACCGGCAATGCCATCTATGTGGTCTTTGCCGCGGTCGGCTCCTGGTTGGGAGCCTTTGGAGCCGTCACCTGGCTAGGCACAGCGGGCAAGCCGCACTCCTGATCGCGATGTGGTAACTTTTCGAGACATGGCAGAAAAGCACATCAAGTGGAACGACATAGCAGTAGAGAGCCTGAACCCGACGATAGGCCGGCAAATGATTGTTGGCACAAATGTGATGGTTGCGCGGATATTGCTTATGAGAGGCGCGAGAGTACCGCTGCACAGTCATCACAATGAGCAGGTCAGCTATGTCCTGGAAGGCGCGTTGAATTTCCTCATCAACGGCCGCGAGCTCACTGTCTCTGCTGGCGAAGTGCTCTGTATTCCTCCCCACATGCCGCATGAGGCCGTAGCCCTCGAGGACACGGTGAGCGTGGACATCTTCCATCCGCCGCGCCAGGATTGGATCGACGGAACGGACGCCTACCTGCGACAGGCTGCAGCTAAGTAAACGAAAGGACCAGCCAGTGGATCTGGGATTAAAGAACCGCAGTGTCATTGTGGCTGCTTCGAGCGACGGTATTGCCCGGGCGGCAGCGGAGCAGTTCGCAGCCGAAGGTGCGCGGGTGGCGATGTGTTCGCGCGATGCGGCAAAGCTGAACGCGGCAGCGGCACAGATTCGCGAACGTTACAGCGGCCAGGTCTTTGCCGAACCGCTGGACGTGACCGATGCTGCTGCAGTCGAAGAATTCGTGAAGCACGTGGCGCAGGAGTTCGGCGGCGTTGACGTTTGCGTGACCAATGCCGGGGGCCCTCCCGCGAAGATGTTCTTTGCCACCACCACAGAGGAGTGGCATCGTGCGGTGGAGCTGAACTTCATGAGCGTGATCCACTTTGCGCGGGCTGTTCTGCCCTGGATGCAAAAGAACCATTGGGGCAGGCTGGTGACGATTACGTCCGTCACGGTGCGCCAGCCGGTCTCTGATTTGATCTACTCCAACGCGGTGCGGGCCGGTGTACTCGGTCTGATCAAGAGCCTCTCCAACGAGTTTGGCAAAGACGGCATTACGATCAACAACGTGGCTCCCGGCTTCACCGCGACTGAGCGGCTCAAGCAACTCATCGCCAAGCGCTCGCAGGATCAGGGCATTAGCCCTGAGGAGTTCGAGGCGCGCCTGGGTGTCGAGGCGCCCTTGAAACGTGTGGGGCGGCCAGAAGAAGTGGCCGACGCCATTGTCTGGCTGGCATCGGAACGCGCATCCTATATCACCGGACAAACTCTGCTGGTAGATGGCGGGTTGTTCAAGGGACTTTAGCACACAAGACGGGTCCGTAGAACGCAGATCCCTCGCCATCCGCCGTATCAAATCCAAATGGAAGCACAGTCCCACCCTTTGTCATCCCGACCGGAGCGTAGCGCAGTGGAGGGATCTGCAGTTCAGCGAACCTCTCTTGGAAATGCTTTTTTCGGAGCTGATAGCGTATGCACAGTTTGCGGTTCTCGCTTTCCCTGACGATTGCTGTTCTGATGGCAGCTCCCACCTCACTGCCTGGGCAGGCGAGTCCCAACATGGCTCCCGGCTATCAGCAGACCTACGACCGCATGCTGCAGCAGATTCGCCAGATTGCCATCCTGGATGATCATGGCCATCCGGGTTTTGCCGACGATAATGATGTGGACGCCATGGCATCTTCTCCCTCGCATCCGCCGCTGCGGCTGCAGAGCGACAATCCCGAGCTCATCGCCGCTTCTAAAGACCTATTCGGTTACCCCTACTCCGATAACAGCCCGGACCATCTCAAGTGGCTTATCGCCAAAAAAGCGGAGATGCGGCAAAGTGATCCAGGTTATCAATATTTCGACCGGATCCTCAACAAGCTGAACGTTCAAACCATGATGGCGAACCGCGTAGCCATGCCCAGCTATCTTGATCCCAAACGGTTCCACTGGGTATTTTTCGTTGACTCCTTTCTCTTTCCGCTGGATAACAGCGATCTGACCGCGCGCAATATTGACGAGGGGGTGTACGTTCCCTTGCAGAAAAAGCTGCTCCAGCGCGAGCTTAAACAGGCAGGACTAAGTGCGCTGCCCACGACCTTTCCCGCATACCTGGCTTTTGTGAGCAAAATCCTGGAGCAAAATCGAGCTCACGGGGGAGTCTCCATCAAGTTTGAGATTGCCTATTTTCGCCCCCTGCACTTCGAAGATCCGCCCGAAGCTGTAGCGGCGAACATTTACAACCGGTACAACGGCGGAGGTAAGCCCTCCGCGGCAGAGCATACGGAATTCGAGGACTTCATGTTCCGCTATCTGTTGCGGGAAGCCGGCCGCTTGGACCTTGCCGTGCAAATACACACCGCCGTCGGCACCGGCGACTTTTTCAACCTGACCGGCGGCAACGTCCTGAACCTCGAGAACGTGCTGCGCGACCCCCGCTACGGCAACGTCAACTTCGTACTTTTGCATGGCGGTTATCCGTTCCAGGAACAAGCCATATGGCTGGCTGCGCGCGAGAATGTCTATCTGGACTCCTCTTTGATGGGCCTGTATCTATATCCTGCGGATTTCGCCGAGGTGCTACGCCATTGGCTTCTGCTCTATCCTGACAAGGTGGTATTCGGTTCCGATGCTTTCCCATTCAACGAAGCAATCGGCGCGGAAGAGAGCGATTGGCTGGCAATAGAGTCGGCGCGCAAGGCGCTTGCCGCAGCACTCTCCCGGATGATCCTGAATGGCGAGGTTAGCGAGCAGCGCGCCTTGCAATTTGCCCATGCCTATCTTCACGACAACGCGGCGCGCATTTATAACAAAACCAGCATCCAGTAATCCACGAAAGGCTCCATGAGTCGCCGACCTTTATCTTTGCTTACGATTCTCGTCCTGTGGTGCGCAACCTTTGCGACGGCTCAGCAGCCCTCAAATGCTGCGCCACGCCATGACTATGCGGTCGCCGGAATGCCCATTCCAATGTCGCCAGTCGACAAGCAGATCGCTGCAGCTCTGAGAGAGGTTTCGCCGGAGAAGATCAAAGCCAACATCGAAGCATTGGTTGCGTTCAAAAACCGCAGCACCGTTTCCAGTACGGAAAGCGATCTTCCTCCCGGAACCGGTGCGTTCGCGACCGCCGACTGGTTGAAATCGCAGTTCGATGGTTATAGCCGGGCGTGCGGTGGCTGCTTAGAAGTAAAAGAAGATTCTTTTGTGGAGCAACCCCTCACCGGGTTGACAGCCTACCGGCAACGCATCGTCAAAC
Source organism: Acidobacteriaceae bacterium (assembly GCA_049522955.1). Lineage (GTDB taxonomy): Bacteria > Acidobacteriota > Terriglobia > Terriglobales > Acidobacteriaceae > PALSA-350. Next base: position 44,682 of record JBEKNJ010000011.1, read on the forward strand.
CCACCCCGATTCGCAATGTGTATGCAGTCCTTCGCGGAACCGATCCGACGGCTGCGAAACGAATGTATTTGATTACCGGTCACTATGACACCCGCGAGACCAATGTGATGAACACGCACGATCCTGCGCCGGGTGCCAACGACGACGCCAGCGGGACGGCGGTAAGCCTGGAGGCGGCGCGGGTATTGAGCCGATTGAAATTTCCCGCAACCCTCGTCTTTGTCTGTGTCGCGGGAGAAGAACAAGGCTTGAATGGGAGCCGCCACCTGGCGCAGCTTGCCAAGCAGCAAGAGTGGCTGCTGGAAGGGGTCCTGAACAACGACATCGTGGGTGGAGATACAACGCCCGGATCTTCTCTGCAGGATAAGTCGCGGGTCCGCGTCTTCTCCGAGGGAATCCTTCCCTCGGCTCCCATCGAAAAGATCCAGCAGATGCTCGCCTTAGGGATGGATAGCGACACTCCATCACGCCAACTGGCGCGCGAAGTACTTTCCGCTAACCGAACCTATTTTCCAACCGGGCATCCCCGGCCATTTACAGCGGTGATGGAACTTCGGCTCGACCGCTTTCTTCGCGGGGGAGATCACAGTTCCTTCAGCAATGAAGATTTTCCCGCGGTTCGCTTTACCGAATGGCGCGAGAATTACGATCATCAGCACCAGCACGTAAGGATGGAGAACGGCGTCGAATACGGCGACCTGTTGAAGTTTGACGACTTCGGCTATATTGCCCAGGTCGCTCGTCTGAACATTGCCACGCTCGCGACCTTGGCGTTTTCGCCGGGTATGCCCGAGAACGCGCGCGTGGTCACCACCAACCTCGATAACAACACCACCCTCAAGTGGGAACCTCCATCCGCATCGAGCGGCGTGGTTCATTATCAAATCGTCTGGCGCGAGACGACTGCCAACGACTGGCAATTCGCGGCCGATGCGCAGAAGTATGGAGCGACCACCGAAAGCAACACGGCCACCCTTCCAGTTTCAAAGGACAATGTTTTCTTTGGAATCCGTGCCTGCGATGCGTTCGGGCACTGTAGTCAGGCGGTTGCACCAATACCGGAGCAAAAATAGTTTTGTAACGCAACAGCCGTAGTGCGCACTACTCATGACAGAAACCTCGAGGCCGACCGAGCCCGGGGGACGCATACTACGAAATCTGTGTCAATTTCTGCCTTTGTTCTTCTAACTAGCCGCCGCGGACGACGCGAAAGCCATAGTCAGCGTACTGGAATTCCGGTGGAATGCTGGAACGTGCCGAACATCTTGAAATCTTGATCTGGTGCCGCCACGAACCTCCGCGTGAGGCCTTTCTGTTGCCCTCCGACGGTCCCTGCGGATTCTTCTCCGGTGAAATCCCGTAGTAGTTGGCCTGAAACCAATCGCTACACCATTCATGCACGTTCTCGCACATTTCAAACAACCCGTAGCCATTGGGTTCTGATTGTTTGACTTGTTCGGGCCCAGTCTTCCATCGGGCCTGGTAGTTGGCGCGGGAAACCGCCGGATCATCGCCCCAGGGGAACATTTTTCCTTCCACGCCTCCGCGGGCAGCTCGTTCCCACTCGGCTTCCGTCGGTAGCCGGTAGTGCGAGCCGCTCATCGTCGAAAGCCACGCACAATAAGCGACGGCGTCGAACCAGGAAACTGCCGCTACCGGTTGCTGCGGATGAGAGAAGTTGACATCGTCCCAATAGGGCGGCGGTTTGCGTCCGGTTGCGTCGAGAAAGTTCGCGTACTCTGCAACCGTGACCTGCGTGGCCGCCATGGCAAACGAATCCACCCAAACGCGATGCACCGGCCCCTCCACTTCCTGACCCGAGTCGGACCCCATGGAAAACCAGCCGGCCGCGATTTGGATGTGTGATGGCTCAATGATCGTCATGCGAGGCTCATTCGATGTTAGCGTGAGGCAGGGACGCAGGCGGATGAAATTTGACTGGACCGAAGGGGCACTTGCGGAAGGCCTGCAGCGCTATCATGCGGGCGAGTTCTTCGCCGCCCATGAGTCGTGGGAAAGCCTTTGGTTGGTGGCCGAGGAACCGGATAAGACATTCCTGCAAGGATTGATTCAGGTCACGGCAGCGTTTCATCACCTTCAACGCAACAATACTCTGGGCACAGTGCGTTTGTTGCAAGGCGCCCTGAGGCGGCTCGAGGGGTACCCCGCAAGCTTCGGATCCATCTCCGTAGCGTCACTCTGTGCTGACATTCGAGAATGGCTAAAGGCGCTCGAAACGGCTGCGCCGTCACCCCAATTCGGCTCAGTCCGAATTCTCAGGCTTTAAAGGGAAACAGCAGGTCCCTCCACTACGCTGCGCTCCGGTCGGAATGAAAATTCAGTTTAGGGAAGAAACTTAACGTTCCCACGCAGAAGTGTCATCCCGACCGGAGCGCAGCGTAGTGGAGGGACCTGCTGTTTCCCTTTCGGTCCACTCTCATTCGTACCGTAACGCGACCAGAGGATCGACCCGCATGGCCCGCCTTGCGGGAATGTAACAGGCTGCCAGCGCAACCACCGTGAGCACAAGGGTCACTCCCACGAAGGTGAGGGGATCGGTGGGCCTCACGCCGTAAAGCAGCCCTGCCATCAGATGCGACGTGATCAATGCACCCACCAGTCCCACCGCGGCACCGACGAGGGCGAGCCCCAATCCCTGGCGCAAAACCATCTCCAGGATCTTCCCCCGCTGCGCCCCCAGCGCCAGCCGAATGCCAATCTCGTGGGCCCGCTCACTGACCAGGTACGAGATCGTTCCATAGATTCCAAGCCCTGCGAGCAGCAAGGCCGTCAGCGCAAACAACCCCACCATCTCCATCGAGAATCGCCTTTCGGAAAGTGAGGCGGAGAGCGCGTCGTCGAGCGTTTGCGCTCCAAACACAGGCAACTCCGGATTGATGGACCGCACCTGCTCGTGCACTCGCGCCGGCAGCGCAGCCGTATTCAGTTGACCGCGCAAGAAGATAGCCACCTCCTTTTCGGTGCTCTGATACGCGTTCAGATACAGTTGCGGAACGCTCACGCCCGGCAGCGATTCAGTGCGAGCATCCGCAATCACTCCGACCACCGTGATCCAGGTACGTTCTGGCGATCTCACCTTGAGACGCTTGCCCAGAGCATTTGCATTGGGCCAGTACATCCGCGCCATCGCCTCATTAATCACCGCCACCTGAGGCGCTTTCGCGTCGTCCAGGTCGCTGAACAGACGGCCACGCAGCAACGGGATTTCCAGTAAATGAAAATAGCCCGGCGTAACATTGCGCAGCTCGATCAAAGGTGGCTCATTGTTCTGCATCCCGCGTCCTTCCAGGATCAACGGGAATGGGTTGCGATCGTGATGCAAGGGAATGGCCGCACTGCTTCCCAGTGCCGCTTCTTCCACTCCCGGCAGCGACTCGCTGCGGCGCAGCAATTCGCGCAGAAATGGCGCTTCCTGGGCAGGCGTTCCATAGATATCGGTCTTGGGGTCATTCGGCACCGGCAGCCAGAGCCGAACCGCCATGACGTGCTCCGGATTGAAGCCCAGCCGCACCTTGAACAAATCCCAAAAACTGCGCAACAGAAGGCCCGCGGCAATCATCAGCACCAACGACAGCGCAAACTCCGTGATCACCAGCAAACGGCGGGTTCGCGTCTGCTCCGTGGAGCCTTTTGAGCCCCGCCCCTTCAGCCTCAGTGTGCGGATCAAATTCGCCCGGCTGTCTGCCACGCCGGTGCCAGACCAAACATAACGCCCGCAGCCACAGAGGCCAGGAGGGCGAACAGCACAACGCTCCATCGAATAGATATGTCGTTGAGGCGCGGCAGGTTTTCCGGGATCATTTGCAGCAGAAATCCCCTGCTGCCAAACAGGATCGCGAGACCGGCCATCCCGCCGGCCAGAGAAAGCAGCAGGCTCTCGGTCAACAACTGCTGTACCAGGCGCGCTCGCGTAGCACCCAGGGCCTGGCGCACGGCCATCTCGTGTCCACGCGCGCTTGCCCGCGCCAGCATCAGGTTGGCTACGTTGACGCACCCGATCAGCAGCACAAGGGTTACGGCGCCCAATAGCAGAATCAGAGACTGGCGAACCCCGCCGACTACACTTTCCTTCAGCGGCACTAGTCGCACTCTCCATGCACTTTGCAGCGGATAATCGGCGGGAAATTGTTTCTGCAAAGAGGCTACCAGCGCATCCAGTCGGCTCTGAGCTGTCGCAACCGTCACTCCAGGTTTGAGCCGCCCTACTGATTCCAACGTGAGCCGCGAATTGCGCTGCGGCAATGGAGCCGGCGCAGCGGCAAAACCGCTTGCTGCCCAAATTTCGGTATTACGTTGTTCCGTCGTTTGCCCGGGATCGTGAAAACCGGCCGGCATGACGCCGATGATGCGATACAGGTCATTGTCGAGCCGCAAACTCTTGCCCACGATGTGCGGGTCGCCGCCGTACGCACGCTTCCACAACCCGTCGCTGATCAGCACGTCCAGGTTGAATCCCGGCGTCTGATCGTCGGGATCAAACCAACGGCCCAATTCCGGTTTGACCCCCAGCGTCGCCAAATAATTCGGCGTGACGCTGAGGAAGGCGATCCGTTCGGGCTGAAGTGAGCCGGTGAGGTTCGCCGATCCTCCCCCTACCAGCGAGAAATATTGAAACACACCGGAGTGTTCGAGATCCTTCCATTCTGGTATGGAAATCCCCACGTCTCGCGCCCCAATGCCGGGCAGATCATCCTCAACCCGCACCAGTTGTGCCGGGTGCGGGTACAACAAGGGGTGCAGCAGCGTGGCGTCGACCACGCTGAAAATCGCCGTCGTTGCTCCGATGCCCAGCGCCATGGTCAGAACCGCGATGGCAGCGAAACCCGGCGACTTGGCAAACAGTCGCAACGCATACCGCACGTCCTGCAGCAACGTTTCGATGAACGGCAACCCCTGCTCCGCGTGATATTCCTCCTTGATCGTTCCCATTGCCCCGAACTTCAGCACCGCCTGGCGCCGAGCTTCCGCCGGAGGCATGCCGTTGCGCTGATTCTCCGCTGTGAGAAACGCGAGATGCTCCTCCATCTCTTCCCGCAACCGTTGATCCGCTTGCTGCCCTCTCGCGAAGTGGACCAGGCGAGCCAGGAACCGCCTTAGAAGTCTCATGACAAGTCCTCCGCTTTCACTTCAAAGAAGCGCGTCATAATCGCCGCTGTTTGCTCCCAACCCCGTGTCTCGGCCTCGAGCAGCTTGTGTCCACTCTTTGTCAGTCGATAAAAACGAGCCCTGCGGTTATTCTCTGAGGCGCCCCAGTCGGACGCCACCGCGCCTTCGTTTTCCAGCTTCAACAACACCGGATAGAGCGTGCCCTGATTCACCGCCAGCAGATCGCCGCTGATTTGCTCGATGCGCCGGGCAATCCCGTACCCGTGCAGCGGCCCCAGCACATTCAGAGTGCGTAGGACCATCAGAGCTAATGTTCCCTGTAGAACGTCCGTTTTTTGCTTCATAGCTCCCGACATTTTGGTTTCCAACAGGAATCATGCTACAGTTCCTTTGGGAAAGCAACAGGTAATTGAATGAAATTACGCGCGGATGACCGGCTGCTGGAAAGTGAGATCCGATGATGATGGTGTCTGAGGTGATAGCCCCACCATGAGTCAGTGCTGATTGGCATCGACACAGGGAGGATGAACCGATGAAAGCGAAGCAGAAGCTGGCGTTGGCAGTGCTGGCCGCAGTATCGATCGCGAGTGCCGGCGCTCAACTGATTCATGTGGATCCAGTCGAGACGCCCCCCGTCTATGTCACCGCGGCCGCCGGTGTGACTGACCTTGACAGCGGTAGTCCTTGTTGGTGCCGAAGCGAACAGCACAACGGGGATCAGGCAAAATCCGCACGCAAACCCCACCATCGCCAGCGACCGGCTGATATCATTCGCCGGCCTGCGAGTCGATCCAGCCGGCCAGGGAACGAGCATCGAAAAGCCGTGATTGCGAACTGAAACTGCGATGCTAGAATCCACCCTATGCCACCGCCGATCCTGCGCCCCTGCGGGTTCGTTGCGCGAGCCTGCTTGGTCGGTGCATTGTTCCTTTCAATTGACAAGCCAGCCCGCGCGCAGAGCCCGGATGCTTCCTCTCCGCTGTCGCCGGCGGAGGTTAAGATGGCCCGCTCTGTGGACGCGCATGCGGACGCAGATCTGGCGCTGCTGCAGCAACTGGTCGACCTCAACAGCGGCACCATGAACCTGGCCGGTGTCGAAGCGGTGAAAGACATTCTTATTCCCCACTTCGAATCGCTCGGTTTCCAGGTGCGCTGGGTGCCCATGAAAGCACAGACCGCTCGCGCCGGCGATCTCGTCGCGGAACATGCTTGCCCCGCCGGAGCAGGCCAGTGTGGGAAGAAGCTGCTGCTCATCGGCCACATGGACACTGTCTTTGAGCCCGCCAGCTCTTTCCAGAAGTACCTGTTTGTACCCAATACAGACGGCAAGATCGCCACCGGTCCCGGCGTTGCCGACATGAAGGGTGGATTGGTTGTGATGCTGGCCGCGCTCGGTGCCATGCGGGAGGCCGGCGTCCTCGAGCACTGCGAAATCCGCATCGTGTTGAGTGGCGACGAGGAGCGGGTTGGCAATCCTGTGGAGCTGGCTCGCCACGACCTGATCGAAGCCGCCAAAAAGAGCGATGTGGCCCTGGAATTCGAGCCTAGTGTCCGGTTGAATGGGCAGGATACCGTCAGCATTGCGCGCAGGAGCTCGACCACATGGCATATCGAGACCACCGGCGTGAGTGGACACTCGTCGCAGATCTTCGGCGATCGCCTTGGCTACGGCGCGATCTACGAGCTTTCGCGCATCCTCGATGCGTTTCGAAGAGAGCTGCCTGAGGAGGGCCTGACCTACAACCCCGGCCTTGTGCTTGGTGGCGCGACTGCGCAGATCAATGCGGATAACACAGGGGGGTCGGCCAGCGGCAAATCCAACGTGGTGGCACCGGCTGCGATTGCTGCCGGCGACTTGCGCACGCTGAACGACGAGCAGACCGCGCGGGCCGAGGCAAAGATGCGAGCTATAGTCGCTGCTCACCTGCCCAGGACCGGCGCAACCATCACTTTCGACGAAAGCTATCCCGCGATGGCCAGGACTGCGGCAGGAGAGAAGCTTTTGGGAGTATGGAACAACGTTAGCGTGGCGCTGGGCTTCGGGCCCGTCCTTGAAGGCGGACCGATGACGCGCGGCGCGGGCGACATTTCCTTTGTCGCTCCGTACCTGCCGGGCATCGTTGGTGTCGGAATGCTCGGAGAAGGCTACCACGCCGAAGGAGAGACAGCTTACCTGGATTCGTTATCCAAACAAGCCAAGCGCGACGCAATCTTCATGGAACGTCTCAGTCACCAACCCTCCGGCCACTAGGCTTCACCTTACATAAGAAAATGTGCCGCAGAGATCCGTTGTATTTGCGATCGCATCCGGCGTGAAAACCGGCATTTTTTGTCCCGAGAAAAATGCAAGATGCAAGGAGTGCCCGGCGACGTAAGTGGCCATCCACTGGGTCTCCTCAGACCCACAGAGAGTATTTTTATGCAGGAACTTTTTATCACCGGGGATGCTCAGCCGGTAGAGGTTGCCGCTTCCACCGGCACCGCCCTCTGCCGCGAACACTGCGCTCAGCTCGCCGGGCTCGAGAGCGCGTATTTGGGCGATGGTAAATCCGGAAAAGTTGATCGATAACTTGTCTTCAGAGAGTGCTACATCGCCCGTGATGGATTGGGCCGTCGAGCTCGCCGCTCGCCAAATCCCTCTTTCCTGTGCCACAGCCGAGAGGGAGCAGGCCAGCATTGTTACCGCAACCGCCCAGAGTATTCTTCGCGTCATCTGTCGAGCATGACATCCAGAGTCTCTTTGAGCAACTACAGCCCTGGGCAGTCTGTGTCATAGCAGCTTTACAGGCAATCGACGGGTGCCCCACGTTCGCCAAAGCGTACGCCGGATTTCCTGTCGAGCTTTCTGGCGTCGGCGCACTTCATGCGGCTTTCCTTAATGAAAGCCGCACACGCGGGTGTTGGTGGAGTCTCGTGCAGGAAATCCGGATACGTCGGACGAAAATGATGGGCGCAGCCCGACGATCGCTTTCGCTGTACCAACTGGCAGATTCCTATCAGGCTTCGGAAATCCGTCCTGACTCAATCTCCCAAGTCTTCTGCTTCTCTCACAGATTCTTCGGACCAAAACACCAGGCAGAGGGCAAAGGAAAGATCTTGGGCGCATCCGCGCTTAGCGCTTAGCCGCATATTTATATTTTTATCAATACCTTTTACGTTACTACCATCTCAACACTCGCCAAGTCTCCGATCCATCACTCCCCCTTACCTGGTAGGCAGCGTAATATGACGCATACATGTCAAAGTAGCGGCGCAACGTCGGGACACATAGGGTACCGACTTACTTACATGCAAACGCTTTACAGCACATCGGTCCTGTAATTCCGCGACGTACGTCGCGTTTAGGTGATGCGATGGCATTCATCAGGCTTCTGCTGGTCGATGACGACGAGGTTACGCTCCTTATCCTGAGTGCGCTGCTGCAAGAGCAGGGCTTCGAAGTAACCACCGCGTCCACTGTATCTGCAGCTCTGAAGTTGATAAGTTCGAGCGTCTTCGACGTGCTCTTGAGCGACCTGCATATGCCGGGTGCGGGAGATGGACTCACGGTAGTGAGTGCCATGCGTCACGCCAATCCTGAAGCGGTAACAATCTTGTTAAGTTCGTTCCCCGAGATGAGCGCTGCTACGCAAGCCATCCTTCTGCAAACCGATCAAATCCTGGTAAAACCGGTAGATATAGGTTCGCTGGTGGAAGCTATCAAGCAGAGGCTCGCCGACGGACATCGCTCATCTCGGGTTGTCGAAGATCTGGCGACGATTCTTGAACGCTCGACCCAGCGGACCATCGATGCATGGTTCGCGCGTGCTGAGAAGGACGAGAAGCTCATGATTGTTTCCTTGGACCGTCTGCAGCGTTCTGGCCATCTCCCTCAGCTATTGGACGACCTGGTCAATCGGCTTCGCTATTTCCAGCCCCTGGCGAGAAACAAAGTGGTGTCGGTGGCCGCACACGATCATGGAGTGCTCCGGCACAGGCAGGGTTATTCCGCTGCCATGATGGTCGAAGAAGCGCGGCTGCTGCGGGTGAGCGTTTTTGAGACCCTACAAGCCAATCTGATCAACATTGATTTCAGCGTTCTATTAAACGGAGTCATCGCCATCGCAGACGAGATTGATTCGCAGCTTAGCCAGGCGGTGGCTAGCTATGATGCGGAAACTCTCCGTGATTCGCTGCGCGAACATAGCTCGTCGCATGACTCTGAACCCGCATGGTTGGCTACCGCTCGTCTGCCTTGATCAGATCCAGAAGCCCGTTATCGATCGCGCCCTCCGCACAGCCGGGCTGCAAACGTGAACTGAGTACCTGGAAGGTATAGGCTCCAGCACCCTCGATCCCAGTCCAGGACGTACGCAATAGTCCTCCTTAAGCGAGCGCGTCGAGGCATGATACTCCTCCGCCTTCGGTGACTGCATGAGCACCAGTCCCGTACAAGCCTATGTCATAGCAGCGTCAGAGGGAAGCGACGGGTGCCCCACGTTCGCCTCAGCGTACTCCGGATTTCCTGTATAGCTTGCTGGTGTTGGCGCAATTTATGCGGCTTTCCTTAATGAAAGCCGCACACGCGGATGTTGGTGGCGCCTTGTGCAGGAAATCCGGATACGTGGGCCGAAAAAGATGGGCGCAGCCCAACGATCGCTTTTACTCGATCGACGCCCAGACCTCCCAGTCCGGCGCGGGACTCAATCGGAAGAAATAGTTCTCCGCAGCCCTTCGCGGTACGCTGTTATTGCTCAATTAGATGTGTCAGATCTTAGCGTAGGAAAGGCTAGCTGGCTTGCGGAGCCGGCGAAACAGAGGAAATCACGATGAGATGGGGAATTTGCGCGGCACTTGCCTCGCTGGTTTTGGTTGTGGTGGCCGCTCAGCCATCGATCGCACAGAAAACAGCTGCTCCGGTGAAATCTCTGCGCGTGTACCTGTTCGACTGCGGCCTGATCAAGGGCGAAGACCCGATCGACTACGGATTAAAAAAGGGCGACGTGAAGAACAGCGACATGGTGGTGCCGTGCTATCTGATCGTTCATCCCAAAGGCACTTTGATGTGGGACGTTGGCTTGATTCCGGACAGTGCATTCACGGGAGACAAGCCGGTAGTCAAGGTAGACGGTTCCGAGACGATAAGCTCCCCCCGGCCTTTGCTGCCGCAACTGGCGGCGATTGGCTATCGGCCGGAGAACATCACCTACATTGCCTTTTCCCACTACCATTTCGATCACACGGCGAATGCAAATGCGTTTGCCGGTTCCACCTGGCTGGTTCATGCCGCAGAACGGGATGCGATGTTCGCAGCCAGTCCTAAGGATCAATCGGCTTACAATCGGCTCCGCAGCAGCAAGACGGTGATCCTGCCAAACAGCGACTACGATGTATTCGGCGATGGAACCGTCGTTATCAAATCCACGCCGGGTCATACTCCCGGGCACCAGGTTCTGGCGTTGAAGCTGCCCAAGACCGGCCCAGTTCTGATCGCGGGGGATTTATGGCACTATGTCGCCGAGCGGGGCGCCTCCAAAGCCCCCGAGGGCGAAGCGAACGGGCAGCAGACACTTGCCAGCCGCGCGGCCATGGAAGCGTACCTCAAGCAGAGCGGTGCGCAACTCTGGATCGAGCATGACCCGGTAACCTTCCGTCGCCTCAAGAAAGCTCCGGACTTTATCGAGTAGCCAGAGCGATTAAAGATCCGCGGAAATGGCGCCCACCGCCCGTCGCCTCGAAACAAATTGCACCCCCCACCGCAGCATGACCAGGAGGCGATTGGCAAAGCCAATCAGAAAATAGATGTGGACGCCGGCCCACACCAACCACGCGGCAAGGCCGGCAGACTTCCAGAACCTCAGGTCGGCCACGGCGTACGTGCGTCCTACGACCGCTAAGTCGCCCTTGTCCCAATACCAAAACGGATCGGGCGCAGGCTGTCGAGAGACACGGCGGCCAATCAGTTTGGCCACGTACTCACCTTGCTGGATGGCTGGTTGCGCGAGTCCTGGCATGGTTACGCCGGTTCCACTTTTCATAAAGAACAGATTGCGGGTGTTCGCGACCACCAGGGCGGTATCGCCGATCGCGAAGATTTCAGGATGCCCCGGCACCGAGAGGTCAGGATTGACTTTAACCCTGCCCGACTTATCCGCTTCGACCCCCAGCCACTGCGCCGCCGGCGAAGCCGACACGCCTGCCGTCCACATCACGTTCCGGCTGGGAACGCGCGCTCCATTGGCCACAATGCCCTCTGCGTCAACGCTGTCAACGCGAGTGCTGGTGAAGATCTTCACTCCCAACTGATCCAGATGACGGCGCGCTTTTACCGAGAGTTCTTCGGCAAACGTGGGCAGGATCCGGGGCGTACCTTCATAGAGCAGGATCTGGGCCGCACCCGGGCCCAGGTGACGGAAGTCGCCCTGCAACGCCATTCCTGCCATCTCGGCAATGGTGCCGGCAAGCTCGACGCCCACCGTGCCGCCACCCACCAGAACGAAAGTAAGCATCTCTTGAATTCGGGCAGGGTCCGCATCGGCACACAGCGCGAGGCGGTCGGCCTCTTCAAATGCCGTCAGCAGCCTGCTGCGAATCAGATCTGCCTCGGCCAACGAATCAAGTCCCGGAGCGAGCGTCTTCCATTCATCGTGGCCAAAGTAGTTCACATGGATACCGGTAGCCAGCACAAGATAGTCGTACCCCAGTTCACAGTTGGGGAGCAGTACCTTCCGGTTCGCAACATCAACACCAGTCACTTCAGACATCAGCACGTCTACATTTTTCTGCTTGCCGAAGAGCACGCGCAACGAGGGAGCTACTTCATCGCCGGCGAGCAGCCCGGTCGCTACCTGATACAACATGGGCCGAAACAAGTGATAATTGCGCTTATCGACGAGGGTGATACGAACGGCAGCTTTGGCCAGGGAGCAGGCGGCATAGAAGCCGCCGAACCCGCCCCCCACAATCACAACTCGTGGAACTGATTCTGCTGGCAAGGAAACCTCCGTCGTGGTCATGCTTGTATATAGATGTGAACCGCTGTGAAAGGTGTTGGCGCAAACGGACGAGAAGACGCCCGAGTCATTTGGGCCAACGAGGTGATCCATGACCCACTCACAGGCTAACGTTAATCCTTGTCAGGTGCTGGTGGAGAGTTACAGCGTCAGCGAGCGGATGAATCAAATCGTCCTCGAGCATCTCGATCCTGCTGCATGGCGCGCTAAACTGCCCGGGAGCAAGGGGCGAACCATCGCCACCATCTTTGCCCACGTGCATAATGTCCGTCGCAAATGGCTCAGGTTATCTGCCCCGCACTTGAAGCTTCCGGCCTCGCTGGACCACGCTCGCTGCACGCAGGAGCAGGCCCGGGCGGCTTTGGCGGAAAGTGGCGCGCGTTGCACCGAGATGCTGGCAGACGCTCTATCCGGGCCGCAGAGCGGGGTGGAAATTTTTCACCGCGACGGCTGGGCAAAACCGTGGCCGTCAGGTGCAAGCATGCTGGCCTACATGATTTCGCACGACGCACATCATCGTGGCCAGGTGTGTATGTTGGCCCATCAGCTCGGATTCCCGCTGCCGATGAAGTGTATCTCCGGGATCTGGGGCTGGGAAAAACTATGGAAGGAGTGCGGATTCACCCATCCGCGATAGCTGCGGTAGGAGAATCTCGACTTCCAGCCCATGGGGGGCGGCATTTCTGGCGTGGATGGTTCCGCCGTGGATGCGCACCACGCGCTCGGCGATTGCCAGACCCAGGCCGGTCCCGCCGGTGTGACGATCACGGTCTTCGGCCACACGATAAAACGGCTGGAAAATGTTGAGCAGCTCCGATTCCGGCACTCCGCTACCGTGGTCACGAATGGCCAGACGGATGAAACGGGAAGGCGCGAATTCCCGCGAGCGCAGATTAACTTCGATAGGGTTGTCGCCTTCCGTATAGCGGATCGCGTTGCGCATCACATTTTCTATGGCGCCATGCAGCAACTCTGCATTTGCCTGCACAAAGCATTGGCCAGACATGGTTAGACGCACCGTGTTGCCGCGTGGTTGCAGTTCAAATTGCGCGCTGCGGACAATCCGCGAGACCAGCTCGCTCAAATTCACTTCGGTCATGGCCACCGGCGTGGTTGAGGCATCCAGGCGAGCGATGGAGAGCAGACGGCCGATCATCTCGTTCATGGACTCGATATCCTGCTCCATCTGATCGAAGGCGGGATCATCGCCCTTTCGCTGGCGCCCAATGTCGAGGGCAACGTTCAGTCTCGCCAGCGGCGAGCGCAACTCGTGCGAGACATCAGAGATGAGCTGCCGCTGCCTGGAGATGAGCTCCTCGATGCGGTCCGCCATGGTGTTGAAATCACGCACCAGCGAGCCCAGCTCATCGTGCCGCCGTTCCATCTCCGCAGAGGCACGCGTGCTCAACTCGCCCGCAGCCAGATGCTGAGACGCTTCGCGCAAGCGCAGGATGGGCGCAGTCAGATATCTGGTCAACAAATAGCAGATGAAGCCGGAAACCAGCAGGGCGATGCACCACTGGCGTACGATGGCAACTCGACTGATGGGGGGCCCGGTGGGGACGCTGGTGGCGTAAACGTACGCGGCGCCATTGCGGCCCGGCAATCTCACGGCGATGCGCGTACTGCCGTGCCGCCAGCTGACCTCAGATGTATGGGTAGCGGTCAGCCGCGAGATCGTCTCGGAGAATGCAGCACAGTTGCTGCCCGCGATCACGTTTCCCGATATATCGAAGAGGCAGGCTTGCAAGTGGATCCGATCCTCGAGTCTTCCGAGATAGGCCGACGCGGCCGGAGCGCCGTGTAACTCAACCTCCTCGATGGCCATGGCTCCCGATTGGCGCGCCGTTTCCGTCAGGATTGCATGGGACTGTGAAACTCCATTGCCGGAAAGAATTGCGAATGCAGCAACCAGCGAGATAGCTGTCACTATGACAGTTGCCCAAAACCACAAAAATATCTTCAAAAAGAGACTGTGAATCCGGGTTGTCATTTCGCTTCTGACCGGGCGACGAATTGGTAGCCGCTGCCGCGTATCGCCTTAATTCTCTCTCCTGCGTGTACGCGGCTCAATTTCTTGCGCAGATTGCTGACGTGCACATCGATCACTCGATCGAAAGTGCCGAGCTTGTGTCCCAGCACCGTCTGGGTAAGATGCTCACGCGTCACCACGTGCCCTGCGTTGCGCAGCAAAGCCTCGAGCAGTGAGAATTCCACGCTGGTGATATCGAGTGGAATCCCGTCGATCAGGACCTCACGTGCGGCAGGGTCAAGGCGGACGTCATCCACGATGAGCACGTCGGATGTGTCGGAAACTCTTTCGCTTCGCCGCAGTATCGCGCGCGCCCTGGCAATAAGCTCGCGGGGGTTGAAGGGTTTGGGCAGATAATCGTCCGCGCCGAGCTCCAGACCCAGGATACGATCGACATCTTCCCCGCGAGCCGTCAACATCAGCACCGGCATGGAAGACTGGCTGCGCAGGTTGCGCAACAAGTCGAGGCCGTTCATGCCCGGCAACATGAGGTCGAGTATGACCAGCGCGTGTTCCTGCGAGAGAGCGCGGCTCAAGCCGCGTGGCCCGTCATGAGCGGCTTCGAGGGAGAAGCCTTCCGTGCTCAGGCGCTCAGCGAGTAGCCGGCACAGCTCTACATCATCATCGACGATGAGCACCCGATCCATTCTCGTTCGCCCACCTTCGATACTAGTGCATCTGCCCCAGGCGTCATCGTCGTTTACAAAACTTTATATCTCTTTACCAATCTCTACCGCACCCGCTTTGTACCGATGCTCGAATGGATTTGTAACACGGAGATGTCGGTATGAAACGAATCACGATCTGGTCCATTGCAGTGTTGCTGGTAGTTGTCGTTGGAGTGGTTGTTGCCACCGCGGACGTCCATGAACGATACGGATTCTACGGTCATCGTTGGGGTCCTTTCGGCCCCATGGGTTATGTCGCCCATGAACTCAAACTGAGCCACGGGCAGAAAGACCAAATTCACACGATGTGGGAGACCGAGCGTCCCATTGTTTTCGAGATGGTGCACGAGTTCGCCGCACAGAGTAAGGAGATGGACGAGGCGACCGCCAAGGGCAATCTCGACGAAACCAAAGTGCAGGAGATTGCCGCGCGCCAGGGTGACACCGTGGCGAAACTGCTGGTGGAGAAAGAACACTTCAAACAGAAGATCTACAGCACGGTCCTGACGCCCGAGCAGCGCACCAAAGCCGACGAGCTGCAGTCACACTGGCATGAGCGCATGGATCTCATGAGCAAATCACAGATGCGGTAAGTGGAACGACGAGCGCGTATCAGAAGGGCGGTAGGGTATCCTGCGCCCGTGACGGTGTACACATTGCCTGGATGTAAGATAATTTCTCCAGGAGGCCGCTCATGGGCAGCGCCGCTCTTCTGCAATCGCTCAAGGAAAGTATTGTTGGCCAGGTAGGGGTGAAGGCCATCTACGGTGAACCCGTCTCCGCGGCGGGAAAGACCGTCATCCCGGTAGCGAAACTCATGTATGGATACGGCGGCGGGGCCGGTACGCACGGGGGAGGGAACTCGAACCTGCAGGGTGAGGGCGGCGGTGGTGGCGCCTGGGTGCGTGCGATTCCTGTGGGCGTGATCGAGATCAGCGACCAGCAGACCCGCTTCATACCGATCACCAGTCGAAAGAAGCTGACCGGGGCGGTGGTCGCGGGAATTCTCCTCGGAATCTCCCTGGGTTGGCGCAGACGGCGGCGCTGACCTTACGCGGATTTTTTTCGCTTGGTACCGGCAGTTCGTTCCTTGGAATTCTTCGCGGTTTCTGCCGCCGGCTGTGTCTCTTGCGCGGGACTCACCTGTGCGAGGCTCCTGCGCAACGCCTCCATCAGGTCGACGACCTTGGGTGGTTTCTTTTCCGCTTCCGGCTCCGGTATGGGAAGGTTCTTGATCTTGGCTTCCACCAGCTCGCGAAGCGCTTCCTCGTAGTGATCCTTGAAGTTGCTCACCTCGAAGGGCCGCGTGTAAGCGTCGATCAGTTGCTTAGCCAAGCCAAGCTGGGCCGCGTCGCCCTTGCTGCTTTCCGCCCCATTGGAATAGTCACGCGCATCGCGCAGCTCGGTGGCAAAACGCAGGGTGTAGAGCATCATTCCGGGCTGGTCCTGGTCGTGCGGAGGGGACAGGGTCATCAAATGCTGCCGCCCGCTAAACACGATCTCTCCCACCCCGACCATGCCGTTTTCGGCCATGCTTTTCCGCATCACGGCGAAGGCGACCGCCTGGGGACCGGACTTGGGCATCACGAAGTAAGGCTTTTCGTAGAGGGTCGGATCGATTTCGGCCGCCTTGGAAAACTGGGAAATCTCGATCGTCTTCTTGCCCGCGAGACGCAGGTTTTTGAGTTCCGCCGGCTCGACGATAGCGTATTTGCCTTTTTCGTACTCGTAACCTTTGACGATGTCGGCCTTCTCGACCGCGTGTTGCACAGGGGTGCTCTCTGTTACCTGCGGAGCCAGGTGCAGGGAAGAGCTGTGTTTCGCGGAGGCGGCTTCGCTTTCCTCAGAATCTGCCGATTCTGTCTCGGGCGCTGGAGCTTCGGAAACGTTTGCGCGGCGGACCCGGCTAAGAGTGTTCCGGTCGATTTCGTGGAAGGAAAACGGACGTGTGGTGTTGGTCGCGGGGTAAATTTCAACCGCAAACCCGACGAGCGAGATTTGGATGGTTCCTGACCACAATGGGCGTGCCATCAAAGCTCCTTTTTCGCAAAGTGGAGGAAGTCCAGAATAACCTGTCTCAGCAGAGATGCCTCCCATTCATGGTAAAAAGACGGCATTTTCGTAGCTGCACCCGTCTTTCCAGAAGACAGCGCGCGGAGGTGAACCGCAGATTCCTCGGCTGCGCTCGGGATGACAAAGGGGAACGGTGGCGCATCCATTCAGCGTAGCTGAAACTAGTTTGGGGAGGGCTTCTCTATGTGATCGATGACGTAGTACTCCACTGGCCCCTTGGCGGGGGTCAGTTGTAGACCGAGTTGCTCCTTCACTGCTTCGAAGATCGACGGACGGTTGAGTAGCTCAGGCGGAATATTCCCTTCCGGAGCCCCCGGAGGCAACTGCGGCGCAAAGGCCAGCGTGAAGTCGTAGCTCTGAGTCAGGCCGGTCTTGTCGATGACCGGCCGATTATCGTTCTGCAGATTCTGTCCGAGCCACCAGCAGAGATACTTCATGGGAACCTTGGTTCCGACTGAGCCGTTTGGGCCGGGGAGAATTGGGATCTTGGTGTCTTGCCCTTCGCCATCAGGTTTCATTTTCAAGCCCGATTTGGCTATGGTTAGCTCGTACACCGGTCCTTCCTTCAGCTCCTGATGCAGTTTCAAACTGAATCGCTCCGCCAGCAGGTTGCGAAACATCTCATGGAGCTCTTCGACGCCATACGCTCGATCCGCCTTTGCCTCGACATCGAAGCGTTCGCTGCTCAGCCATTCGGGGCCGCCGAGAATTTGCCGTCCTGGCACCCGGTAGATCACGATGATCATCATTTTCACCGACAGGTTCTGCACGGTATATCCATCTCCGCCGGGAAGGGGCTTGATCATGCCGGACTGGACGCCGGGCTCAGTCGGCTTGATCGTGGCCACTTCGAATGTCAGGTGGGACGGTTGTTCCGCAGCCGCTTGTGCCTTCGCCCGTCCGCTTCCGAACGGGGCCGCAGCCGCTGCGATTGCGATGGTTACCCATAGCATGGACGGAGCGGCCCGCATTCAGGGAACCCGTGGCACGGCGCGCTGCAGGTTGTGATCGAGCGTTGCCTGGGCAAAATGCAGCGCCTCAACGGAATCAGACGGACTCAGCGTGATGCGAATGCATTTCGCGGCCGGTTGATTACTCTTGGCGGCCACGCTGCGGATGGGTATCAAAACATTGGTCTCCGGGTAGTAGGCGGCAGCACTCCGGCGCGCGATGGCATAGGGAACGATCGCGAAGTTGGGCGCCTTGCGGACTTCGCCCTCAAAGTGACTGTAGATGTCCACAACCTGACCGGCCTTTAGATTTCTTTCTTCCATGTCCAGCGGGTTGAGAAACAGAGCCCGGCGGCCGTCAAAGACCCCCCGATAGCGGTCATTCAGCCCGTAAACGGTGGAGTTGAACTGATCGTGGCTGCGGATGGTGGTGAGAAGAAATTCGTCAGGTTGCAGGTCATGCTTCGGGATAGGGCAAACAGTCAGCTTTGCTTTGCCCGAAGTCGTCTTGAAAATACGGTGCTTGGCGGCATTGGGAAGATAGAAGAATTTCTCACTGGCCAGGCGCGCGTTGAAGTTCTCGAATCCCGGAATCACCCGGGAAATCGCGTCGCGGATCAGGTTGTAATCCGCGGCAAACCCAAGCCAGTTGGTGCTGGAGCGAGAGCCCAGGGTGGCATGCGCCAAATTGGCAATGATCGCCACATCACTCATCAGGTCAGGGGACGCAGGCGGGAAAAAACCCTCCGAAGGATTGATGATGCCCATCGAGTCCTCGACGGTGAGGAACTGCTTACTCCCGGCCTGGATGTCTTCTTCGCTGCGGCCCAGGCAGGGCAGAATCAAGGCACGCTCCCCAGTAATCAGGTGTGACCGGTTTAGCTTGGTGGAGACGTGCGCGGTGAGCCGGCAGCGTTGCATGGCGTGCGCGCTGTAGACCGTGTCTGGCACATTCGACAGAAAGTTACCGCTGATGGCAAAGAATACCTTGACCTCTCCGTCGAACATCGCGTGCAGCGATTCGACGGTGTCGTAGCCAAATTTCGCCGGTGGTTCGAAATTAAACTCTTTTTTCAATGCATCCAGGAAAGGTTTGGGCGGACGCTCCCAGATCCCCATGGTGCGATCCCCCTGGACGTTCGAGTGCCCCCGCACACATACGGTGCCCGCACCGGGGCGCCCCATGTGCCCGCCGACCAGCAGCAGGTTCACGATCATGGAAACGTTGTCGACGCCGTTGCGCTGCTGGGTAACGCCGAGGCACCAGGCAATGATGGTCTTTTTCGAGGCGGCATACATTGCGGCGGCCGTGCCGATCTGGTTTCGCGTCAGCCCGCTTTCTTCTTCGATCTCCTCCCAGCTCGCGGCTTCGACGTCTGCCTTCAGCGCTGCGTACCCTTCGGTAAAGGACTCGATAAATGGATGGTCAATCGCCGAGGGGCGCCCCTGCTGCTCACGCTCGAACAGGTCTTTCAGTATGCCTTTGATAGCGGCCACGTCGCCGTTGACGCGTACCGGCAGATAGAGGTCGGCAAGTGCCTGTCCTTTGCCGAGCAACGCAAACGGCAGCTCCAGAGGATTTGAGTAGTCCTGCGGGTTGGGATTGGTTACCCGCATCAGGCTCACTTCGGGGAGGGGATTGACGGCGATGATCTTTGCCCCCTGATCCTTGGCTTTCTGCAGGGAGGTCAGCATGCGCGGGTGGTTGGTTCCCGGATTGTTGCCGAAGATGAAGATGAGTTCGGTACTCTCCATGTCTTCGAGGGTCGCTGTACCCTTGCCGACGCCCAGCACTTCCGTCATGGCCACTCCGGAAGATTCATGACACATGTTGGAGCAGTCAGGCAGGTTGTTGGTGCCGAACTGGCGGGCAAACAGCTGAAGCAGAAAGGCAGGCTCATTGGTCGTCTTGCCGGAGGTGTAGAAGCAAGCCTGATTGGGCGATTCGAGTTCGTTGAGTTCGTTCGCGATCATGGCGAACGCGTCCGCCCAGGTGATCGGCTGATAGTGGGTGGCGTTGGGCTGCCGTACCATGGGCGACGTGAGGCGCCCCTGCTGGTTCAGCCAATAGTCGGATTGCGCGGCCAGATCGGCGATGGAATGTTTGGCGAAGAACTCCGGGGTGATGCGTTTTTTGGTTGATTCGTCAGAGACCGCCTTGGCGCCGTTTTCGCAAAACTCGAAGATCTTGCGCTTCTTGTCCGGGCTCGGCCAGGCGCAACTCTGGCAATCAAAGCCGGTGACGTGGTTGATCTTCAGAAAAGCTTCGGACATTCGAATGGGGCCCATGTCAGTGATGCCATAGAGCATGGTGTTCCAGATCGCGGGGATCCCGGCAGCCTCTTCTGAGGCAGACCCGATGCGGAGTTTGCCCAGAGTAAAAGGGTTTTGCGCCTGGAGGGCGATCGGGGCATTTGGATCCAGCTCCGCGGGCTGTTCTATGCCTCCGTCGCTCTGCTCGCGCAGATCCTGCTTGGCGCGGTAGTGTCCGTCCCTGGATTGCTCATCGCCCTGGATAACATCCGTGCTGTCTGGAGCTTTCATTGCCTTCTCTCCTTCTACTGCGATCGCCGGGATGGAGTGGCACCTATTCGATGCTTTCGCGGGGCTTCTGGTGTCGCGCAAACGCTCGTGGGACCCTTTGGCCGGCCCGCGAGCGAAGCAACAGTGTAGCCCAAAGAAGCAAGCCACTTACAGAGGCCAGCCATACCGCAGGACGAGCCGCTGGTGCAGCACCCATCCCGGCAAATCCTCGGCGCTGTCATTGGGCGGGATAACAATTCATCGTGGAAACTATACTTAGCGTTCCCAAACAGAATTGTCATCCCGACCGGACCCGGATTTCCTGCCACGCTTCGCTGGACAAGGCAGCGTGTGCGCCCTTCCGTAAAGAAGGGCGCATGGAGTGCGCCAACGCCACCAAGTTCCACAGGAAATCCGGGGTCGCGGAGGGATCTGCGGTGCGCCCCTCGGCCCTCCCAAATTCTCCGTGGGGTACCCGCAATTTCGTGGCGGAGCCTGAATTAGGACAAGTCTGATTCCCGATAGCCCAGAGCGAGTGTGCTAACCTGCGTCCGGAGGCATGCGACACGAGTAGGGCTGTCCTTTGTCGACCGCAGACCGTTACGGATTTGCTCCAAAAATAAACCAGCCGGAGTGCCGACATGCACGAAAACAATAGTAGTGTCAGAACCTCCATGGACGTCATTTCTCCCGCCAGGATGCCCACCTTCAGCAAGTTCCTAGGCGCGGCGATCGCCGCCATCGTGCTTACCCTCGCATGCTCTTCCTCTGCGTTGTCGGGCGTTCCCTATCCGGATGCTCCCGCCACCCAACCTCCTGCGCCCCGCCCAATGAACCTCGACGACCTCGAGCACTTACTCGAAGTGGACAACCCCCAGCTCTCGCCCGACGGCAAATGGATCGCATACACCGTCACCAGGGTCGACACAAAGGCCGACAAGAAGGTTACCGATCTGTGGATGGTTAGCTGGGATGGGGCACAGGACATTCAACTGACTTATGGGGTCGATAATTCGGTGAGTAATCCACGGTGGAGTCCGGACGGGAAGTATCTGTCTTTTCTCTCCGAGCGTCCCGGGGCTACGAATGTGAAGGGCAGCCAGGTTTGGGTCCTCGACCGCCGCGGTGGCGAGGCGCGGCAATTGACCAGCGTCAAAGGAAAACTCTCCGGGCACGAGTGGTCGCCGGACGCGAAGAAACTGCTGCTCATCCTTGCCGAGGACCCGGAACAGGAAGCCAGGGACAAAGAGAAGGTTGAGAGTGAAAAGGAGAAACCCAAGCCGATTGTCATCGACCGCTACCATTTCAAACAGGACATAGAAGGGTATCTTTCCACCAATACGCGCCCGGAACTGATCTCTCTCTACGATGTCGCGACAGGCAAGCTCGACAAGCTCACCACGGACACAAAGTTCACGGAGCAGAACGCGGTCTGGTCGCCGAATGGCACGCAAATCGCGTACATCAGCAATCATGACGTCGATCCCGATCGCACCAATAATACGGATGTTTTTGTGGTGTCTGCGGCCCCTAACTCCGCGGCCCGCAAGCTCACTAACTTTCCCGGTCCGGACGATGGGCAGCCGGCGTGGAGCCCCGACAGTAAGCTGATCGCCTATATTCATGGCAGCGAGCCAAAGTACGAGGAATACGATCAGCGGCAGCTGGCGGTGGTGGCTGCAGCTGGAGGCGAACCGCGGGTACTCAATGCACAGTTAGATCGTCCGGTGGGCGATCCTGTTTTTTCGCCGGACGGACAATCGATTACCGTGCTGGCCGCCGATGACCGCTCCCGGTATCCTGCCACGGTCTCGATGAGTGACGGGAGCGTCAAACGACTGGTTGACTCTGCCGGTGAAGCCTCCGCGCAGGACGCAAAACTCGACCATTTGGCGATCGCCTGGACGACCGATGCGGCTCCTGCGGAAATCTTCGCCATCGAAGGCGGCAGGATGCGCAAGCTTACCAGCCATAATGACGCGCTGGTTGCCAGGCTCCAGCTTGGCGAGACGCGCGATTTTCAGGCCAGGTCTCCTGACGGAACGGAAGTCCACGGGTTGCTGACACTTCCTGTCGGGTATGTTACCGGGAGGAAGTATCCCCTGCTATTAAGGATTCACGGCGGCCCCGACGGCCAGGACGCGCATGCCTTCGTTGCGGAGCGCCAACTCTTTGCCGCTCGCGGCTACGCGGTGCTCAATGTGAATTACCGGGGCAGCCACGGCCGCGGTAAGGAATATCAACAGGCTATCTTCGACGACTGGGGACGAAAAGAAGTCGTCGACCTGCTTGCTTCCGTCGATGAGGCGGTCAAGCAGGGAATCGCCGACCCGGATCGGCTGGGCATCGGCGGATGGAGCTACGGCGGCATCCTCACCGACTTTACCATCGCCACCACCACTCGATTTCATGCGGCGACCAGCGGGGCCGGCATGGGTAATCCATTCGGCCTCTATGGAGTCGATCAGTATATCTTTCAATACGACAACGAGCTTGGGCCGCCCTGGAAAAATCCTGAGACCTATACCAGGATTGGCTACCCGCTTCTTCATGCGGACCGCATCAAGACGCCAACCCTGTTCATGGGCGGCGATAAAGATTTCAATGTGCCCCTGAACGGCGGCGAACAAATGTACCAGGCACTGCGCAGCCTCAACGTGCCGGCCGAGCTAGTCGTCTACCCAGGCCAGTTCCATGGTTTCACCCGGCCGAGCTTTATCCGAGATCGGTATCAGCGTTATTTCGATTGGTACGACAAGTACCTGACGCCGAAATCGGGGGTTGCGACTGCGAAGTAAAGAAGGGAATCGGCCTACGGCAACTTACCCCGGATCGCATCATCGATTGCGATGTTGTTCTTCTGCAGTAGATTGCCCAGCGACCGGTCAAGGGTGATGCGCGCTTTCATCCAATCCGAGCGGGCAGCTACTTCTGTGGAACGAGCCTGCGCCAGGTAGGCCTGATCCTGAACAATCAGGAAGTTCGTGCTTTCCCCTACTGCGAACTTGTCCTTCTCCGCCTGCAGGAGTTGCTCCTGGAAATTCCGGCTCTCTACCGCCGCGCCATAGGCCTGATGCGAGTTCTCGAGCGCGATAGCGGCCTGTTCGATCTGCTGCCGGACCTGATTTTCCAGTTGCATGCTGCGTCCTTCCGCCTGCCGCAGTTGAATTTGATCGCGGGCGGCATCCGCTTGTGCGATGCGGTTACGTAATGGCAGCGAGAGCTGCAGACCTCCCTGGTAGATGGTCGAGAGCCGCAGTCAGCCCTGCGTGATGTCCGCGGGCACCGTGACCAGGCCCGTGCCACCTGAACCCAACTCGGTAAAGGGCGCGATGGCGGAGCCGCGCGTCTGCACATTCGCAAACGCATTCAGTCCCGGCTTCACATAATTACGAGATGCCCGGACCGAGATCTCGTCCGCCTTTACCTGTAAGCCTGCCTGCGCCAGGTCGGGACGATTCGCAATCGCATCGTCGACGAGCGCCGGAACGTCGAGAGCGGGCGGATCATCCGGAACAACAATCCGGTCCTGCGGAACAATGGAAGCAAAGTTCGCAGAGGGATCGCCTAACCTGCGTAATAGTTGCTGCCGCAATATGGCTTCCTGTTGCCGGTACTCTCCTTGCGCTTGAATAAGATTGAGGCGGCTAGAGGACAGCAGAGCTTGCGCTCGCGTCAGTTCGATGGGCGCGAGCGTTCCCTGGTCGACCTGGTTCTTGTCGTCGTCATAAAGGCGTTGCGCGGCTGTCAGAGACTCCTCTTGTACACCGACATTTTCTCCCAGGGAGACCAGGTCGTAGTAGAGCCGTGAGACGCCATAGACGGTTTCCAATACCTGTTGTTCAAACAAGAGCCGGGACGCGTGCTGATCAAGCTGGGCAACGCGAAGGAAGCGCAGGTTGACCTCTCGGCCCGGGCCGCGCAGCAGAGGCTGGGTCAGGGTGAACGATGTGCTTGGCGCGTGGAACGGATCGTATTGTGATGTGCCGGCGTAGAGCACCTGGGCAGCATTGTCAACAAACGCGTCGAGTTGCGCGCCGATAGAGAATCCCTGCTGATAGTCAATGCTGGTGCTGACATAGTCCTGAGGTCCCGCCGCTGTAACTCCAGACGATAGTGACGACAGGAATGTTGATGTAAGGGTAGATAGCCTTGGGAGCCTGAATACACGTGGCAATCCCAAGCAGCATCATCAAGAGCGAAAACACAACAAAGGTGTACGGGCGCCGCAGCGCCAACCTTACAATCCACATCCATTTTCCCTGTGTAGGACCTAGAAAATGTGTGATGCAAGATTTCGGAGTCGGGAAATCAGGTCTTTGTTATGTCGTGAAACGTCGAGGTCATTGAATCAAGCACGGGATCGTAAATTGCCACTCCTTCTATGGCGCAACCATCTTCGTGATGCGGCCAACGCTGGTGTCGCCGGCATACAGGTTGTCTTGTTTATCGAAGACGAAATAACTGGCTTCGATGAACTGGCCCGGGCCTATACCCATTCCGTTGCCGACTGCACCCAGTACCTTTCCGTTTCGATCTAACTTGAGAAACTGTCCATCCTGACCACTCCCCATCCATAGCTGATTGTGTGCGTCAAAGGCGAGGGCGCAAACCAGGTTCCTCATTTGGATGGTCTTGATAAACTCGCCGTTGGCTGTGTAGACGACGATACGGTACTGCTCGCGATCCCCGATCCAAACATCGCCATTGGCAGGATCCACAGCCAGCCCATGGACCATGGTGAACTTTCCTTGTCCGACATGATCGCCGTACCATTGATTGATGAATTTGCCGTTCGGATCGAGGTGTATCACCCGAGCGGCCCCCGACTTATTGGCTGGATCGTCCGAATCGGTATCGTTAGGGCTCTCGTTCCCATGTCCTTCGCCGATATAAATATCTCCATTGGGCGCGAACGCGACCATCAGCGGTTGCCACAAAAGCCTTTGATCCTTGGCTTCGTCCCAATCCCCCCTATGTCCACTCACGCCAATGGTCTTCAGCAGCTTCCCCTCCGGACTTACTTCCTTTACGGTGGCGAGAGCCGCGTCGCATATCCAGACATTGTCATGCGCGTCGACGGCCATGCCGTGCGCCTTATAAGCGTGGCCGATCACATCGTCGCCCACCGAGCGGATAAGCTTGTGGTCCGGGCCGAACTCATACAACTGCGCAGTTCCGGCAGGGCTGCGCTTGAAAGCCCACAGATTTCCCTTGGAATCGAGAGCGACCGCGGGGACACCGCCGATGCCCTGAGGCAAGGTATACGGGAAAGTGAATGTGTACCCCAAAGTTTGCTTCCACTCCACACGTTGCAACAGCTGGCGTCCCCCGGGTGCCAAGCCGAGGTGGCCGTCGCACACCGGTGAGTGGCTGCACGGCGGCACGCCCCCCGTGGCAGCCTCCATCTCACCAACCACGGACTTGCACTGCGTGGAAAGCTGATCGTTGTTCTTGGTCAGGCAGCTCATGGCCCCAAAGCCGCTCTGACCGCTGCAGTATTTACCAATATCATCGGAACAGGCGGCCAAAGGGCCGCCGTGGCCCCCAGTTCTTGGGATTACGGTGACCTGACCATTCGCGTCGACCATAGTATGGCCAGTTGGATCGGGGAAGGACCCTTGCAGGACCCAGCCCGGTGCTTGAGAACTCTCGGCCGTCCCCCCCGCCTGAGAAAATGCCCACGCCGCGGTAAAGATCATGCCCAGTGCGACAGCCGCCAGTCCTGCTAAATTACGTTTGTTCATTGCAACCTCCATGCTGGTTCGTTCCCCATTTGCGTGGTAATGCTGATTCGTTCAGGGGTAGCACTTTGCGTTGTTGTCCTCGGCCCAGAATCATCCGGGCTTTAGAGCCGCCTGAGAACCCGAAAAGAGCCACAGCAGGTCCCTCAACTACGCTGCACTCCGGTCGGGATGACACTTCATTTGTAAGGTAAGCGATTACATCTGCTGTCGAGGATACCGTCGATTGAACAAATGAAGTGTCATCCCGACCGGAGCGCAGCGTAGTGGAGGGACCTGCTGTGCCTCGGCGCCCACGCACACAGTAGCCAGCGCGAACGCTGAGACCGCGGCAACGATAAAGACCTTCATCGGTCTACACTCAAGAGTTGTCATGAATAGTTAGCCGCTCCCAGCTCCCCCCCAAAAAAATAACTTCAGCGAAAGCTGAAGCGGCCTCATGTCCGTTGCTGTAGAAGTAATGGTTCCAAGCGCCGCGCTGGGCAGGGTGGCGTTCGGAACCGAGAAGTTTTGCATAGGACTGTTCGCTCGACTCCGGTCTGCGCAGATGCTTTGCCGCATTGGCTCTCCAGGGAATCGCGTCCGAAACTATTCCCTACGGTTTGCGCCTCGACTGCGCCGCAGTTGGCAACTATTTCGGTGGTAAGAACCGTCTTCAGATGTACCTGAGAGATTGGAGAAGATGTTTTTCCGTTTCTGCTGCATGACGTACGCCGGAAGGAGCTTTAAGCACGAGACGCCCGATAGAAAAGGCAGAATTATCACGAACTGAACTATCATACGTAAACGGTTATATTGTCAACAGGCGGTCCAAATTCATATTTCGTTAGAAATTTCCCGCGTTTTGAGTGCACTTGAATTTGATCGATTTTCCTCGTGGAATATGAGCGAGAAACGATGACGTATCACTTAGCCTAACGCCAAACCCTATTTAAAAGTTATGCCAAAATGTCTTGGAAATCATACCAACTAGTAGGTATGATTGATGCTCAACTGGTCGGCTTGCTGTGGCGCCTACGGAAACAAGACACGAATCGAAGAGCAGGATCCTCGACGCGGCCCTGCACGTCATCCGCGCCAAAGGATATTCCGCCGCGCGCATCGAGGACATCTGCGAAACCGCCGGCCTTACCAAGGGAAGCTTCTTTCACCACTTCGATAGCAAGGAAGAGTTGGCGCTGGCCGCAGCCGACTACTGGAGCGAAGGCACGGGGGCGTTCTTTGCCTCCGCACCGTATCACGCACTGGCTGACCCGCTCGACCGGCTGCTCGCCTATGTCGACTTCCGTAAGTCTCTGCTCATGGGCGAACTCGCCGACTTCACCTGTCTCGCCGGCACCATGGTGCAGGAAGTCTACGACACCCACCCTGCCATCCGCGACGCCTGTAATCGTAGTATCAGCGAACACGCTGCGACGCTGGTTCCCGAAATCGAAGAAGCTATGCGCCAGCGCGACATGCTCCCCGACTGGACTGCGGAGAGCCTGGCGCTCTACACTCAGGCCGCCCTCCAGGGCGCGTTCATCCTCGCGAAAGCGAAACACAATCGCGAGGTCGCTGCCGCAACCATCGACCATCTGCGGCGTTATCTGGAATTGCTGTTCAGTAAGCGATCAGCCACTGCTCCCCATTGAATGCAACGAGAACGGTGTCACATGTCTTAACGGAGAATCCGATGAGCCGAAATGAATCCGCTGCAGCCGCCCTCCTACTCATCGCCCTCAGTTCTGTCTCTGGAATCTCGAGACAGGCGTGGGCGCTGGATGCAAAAACTCAATATTCCACGATGGCGCCGCTTGACCAATACTTGATGGCGGATCGAAATGCCGAGATAGACCTCGCGCGGAGCGCGGCGCCCGCATCCATATCGCGCGATGCAACAGTTCTCGTCCTTGAGAAAAGTGGCTATCAGACCGCAGCCGAAGGAAAAAACGGATTCACGTGTTTGGTCGAACGCGCCTGGATGTCTCCATTTGATAGTCCGGAGTTCTGGAATCCCAAAATGCGTGGACCGATTTGTTATAACCCAGCTGCGGTGCGGACTATTCTTCCGTACACAATTAATAGGACGAGGCTGGTATTGACCGGACTATCCAAAGCGCAGATGCATGAAAACATTACTGCCGCGATCGCGAAACAAGGGCTTCCGTTGCCTGAAGCCGGCTCTATGTCTTACATGCTGTCGAAAGCAGGGAACCTTGGTGATTCCAACGGGCACTGGCGCCCTCACCTCATGTTTCATGTACCCAAGACAGACAACGCGAGTTGGGGAGCAGACCTGGCAGGTTCACCGGTGTTATTCAACGATCAATATCAAGACGTTCCGGAGCCGGAAACCATTTTCATGGTAACCGTTCCCCAATGGTCCGATGGAACCGCTGCGCCCCACCAGGCAATGTAAATGAACGGATCCGCGCGCAAAAACTCTAACAGAGATCATTTGCATGACGTCGAGGTGATTGGGAGGGTGTGGTGTATGCTTACGTTGATATCAACCTATCTGTCGGGCATGGCGCCACACGCGGAGTTTCGATCCAATCCGCAGTCGCAAGGCAAAGGTGAGAGCGAGGTTTCCCATCATGCACGTATTAATTGTGGATGACGAACCGCATTCGCAGATCACCTTGAGGAGTATTCTGGCAGGCAGGCGCGAGGTCGAAGGGCTTGATACTGCCCGCGACGCAGTAGAAGCATTCGACAAGCTAATGCACCGAAGCTTCGATGTTCTTCTTCTGGATATCAGTATGCCGGAGGTTTCCGGCATCCAACTCCTGGATCAACTGACAGCACAGGGTCGTCTCCTGCCGTCCGTGGTTTTCGTAACGGCGTATCAGCAGCACGCGCTCGCCGCATTCGACAAGCATGTCGTCGATTACGTCCTTAAGCCCTTCTCCAACGAACGGATCGAAGAGGCACTGGATATAGTGTTCCGGAGGTCGGCGGCAGAGCGAGCTGTCAGGTCGGTGGAGGCTCTTCCGCCGCCCCAAACACTCACTCCGCGAAAGCGCGAGAAGATTGCGATTAAAGCCAACGGCAAAATCCTGTTCATTGCGCCGGATGATGTAGTGGCCGTCCATGCTGAGGGAAATTATGTACTGCTGGAGACTGATACCGGCTCCTACCTCTTGCGCGTTTCCATTTCTTCCATCGCCGAGAAGCTGAGACCTTACGGGTTCTTGCGCATCCACCGGTCCGCCCTGGTCAACGCCTCATTTGTGGAAGAGCTACAGCCTCTGCCTACGGGCGAGTACATGCTTCGGATCAAGGGTGGCAGGGAATACACGGTGACGCGAACCTACAAAAGCAATTTGAAAGGCCTGGCTGGCTGCTGGATTGGTTTTGACGGATTTGAGGGGTAAGGAAAGCCACTTCTTGTCAGATCCGGCCTGATGACAACCAACGCTCAAGTCGATCCGCGTAGGTGCGGCTGGAGCGGTGCTCCGAGCCGTCCAAGAGCTTTACCATAAATTCGCGGTTCTCGATGGATCGCAATTCCAATATGCCTTTGGACTGCACAATTCGGGAGCGGTGTATGCGAAGAAACTTCGCCGGGTCGAGCTTCTGTTCGAGAGAAGCCATCGTTTCGCGTATCAAAAACGAACGGCCGTTGAGGTGCAGTTCAACATAGTCACCGGCAGCCCCAATCCACTCAACTTCTTCCGCAGTCACGATTTGAATGCGGGACCCGGTTTGCACCGTAAATCGCGACGCGTAATGATCCGGAGGGTGGTCCAGCAATTTCATAACTCGCTGTGCCATATCGGCCTTGGATGAGGAATCGACCAAATCACGAGCTCGACCGACCGCTGCCGCGAAGCGTAGGTCGTCCACCGGCTTCAGCAGGTAATGCAGCGCATGGACATCGAATGCCCGCAAAACATGTTGCTCATACGCTGTCAGAAAAATGACTGCCGGCATACTTTCTCTGGGCAATGCACGCAGAACCTCAAAACCGTCCATGCCCGGCATCTGGATGTCGAGGAACACAACATCGGGAGATCGTTCCAGAATTCTCTCGACTGCGGATATGCCGTCTCCGCATTCTCCAACAATCTCCACATCCTTGAATCGACGCAGCCTATGAACGACGCCACGCCGCGCGAGGGGCTCGTCGTCGACGATTAGAACGCGCACGGGGAAGCCCCCTGCAGGTTCAGAGCCCGGCGTAAAGGCAATTCCAGCACGACTTCACAACCGCCCGCTTCAGGCCACCCAAGCGAGAATTCAAAATCCGTCCCATAAAGCGATTTCAGGCGCTCGCCCGTGTTCCCCAGGCCGATGCCATTGCCATTCTTTTTCTGCTCACCCTCACCATGACGTCCGGAGTTCACGATCACAATGCGCAATCTGTTGGCACGCAGCGCGCTGTTGATCGTAATCCACCCACCCTCGATCAGTGGCGCTACCCCATAACGCACTGCATTCTCTACCAGGGGTTGGAGCAGCATACTTGGCACCAGTGCATCCCGCGTTTCAAGGGGTATTTCCATATCGAACTTCAATCGGTCTCCCAGCCTGGTTTGTTCAATGGCAAGATACCCTTCGGTGAAGACTAACTCCTGGGCGAGAGCCACTTCAGCGGTAACCTCGGAGTCGAGGCTCGAACGCAGAAGATCTCCTATTTGCGCCAGCATTCGCGTGGCTGCAGGCGCATTTCCATCCAGAACGAGCGTAGAGACGGCATTGAGCGAATTGAACAGGAAATGTGGATTCAACTGATAGCGAAGGGCAAGCAGGCGCGCCTCTCTCACCTCGGACTCGGCGCGAAGCAGCCGCTCCTTCTCCATGCTCGATTGCTGCCATTGCTTGATGCTGAAATACAGGCTGCACCACATGAAGAGAATAAAAAAAGACCACATCCAAACTGCAACCAAAGCGTGCCAGGGCACATGATAGAAGTTCTGCAGAATGAGGCCGGATGCGCCAGCTACGGGAATGGATGCGATGAGGGCCGCCGCGGCTGCTTTCAATTCAAAAGCGATCCACGACTGCGACTGTCGGAGCAGCCAACGGCAAAAAGGGCGCAGGGCACAACTTCCCAGGAACATCAAGGCGACAGGCACTGTCTCTTCACGGAGATACACACGCTTAGTCAAGAAATTATGAATGGATTCCAGAAGGTCGAAAAGATAAAAGCAGCTCCATCCAACGATCTGGACTTGCCAGAAGGACCTCAAATTCAGGAAATTCTCTCGACTCATAAGTAGCATTTTAGCGTAGGCGGTGAAGTAGTATTACACGGCCCGGCGCGCAAATCCTTCGACTCATCGCATCTCTCAATCGTCCAGCGGATTAGGTCCGGATTATTAACTTCATTGAACTAGGCTCTACACACGGATCGTAGTCCGATGTAAATCACCGCGACGAAGTTACCCAATGCGGTACCTGAGCTGGAACGAACCGGATGGGCCCAATTATCTCCCAGGATCCCCGTTACCTAAGCCTGTGCCAGGAGATCTGCGATGTCGCTAAACGATAGGATTCCGGCCCGCACAAGTTATAACTTTCTGCTGTGCTTCCTCACCGCGGCGTTCATGCTGTTGATCGCGGCGCAACTCTTCGGCCAGTTGGAGACGGGGAAGATTTCCGGCACCATCCGCGATACGTCAGACGCAGTCGTACCGGGGGCCACGGTCACGGTAAAGAGTGTTACTACGGGAACGGAACGATCGGTGCAATCCGGAAGCATCGGCCAGTACCTTGTCCCGGCTCTTACTCCGGGAATGTATGAAGTTACCGTCACGAATAAGGGATTCAAGACCTTCCGAACGAGCGTGGAAGTCACCGTCGGCGGCAGCGCAACGCTGGACGCGCAGCTGGAAATCGGTGAGAGCACGACTGTGGTTGAAGTAGTTGGCGGAGGGGCGACCGAGGTAAACACTCAGACCCAGGAGATGTCCCAACTCGTCGACCGCCAGCAAATGGCGCAACTTCCCAGCCTGACCCGCAATGCTTATGATTTTGTTGCACTCTCCGGCAATGTCAGCAATGGTGACAGCACCTCGGTCAACCAGGGCAACAACAACGTGAGCGGAAGCGGCCAGGGTCTCACCACCCGCGGTGTGAGCTTCAGCCTGAACGGACAGCGCCAGACTGGCACTGAAATTTTGTTGGACGGCGTAGAAAACGTCGCTGTGTATTCGTATGCGGTCGGCGAAAATGTGCCCATCGATTCGGTGCAGGAATATAGCGTAATTACCAACAATTTCTCTGCCGAGTATGGCCGCGCCTCGGGTGGAGTGGTCAATGTAACGACCAGGGCGGGGAGTAACCAGTTCCACGGATCCGGCTGGGAGTTCAATCGTCTGGCAGCCTATACCGCCAACACGTACGCCAACGTTGTGGAGGGGCTGCCCAAGGGCCAGTACACTCGCAATCAGTTTGGCTACCTGGTCGGCGGCCCGATTTTGAAAAACAAACTGTTTATTTCTCAGAGTACGGAGTGGACGCGCGTACGAAGTCAGGCAAGTTTGAATCAGGAAATAGTTGACCCGTCATTCCTGGCAATGCTGCCGGCAAACACACAGGCCTACTTCGGAAAGTTCGGTACCGGCGGCTATCCTGTTTCTGGCGTAGCCTCTACAGCTGGGCCGCTGGGGATTGCCGGTTCTCAAATAAACGGGACGGGCGCCCCGATTTCAGCGTCGCAAGCTGTGTTCGATACCGTGAACTACAAGGCAAATTTCGATGCCGGCGGAGGCCTTCCCGGCAATCAATACGACTTGGTGGGACGAGTTGACTACAACCTGAGCGATCAGACTCAGATGTTTTTCCGTGCTGGCCGGGAGAATATCGATTACCTTCCGGGAACAGTCTTCTACAGCCCATATCCGCAATACGATGTCGGTTTCACCGACCTGAACCAGAGTTATCTATATTCGCTGACCCACGCTTTCAATAGCAGTCTGCTCAACAACAGCAAGCTCAGCTTCACACGTTTCAATATTCAAAACTCGTTCGATAAGGCGTTGGTCGATACCCCCAGTCTGGAACTGGCAACACCGGCGGACCCGGTCACCGGCGGCTACATTCAGATGCCGGGATTGCAGAACCAGGGCCCGGGCGCGGGTGGCCTGCCCTATGGCGGACCGCAAAATACATTGCAATTGGCAGATGACCTGTCGTGGAGCAAGGGCAGGCACAACCTGAAGTTCGGCGGCATGTTTACCTACATGCAGTTGAACATTGCCTATGGCGCGTACGCGCAGGCAGAGGAGCTGCTGGGCCCCACCTTTGCAACCAGCTTGAACGATCTCATAAATTCCGCGGGAACCCCTGGCGGGAGCCAGCTAACCAACTTCTCGGTCAGGGTCAATCCGCAAGGTGCGCTACCCTGTCCCGTCGACCAGTTTGGCAATTTGTTGACGAACTCATCCTGTGCCGTAACTCCACCGTTGAACCCGGCCGCCAATGCCCGCAGCTATCGCTTCAAGGACTGGGCCGTTTATACCCAGGACAGCTTCCGGCTAACTCCAAGGCTGACCCTTAACTATGGCTTGCGTTACGAGCACTACGGTGTGCAACACAACAACAATCAAAGCCTGGACTCCAACTTCTACTACGGGTCCGGCTCCGGCATTGAGCAACAAGTGCAGAACGGCCAGGTCCTGCTTACGCAGAAGAGTCCGAGTGGCCAATTCTGGGCACCGAGGTGGGGCACTGCCGCCCCGCGTGTCGGCTTTGCCTATGATCTCTTCGGTAACGGCCAGAGTAGTTTGCGCGGTGGCTTTGGTATTAGCTACGAACGCAATTTTGGCAACGTGACCTATAACGCCAGCTTTAATCCCCCGGCCAGCGCTGTGGTCAGTGCTACCTGCGCGCCTGGCGATGTTGGCTGCACCACTTTGGTCACGAATAGCAATCTTGGGCCATTGGGGTTGCCCGGCCCTGCGAGCTTCCTGCCGCCCGTTGAACTGCGCATGCCGGACCCGCGCATCAACGTAGCGCAGGCCCAGTTCTGGAGTCTTGCATTGCAGCAGCAAGTGGCGGCAAACTCCATCGTGGAACTTAGCTACAGCGGTGCACATGGGGTTCACCTCTATGACCTGAACAACATCAACCAGGTGGGCGGCGGCCAGGCCTATCTGGGGGAACCGCTGATCACAGGGGATGCGTGCTCGGGCAGCGGATACGTAAGTTTCAACACGCCGGCCAACCCCACGCCTGCGTGTCTAACCCGGGCGAACCAGCAATATGCAGCCATCAATATGCGCGGCAGCCGAGGCGTCAGCAGTTACAGCGCTCTAAACTTCAAATTCCAGACCCGCGATCTTCACCACACCGGCCTCAACCTGGTCGCGAATTATACCTGGGCACACTCGCTGGACGATCTGAGCTCGACCTTCGACGATAGCCTGCAAGGCCTGTCCAGCCCGGCGGGATTTGGCAATCTCGGGTACACCGATTTCTTCAACCCTAAGCTGGACTGGGGCAGCTCGGATTATGACATTCGAAACCGCTTCGTGGTCGCGCCAATCTGGGAGACCCCTTGGTACAAGAGTGGCAAGAGCGCAGCTACCCAGGCGTTTGGGGGCTGGTCGCTGGTGGGCATCTATACCGCGCGCACGGGCACACCGTTCAGCGTCTTCGATGAAGACAACATCCTGATTGGCTACACGAATCCACGGCTGACCCCAGCCAGCCAGATTTCAAGCTATAAGGTGGGTTCGCCGCAGAATGTGGGCGCGAACATTTTCAACGTCATGACACTGCCGCTTCCGGCGAGCTTTGCGCCTCTCAGCCAGAGCTTGGGCATTTCGGACTTGGGCCCGTGGCCGTCGAACATGACTCATCGCAATGCGTTTCGTGGTCCCGGTGCCTGGAATATGGATATGGCAGCCGGTAAGAAATTCTCAGTCACGGAGCGCGTAGGCCTCGAATTCCGTGCCGAAGGCTTCAACATTCTCAACCACCACAACTACTATGTAAACCCGGCGGATTTGCTGTACAGCGGGCCCAATTCAAGCGGGGCCTATCCAACTACGCCGCTGAGCGTAACAGCGGAAAAGGGCGGTCTTGGAACCCTCGCCACTGGCGGCAACCACGACGAACGCCGTTTCGGTCAGTTCTCGCTTCGCGCAATCTTCTAATGCTGCAATCTGATTTGATTGGACAAACGAATGCGCGATCCTGTCTTTTCCCTTCCACAAAGCGTGGGGTCCCCCATATCTCGCTCGTTTTTCGCGAGATGTGGGATACCACGGCGCTCCACGTTTCTGTTTGAAGGTCAGAAAAAAGGTTGAGGTTTGTGGTATCCCACATCTCGGCGAAAACGAGCGAGATATGGGGAAGGGGCCACCTCTAATTCTGTTGCTTGGCTTAAATTGTACAAGTCTGACTTGCAGACTAGTGCAAAGTTCTCGTGCAGCACTGAAGCCTACTGTTTTTAGGAGCATGATCTTGAAGTTGGTCTAGCTGGGTTGACGCTACATCTTGTGCTTACTAAGACAGGAAATCGTAGTTCAAATCGACAATATCCGTTCTTGACCTTTTACCGTCGCTATCCCATAAAGCGTAATCACTTTCCATGAAACGATTCATATCTATAAGAAAACTAGGCGACTAGCGTTTGGTTATCCAGGTGCACGCCACAGTTCAAGCGGAGTCTGCGCGGCTGGCTACATTCGTATCGTAAAACGGAGGAATCAAATGCTGAAACTTAGACGGTTTCTTACCGATACCACGGCGGTGCGGCTTCGATCATTTATCGCTACAACCCTGTTGTTTCTCGTCACCGTAGCAGTACCACAACCCGCGGCCGCGCAGAGCATCTACGCAGCTGTGCACGGCACGGTAACGGATACGAGTGGAGCGGCTATCCCCAGCGCCGCAGTATCAATTACCAATACAAGTACCGGCATCACCACAACCGCAACGACGGATAGCCACGGCTACTATATTTTTCCCCAACTGCAGATCGGCGGTCCTTACACCGTTGCCATAACCTCTACCGGCTTTCAGAGGTTCTCCTCGACCGGACTCACGCTGAACCTGAATGACAATCGCGAGCTTAGCGCCCAGTTGCAAATCGGCTCTGCCGTACAGACGGTTGAGGTGCAGGCTGCGGCGGTGCAGGTAGAAACTTCAGATACCCAGTTGAAGCAGGTCTTTACCGCGCAGCAAATGGAGCAGGCACCTCTCCTCGGCCGCGACGTGACCGGCTTGCAAAAGCTAGCACCGGGCAACATGGAATCAAGCGACCGGTTCGGCAACTTTTCCGCCAATGGCAGCCAGACACAAAGTAATACCTATCTGGTCAACGGCGCCGATCTCACCGACTCTTCCCTGCAGAGCGAGGGGCTTTCCGTCAATCCAGATGCGCTGGCAGAACAGAACATAGTGACCAGCACGCTTAACCCTGAGTTTGCTCGTAACAGCGGCGCGATCGTCAACCAGGTCCTCAAGTCTGGAACCAATACTTTTCATGGCAGCGGCTTTGAGTTCTATCGCGACACCTTTTTGACCAACGGAAGTTATTTCGCGCCCAGCCGGCCTGATTTTCACCAGAACCTGTATGGAGGAACGCTGGGTGGTCCGATACTCAAGAATCGTCTGTTCTTCTTTCTCGCCTACCAGGGGTTTAGGAACCGGGTGGGTGCAACCCAGCTATCGCCGGTGTTCAGTCCCTCTCAGCTGAGCGGAAATTTTAGTGCAGACAATAATGTCGCCAACGACGGCGTTAACAGCGTCGTCGGCCTTTCCGCCAACCCGATTCCATTTGCCCTTGCGGGTTGCGCGGCTGGAACGTCATGGATTGACTGCTTTCCCACGGGTAACATTCAACTCCCATCGAGCAGTTTCAATCCGATCTCCGCCAAATTGCTGCAACAATTCGTTCCTGCGGCGAACACAACGGTCGGCGGTGGATCCTATTATGCCTTCAATGCTCCCAACACTGCGGCCCAGGATCAGGCAATCATCCGTGCAGATTATCATCTGTCTCAAAACGATTCTCTCTGGGCATCGACCATTATCCAGTCAAGCCCCAGTGCAACAGCCTTAAGCTTCGGAGGTTCTGACCTGCCCGGGTTTGGAGCCGATGAGGCAGAGCATTACAAGATATTTATGGCATCGTGGACACATACTCTGGGTTCCACGGCTCTGAATGAATTGCGCGCCGGCTATTACCGTCTCAACTTTGCTGATGTGGAACCCACCCATGTTGTTCAGCCCAGCAGCTATGGTTTCAATATCTCCACACAGAGCCCCATGGCCAGCCTGCCCCTGATCAGCGTGAGTGGCTTAAACGGCAATACAGCCTCAGGGATCGCCGGTGGCTTTCTTGGTTTTACGAACGCAGGGCCACAACCGCGCAAGGACGCGAATCTCAGCGCCGCGGATAACTTCAGCAAGATTTTCGGCAATCACACCCTGAAGTTTGGCATGTCTTACGAGCAATTCGGCGTAAGTAATCCTTACTATGCCAACAACAACGGCAACTACAGCTTTTCGGGCGCCGGTAGCTACAGCTCAGGCGACCCGATCCTCGATTATGCCCTTGGCATACCCGACTCTTACCAGCAGGCATCCGGTAGCTTTATCCAGGCGATCGGCCATGAATATTACGCCTACGCCCAGGATGGTTGGAAGGTCTCGAACGACCTGACCTTGAACTATGGCATCGCGTGGGATACGGAGGCACCCTATCAGAATCATCAGTTCAACGGTCTCGGCATTGTCTGCTGGGCGCCCGGCGGTACCCAGACTTCCAGGGTCTATCCTGGCGGGCCTCCAGGGCTAACCTATTCCCGGGATCCTGGATGCAATATCGCGGGCGGTGTCACTACAAAATACAATCACTTTGGTCCGCGCCTGGGTTTCGCTTGGTCGCCAGGCTCCGGCCCTGCCCGCTTGCTCGGTGCCGCTGGCTCACATAAGTTTGTTGTCCGCGGCGGCTTCGGCATGTACTGGAATCGGGACGCGGAAGAGGGTCAGTTGCAAAACCTTAGCGATCCCCCGGGCTTCAAGAATTCCTTCGGCGCGCAGGATTTCGGAGGCAGCCCCTCCTTCGCCAATCCCTTCGCGGATATCGCAACCGGCAAATCAGAGCCGAATCCCTTCCCCTATTCGTATCCTGCTGTGGGAACCCAGTTGAACTGGCCCAGCTA
Source organism: Acidobacteriaceae bacterium (assembly GCA_049522955.1). GTDB lineage: Bacteria > Acidobacteriota > Terriglobia > Terriglobales > Acidobacteriaceae > PALSA-350. Next base: position 82,898 of record JBEKNJ010000011.1, read on the forward strand.
TGCGCAGCTATCGATCAGCACCTATCCCACCAACTACACTGTCCCGTACGTATACAATTTCAATCTCAATGTGCAGCGCGAACTGCCAAGCAACATGGTCCTGCAGTTAGGCTATGTCGGCTCCCTTGGGCATAAGCTGGTGCGCGCGTATGAAGGCGATCCAATTACCGCGGCTGGCCATGCCGCCTGCCTGGCAAATCCCAATTGCGCCGCTGACGGAGGCAGACTTTCCATCGACTTCCCGCAGTACTTTACCCAGCCGGCGATTGTGCCCGGGACCGCGGGAAGCGGTTCCTTCGGAAATGGAATTCCGTGGTTCATCAGTGTCGGCCAACAACACACAGATGGATCCTCAAACTACAACTCCTTCCAGGCCAGCCTCACCAAAGGGACCACGCATGGTCTCTACTTCACACTCGCTTACACCTACAGCCACGCACTCGACAACGCATCCGGATATGAAAGCTCGGGGACCAACGGCCGTGGTATCAACACCGTCCCCGGATTTGAGTATCTGAACTACGGAGACTCGGATTACGACGCGCGGCAGCGCCTGGCTACCTCGTATAACTACGAGGTGCCGATCTTCAATAGCTGGCAGGATAAGCTGGTTCTGCGTGAAGCTCTTAGCGGCTGGCATCTTTCAGGCGTGACCGCACTCCAGACCGGATTTCCAGTCACCATCCAGGACAAAGGAACACCAAACTCCTTGTACTGCAATGCCGGCCAGTTCCTGTCTTTTTACAACTGCGCGGATACGCCAGACACCTCAAGCTTCAACATCCAGACTTTCAATCCCCGAACCTCGAATCACGAGTGGTTTAATCCCGCCCTGTTTTCGCAGGAGCCGCTTGGGAGTTTAGGCAACGTGAAGCGCAACTTCTTTCACGGCCCGGGCTTTAACTACACCAACCTAAGCCTCTACAAGGATTTTCCGTTAGGTCCGGAAAAAGCTCGTTATATCGAGATTCGCATGGAGGCCTTCAATGCCTTTAACCATGCCAACTTCGGGCAGCCTGATGGCAACTATACGGACGGCCCAGGATTCTTCGGCGTGGTCACCTCAGTAACGGGTTCGACAACGGCGGACCTCAATGCAGATCCACAGCCGGGCCGTGCAATCCAGCTTGTTGGTAAATTCTTCTTCTAAGAAAACTGAACGATAACGAGCTGCCTACGTCGAAGGGCGATTCTCAATCGCCGTCCCGCTGATTAGCCCTCGGTGGCCGGCGTGGCCATTCGCGGCCTAGGGAGTAGCCAGATCCGCCGGGAACACGATGGGTGGTGTGATTCCATTCAGTTCAGGATTGGGTCCGGGCATCCAATTCGTGTTTTGGGCTTCGATGATCAACCAGCCCGTACCCACTCTCTTGGCGATCATGGTGAACAAACCGTAACGCGGCTTTCGGGAAGTGAGGTCCTCATTCTTGTCACCCACAATCTTCCAACTCCAATGAAGGACTGCCATATCGCATCCCAAAAAGCTGACCCGCGTATCAAGAGGCATGAGCGTGGACCTTTTGAAGCGGCCAGATAGTAACCGCGAGTGATAGAGCTCGAAGTCCGATCGTCCATGGAGCCAGTCACCGCCAACGTTGACGAAGTCCACTTCCTCGGCCATGATCCTGGCCAACGCATGACCGCTATGCTCGTTCCAGGCTGCAGCAAACAATCCTGGAAGGCTGCGAACTGCAGTCTCATCTGCCTGGTTCTGTCCAGAAGCAGTGATTGGGATAACAAAAAGCGAAAGAAGTAGGCTGCATAGCAGGCGCATAGATCCTCCGTACGAAGATGCCGCTGTTTGCAGACTACACGCAGCAATCCGCTTCGCCGATCATTGTCCGTTCAGATGGCTCTGCGACCCTTTCCCCAAAAGTGCTAGCGCTGAGCCTTCTACGCGACAATTAAATCCTTGTTGATCTCCACCCCCAAACCCGGACCCTGCGGCAAGTTAAGAAAGCCTTCCTTGTCTACAAGTGGCGGATTCTCCATGATGGCAAAGCCGTTGGTATACGCAGCGATGGGCGGGTCGTGCAGGATCTCGATCCATGGTGCGTTCGGCCAGGAGGCAATGGCGTGGAGCTGCGCTATGGTGCCGAGATTGCCTCCGCCGTGATGAGGAATCAATCTCTTGTGGTGTGCCTGCGTCAGAGCCCCGATCTCACGAAAACCGGTGACGCCGTCGGCCACCATAATGTCCGGTTGCACGATGCTGTAGACATTCTGTTCGAGGATCCACCGGTATTCGTGTACGCCGCGATTGTTCTCTCCTCCGGCGATAGGAATGCCCACCAGGTCGCTCAACCGTGCCAGCTCATCGAACGAGTAGCGCAACCGCGGCTCTTCCAGCCAGACGCAGTTTAAACGCTCGAGTTCCCGAGCCGTCTCGAGCGCGCGGCGGAAATCCCACATCACGCCCGGCTGCCACGTGCCAAAGGACTGGGCCTGGTTGGCGTCCACCATAATCTCCATGTCGTCGCCCACCGCTTTGCGCACCGCTTCGACCAGTTGCACGTCTTCCTTCAATGTCGGGTAATGCGCGCGCAGCTTGATCGCCTTCCAACCTTCCGATTTAAGCTGGACCGCCATACGGGCCCTTTCCTCCGGGGTGGAAAGCTGGATCATGCTGGCGTAGGCCGGAACCCGATCCTTGGCCGCGCCCCAGATCTTGTAGACAGGCTGGCCGCTGGCCTTGCCGATAAGGTCCCACAGCGCAATCTCCAGAGCCGAAATAGTGCGTGGGCTTCCACCCACGTAGTAGCGCAGGGGACCGGCCAGCTGCTCGATACTGAACGGATCCTTACCGACGAGCTGGGACTTGGCCGCCTCCAACGAAGCGGGTTCCATGCCGGGCCCGACGCCCGAAAGTCCCTGGTCAGTTTGAATCTCGATGACGGAGCCACCGCCGATTCGCTGTGTGGTCTCGGTCCCCGGATTCCAAGCCGCCTCCATCTTGCCGGTTTCGCGAACGACTTTCAGGTTCACGATCCGGATGTCCGTAATTTTGAGCCGGACGGCAGAGCGCAACTCCGGCATCAGAGAAGGGAACTGCGGCATGAGAATGGCAAGCGGCGCGGACTTCAGAAAATCTCTTCGTTGCATGGGCGAATCACCAGAGACATACGCACAGATGGAGGCGATCGTTCCTACGTTACACTCATCCGCAGGCGAGGAACCACGTTGCGAACCTCTTTTGCTGTCTTTCTTTCTCTCGCAGTCCTGGCTGCCGTTCCCCTCTCCGGCCACGCCCAGCAGCCCGCGGCAGATGGGCAACAGCAGTTCGCCGATCTCAGCGTCTGCAAGCTCACCAGCGGTCAGGCGATCACCAATTGCCGCCTGGGCTATCGCACCTGGGGCACGCTTAACCCCGATCGCTCCAACGCTGTCTTCATCCCCACCTGGTTTAGCGGCAACAGCGCCGGCGTCGGTGCAGTCGCCACCGGCCCGGATAAGCTCATAGACCCGGCGAAATACTTTGTGGTTGTCATCGACGCCCTGGGCGACGGCGTCTCCTCATCGCCTTCGAACTCTACCACCCAGCCGGGCCCCATGTTTCCCGCCTTTACCACCCGCGATATGGTCAATGCCGAGTATCGGTTGGCCACGGAGACGCTGGGCATCAAACATCTCCACGCGGTCATGGGCATCTCCATGGGCGGCATGCAGACCTTCGAGTGGATGGTGAACTACCCGGACTTCATGGACGAGGCGATTCCCATCGTCGGCTCGCCCAAACTCACCGGTTACGACCTGCTGCTGTGGCATGGGGAGGAGGACGCGCTTAAGGCTGACCCCGCCTGGCAGAATGGCCATTACACGCAGCGCCCGCCCATGGGCGCGGTCGAGGCGCTGCACGACATGCACCTGACCACCCCGGCTCACTATGCGCGCACCCACCCGCCGGATCAGTTCGCCGCGGGCTACGAGGCCTACTACACCAAAGGCATTCTGCCCTTTGACGCCAACGACTGGCTCTCGCAACTGGAGGCGATGATCCATCACGACGCCGCGCACGGCGGATCGATGGAGGAAGCGGAAAAGCGCGTGAAGGCGCGTGTACTGGTGGTGGTAGCAGCGCAGGATCACATGGTCAACCCCCGGCCCGCGGAGGATTTCGCAAAGGCCATTGGCGCCAAGGTCTTTGTCCTCGACTCCGACTGCGGCCACATCTCAACCGGCTGCGAGGTGGGCAAGCTTGCCCCGGTCGTCCGCGCTTTTTTGGACCGGTAGCCGCCCACTTGCTGCCCGTGGCCAACGGGCGTTCCTGCTATCGCTGCTAAATTAAGAGTAAGACTATGCTCTATCCCACAGATGATCTTCGTATTCAATCAACCAAAGTCGTTCTTCCTCCGGTTTTTCTTGAAGAAGAGTTGCCGGCGACGGAGCGGGCGTCCGCAACCGTTTTCCAAGCAAGAAATGAGATTGTCAACATTCTGAAAGGAAGTGATTCCCGCCTCATGGTGGTGGTCGGCCCCTGCTCCATTCACGACACGAAAGCAGCACGAGAATACGCGGGCCTGCTGAAGAGCGCCATCGCCGAGTTCTCGCAAGAGCTGCGCATTGTTATGCGCGTCTATTTTGAGAAGCCGCGTACCACGCTCGGCTGGAAGGGCTTGATCAACGATCCCCATCTCGACGAGACCTTCCGCATCAATGACGGGTTGAGGCTGGCGCGCCACCTGCTGCTGGATCTTGCGGACATGGGTGTTCCCGCCGGAACCGAGTTTCTGGATATGATTTCACCGCAATATCTGGCCTCGCTGGTGAGTTGGGGAGCGATTGGCGCCCGCACGACGGAGAGCCAGGTGCATCGGCAGCTCTCGTCCGGGCTATCGTGCCCGGTCGGTTTCAAGAACGGAACCTCGGGCAATGTGCAAATTGCGATTGAAGCAATTGTTTCCGCCGCCAATCCGCATACGTTCCTCGGCCACTCGAAGACAGGGCAGTCGGCCATTTTGTTTACCAGGGGAAATCCGGACTGTCACATCATTCTGCGCGGCGGCAGGCAGACGACGAATTACGACGCGGCCGCAGTGGCCCAGACTGCGGAGCAGATGGAAAAATCCGGCGTCGCGCCGCGCATCATGATCGATTGCAGCCACGCCAACAGCAACAAGGACCACACCCGTCAGGGCCTGGTATGCCGTAATGTCGCGGCCCAAATTGCTGCGGGCGATCGCCGCATTCTTGGGGTGATGCTCGAGAGCAACCTGGTGGCGGGCGCACAGACCTTGGTGCCGGGCAAGCCACTGGTGTACGGGCAGAGCATCACCGATGCCTGCATCGATTGGGACGAAACCCATGGACTTCTCAAAGAGCTGGCCGCAGCCGTCCACTCCGCTCGAGCAGGTTGACCTGGATCGACCCATTGCCGACAACTGGCGACAACTACCACGGCCTTCCCAAATTCAGCCCTGCCTGGCGGAGTCGGTGTCATAGCATCGTCGGCGGGAATCGACGGGTGCCCCACGTTCGCATCAGCGTACGTGGGCCGAAAATGATGGGCGAAGCCCCTCGATCGCTTTCCGCTGCATCGCCTGGCAAATTCAGGTCAGGCGTTCTGGATCCATCCGCCTCGTGCTACGCCACACACGCGTAGCGGTACTCCCAGGTTCTCTGCCGGGGAAGCATCCGCAGTTTTTCAGCAAAGATCGCAACAATGCAGCAATTGCTGCAAATCGGGGCCGTGCCGGCTCCGCTAGTCTGTCTCGGAATGATGTTTGGGGACCAAGTGGCATTACCAAAATCTGACTATCAATTTGAGTGAACGGATGAGGAGAAAATCACATGGCAACTTTGCAGCAAGAAGCTCAGAGTCAGGGCGCGACCACCGTCGCGAAAGTCGCCCATAAGCTCGAGGTGCTGGTCATCCCCGTCTCCGATGTCGATCGCGCGAAAGACTTCTACGCGAGTCTCGGATGGCGGCTCGACGCCGACTACGACAACGGCAAAGATTTCCGCGTGATTCAGTTCACCCCGACTGGCTCGGGATGCTCGGTCATCTTCGGCAAGAACGTAACCGCGGCAGCACCCGGTTCCGCCCAGGGTCTGTATCTGATCGTCTCCGACGTTGCGGCCGCCCGCGAAGAGTTACTCGGCCGCGGGGTCAAAGTCACGGAGGTGTTTCACGATGCGGGCGGCGTGTATGCCGGCCCCGATGAGCCCTATCTCTTTGGGCGGCTCCGGGTCAGCGGTCCCGATCCCGATCATCGGAGCTACCGTTCGTTCGCCTCGTTCCATGATCCGGACGGCAACGGCTGGCTGTTTCAGGAGATCACGACGCGACTGCCCGGTCGTGTCACCGGCGACACGACGTATCCATCGGCGAGCGAGTTATCGCAGGCATTGCGCCGCGCGGCGGCCGCGCACGGGGAGCACGAGAAGCGAACGGGGCAAGCCGACCCCAACTGGCCGGATTGGTACGCCGAGTACATGGTGCGCGAGCAGTCTGGCGAAGAGCTGCCCAAATGAACGATAACCAGGTCACCATGAGCCGCGAGCCGCAGCTCGCCGGGCAGACAGTCGTCGTGCTCGGCGGCAGCTCGGGCATGGGGTTCGAGACGGCAAAGCAAGCACGGTTCGAGGGCGCCAACGTCGTCCTCTCCGGCCGCAACCCGGAACGTGTCGAGCACGCCGCACGCGAGCTCGGCGCGCTGAGCAGTGCGGCATTCGACGTCACCGACTTCGAGCGACTGGGGCGCTTCCTGGACGAGCTGCCGAGGCCCATCGACCACATCATGGTCACCGCCGGCGGCCCGTACTACGCGCGATTGGCGGACATTGATTTCACCCAGGCGCGGCGCAACGTCGAGGAGGAATTCTGGCTGCCGCTGCAACTCGCCCGTTTCTCCACCGGCAAGGTGCGCTCGGGCGGAACGCTTTTGTTCATCGGCGGGATTGGTGGTCGAAGGCCGTCTGCTGGCCCCGTCCTCACGACGTTCACCGCTGCGATACCGGCGCTCACCAGGGCGCTTGCGGTTGAGCTCGCACCCATCCGCGTCAACCTGATCGCGCCTGGCTTCGTCGACACGCCGCTGTCGGCATCGATCCTCGGCGATCAGCTGGATGCGCGTCGTGAACAGCTTCGAAAGACGCTGCCGATCAGGCGGGTGGTCGGGCCTGCTGACATTGCCGCGCTCGCTATCCACCTCATGGTGAACACGGCCATCACTGGCGTAACGTACGACATCGACGGCGGCCAACAGCTGTTGGAGGGGTAAACCTGCGACGGCAAGTCGCAAACAGCCCTTCTCCCGCTTGGGAGTTTGGAGCGAGGGATCCATGAAACGAATCGCGATCTTGCTCCTTGCCGTTGCAACGGTGGCCGGCATGGTCGCGTCTTCCTCCTCTGCATCCAGATCCACCGAGGAAGCGGCCGCTCCGATAACAGCGAGCGCCGCCGAATCTTCCCTTGCCGATGAGGGGCGCCTGCCTGACCTGGGCGGCGCTATCGGCTGGCTTAACTCAGCTCCCTTGAGCCGTAAGGCGTTACAGGGCAAGGTTGTGCTGGTCGACATCTGGACTTACTCCTGCATCAACAGCCTGCGGCAGTTGCCTTACATGATGAGCTGGGCGGCAAAATATAAGGATGCGGGTCTGGTCGTGATCGGTGTGCATGCGCCGGAGTTCGGCTTCGAGAAAGAACGCCCGAACGTAGAAAACGCTGTGCGTGATTTAAAGCTTACTTATCCAATAGCGATCGACAGCAATCATGCGATTTGGCAGGCGTTCGACAACGAATACTGGCCGGCAGATTACTTCATCGATGGGAAAGGTCGAATTCGTTATCATCACTTCGGGGAGGGCGAATATGTAGAGTCCGAGCGTGTCATTCAGGAACTTCTGAAGGAAAACGGAGCCACCGGCCTGAATTTAAACCCGGTCAACGTATCTGCGAGCGGAGTGGAGGCACCACCGAGCGAGGATGTGCAATCTCCCGAAACCTATGTCGGCTATGGCCGCACCGAGCGCTTCGCATCCCCGGAACGATTGGCGCAAGACTCGCGAAAGACCTATAGCGCACCTGCCAGACTCTCTCTGAATCAATGGGGGCTGAGCGGATCGTGGAACGTCGGCGCCGAGAGCGCGGCGCTTCCGGGGGCGCCGGGCAAGATCGCATTCCGGTTCCACGCCCGCGACCTGCACATGGTGTTAGGTCCTGCGAGGAATGGTAAGCCGGTGCGCTTTCGCGTGACATTGGACGGCGTCCCACCCAGCGGCGATTGTGGTCTTGATTCCGCCCCGGACGGCACCGGCGAGGTCCGGGATCCCCGTCTTTACCAGCTCATCCGGCAGAAGGGTCGAGTCAAAGATCGAACCTTTGAAATCGAATTTCTTGATCCGGGTATTCAGGCCTTTTCGTTCACCTTTGGCTAAGAGTTACGGGCGGGTTGTTAGGCGGTCGGCTGGCCAATAAACTATAACGAGCGCCCGGGAGTGGATCTCCTCCTCTTACGGACTGTCGCCGAGGAAGTGAGCCTCATGGAGCCAACACCCAAAAATGCCGTGCAGCGATTGTCGACCGTTGAACCGGCCCAACGCAAATCGGCACTCTTCTCCAGCGAGCGAGTACTGGACATTCTGAAGCTGATTCTTGCTGGATCTCCGTTGTCTGAAGTGCTGACGATTATTGCTCGATTGGTCGAATCTCAAGGCGAAGGAACGGTCTGCACGATCTGGCTTCCCGATGAGGCCGGAAAAGAGCTGCATTGCGTCGCAGCCCCCAGTCTCGATGGCTTTGCCGCCCATGTGGGGCCCACACTTGTCGGTCCGAAAAGCGCATCCTGCGGCACAGCTGCTTATCGCAAGGAGCCGGTGTATGTGACCGACATCCTCAGCGATGTCCTTTGGGATGATTATCGTCACCTGTTTAAGCCTTACGGCATTCGTGCGGTGTGGTCGCGGCCGCTGCTCACCAGTGAAGGTAAAGTTGTCGGAACATTCGCCATTCTTTATCGTGAAGTGCGTAGTCCGGGCGACACCGATCTGCATTTGATCGAGAGTGCGGGTCACATTGCGGGTATCGCAATTGAGCGTCACATCAATGAAGCGAAGTTGCGTTTGGAACGCGATCGGTTGCGCCTGGTTCTGGAAATCACCAACAGCATTTCTTCCAGGCTGGACCTGCGCCGTTTGGTTGAAGTGCTTTCCACCAGTCTGCTGAGAGTAACCCGGTGTGACTTTTGCGCCTTGCTTCTCCCGGACGCTGACAGTGGGGAACTGCGTACCGTCATTCTCTACAACCCGGAAGCGCGAGGTTCTCTCTGCGACGGAACGATCATGCCCATTCATGGTTCGATCTGTGGCAAAGCTTTTCGGACCGGCAAGACGCAACATTTCGATCACGTTGCAGAGTTACAATACGACCCTGAAAGTTTCGGCAACAGCACAGGGCGTGATTCTTATCAACGTGTCATGGCGGAAGGCCTGGTGTCGGGATGTGATCTGCCGCTGATCGGGAGAAACGGAGTAGTCGGTGTCTTGACCGCCCTCAAGCGCTCGGAAAGGGCATTCGAACCCGAAGAAGTCGTCTTCTTAGAACAGATAGCCCGCCAGGTTGCGGTTGCCGTCGAGAATGCGTTGGAGTACGAAAAGGCGATCAAGGACCGCGATAGAGAGACCAGGCAAAGGCTCTATCTCGAGGAGGAGATTCGCGCAGAATTTAGCGACATCGTGGGCGAGAGTCCGGCTCTGAAGACTGCGCTGGACCTGGTGTCCGTCGTGGCGCCCACGGATTCGAGTGTGCTGATCCTGGGGGAGACGGGAACCGGTAAGGAACTGATTGCGCGCGCTATTCACTGTCTGAGTGGCCGCCGGGAACGGGCCTTCGTCAAATTGAACTGCGCAGCGATCCCGCTTGGGCTCCTCGAGAGTGAGCTGTTTGGCCACGAAAAGGGAGCGTTTACCGGCGCAATCGCACAAAAGACGGGACGCTTTGAACTGGCCCACAAGGGGACACTTTTTCTCGACGAGGTCGGCGATATCCCACTGGAACTTCAGGCGAAACTGCTGCGCGTCTTGCAAGAGCAGGAATTCGAACGGCTGGGTAGCAACCGTACGCACAAAGTTGATGTCCGCGTGATCGCCGCCACCCATCGCGATTTGGTTGCCATGGTCAAGCAGACGACATTTCGCGAGGATCTGTATTACCGGCTGAAGGTATTCCCGATCAACGTCCCGCCCCTGCGGCAGCGTACGGAGGACATTGCAAAACTCGTTTTGCATTTTACGGCGCTCTACGCGCGGCGTATGAACAAGAGAATCGAAGAGATTCCCACTGAGACGATCGATGCGCTGGTGCGATACCGCTGGCCTGGAAATGTCCGGGAACTGCAGAATTTTATCGAACGAGCGGTGATTCTTTCTCCCCACACAGTTCTCCGGGCTCCAGTTTCGGAATTGGAACCGTCCAGCTCTCCTAAGGGATCCAATATTTCCATGTCCATGAGTGGTCTTGAGGAGGTAGAACGAGATCATATTCTGCGTGCACTGGAAGCCAGCAATTGGATTGTGGGCGGTCGAAATGGTGCTGCAGCGCGACTGGGGATGCAGCGGACCACCTTGGTCTACAGAATGCGAAAGCTTCGACTGCGCCGTCCCGTCCCCTCGTCAAAAGATGCCGTTCTGAATCACGCTGGCGGTCGCTGATTCCCGCAACCCGCACATCTCTCCACTACGCGGCGCTCCGTCGAGATGACAATGCACCTTGGAAACTATGCTTAGTGTTCCCAAACAAGATTGTCATCCCGACCGGAGGAGTCATGGGCCATCGGCCCACCCAAGAGGATGAAAAACGTGCGACCGAAGTCTGCTTGGCTTTGTCAGGGCACGACTTTAGTCGTGCCGTAGAGGCTCACTCGAGGGTGGGCTTTAGCCCCTGCCAGGGCAGTCGGCAGGGGCTAAAGCCCCGGGTCATTTGGCCCGAGGTGGCAGGACTAAAGTCGTGCCCTGATACAAAGCCAGGGCCAACACCCGAAGTTCACTGTCGGCAGAATGTTTTTCGACCGGAGCGTACCCGGATTTCCTGCACGCAGCACTGGACCAGTCCACGTGTGCGCCTTTCCGTAAGGGAAAGGCGCATGAAGTGCATCAACGCCATCAAGTTACACAGGAAATCCGGGGTAGCGTAGTGGAGGGATCTGCGGTGCGCCCCTCGGCAACCCCGAATTCTCCGTGGATACCCTATTCCGCAATTTCGCCGTGGAGCTTCAATTTGGAAAATTAGCCCAGGACGCAGTCCTGGGTAGAGTCAACAAACCGAGTCAGTCCCGGCTGAAATCCTGCACCTCCAGTTCAGCCGTCCTTTCGCCTCACGCAGGATTCTTCATCAGCCTATTCAGCCGCGCGCTACATCTAAGCCCGTTGAGTACACCGGAATGCGACGAAAACTCGTCACTGTTGGGCATCCGTCGCGAATTCGTCAGTTGGAGCCCGAGCCCGTGCCAATCGATCCCGCCAGTTCAGAACAACTTGGCTCTGGGCCCGCCTATGCGCAGGCGTTTGGCAGTGCGATTGCACAAGAAGAACGACACGTTAACCAGCATCTATCCAGCCAAAAGGGGAAAAATTTATGACGCAAGCTCTCTCAACGCCGGCACCCGATTCTACGATCCCGTTGACATCCATTCACCAGGTCAATGCCGATGGTGTCAACGTCTTCTACCGGGCGGCGGGCGACCCAGGCGCCCCGGTGGTCCTGCTGCTCCATGGCTTCCCGACCTCCTCCTTCATGTATCGCGAGCTCATTCCACGCCTGGCGGACCGCTACCGTGTGGTCGCGCCGGACTTGCCAGGTTTTGGATTCACAGAAGTACCCGCCGAGCGCAAATACAAATACTCCTTCGAATCATTGGCGGCCACCATCGACGCTTTCACGCGTGCGCTCGGCCTCAACCGCTACGCGATTTATGTATTTGACTACGGGGCTCCGACAGGCTTCCGTCTGGCGATGGCTCATCCCGAACGTGTCTCAGCGATCGTTTCGCAAAACGGCAATGCATATGAAGAGGGCCTCGGCGATGCGTGGGGACCGATCAGAAAATATTGGTCTGAGCCGACGGCAGAAAATCGAGAGGTGATCCGGCAAAACGTCCTGACACTGGAAGGAACTCGCTGGCAATACACCCACGGGGTAGCGAATCCTGCAAGCGTTGCGCCGGAGTCGTACATATTGGATATGGCGTTGATGGAACGTCCCGGCAACAAAGAAATTCAGCTCGACTTGTTTCTGGATTACGCGTCGAATGTGAAGCTCTATCCGAAGTTTCAGGAATACTTCCGCAAATCGAAACCGCCTTTGCTCGCGATCTGGGGGAAGAACGATCCATTCTTCATTCCGCCTGGAGCAGAAGCATATCGAAAAGATCTGCCAAACGCGCGAGTTCAGTTCCTCGATACCGGGCACTTCGCGACAGAAACCCATGTAGTGGAAATTGCCGCAGCCATGAGGGAGTTCCTTGCGGAAAACGGCATAGGTAAGGGAGGTGCACGATGAATGCCTCTCTTCAAGATGGCACGGTGGTGCTGGTCCACGGAGCCTGGGCTGACGGATCCTGCTGGAGAAACGTCATTCTTCCATTGCGGCGTCGCGGACTCACAGTAACGTGCGCGCCGATTCCCCTCACCTCCCTCATGGAAGACATCGCCGCACTCCATCGCGTGCTCGAGAGAACCACTGGGCCGGTGGTTCTGGTGGGCCACGCTTACGGAGGCGCGGTGATCGCCGGAGTCGCAGCAGAACAGGTGAAGTCGCTTGTCTATATTGCTGCGTTGGCGCCCGACGAGAACGAAACTGTGGCCGATGTGTTCTATCGCGCCGCCCCACATCCTGAGGCCCCGCGCCTGGCGCCCGACGCGCACGGGTTCATCTGGATGCCGGAAGAGGGTTTCGGCCGGGCAGTAGCTCACAAAGTTTCGGCGGACGAGGCCACGCTTATGGCAGCCATACAACGGCCGATCGCTCTGAAGTGCATTCAGGAGAAGGCTCCTGTGCCCGGTTGGAGAACGAAGCCATCATGGTTCCTCATTGCGGAAGAAGATCGCATGATTAGTCCCGAGACGCAACGCTTCATGGCTGAGCGAATGAGAGCAACGGTCCGGTCCTTCAAGGTAGACCATAGTCCGATGTACACAGAACCGGATCTCGTGGTGGATGTGATTCTCCACGCTGTGCGGGAGACGGCTTCATCGGTGGGGGTTTCCTCTGCTCCTGTTGGCTCCGAAACAAGGAGAGGATGAGGATGAACTCCGTTGCCATCGTGACTGGAGCAAGCCAGGGGATCGGTCAGGCCACGGCGTTGCGGCTCGCCCGCGATTTCTCTGCCGTTGTATTGACCGCGAGAAACGAAAACGAGCTGGCGAAGACCGCGTCTGAAGTGAAGGCGGGCGGGGCCGAGCCACTGACGTTTGCACTTGACCTGCGCGAGCCTTCGGCTGCTGAAACCGTCGTGCAAGGAACCCTCGATCGTTTTGGCAGGATCGACGCCCTGCTCAATATTGCCGGCGCCGTGCCCCAGATTGATCTGTTCGAAATGACGGATGCGCAGTGGGAAGATGGGTTAGCGCTCAAGCTCCACGGCGCCCGCCGCCTGACAATTCGAGCCTGGGATGCACTGAAAGCCTCGAACGGATCAGTGGTTCTGATCTCGGGGAGCGCTGCCCTCGATCCCAAACCCGGGTTCGCGGCCGTCGCTGCGGTGAACGCAGCGATCATTGCCCTCGCGAAGGCATTTGCAGAGCAGGGAATCAAGGACGGTGTGCAGGTGAACAGCGTGGTGCCCGGTGCTGTGATGACCGGACGCAGGATGTCATTTTTCAAGAAGTGGGCACCCGCGCACAACCTCAGCGTGGAAGAGGCGATCAACAAGTACCCGGAAGAAGCCGGCATCAGCCGCTTCGGTAAACCGGAAGAGATTGCCGACCTGATGGCCTATCTCGTGTCGCCTGCAGCGAAGTGGATGACCGGCTCCTGCGTGCGCATGGACGGTGGTGAAGTCAAAGGCATTTGAATCGCCCCCGTCGCGCGCGGCTCAATGACGTTGCTCGCGTGTTTACTCCGGCTCATTTATTGTCCCCGTGGTCTTGCCGGTAATGACTGTCACTTTTCTCGCCGGGATCTTGCATCACGGGAACGGTCACAGCTTCGAACCGCCATCAACTGGAATACTCGCTCCCGTGATCCAGCGCGCCCCATCGGATGCCACAAAAGCGACTACATCGGCGACATCCTCAGGTCTGCCGAGTCGCTTCAATGCCTGCATTCCCAGCGTGACCTCGCGTCCCGCTTCGGTCTTCGCGAAATTCGACATATCCGTGTCGATGACACCTGGTGCGATAGCGTTGACTCGTATGCCCTTCGGCCCGAGAATCGCGGCAAAATTCTTGACCAGAGTTTCCAGAGCTCCTTTGGTAGAGGCATAGGCAAGAATGGAAGGGTTTTCCAATCCGGGTTTGCCCACCACGGTACGGGCTACAGCAGAGGAGATAGCCACGATACTTGAACCCTCACCCAGAATGGGGAGGAGTTGCTGCACCAGGAAAAACGGGCTTCGCACGTTTGTCGCAAAGAGGTTGTCAAAATCTTCTACCGTGTAATCTGCGATACGCGCCGACTTGCTGATTCCGGCGTTGAGTACAAGCACATCCAGTCGATCGCCGACGATGGAACGCACCTGTTTCGCGAGCAGGGAAGCGCCGTCGGGAGTTCCTAGATCCGCCGAAATTGCATCTGCGCGTCCGCCTTTTGTTCGGATTTCAGCAACCAGGGATTCCGCTTCGATCGCGGAGCGGCCATAGTGAACCAGCACGTGCGCCCCTGCCGCAGCAAGCGCCGCTGCCGTTGCGCGGCCAATTCCTCTCGATGCGCCTGTCACAAGCGCGGTTTTGTTTCGCAGTGTAGTCATTGTCCCCTCTCAGGTCGTTATGAACCGTTATGAACCGTTCAGTTCTATACGATGACTGAGGCTCGACGAAGATGCAAAGATAGAGTCAACTAGCTGGTTCGTTATCGGATAATACGTGAATGGGGCGCCCGAAGAATTTTAGTCGCGAGCAAGTGCTGGAGAAGGCGATGCCTGTCTTCTGGACCCACGGGTTTGCGGACACAAGTCTTCAGGATCTGGAACGAGCCACAGGGGTGAACAAGTCAGGGCTCTATTCGGAGTTTCGGGACAAGGAAGATCTCTTTATAGCGTGCCTTCGCCATTATCTTCAGAGCCAATCGAAGAGGGGGCTTCTGACCAGGGAGCCTCTTGGCTGGAACAACGTCGAGACCTTTCTCAAAAGTGGTCCCGTCAACAGGGGAGAGCAGCAGGGATGTTTTTCGGTTAACTCTATGCGCGAGTTCGCTATCCTTCCGCATGAGGCTTATGAGGTCGTGACCGAGAATCGGGTCTTATTGCAGCGTCTTCTCGTGATGAATATCGAGGCGGAAAAGCCCAGGATGGCTCCTGCAGCAATTGCCGAGTTGGTGCTGTCTTTCTTCTCCGGATTATGCATTGAGCGCAACCTTAAATCCGGCAAAGCGTCGTCGACTCGCAAGATCGAAAACTTTATGACTGCCCTGCGCAGTCTCTAATCAAACGGAGCCATCCTTAGCTATCTTCCGTGCTGAGAGACCAGAAGACGGCCCCCTGAGGCGAGTGTGAGCCGGGACGGCGACGAGATCGAACTCAGATGCAGCGCCTTCAGATACCCTACCTCACGGCCACCCAGGACAACGGCTACTTCGTAATTGCCGGACGGGAATTCTGAGAAAGCGAAGCTTCCGTCCGTAGCAGTGCTCGCCACCAGTTCGCCATGTCCTCCGATCAAATGTATCTCTGCTGAGCGCACCGGCCGGCCGAACGCATCGGTCAGAGTTCCTTTCCATGCAATTGCCTCACCCGCTGAAGCAGCTTTCAAAGCCTCCTCAGGTTCGCTCACGAGCGTATCTGAGGTCGTCGTCGCTCCATTGAGTCGCTCCATCACCGCTTCGATCGGAGTCGTCCGTCCATTCAAACCCGGGCTGGGGAGCTGAGCGATCGGCCGGCTCAGCAAAAATCCAAACAAAACGATTGCGGCCATGTTGAGGTTTGCTGACAAGATTCTTGAGGTCAAACGACTCTACGAAGGGCAGGGCTCGAGCATGTCGAAGCTGTTATCGATGATCATAGACGTTCAGTGCTTCATCCGCGGCAGCCCGGATGGTCACAATGACAAGCAAGTGCAGTGACGTTCTTTGAGTCCTGGCAGATTTGGCTGCAGTACTTTTGCTTCTCCGGAGCTATACAGCTACAAGCGGGATGCGCACACTTCTTTGGTCCGGTCATATTAACCCTCCTCCTCTAGAAATCCTGCCGCTTTCTCAAGCCACGAGACTGGGCTTAAATGTAGTGACGCCGGAGGTTGACTGTTGGGTTTCCTCAAGTCGCCGAATTTTTGTCGAAAAGTAGACGTTCCGGTCGTTAGGAGGCTACTTAACGCCAGCCCAGCGCCGGGGCGACTGTGGTCAGAATTGCCTCCATGACATGTGCATTGTAGGCAACACCCAGTTGGTTTGGGACGGTTAACAACAGAGTGTCCGATTCCGCAATCGCCTCGTCTTTCCTGAGCTGTTCGATCAGGACATCCGGTTCCGCAGCGAAGCCACGGCCGAAGATCGCCCGTGTCGTTTCGTCAAGGAAGCCGATCTTGTCTTCCTCCTGACCACCTCGTCCGAAATATTCACGATCCCGGTCATCGATCATTGCGAAGATACTGCGGCTCACGGAAATGCGCGGGGCGCGAGCGTGGCCGGCCTTCTTCCAGGCCGCGCGAAAGGCCCGAATCTGCGCGGCTTGTTGGATGTGAAGAGGCTCGCCCGTCTCATCGAACTTGAGGGTTGAGGTTTGCAGGTTCATTCCGAGCTTGGCGGCCCAGGTAGCTGTCGCATTGGAAGCGGCTCCCCACCAGATACGATCCCGCAATCCTTCGGAGTATGGCTCGAGACGCAGTAGCCCTGGCGGATTCGCGAACATAGGACGTGGGTTAGGCCGAGCGAAGCCCTTGCCGTGCAGCAACTCCAGAAATTCTTCCGCGTGCCGCCGCCCGAGGTCCGCGTCGTTCTCGCTTTCGATCGGGCGGTAGCCAAAATAACGCCAACCATCGATCACCTGCTCGGGTGATCCGCGACTGATTCCCAACTGCAGGCGGCCCCCAGCGATGAGATCCGCAGCGCCGGCGTCCTCCGCCATGTAATGTGGATTCTCATACCGCATGTCGATGACTGCGGTGCCGATTTCAATTCTTCGTGTCTTGGCACCTACCGCTGCAAGCAGAGGGAACGGTGATGCCAGTTGTCGTGCGAAGTGATGAACACGGAAATACGCTCCGTCCATCCCCAGGCGCTCCGCCTCAACAGCAAGGTCAATCGACTGCAGGAGCGCGTCAGCCGCCGACTGTGTTCGTGACTGCGGTGATGGTGTCCAATGACCAAATGAGAGAAATCCGATTTTCTTCATGTAACATAAGTCTACTGTCCTATCCGTTTACGATTGCTGGCTCGCCATTGGACCCGTGAAGGCTGGTCTGAAGCATTGCGACGGGTGCCCCATGTTCGCCCCAGCGTACTCCGGATTTCCTGTTGAGCTTGCTGGCGTTGGCGCGCTTCATGCGGCTTTCCTTAATGAAAGCCGCACACGCAGGTGTTGGTGGAGCCGCCTGCAGGAAATCCGGATACATGGCCGAAAAAGATGGGCGCAGCCCTACGACCGCTCTTGCCCGGCGAGACCGTAAATTCGGGATTTCGATGTAATCCCGGTCTCGATTGCAATGTGGTCGTGGATCTCCTGCTCGAGGTTGGCGAGCTTGTCTGGTGACAACGACAAAAAGGCAGCATGTTGTCCGATTACGGACAGCTATGGTTGATTCCGGCCAGAACCGGTCCGGCGGCACTCCGTAAAGCAATGCAAAGCACGGCAAACGAGTCAATTGCGCTGCAGATGGTTTGGCCAGGGAATTGCCACTGCTTCAATGTAATTTGGCTGTGATCGGGGACTCCATGCAAAGCTGTTCCAGGATATGCGGCATGCATTGCGCCAGTTGAGCAAGGCGCCCGGTTTTACTCTCACCGTTATATTGACCCTGGCCGTTGGGATCGGCGCGACCACGGCCATCTTCACGCTTGTTTACGACGTGATGCTCAGGCCGCTGCCGTTTCAACACCCCAACCGGCTGGTCGTGCTGGAAGAGCAGGTTGCCGAATTCAGCGACATCTATCCCAAGCTGCCGGTCACCGCCAACCACTTTGTCAACTGGGAGCGCAACAGCCACAGCTTCCAGTCCATGACGGCAATCGAGCAAAACTCCATGCCTCTGGGGACGGACCAGCATCCGATCCAGGTGAAAGTCGTCCGCGCAACTCCCGGTATCTTCTCCGTCCTGAACGCTATGCCGGAGATAGGCCGCCCGTTTGCCGCCCAGGAGGCCCAGCCAGGCCGCGAACGCGTAGTGGTGCTCATGAACGATCTCTGGCGGACACAGTTTCAGAGCGATCCGGCGATCCTGGGCAAAACGATTATGTTGGACGGATTCCCCCACACCGTCATTGGCGTGATGCCGCGGTGGTTTCATCTGCCCGTCATGCAGGATCTTGCCAACAATACAGATCGTGCAAAGCCCGTCGAAGCCCTTCTTCCCCAGGTGTTCACGAAGGATCAGCTAACGGCACCGATGCGCGACTTCAACTACTTTGCGCTCGGTCAGCTCAAACCCGGCGTGACCGTGGCGCAGGCCAATGCGGAGATTAATGCTTTGCAGCACTCCATCTCGGCTTCGCTTCCCGCAAACGAAAAGGGCACTCTCTCCGCGGTGCTGACGCCGTTTCAGGAAGCCCTGGTAGGCGACAATCGAACGCCGTTGCTCATCCTGCTCGCCGCCGTGGCTGGCCTGTTGCTGGTCGGGTGCGTCAATATCGCAAATCATCTTTTGTCCCGTGCGGTCGGTCACCGGCAACAGATGGCGATCGCCGCGGCTCTGGGGGCAAGGCAGGGTGAGTTGCTGCGTATGGCGATGCGCGAGCCCCTGCTGCTGGCGGCGCTGGGCGCAACGCTGGGCTTGCTGCTGGCCGCGGCTTTGGTGCCGGCGATGCAAACTTTCCTTCCTCCCGCGCTGGACTTTCGCGGATCGCTGCATCTGGATTGGGCAGGCGCGGGGTTTGCCGTCATGCTCGCGATTGGGGCAACTCTGCTCGCAGGCGGAGCTCCGGCATGGATCGGATCGCGAACCCAGCCGGTCGAGGCGCTGCGTGGCGAGTCACGGAACGCGAGCGAATCGCGCAGCAACAAGCGCCTGCGTCGGACGCTGGTGGCGGTGGAAGTGGCCGTCAGCGTGACCCTCGTGCTCATGACCGGGTTGCTGACCGCCAGCCTCGTCCGCCTCATGCGTACCCATCGCGGTTTTGACGCCGATCACGTCCTGACCGCGAAGGTGGATCTGCCCACCAAACCCTATTCCGATCTGCAGGCCCGCGTTGCGTTTTATCAAGAGACGCTCGACCGTGTCCGCCGCCTTCCGGGTGTCGAGTCCGCTGGTGTGGTCAGCGTGCCGCCGCTCGGCGGAGACTTTTGGATCGAGATGATCCGCGTTGCAGGCGATGTGCGTCCCGTCATGCAGATCCCCACCCAACACTTCCGTTGGGTCAGTCCAGGTTATTTCCAAACCGTTCACCTGCCGCTCGTTGCCGGGCGATCCCTCGAGATGGGCGACCAGGGGAAGCGATATGTGCTCGTCTCCGAACGAACCGCACGCACCGTTTGGCCGGGACAAAATCCCGTTGGCCGGCAATTCATTCTCGGGTACACGCCGGAGGCTCCTTTTACGGTGATCGGAGTTGTCAAAGACGCGCGCACGATCACACTTGCCGAATCCGACCCGATGATGGTCTACGTGCCTTACTGGTTTCGCAGTGATAACACGGGTGGTCTGCTGGTGCGCACCCGCCAGGACCCGGCTTCCATGGCAGATGCCGTGCGCAAGGCTGTGTGGAGCGTGGATACAGCGGTGTCTGTCCCCGTGGTGCGCTCGCTCGGTGGCGTAGTTGCGGATTCGGTGGCAAACCGCCGTTTTGAGTTGGACCTCCTGCTCCTGTTCGCCGTCAGCGCCCTGCTCCTTGCCGGACTGGGCGTCTACGGTGTCGTCACTTACTCCGTTGTTCAGCGTCAGCAGGAGATCGGTGTGCGACTGGCTTTTGGCGCCCCAACTGCAAGTATCTATGCTCTTGTGCTGCGCGATGGAATGAGGCCGGTTTTGGTTGGTGCGGCTGCCGGAGTTGGGATCGCGACAGGTCTTGCCCGTGTCCTGGGGAGCTTGCTGTTTGAGGTAAGCCCGTCCAATCCGGCAATCGTTGCCAGCGCGGTATGCGTTCTTGTCGCTGTAGGTGCCGCTGCTTGCCTGCTCCCTGCACACCGCGCTGCCGCAATCGACCCAATGCGTGCATTGCGAACGGAATAATCACCTCAGGTAAAGAGCTGGAGCGTTGTCAGCAGGCAGTGCGCACAGCCCGGCTGTTCGGGTCGCTTTGATCCGCCGTAGAGTGCCGGCTGCGTCTGACGAACGAATTTTCTAGCCCTTATTTCCCCAAAGCACAAAATAGATCAACCCGCAAACGCTTGATTTCACGAAGCGGGGAAGTCTCAAACGCAAAAACTCTTCTTAGGCTTCATTCCGCGCATCGCGCGTTTCCGTTTTTGCCGCCAATCCCATGGTCGTTGCCACATTCAGCAGCATCGGGGCGAATTTCCGCATGATGTCTTCCAACTCCGCGTTGCGGTGACGCAATGCCTGGGTCTCGGATTCGCGCCGCGACAAAACATCTCGCAATTCCCGGTTCTCGCGGAAAATGTCCCGGGTGGATTCCAACCGGTCCAATATCGTGCGCAATTCGTCTTCGGTGACCGGTTTCGCGGTGACGGCGGGGGCTGTGGCCTTGGGTATTTCAGTAACGGCACTGTCTTTCCACATTAGATCGTCTCCTATCGCGTTCGGTTGATGTTGCGTTAAGCTGCGGCCCATCTTGTCTTAGGGCCATACGACTTGAAGTTGGTTGCTCCGCGGAATGAAAATCTTTGTAGAGTCAGGACCCTAATTGGCCGATGGTATCACTGAAAAGCTCGATCGCTAAGGGTTGGATCAGGCTAAAACTCGATGCTCGGTCGAAAATGGGAAATGAATTCTGAACCGATCAGCCCCTTTCGATAGCACGAATGCTTTGATTGGATGAAGAGGCCCGGATTTCTTGCGGAGTAGATTCCGCTCAGTCACTACGTCCAGTATAGCCTTTCCGAAAGACTTGCATCCAGAATGAGGCAAGCTCGGCAAGCATCAAACTTTGCCGGCAGCGGAAAGCCAAAGGACACCATCTTTTTTCAAGCAGGATATTAGCATCTCCTGCACTCGCTTTGCCCACCTGGCGCTCGCACGCTTCGATCCATCGACCGGCAGATTCACATCGATTCTCAAATTCCAACATTAATTAGACCTTTGCGTACGACTCAAAGTCGGCGTCGGACGTCATACACCTGAAACTCAGGTTTCAATTGTTACGCCTATAATGAGCCCGACGTTATGAGATGGACCCCCCCATTGCCGCTCTTGTTCTGTCTCATCGCGGCGGGTGCACACGCGCAGGAAAGCGGTCCCGGCCAGGCGACTCTGACTGTGCGCTCGACCCTGGTAAACGTCCCCGCCCTGGTAAAAACCAGCGGAGGAGAAGTTGTCTTTGAACTCACAGCCAATGATTTCACTCTCACCGACGACGGAGTACCGCAGCATCTGACTCTCGATCCGGACACGGATTCCCAGCCGTTAGCATTGGCCATCTGCGTCGAAACCGGCGGTGCCGGAGCGCGTCATCTGGCGGACTATCAAGATCTGGATGCGATCCTCGATGCATTGATCGGCAACGTCGAGCATCAGGTTGCGGTGATTGGCTTCGACAGTACACCCCATCTGCTGCTGCCCTTTGGGCCAACCACAGACGATGCTTCCCGGCAGCTTGCCAATTTGCATGAGGGCGACCCTGGAGCGGCCATCTTGGATGGGGTGGCATTCGCCGTCGCGCAACTGCAGTCGCAGCCCGCTCGCTATCGCCGCGCCGTTCTACTCCTCAGCGAAACCGTCGATCAAGGCAGCAAGACAACGCTCAATGAAGCTCTGCGTCTTATCAGCGATACCAATACAACCATGTACAGCTTTGGTTTTTCCAGTACACGCTCGGCGGCTTCCCACGAGGCATCGAAGCTTAGCCGCGAGGAAGAGACGGGGCCTGCGCACGGTTGCTTCAGCCGCGCCGGCGATGGAAACGATGCCGAGTACGAGGGGCACTACAGCAAACAAGTGCTTGACTGCCTGAGCATGCTTGCACCGCCTATTCGCCTGGCCACCATGGGGTTTCTTTCCGCACGCAATGCTCTGCACACGCAGACCGCTTCGTCGATCGCGCAGCTAACCGGAGGTGAGTTCCGTCACTTTCACGACGCTAAGGATCTGAAGGCAGGTCTCATTGCGGTCTCCGATGACGTACCGAACTACTATGTCCTCAGCTTCCACCCCACATCCCCGGTGCCCGGCATGCATGCGCTGCACCTCGAGATCAAGGACCGTCCGCAATTGGCGCTGAAGTCTCGAACTGAATACTGGATCGACAACGACACAGCGCACTAGGTTCACTCGCTCGCGCCCTCGGCGCACCCCTTACGGCTCGTCCTCGTCCTTATCAGTCCTCGGCCGTACGCCAAACGAAAGAACGATGCCGCAAATGAGAGCCAGGACCCCGAGAATAGGGGGTACCAGATTCATCGTAGGCAGACCCATGGGTGACTGAAACATGAGCCGCATCGGGGATGCAAAGTAAGCGAGGCAAACGATACCGAGGCCCATCAGAATGATGCCAAGAATTGCGGTCGTTCTCATCAGAGATCCTTTGGAGCAACGGTAAGTTGCCATCGCCCCGTTCGGCGCAATCGCTGCCCAGGTTGTCCCCGGACGGAGTTGCCAGTCATCTTACCTAACAAATAAGATCTCAGCGCAAAAATTGATCGACGAATCCCTCTCCCAATCCGACAGCCGTGTAGTGGCGGCGGCAGAGATCGATCTTGGTAAATACATCCTCGTAGCCCTGAACTTTGCCGTCCGGGTCGACGTAGATCATGGCGCCATTCACCTGAAATAACGTGATCATCTCCGGAACGTCGGGTTCCACCACCAGAGTGTGCGTCTCGCCGGGTGTCTCATAAACATAGGAGCCTTCGGTTGCTGTCCAATCATGCTCCAGGTAGTGCCAACTGCCTTTCAGCACGAAGCCGTGTACCGGTTGCGGATGGCGGTGGCGCGAAAGCACTCCCGACTTGCGCACGCGCAACAGGTTCATCCAATAGCCCCGGCTTGCCGAAAGACACAGCGGGCGAAACCATACGTTTTCCATCTGCGGTACCCACAGCCGCTCATCCTCGGGGATCGCGTTAGGAATCACCAGCTCGGGATAAGATTCCTTCGGCTGCGGGTGGCGGTAGGGAATTCGTAAATCGGCGACAGTGCTCATGGTGGAGTCTCTCCTTCATACTGCTGCGTAACCGCCATCGACAGGCAAGATCGCGCCGGTGATAAAGCGCGCTGCTTCGGAACAAAGAAAAACTGCAGCCCCGCCAATATCTCCCGGTTCGCCCCAGCGCCGCATGGGGGTGCGGTTGAGAATGGCGGCAGACCTGTCTTCATCCTCATGCAGGCCGCGAGTCAGTTCGGTAGCGATCCAGCCCGGGGCAATGGCGTTGACCCGGATGCCCTCAGCCGCCCAGGCGACCGCCAGGGCCTTGGTCAATTGTGCCACTCCGCCCTTTGAGGCGGTGTACGCAGGGATCGCCGGACCACCGAATAATGAGAGCATCGACGCGGTATTGACGATGGCGCCACGCGCGGCGGCAAGCTTTGGACGGGCCTCGACACACATGCGCATGGTCCCGGTCAGGTTCACATCAATCACTTTTTGAAATGTCTCGATATTGTATTCGGCGCCATTGCGAAAAATGATGCCCGCGCAATTGATCAGCGCCGTGAGTTGGTCAAACGGCGCCAGCACCGCCGCAACCGATGCAGGGTTGGTCACATCGAGCTTCACCGCCGAGAGATGCTGTCTTGCGGGGACTGCACCGACCTGCTCATCGGTCAGCCCGGTCACCGTTACCTCGTAACCGGCGTCGAGCATCGCAGTCGCGATGCCATAACCAATTCCGGTTG
The DNA here is from genome assembly GCA_049522955.1 of Acidobacteriaceae bacterium. Lineage (GTDB taxonomy): Bacteria > Acidobacteriota > Terriglobia > Terriglobales > Acidobacteriaceae > PALSA-350. Next base: position 107,144 of record JBEKNJ010000011.1, read on the forward strand.
TACCGCCGGTGATGAGCGCTTTCATAGCTTGGCCGGACGGATCCAGTCAGCAACTACAGCCGGGGCGAGCAAACACAGCAGGGCGACACGAAGAAAGAGCATAGCTTCTCCGGTCGAATCTTATTACAAACGATCCCAGACTGGCTTCGGTCAGGCGGCTGCGAGGCCGAGCGCGTCATGGACGGTTGCCAGGGCCGCTTTCTCCTGATCGGAGACCAAAACGCCGCCGATGCCGAGGAAACCACCTTCTTTGGCCGCCTCCGCCGTCGCCTGGGCAATCTTTGCCAGCCAATCCTTGATTTCGCTCGCTTCCTCCGGCGTGGCCTTCGTGGCCAGAAGGGCAGAGGTGCGCCTTAGAATCTCGGCGGCTGCTTCCTGTACCTGTGCCGGTGTCGCGCCTGCCGGTGGCCGGGGAATCGCCATCGTCTGCACCATGTCCTCAGCCAGGGCTTTGAGCAGCGGTGTCTGCGCAGTCGCTGCTGCTTGCATGACAAGCTTGCCGGCGGCAGTTGATTCCTGCACCAGTCCCACCGGCCCGCTGGGGCTGGCCGCCACCACCAGAAGACTCGCCATTAAAGGAGAGGAACGGAGAAGGTCCCACTCGTCGACACTGAAATCCGCTTTCCCGCTCATCGAAGATCCTTTCGCTAGTGCCGGTTAAGAAATCCGCCCAACGCATTACCCAGAGGATTGCTCTGGGTCCCTTTCTGCTGGCCCTTCGTCGCCCCGTTGATCAGGCCCTTCCCAGCTCCCGACGCCAGCCCGGCCAAATTCGGGGCAAACGTAGGATTGCTGGTCGTTCCCCCGATAGCTACCGGGATCCCATTCTTCAGTAAGCCCCCCGCGAGCCCCCCGATCGATCCCAGGCCACCGGCCGCCGCACCACCCGGAACCATGCCCGCCAGTCCGCCCAGCAACCCACCCGCGCCTCCCCCACCGGCGGCCGCAGCCGTGCTGCCCGAGGACCCACCGGCCAGGCCGGTCAGCTTCAAGACCACGTTGTAGTTGAGGGCGCCGGCCGGGCTTACGCTGCCCGCGCCGGTTGCGGTTCCTACTCCGGCCACGTCCAGTGCAATATTATCGGTTTGGATACCGCCGCCGGCCTCGCGAATGTTCATGCTCAGCGAACGAATATTGGTTCCAGAACCAGTGGCGCCGCCCAGTTTGCCGCCCGTCAACTGCGAGAGCGTTTTCAGTTTCGAGCCCAGGTCGAAGCCGGCCAGTTGGGTGTTATTGATCCGGACGGGTCCGCTGATCACGGGATTCGCCGACGATCCCGACACCGTCAGGGCAGTGGTCAAAGTGCCTCCCTTGAGCTGAGACCCTTGCGGCAGGTGCACGCCCAGAGCGGGTAGAAACGCTTCAAGATCATCGATAGGCACGCTATCGCCGTTTACCTTCAGGTTGATGGCCGTAGTAGGCCCGGCGGTTTGATAAGTACCAGATGTGTTGATGGTCGCGCGGCCCACGGTGAAAGTCGCCTTCTGCACCTCGCCGGTCATCGCCTGCTCGTTCTGCGCGATGGCAAACTGAACGTTCACCGGCTTGGCGGATGGCTGTCCGTCCTTCGCCAGCTTGATGCCGGCAATCTGGGTTGACCCCGTCGCATTCAAGGTCTGACCATTCGATTGAATCTGGGCCTGCAGATCTGCCGTCCCACTAATGCCGGCATCCGGCGGCAACACGCCGGACGAGGCCAGCTCCACATGTTTCAGCGTCACCTGTGCATTCAGCGGGGTCGCCGCATTGTTCAGCTGATTGAACGGCCCAGCGGTTCCGTTGGCGTTCAGGCTGCCTCCACCCGGAAGTACCGCACTCACCGTGAAGGGCGAGGAGGTTTTCGGGGTCAGGTTGGTAATCTGCGCATTGAGCTGCTGATAAACCGCCGAGCCCGCCTGTCCCGGCGTCGTCAGGGTAATGGATCCGTTCTTGATCTGGGCGCTCTCCACCGAAAGGCTGTCGAGCATCGTCGCCCCTTCGGGATTGGCGGCGGCCGGTGTCGGCTGCTTCGGGGCATTGCTGCGCACCAGGGTTAAATGCGGACTATCCACCACCAGCTTAGCCACGTGCATCTGCTGCCCATTCCAGCTCGCATCCAGAATCATGCTGTCGACCAGGCCCGTGATACCGGCCGAGGCATCGACAAACCCGGCCGCCAGGGGGTCGATATGCTTCATCTCCAGCTGCCCGGAGAAGGGAGTCAAGGACGCATCCTGCTGGTTGATCGGTCCCGCGTTTCCGCTCAGGTTGACCGTTCCATCCCCCGGCAGATGAGCCGAAACCGTAAAGGGAAACGAATTCCGGAAGCCGAAGTTCTTGGCTTCCAGGTTCACCTGGTCATACACCCGCACGGGAGCGCCAGCAGTCGCGCCGGCTGCCGGCTGCATCCCCACGGTGAACCGCCCGTTTTCGACGGTCACGTGACCCACCGTCAGATCGGGGAAGGCCTGCTTGGTGTCGGCATCCTGGGTTGCCGCCGGCGTCGATTTCCCAATGGTCGAGTAGTTCCAGGTACCGTTGGCCGCGCGTAGCAGCTGTACCTTGGGTGAGGCCAGCGAGAATCCTCTTATATGGAGCGCCCGGCTAAAGATCAGGGGAAGGAGTTCGACCCCGATCTTGACGGTATCTGCCTGGATGAACGGCTGGTTGCTGAAAGCCGGATCGTCCGCCACGGATGCATTGGTGGCAACCAGCCCACCCGACCATACGGATAGTTCCAGCTTGCCGATGGTGACCGTGCGGCCGAGTGATTTGGTCAGCGTGGTTTCAATCCGCGTGCGAAAACTGTCCGCATTCAGGAACAGGGGCAGGCAAACTGCCACGATAACGAAGACTGCGACCAGGGCGCCGATCGCAATGAGGACATACCGAGTCATTTTTCCCATCTGATGACCTCTCGTGTTCGTACCGCGTTAGATGCTTCCAGGGACACTCACGTTCTCCGCGCACGGCAGAACAAGGGGAGTTGCAAAATAGTTGTGGGGCCCACGCAGGATGATGACCAGGATTCAAAGCTACGCCATGCCGCGTCAATCTCTGGTAAATGTCTGACGTATTACCGGGAGCAAATGGATGAAAACCGTGACTTCTTTGCACGCACCTGCTTCCCATGCAAGTCTACGCTCGGGTGAGTGATCACCCCCGTACCTGCCCGGAAGTTGCATTTGCGTTAGCGAAACTCGCAGTTTAAATCGTATCAACGCCCTGGCAGTAGAAGGGCAATTAACACGATGAAGATTAACCTCCACTCCGATTTAACTGAAGACGTGCTGGCCCTTACCCAGGAATATGGTTACGCCCCGGCTGAGATCATCAGCGTAGGAATTGCGTTCGCGACTGTTCTCTTGAAGGAGAGGCGGCTAGGGAACCAGGTTGTTGTCGTCACCCCCCAGGGGCACACGGTGGCAGAATTCCAGGAAACTGAACCAAAAGCGATCTACGAGATGGCCAAAGAGTACGTTCGGAGTATCTGCCCCGAACTGCCTGGAGCCCCGGCGACTCTCCTGGTAGCCAAGCTGGAGCACGAGCGCGATCTGGGGCACCGCCGCAAATAACCGCCATTTGTCATTCCGGCTGAGCGAAGCGAAGCCGGGGGACCTGCTGTTTCCTTCAGCCACTAACCAACCTTCCCTGAGAGCGCCACCCATCCCTTTGTCATCCCGAGCGAAGTCGAGGGATCTGCAGTTCCGCGGACCCGTCCTGGAAATGTTTTTCTACAGGGCAGTACCGAATCCGAAGGATCTACGCCTCCCGCGTTGTCATCCCGTCGAAATATCTGTTACTCCCATATGACTTAGGCGTAGAGTGTTGAGCGAATTCATTTCAGTCTAAGGGGGCTCCCATGTTGAAGCCTTTCCTGATTCTCTCCACACTGGTGCTGGCCGGCGTTACCGCGCTGCTTTCCCAGGCACCACAGCCCGGTAGTGCAACTTCCGCGGCTCCGGCAGCTCCGGCAACCGACGCAAAAATTCCCCTCGAAGCTGTGAACCAGGTTAACCCGGTCAAACCAAGCGCCGAGTCGCTGGCCCGGGCGAAAAAGATCTACGGTTATGAGTGCTCCATGTGCCACGGTGACAACGGCGGGGGTGGCGGCGATCTGGCCAAGAGCATGAAGGCGAAGATGATCGACCTTCGCGACCCCGCGGCGCTCAAGGGACGGACCGATGGCGAACTCTACTACATCATTAATCATGGTATGGGCGAAATGGAGGGCGAGGGCGCACGGGTCAAGCCTGACGACACCTGGAACCTGGTGAACTATGTCCGGTCGCTCTCGAAGGGGCAGCCGGCGGTGGCCTCCGCCGGTCCGGCCTAGGCACTGACCACGCCCCATGGCCATGGTGGAAGTTGACGGGATCCCCTTTCAGTCCCGAAGGGACGATTGAATGTAGCCCAGGACGTCAGTCCTGGGTACACATCGAGAACATTGGGCCAGTCCCGTCGGGACGGCTGAGCTCTCACATACCGCCTTCATCCGTCCCTTCGCGACGAAGCAGAGAAGTTTGTCTTTCCAAACCCCAGTCCTTCTGCGTAAACTAGCCATCAAGATGCAGAAAGCGTCACGCCACTTTTTCTTTACCTACCGCTACTGGTATCCAGTAGCGGCTCCGGCGGTGTGCGCGCGTCTTCGACTCTGATCCTGTAATTTAAGAGCGCATTCACCACCAAGGGCCGCGACCAAGTCGCGGCCCTTTTGCATTTCACCCAAAAGGAGACCAGCCACATGCAGACCCTAACCGAAGACAAAGCACCGGAACTCTTCAGCATCGCGAGCGGGAGCGAGCGAACCGTAGTCCGAATAGGAGCAGTGGAGATTGGCGCCGGTCAACCGGTGGTTATAGCCGGGCCCTGCTCGGTGGAATCCTACGCGCAGGTTCTGGCCACCGCCGAAGCGGTGAAACTTGCCGGGGCCGCAATCCTGCGCGGCGGGGCCTACAAGCCGCGCACCTCTCCGTACGACTTTCAGGGACTGGGCCTGGAGGCGCTGCAAATTCTTAGCCAGGTGCGAGAACAAACCGGCTTGCCCATCGTCTCCGAAGTGCTGAGCACCGACGACATCGAACTGGTCGCGGAGCACGTAGATATGCTGCAGGTAGGAGCGCGCAATATGCAGAATTTCGCCCTGCTTCGACGTCTGGGACAGTTACGAAAACCGGTCCTGCTCAAACGCAATCCAGCGGCGACCGTGAAGGAGTGGCTTCTCGCGGCGGAATATCTGCTGGCCGGTGGCAACGGGCAGGTGGTTCTGTGCGAGCGTGGCATCCGCTCCTACGACCCTCAGCTGCGCAACACCCTCGACCTGGCGGGCATGGCGCTGGCACGGCAGCTCAGTCATCTGCCGGTAATCGCCGATCCCTCGCATGCCACCGGCCGGCGAGACCTGATCCCGGCCATGTGCCGCGCGGCCCTGGCAGCGGGTGCCGATGGCCTCATCGTCGAAGTCCATCCCGATCCCGCGCATGCATTGTCGGACGGCATGCAATCTTTGGATTTCCCCAGCTTCACCCGCCTGATGGAGGGAATGCGAATCTAAGCATCAGCGCAACGCAATCCGAAACGCATACGCGTAGCCTTCCGCCGGTTTCGCCGGAAGCTCGATATGCAGCCCGTCCGGCTGCTGTTTATAGGTCAGAGCTGCAGCCGAGCCGAGCAACGTGATGGCTTGAATCTGCTTGCCCTTTAACGCGTCGCCGGTGAGCGAATGAATCACTGCTTCCTGGCCCGAAGGCCAAGCCAGTTCGATGGCATACAGATTGTCGCCCTTGGTGGTGAAGCGGAAATCTTCTGCTGTATAGTCCTGGGTCTTGGTGTCCTGGAATGATCCAGCCGCAACCTTGGTGGGTCCTTCACCATAGACAGTCCACGGCCGGGTGCCGTAGATGGCGTCGCCATCCACCTTGAGCCAGCCGCCGACGTCGCGCAGCACCTGTTGTACCTCGTCAGGAATGGTGCCGTCGGCACGCGGTCCAATATTCAACAGCAGGTTCCCGTTCTTGCTGACAATGTCGGCCAGTTGGTGAATGATGAATTCCGGTGTCTTGAACGTGTCGTGTTCGATGTATCCCCACGACTTGTTGCTGACCGAAGTATCGGTTTGCCAAACCCGGTCGAGCGATTGGTCGAGCTGCCCGCGTTCGATATCAAGCACGCCCGAATCCTTCTGCATGTCGACCCATTTGAAGGTGATGATCCCCACCGGCCCACGCTTGGCCGATTCGTTGTAGTAGTAGGCCGCGAACTTCGTCAGGTACGGGCGGACATACGGCTGTCCAATCCACCAGTCGAAAAAGATGATGTCCGGGTGATATTTCTGAACGATCTCGGCATTCCGGGCAAGCCAGTCGTTGGCATACGCGGGGCTGACATAAGTCCAGTCCTCGTCCAGGTTGCTGTTGTGCGCTTGAACCTTGTCCTGCAGCTGGATTTGCGCCGGGCCATAGAAGGCAGCGTACTGCGGATCGTTGACGTCGGAAGCAACCTTGCGTCCTCCGTCCATGAACCAATCATGCTCGATGCGATGTGAGGACGCTCCGAAGTACAGCCCCTCGGCGCGCACCTCCTTTTCCAGATCCCCCATCAGGTCCCGGTGCGGACCCATTTTCGCCGCGGTCCAATCAGAGAGGTTGCTGTCGTACATTTGGAAACCGTCATGGTGCTCAAAGACCGGCACAACATAACGAGCGCCGGATTCCTTGAACAACCGCGCCCAAGTTTGCGGATCGAAATGCTGCGCCTTGAACATGGGGACAAAGTCCTTGTATCCAAACTTCGTCAGCGGACCGTAGAGGCTCACCTGGTGCTCGTTTTCCTTGGACCCGGCCAGATACATCTGACGGGGGTACCACTCGCTGCCGAAGGCAGGAACGGAGTACACGCCCCAATGGATAAAAATCCCGAACTTCGCATCTCGGTACCAGTTGGGGACCTGGTACTGCGACAGGGAATTCCAGTCTGGGCGGAAGCGCCCATCCTGCGAACCTCGGTCCACATCCGCCAGAATCGCCTTGCGCGGGGAGTCATACTTCGCACTCGCCTGCGCCCATGCGTTTGCCAGAGATTCAGCGCTGTTGGCCGCGGTGGGTGCGGTAGGGGATTGCGCCATTAAGCAGAAGGGAACTGCGAGGACGCCGAAAGCCGCAGTCGCGGTAAACGTTTTCAAAATGCCAGCCAAAGACATAAATTCTCCGCGTCGAATACTATTACAAACGATCCTTTGGCTCCAGAGGGAAGTCACGGAATCATGCCCGAGGCGCCAACTAAACGACGATTTCTCGTGACCATGATGCTCTTTGTCATCGTGGTCATCAATTATCTCGACCGCGCCAATCTCTCGATCGTTGGCCCGGAGCTTTCCCGCGCGCTGCATCTGACTCCGGTGAAGTTGGGCTTCATCTTGTCCGGCTTCGGATGGACCTATGCAGCGCTCCAGATCCCGTCAGGTTGGTTGGTCGATCGGGTGCACCCGCGTCTCCTTTATGGCTGCATCCTCGCGCTTTGGTCGCTGGCCACCCTGTCTCTTGGCCTGGTCGCCGGGTTCACCGTATTACTTCTTTTGCGGTTAGCGGTAGGCGTCTTTGAGGCTCCTGCGTATCCCATCAACAACCGTATCGTAACCACCTGGTTTGGGGAAAACGAGCGGGCCGGCGCGATTGCCGTCTACACCTCAGGCCAGTATGTCGGTCTGGGCTTTCTCACGCCGTTGCTTTCCTGGATTGATGTTTCGTTCGGATGGAGAGCGGTCTTCGCCGTCACGGGAGTGATTGGGCTGATCTGGGCGGCGGCCTGGTTTTTCTTCTATCGCGATCCCATCGACTTTCGCGGGGTGAACCAGGCGGAGATCGATTACATAGCAGCCAACGGGGGCATTCCCGATCTGAGCCGGCGGCTCCACGTCAAAAAGAGACGCTTCGCCTGGTCCGATTTCAAAGTGGTCTTGGGACGCCGGAAACTATGGGGAGTCTACATCGGCCAGTTTGGCATCAATTCGACGCAATGGTTCTTCCTGACCTGGTTTCCCACCTACATGGTCACCTATCGCCACATAAGTTTTCTAAAATCCGGGCCCTTGGAGGCGGTGCCGTTCTTTGGAGCGTTTGTAGGCGTACTGATGGGCGGCTTTGTTTCTGATGGGATGTTGCGCAAGGGAAGCACGCTCACCGCCGCGCGGAAGCTGCCGATCATTGTGGGGTTGATGCTTTCCAGCCTGATCATCGGAGCAAACTACGTGGGCAACCCTGTCTATATCAGTGCCTGTCTCACGGTGGCCTTCTTTGGCTGCGGCTTCGGTTCGATCACCTGGTCGCTGGTTTCGACCATCGCGCCGGAGCACCTGATTGGTCTGACCGGTGGCGTCTTCAATTTCGTAGGAAACCTACCCGCCATCGTGGTTCCCATAGCCATCGGTTTTCTCATCAAGGGCAACGACTTCACTAAGCCGCTGATTGCCGTATCGGCCATGGCCCTCTTGGGCGCCGGTTCCTACATTTTTCTGGTGGGCCGGATTGAGCGGGTTTCCTCGTAGTTGCAACGCTTTATCTTCTGATAGACTCGTTCTTGTCGCTATCCCGGATGAACCAGTCTGGGGACGTAGCTCAGTTGGTTAGAGCGCTGCCCTGTCACGGCAGAGGTCGCGGGTTCGAGCCCCGTCGTCCCCGCCATACCAGTCTGGGGACGTAGCTCAGTTGGTTAGAGCGCTGCCCTGTCACGGCAGAGGTCGCGGGTTCGAGCCCCGTCGTCCCCGCCATACATTCCAAAGGACTTACGGAATATATGGGACCTAAGTGACAAGCAAATCCGGGTCCGATAAAGGTCCATTAAGCTCTAACCTGAGCTTTCTGCGGGTCCATCTCACCCGCGTTTTGACCCATGCCGGGAATCATCATCCTTACAACCTTGCTTTGCGCGGCGCGCTTATTGGAACCCACTGCCTGTGTGTAGACATCCAGTGTGATCCTGCTGTTCGCGTGCCGTAAAAGCTCCTGTACCGTCTTCACATCTTCCCCGTTGGCCTTCAGCAAAGTGCCGAAGGTGTGGCGGAAGGTGTGCCAGCCGATGTTCTTGTAGATGCCGTTCGCCTTGGCGACCGGCTTGACGTACCGCTTCATCAGATTGTCCGGCCAGTAGGGTTGTTCGCCCTTCATGGTCGGGCTGGCAAAGACCCAATCCTCCTGCATCGGATACCGGGTCACTCCGAGCTGTATCTGGTGATCCCGATCCGTGAGTGGGATGATGCGCAAGCGGTCAGCTCCGTTGGCGGAGCAAAACGATGATTCTCAGATGATATGGATACTAGACATCCCAAACTTACTACATGGGATTAAGGTAATCTTCCGTTTCATGCGTGAGGTGTGCCGGTCGAAGGCAAATCCTGCACGGCTCATGATCAAACTTTCGCAATCGCTGAGCCGAAGTGGACCGGCGGGTTGAAGTTCAACGATCTTTCAACCTCGGGCTCCGCTCCAAACAGGATTCAGATCGAAAGACCAAAGAGAGGGCAACCCATGTTGAACCCACAATCCAAACGCGAATCCGCTGCTCGTTCTCAAACCTCTCCTGCGGCGACGGGGAGTGCAGTTTCCGTCGCACGTCGGACCAGCGGCCAGAAGCACGGGCCTGTCATACGGTTGATGTCTCCGTCGGACCTTGGTCGGTTCCTGAAGCCGTTCGTCTTCCTTGACCTGTTCGACACTCAGGGAGAGCGGTCCTCCGGCTCCGGTCTCCATCCCCATTCCGGCATCGCCACTCTCACCTACATTTTGGAGGGAAGTGTCAGTTATCAAGACACGAACGGGGCGACCGGATTATTGACTGCAGGCGGTCTTGAATGGATGCGGGCCGGCGGCGGGGTCTGGCATGGTGGCGGATTTGGGGAATCGGGGCGGACTCGGGGGTTTCAGCTTTGGATTGCCTTGCCGCCGGAACTCGAACTCGGATCTTCCGAGAGTGTCTATTTGGCCCCGGAGGTCATTCCCCGTGTTGGGCCTGCACGGGTCCTGCTTGGCAGTTATGGAAACGCGTCCAGTACGATCAAAGCCCCGTCGCCGCTGAACTACCTCGCCGTGTATCTGCAAGCTGGGGAACGCTGGAGCTACCAACCGCCCCCGGGCCACACTGTCCTATGGATCGCCTTGGGGAAGGGCTCCCTTGTTCTGCCTGAGAAGGTGCGAGAGGGCGAACTGGTCGCCTTCCAGCCGTCAAACGAGACCATAGAGTTCGAGGCTCAGGCCGATGCAGAGTTCGTGCTCGGTTCGGCCGTACCGCATCATTACGACCTCGTCTTGGGCTCCCACTCTGTGCATACAAATTC
>JBEKNJ010000012.1:0-152666 GCA_049522955.1 Acidobacteriaceae bacterium
AAACAGAAGTGTCATCCCGACCGGAGCGCAGCGCAGTGGAGGGACCTGCTGTTTCTCTCAGCGTCACGAAATGGCCCACCCCGAGCAGTAGCCAAAAGTCCCAAAAATGGTGCTCTTGCGCGCGATCTATGTTATTCTTAATCTGCGCTAAATTGTTTGGTTGTCAGCCTTTCTCGTGCTATGAGCTAAGCTGCCTGCACTTGACCTCTTTCTTTTTCACCGGAAAGCCGGTCCAATACCGCCCAAGCCCTTCAGCGTAGTCGTCCTGGGAATTTTTGGGCGACGGTAGGAAGCACGCGCTTCCCTGGCATGGTGCGGTTTACGGGCGATGCTTGGCTTTCACGCCAAATACCCCCTCCGCAGCGCGAAGAAACTGCACATAATGTGGTGCAGCCATAATGCCAGATCAAGATTAGTAGCCTTAAGGCCAAAGCCGACGGTGATCTTCGTGTCGGTGCGCGGGCGACCGCGGCAAGGCAATCGGGCTTTCATTTGGATCGCCGGGCGGACGAAGCCGCGCGGAGATGAACAGCACTCCAGGTCTCAGGAAGAGACCGGAAGCAAGGGATTATATTTTGAACGAATTTTCAGCATTACCTATTTCGGCGGCGCTCAAGCAGCGCCTTGCCAAAGCAAACTTTGTTACGCTCACCCCAGTTCAGGTGGGAGCGATTCCTCCGGCGCTTGAGGGCCGGGATGTATTGGCGACCGCGCAAACCGGCACCGGCAAGACTCTCAGCTTCCTCATCCCCATCATCGAGAAGCTGCAGAAAACGCAGACCAAAGTGGCCAGCGCCCTGATCCTGCTGCCCACCCGCGAGCTCGCCATGCAGGTGCAAGCAGCGTGCGCGCAATTGATCAGCTTTCCCACCGCGCTGGTGGTCGGCGGCATGGCCGAGGGACCGCAACTGGATAATATCCGTCGTGGCGCGCGGCTCATCGTGGCCACTCCCGGCCGCCTGGAAGATTTTCTTGGGCGCAAACTGGTCAAGCTCAACCAGGTTGAGATTCTGGTGCTCGACGAGGTTGATCGCATGCTCGACATGGGCTTCAAACCAGCCATCCGGCGTATCGTGGCGGCGATCCCACCCGTGCATCAGACGCTTTGCTACTCCGCTACCCTCGAGGGCGCGGTGCGCGAAGTGGCCGGCGAATACCTCAAGAACCCGGTTCGCATTGAAATCGGCTCGGTGCTCAAGCCGGCAGAAAACGTCAAGCTGCAAACCTTTGAAGTCAGCGCGGATCGCAAGTTGCCGTTGTTGGAACACCTGCTCCGTTCTGAAGATGGAAGCTTCCTGGTCTTCGTTCGCACCAAGCACGGCGCGGAACGTGTGGCCAAGAAACTGGCTCATGCCGGTTGGAAGGCAACCAGCATTCACGGCGATCGCAGCCAGTCTCAGCGCAACGCGGCGTTACGCAGCTTTGCCCAGGGCGGTCACCGCGTTCTGGTAGCTACCGATGTCGCGGCACGCGGTATCGACGTTGACCACGTGGCGCACGTCGTGAACTACGATATGCCCAAAGTCGCGGAAGATTTTGTGCATCGTGTCGGCCGCACTGGCCGCGCTTCCCGCAGCGGAGTCGCCTCAACCTTTGCCTCTCCGGAAGAGAAGGGCGATCTGCGCAAGATCGAGCGGGCGTTGCGCATCAACATGCAGCGCTTTCGCGTAAAGGACGCTCTGCCACTCGCCGTCTAAATGCAAGACAACAACAAAAAAGGGAAGCCCATTGGGCTTCCCTTTTTGTTGCATCAACGCGGATTACTTCTTCGGCTGGGTGGCAATGATCTTGGCGCGAATCTTGGCATAGGTTGCGGCCGGAATAACTTTCTTGTTAACCAGATCCGTCTTGGTCTTGTATGGCCTGCCGTCGATGATTTTCTGAGAATAGACATCGCCGATTCCGGGCAGCGCACTCAGGTCCGCTTTGCTGGCCGAATTGATATCCACCAGCGCTGGAGCGGCCGGAGGCGTGGTCTGCGCCACCATGGCGTGGGCGACGGACGGTCTGGCATTCAACTGCGCTGTCGCAGCGCCGCCCAGAAGACCTAACGCCAGCAGGATGGTCAGACTCTTTTGTGACAGAACCCTAAACTTTGTTCTCAGCATCAATCGTTCTCCTTCTCATCACTTGGAATCTTGGTTGCAGCGCAATGCTACACCAACCTCCATGCGAACGCTTACATAATGCGTGTCGAAGGATCGGAAGAGACAGCACGCGGCGGTGAGATTGCTTTCAGCCGGTCAAGCTCCCCTCGCACCATATTTAACCCATAGATGCAGGCCTCGAAGGAACCAGAAAGGCGCGCGAAAAAGGGCGCTTCCTGCTTGTACTCAAAGAGGTCGAATTGGGACACGATGTAGTAGCTCTCTTTTCCCGCCTGCACCATCTGGAAGAAGTTATCGCGCTGCTGCTCTCCCCAGCGGTGCATCGATTCGGGATACATCCCGGTAAAGAACAGCGTGTAGTCACCGATATGCTTCCGCAGTTCCCGCTCCTCTCCAAAAGAGGACGCCGTGCCGTGAACCGGATCAGAAGCAAGCAGCATCTCGCCCACTTCACGCACCGGATTGCCCGCCGCATCGCGGATGCGATAGATGTTCTCCGCACGGCAAAACTCGGTGAGCAGATCAGCGACGTAGCTGGAGATCTCCGCGTCTCGCAAACCCAGACGCTCGTCGTAACATTCGGAGACCACATCGTGAAACAGCTGGCGTAAGGAATGCTCTAGCGGGATCAAGTCCACCTCCAGGGAAGGTTGGTATTTGTTCCTTGCTAAGGCTGCGGAGCTCCGACGAGCTCTGTAGCCGCGTCTTTTACTTACGTATGACACGAAGACTAAGTGATTTGTTGCAGATTACAAATAGATGAATGTGGTGTTACAGAAAATTATTGGCAGTCCGGATGACCAACTGCGAAGTTGAACCTCATCGGATAATAGCGGTAACGCGTTCGGAGGATTGATTCCATGCCCGCTAAAAAGTCCGCTGCGAAGAAGAAGCCTACTCGCACCAGCCAGGTTACAGGCGACCCGCAGTTTGGTCAGCCCGCGCCCAGTCCCGATCCGACCGGATTCAGGACACCGGTTACCGATACAGGTGACTACAGCAAGGTCAATGCAAAGTTGCTGCAGCCCGTGCCGCAGCCAAGAGGGACGGCCGCCGAGCCCGTCCTCACACTCGAGGAGGTCTTCGGCAGTGCGGGCCCCGCCAGGACGGCCACAATCGAGCAGGCGGGACAAATCGTTTTTCACGCAGTGGGCGATACCGGCAGCGTAAAAGGTCCTTCGTCTCAATCGCTGGTGGCTGACAAGATGGTGAGCGACTTTACCGAGGATGATCCGGCGGATGTGCCGTCTTTCTTCTTCCACATCGGCGATGTGGTCTATAACTTTGGCGAATCACAGTACTACTACGACCAGTTCTACGATCCGTATCGCGAATATCCAGCGCCGATAATCGCCATTCCGGGCAATCACGATGGGGAGATTTATGCTACCGATCCGGAGCCGACACTGGATGCCTTTTTGAGAAACTTCTGCTCCGTCACGCCCGAGCACACTCCGGAAGCCGCCGCCCTGGTGCGCACGTCCATGATTGCGCCAGGCGTGTACTTCACTCTGGAGTCACCTTTCGTTCGCATTCTCGGTGTCTACAGTAATGTGCTGGAAGACCCGGGGGTCATTTCGAGTGAGGGTGTGAAGTCATCTCCGGTGACGGATCAGCAATTGAATTTTCTGACCGCCGCGCTCACCCGGGCCAAGACTTTCACCGGCGCTGTGATCGTCGTTGTTCATCATCCACCGTTCACTTATGGAGTCAATCACTCCGGCAGTCCGCGCATGCTGCAGGATCTGGATACCGCGTCCAAGACTGCGGGGTTTTGGCCGCATGCGTATCTGTCGGCGCACTCGCACAACTATCAGCGCTACACACGGTTAATTGCCGGTATCAACATTCCCTACCTGGTGGCGGGCGGCGGAGGCCATAACGTGGTGAAGCTGCAGACGAGCGGTAATGGCAATGCATTACGTACGCCGATGAAGGTAAACCCCACATTGACGCTGGAAAACTATGACGATACCAACTATGGCTACCTGCGGATCGTGGTCGATAGCGACAATTTGCGGATAGAGTACCACCCCGCATCCGACGGTGCCGGAACCAAAACACCAAATGACACAGTGACAGTTAATTTAAAGACCAGGGCCCTCAGCTAGAAAAGAAACCGCAGATCTCTCCACTACGCTGCGCTCCGGTCGAGATGACAACTCATCTTGGAAACGAGACCGAGTGTTCCCAAACAAACTTGTCATCTCGACCGGAGCGCAGCGTAGTGGAGAGATCTGCGGTTTCTTTCGACACTAGACAATAAGGGCCGGCGACAATCGCCGGCCCCATTGCCAATTAACGAGCGGCTACGGCTTCGCCGGCGCCCATCTTCGCCAGACGCTCGGCCAACAGTTTTTCCAGCTTCTCCAGTGCCGCGCTGAAGCCTTCAATTCCTTCCTTCAGCTTGTCGTGAGCCATCCGATCCGCAGCATGCATCTTCTCGAAGGTCGCTTCATCCATCGGAATCTTCTCGATTTGCAGGCTCTGGGAATTCTTTGGATCCAGCTTGCGCGGCAGATCGCCTTCTGTGGAATGCAACTCCTCCAGCAGCTTCGGAGCGATCGTAAGCAGATCGCATCCAGCGAGTTCCTTAATCTCCCCAATGTTGCGGAAGCTCGCACCCATGACGACGGTCTTGTAGCCGTACTTCTTGAAGTAGTTGTAGATCTTGGTCACCGACTGCACGCCCGGATCGTCCGCGCCCTGGTAATCCTTGCCGGTGTCCTTCTTGTACCAGTCGAGGATGCGGCCTACGAACGGCGAAATCAACGTCACCTTGGCCTCGGCGCAGGCAATCGCTTGATGCATGCCAAACAGCAGGGTCAGGTTGCAATGGATGCCTTCCTTTTCCAGTTGCTCGGCGGCCTTAATGCCCGGCCACGTGGAAGCGATCTTGATCAGCACCCGTTCGCGCGAAATTCCTGCCGCGTCATACTGCTGGATGATTTCACGCGCCTGCTTCATGGTCGCAGCGGTGTCATAGGACATCCGCGCGTCCACCT
The DNA here is from genome assembly GCA_049522955.1 of Acidobacteriaceae bacterium. Lineage (GTDB taxonomy): Bacteria > Acidobacteriota > Terriglobia > Terriglobales > Acidobacteriaceae > PALSA-350. The sequence goes on from JBEKNJ010000012.1 coordinate 5,114, forward strand.
CAGTCGAAACCCGGCCGGGAACGATGGCTAGAATTTTCTTTCCAAAAGCCACTGCTAGGTGACGAAAAGCCAGGTTGGCTACGTCACTGTCCTTAGCCTGGGCTCCCAGCTGTTTCCTGGCTTCGAGTAGCACGCCATCCACAATCGGCTGATACTCCGGCATCGAGGCGGCCGCGGTGAGAAGGGAGGGATTGGTCGTGGTGTCCTGAGGCTTGAATTGTTCGATCGATTCAAAGTCCCCGGTATCGGCGACGACCACTGTCATTGCGCGGAGCTGTTCGAGCAGTGTCTTGGCCATATGAGTTCTCCTTGCGTACATCTCCTAGTGTAAGGCTTCACTATGTTGAGATTCTTAAAATTGCAATATGGCCTCATCCGACGATGGGATTCATCAGCGTTCCGATTCCCTCTACCGTAATGGCCACCCGATCGCCGGGCTGCATGGGGGCCACTCCCGCCGGAGTGCCGGTAAGCACCAAGTCCCCTGGAAAGAGCGTCATGGCTGCGGTGATATAGCGCAGCAGATGATCGATGGGAAAGATAAAGTCGCGCGTGTTGCCTTCCTGGCGCAGCTCCCCATTGAGCCGGGTCGTGATGCCGATACCCGCCGCAGGGTCCACTTCATCCGTAACCAGCGGTCCCACCGGACAGAACGTATCAAATCCCTTCGCCCGGGACCACTGCCCATCTTTCTTTTGCAAGTCTCGAGCAGTCACGTCGTTCGCGATGGTGTAACCGCGAATATAGTCGCGCGGGTCTTCATCGGTACCGATTCTGCTGCATCGTTCGCCAATGACGATTGCGATCTCGCCTTCGAAATCGACTCGCTTTGAGAGCTCAGGGATGCGGATCCCCGCGCCCGGCGAGAGGAGCGCGGAGGGGGCCTTGAGGAAGAGCAGCGGTTCGGCCGGAACCTCGTTGCCCAGCTCAGCGGCGTGCTCGCGATAGTTACGTCCGACGCAGACGATTTTTGAAGGAGCGACCGGGGCCAGGGTTCTGGCTTCGTCGAGCGGCAGGGGTTCAAAGGGATCGGTGGCCGGGTCGACAAAATCACTCACCGGCCCTTCCTCAAAGGGCGGGATAAGCCGCTCGATCCACAGCCGGCCACCGCGGTCAACAATTTCAGCGTATTGCGCTCCATGCCTGGTCTGAAGGCGGCAGTACTTCATAGATGGCACGCTCCTGGAATTGAACTAAGGGCGAGGTAGAGTCTCTTCGACTTCAGGGGATGGTTTGCTTTCATTCCCACTCTGGTCCACGGCCGTTATGGAATAAGCATACGTATGTTCCGGTTGCACGGTCGTGTCCCTGAAGGAGGTCTCAAGATTTACGGAGGCGATGCGCTGGGCGGGTACGCTTGTCTGCACGTCGCGGCGGTAGACATCGTAAGCCGCCAGATCGCTATCAGTATCAGGCACCCAGGAAAGATCGATGGCGCCGGCAGCGGCATCGGCAACCGCGACCAGGCCCCGGGGAACGGCGGGCGGAAAGGTGTCCGTGGTCGGAACTTCAATTGCCTCGCTGGGCAGACCCTGGACCTCCACGGATCGCCCGGAAAACTCGAGGGTGGCGACTCGTTCCAGCACGTAGCGGTACCGCTGGTTGAAGAGCGCGGAGGTGTCGATTGCGTGACCCGGGTCGACTCCATCCTGCACATGAACCGCGAGCGTCTGCGCGGCAGCCGGTACGGCTGGCGCGAGCGGAGACCTGCGAGTCTCTTCGGTCGCCGGGGCGGTCAGTTGGAGGCGCTCGATGCGGAAGAGCGCAGATCGTCCCGGCTCACCGGCAGGCATCCAGCTGAGCACGACGCCATTCTGTTGCACCTGGCCCTTCAATCCGGCAATCGTCGCTGGACCGGCCCCGGCGGCGCTGTAAGCGGAGTTCGACGGTCCGGCGGACTTTCCCGCATGGTTCCGCAAGGCAACCTCGTAGCGCAGCAGATGCGCCGGACCATGGCTCAGATTGGAGGGCAGTGCGTCCGCATAGGCCCCAGCTGCTCCGGCCGCCAAATTAAGGGTAGCGATGGTAGCGCACGCCCCGCCTTCGACCGCGCGGCATACCTGAACCGTGACCGGATGCTTGAGGGGAACGTGGTCGGTAGTCCGCGTCGGCATCGTCCAGGCCAGACGAACGGAGTCGCCGATGCGAGCCGCAGAAAGATTCAGGACCGGGATTGGCAGGTTGAGGCTGGGGGGCTGCGGTGCGGCAGGGGCTCCACAGCCGGTCGTCGTGCACGCAACCCAAAGCGCGAGAGCGAAAACCAGCAGCTTGCGATTCATGCTCTCCCAACGTAAATCATTCTTTGGACGGTGCCAGAACCGCCTTAAGAGCGGCCTCAATGTCAGGATATTCGAAGTTGAAGCCGGCGGCACTCAGGGAAGCCGGCATAACCCGTTGGCTCTCGAGGAGGGTGGCCTGCGCCATTTCACCAAGAGCCAATCGGAGCCCAACGGCGGGAACGCGCAGCAGGGTTGGCCGGTGCAGGATACGGCCGAGTGCGCTCGTGAACTCCGCATTGGTGACCGGGTTCGGCGCAACCAGGTTGACCGGCCCGGAAAGGCTTGCGGTCTGCAGTGCAAACTCGATGATCCGAATCGCATCGGGCTGGGCAGCCCAGCTGAACCACTGGCGGCCGCTGCCGAGCTTACCGCCCAGGCCGGCGCGGAAGGTGGGCAGCATCCTTGCCAGGGCGCCCCCTTCGGGCGAGAGCACCACCCCAAAACGGAGATGCACGACCCGGATTCCAGCGTCCACGGCCGGCTGTGTTGCCTTTTCCCATTCGAGACAGAGCTCCGGGAGAAATCCACTCCCTGACGAGGAGGCCTCGGTCAAGACCTCGTCCCCGCCATCGCCGTAGATGCCAACGGCCGACGCAGACACCAGCACTGCGGGCTTGGGCTGCAGCGCAGCCAGCGTCCTGGCGAGCGCGTGGGTCGGGATGATTCGGCTGTCGCGGATTTCACGTTTGAAAGCCGAGGTCCATCGGTGTCCGGCGATGTTGGCGCCGGAGAGATGGACCGCGGCGGTCGTCCCTTCCAGCGCTCGGGGATTCACCGGTACTGCAGCATAGGGGTCCCAGAACTGGCTCGCGCCAACCGCCGGCGACGGGCGCCGATTTAGAGTTATGATCGAAATCCGATTACGGCGCAAACTACGTATTAAAGAAGTACCGATAAGTCCCGATGATCCAGTCAACAGAATTCGGTCAGCGCTCATCTTATTCATCCTCTGCGCGATGCTGGTTTCTTCGAATAGCCTTGCGATGACATTCATGGAAAACAAAACTGTTTTATTCTGAGCAACATTTAGATGTACTCTCTCATCTAGACAGACAGACAAATCATGAATGCAGGAGCTGTCCGTGGATACCAAAGAGGTTGCCAATTCTCAGATTGACCCTGCCAGCGCAGAATCCTTCATCGCTGAAAAACGGATCGGTGAACGGATCAAACGCCTTCGCCTGAAGAAGTCGATGGGACTGGTGGAACTGGGCCGTCATACTGGTCTCTCCGCCAGCTTTCTCTCTCAGTTGGAAACCGGTCGCGTAGTGCCCACGCTGCGCAATCTGGCCCGGGTGGCGATGGTCTTCAGCAAAGACCTTTCTTACTTTTTCGAAAGCGAGCCTCACACGCTGTTCCGCATCCATCGGAAGAAGGAGCGTGTTCGTCTTCCCCAAACCGGGGTGGACGATCCAACCTACTACTTCGAGAGTCTCGGATACATGGTTCCGGATCGTCAATTAGATCCCTACTATGCGGAATTCGTCCCGCTGAAGAAGAACATTGAGGTCCGCCCCCATGTGCATCCTGGATATGAGTTCCTCTACATTCTGGAAGGCGAGTTAGAGATCCGGCACGCTGACAAGACGCACGTTCTGACCCCCGGGGACGGGGTTTATTTTGACGCGAGCACGCCCCATGGGTATCGCTGTGCGGGCAAGTCGGCCGCTCACGCCATCATTGTGACCATGCACCAACTGCAATCGCCCCAACCTGCCATGAACCTGCGGCCCCTGGGAGCGGCAATGGCACCGAAGGGCGCTGCGGTGAACGTTCCGCCCGCGAAGCCGGCAACCACCCTTCTTACGCCGGCTCGCGCCAAAGAGAATGCCCCGACCCGCCAATAGGGCAGCCTCTGTCCCTTAGACAGGCGATGGCAGGGGTACTGGATCAGTCCCGAAGGGACGTCTGAAAGTAGCCCAGCACGTAAGTGCTGGGTTAGCTTCGGACAATGAACATAGTCCCGTCAGGGACGGCTGAATCTCACCACGCGCCTCAGCGTCCCTTCGGGATTCCACCGGAGTTGAACCTCACGCCCTGCCCACCGGCAGAAAGAACTCTTCGATCTCCCGCCACCCGGTAACCCGGTGAAAACCGGTCACTTTGGCATTATGCGGAGCGGAAAAGAGGATTCCTTTCCCCTGGAAGCGTTCAAAGTGCCGGAAAGTGTCGTCGATCAGGTAGTCGGCGCGCAAGATGCTCTTGTCCCCGCAGAAGACGAAGTGAGTCGGCGGAATAAATGGGAAATGGCGCCGTAACCACCGATATTTGGGGCCGAAGGAATTAGGAAACTCCATGGCCGCCGTGGCGATAAAGATCTCGTAGTGCTTGACCAGTTTGGCCAGCACGTCCTGGCTGTCTTCGAGAACCGGCAGGTCCTCGAAAAAGTCTTCGCTCCGAAGGTAACCTTCCAATCGCTCGTGACGGTCGGCGGAGACAATGTCCCATAACCATTTACCGTGCAGCTGGCCTTTGGTGATGGCTTCGCCATGGTCACGGTTGTATCGGGTGAGGTGTTCGCTGAGGGCGTCTGCCAGCACCTCGTCCATGTCGACAGCAATTCGTTTCATTACCAAATGGTAAGCCTTGGCTCCGGGTCGTAGCGCCTGTGTAAGAACCTGAAAGACAAACCGCAGATCTCTCCACTACGCTACGCTTCGGTCGAGATGACAAATTTGCTTGGGAACGCTCTGTCCGTTTCCAAAATGAGTTGTCATCTCGACCGGAGCGTAGCGTAGTGGAGAGATCTGCGGTTTGTCTTTCAGGTTCTTACAGACTCTTAGGCCCCGGCCGACGAGGAAGAGGGCACGGTCACCGGGCTGGGATCAAAGTAAAGCAGCCGCCCGCAGCTCTCGCAATTCAACAGCGTGCCTTCGCGCACCTGGTTCCAAAACTGCGGACGTAAAGACATTTGGCAGGAAAGGCAACGCTGTCCTTCGGCCCGCGCCAGCGCCGTTTTGCGCGAGGAGGAAGCGATCCGGTCGTATTGGGCAAGCAGAGGTTCGTTCACCCCTTTGCGTATCTTGGCCCGTTCCTTCTGCAGAACAGCCAATTCCCCCTCGTACCCCTGAGAGGCAACGCGGGCCCGCTCCTTTTCTTCATCTACCAACTTCTGTTGCAGGGCCGAAGCTTTGCGCACTTCCGCACGCTGGCTCTCCAGCGACTCACTTTTGATCATGCTGGTGAGTTCCTCGTCCTCGATGCGGCGAATCTCTGCTTCCACAAATCCAATCTCATGCTGCAGCGCATGGAATTGTTCGTTTGTCTTGACGCTGCTCGATTGGTCGCGGTATTTGATCAGCTTCTGCTGCTGATCCTTGCGGTCGCTTTCCAGTCTTCTACGACGCGCCTCTTCTGCCGGGACGGCCTTGTCCGCCTGCTCGAGGGTTACCTTCTGTTGTTGAAGTTTCTCTTCGATGGAACGCAGATTCCCGGGTAACGCGGCGATAGTTTCCAGCAGTCGGGCGATCTTGATATCGACCTGCTGCAAACGAATCAGCAACTCCAATTGAACATCCATGCGTGGTCTGGAGTCTAGCACGTCGGCCCCACCGGAGTCGCAGCCGATTACCGGGCAGACGGAATTTTGGCCCCCGGATGGCGCAGCCTGACCGCGTTCTGGCGGTCCATGAGTCGCTCTCAGGCTCCGTCGACGTGCGATACACTGCAGGCTCTAAGCCCTCCTGACGGAGCTCTTCTTGAGACTGATTCCAATCGCCCTGGTGCTTGCGTTCTGCGGACCCCTCTTTGCCCTGGAGGCCGATCCGGGAGCAGCGCCCAAGCTTGTCGAACAAATCTACCGCCTGGAGCAGGCCACGCGGCCGCCGGATGGCATTGAGTGGAGCCCGGACGGCACCCGGCTCAGCTATATCGGAGACAATGGCGACCTGATGGCCGTGGAAGGCGGGACCGGGAAGGCGCAAGTGCTGGTTGACCACGACAAGATGAAAGCCCTGAACCCGCCGGTCACTTCGGAGCGTGACCGCAACAATCGCTCCCGCTACAAAGAAGCCAACTACACCTGGGTACCCGATTCGAAACACCTGCTATTCGATTCCAACGGGCAGTTGTGGTTTTTCGACCTGGGAACCAAGACCGGCCTGCAAATCGCTTCCACCGGCGTTGGCAGTGGCGATGATCCCAAGTTCTCACCCGATGGAGCTTGCCTCTCCTACGTTCGGGGTCACAATATCTACGTAAATAAGCTGAAGGACAACAATGGGGCATCGCGTCTGACTGACTCGCAATCGGACACAATCCTCGATGGCGAGGTGGACTGGGTATACGAAGAAGAACTCGAAGTGCGCAGCAATTACTTCTGGTCTCCCGACTCACGGCGGATCGCCTACCTGCAGATGAACGAAACCCCGGTGCCTGAATACCCAATCGAGGATTGGATCCCTACCCATGTAACGATTGATCGTCAGCGTTATCCGCAGCCGGGTGATCCGAATCCCGTCGTGCGTCTCGGAGTGGTGGGGGCGAATGGCGGACGAACGAAGTGGGTCAACCTGCCCATCGACAACGGAAGCGACTACATCCCGCGCTTTGGCTGGCTCAACCCCAAGACCTTGTGGATCGAGACCTTGAAGCGCGATCACCAGTCGATGACTCTGTATTTTGCCGATCTTTCGACCGACGAAGTGAAGCCGGTGTTGACCCAAAAGGACGACAAATTCCTCGACGACTCCTATGATCTGACCTTCTTCGCCTCGAACTTTCTGCTGACCAGCTGGCGGGATGGGCACAACCATATCTATCTCTATGCGTTTGATGGAGGAAACCCGCTGGCCGTGGGAGCCAGCCTGGTCAAACAACTGACTGGCGGCAATTACGAGGTGGGAGATATTTTGGGCGTGAACCAGGCGGCGCACACGGTTTATTTCCTCAGCAACGAGGGAGACCCGCGCCAGCAGCAGATCTGGGTGGTCGGATTGGACGGACAGGGCAAACACCAGGTGAGCCGCTCCGGCGAATGGCACGAGCCGGTCTTCTCGCCCAATACAAACTTTTTTGCCGACACGGTTTCTTCCACCTTGACTCCGCCCGTGGTGGATCTGTGCCGGCACGACGCCGACTGTCAGACGATTTGGAAAGCGCCGCCGGTGGATGCGGACTTGACGCCGCCGCTTCCCGTCGAGTTTAAAGCGGCCGACGGCGCCACGACTCTCTATGGCCAGCTGGTGTTGCCGCCAGGCAAAACGACGATGGCGAGCGTGCCACTGATTGTGAATCCGTATGGTGGCCCGCACGCTCAGATGGTCACCGGGGAATGGATCGCTCGCGAGCGTATTTTCGATCAGGTACTGGTGCAGAGTGGCTTCGGTGTGCTGCATGTGGACAACCGCGGCATGGGGGGCCGGGGGCGCGCTTTTGCCCAGGCGGCCTATCATGACTTCGGCCCAGTGCAGCTGGGCGACCAGGTCGCAGCGCTCGATCAAACGCTGCACACCTATCCTCAGCTCGACCCCAGGCGGCTCGGATGGTGGGGCTGGAGCTGGGGTGGCACATTCACGTTGTATGCCATGACCCACAGCGATCGCTTTCGCGCCGGAGTGGCCGGAGCTCCGGTTACCGACTGGCGGAACTATGATTCCATCTACACCGAGCGCTACCTTGGATCGCCGGTGTTGAACGAAGATACCTATCGCGACGACTCGGTCGGCAACGGCGCGGCAAATCTAAAGGGCCGACTGCTGCTGATGCAGGGCACTGGCGATGACAACGTGCACCTGCAGAACTCCATTCAGTTTATTCAGCAGCTGATCGATGCCGGTCTGCCCTACGATCTGCAGCTGTACCCGCGCAAAACCCATGGCATCGACGGCGCCGAAGCCATGACTCACCTGTACAGCCGTATCCTGGACCATTTTCAGATGTATCTCATGCCGCCGGCCATGGACAAACCGTGAGCGACGATCTGGTGCGTGGCCATGCCACGCTGGGCGATTTCGAACTCACCATCCTGACCGATGGTCCTTATCTGGCGGATGGCGGCGCCATGTTCGGCGTAGTCCCGAAAACTTTGTGGGAAAAGCGGACGCCGGCGAACGAGCGAAACCAGATCCTGATGGGAACCAACACGATCGTCGTGCGCACCGGCAAACATACGGTGGTCATCGAGACCGGCATTGGCAACAAGCTGCCGGAAAAGCTGCGCAGCATCTTCGACGCCAGGCAGCTCTTGCCGCAAAGCTTTCAAGCAGCCGGAATAAAACCGGAGGAGGTGGATGTCGTGATCAACTCCCACCTGCACTTCGATCACTGCGGATGGAATACGACCCGGAAAGAAGATGGCAGCATTGTGCCCACCTTTCCCAATGCCCGTTACTTCGTGCATCGCGGAGAGGTGGAACACGGCCATCTGCAACTCGAGCGCGATGCTGTCAGCTACATCAGCGAGAATTACGATCCTCTTATAGAGAGCGGGCAGATGACCCTGATCGAGCCCCCGAGTGGGCGCGCGATGGAAATAGTTCCCGGTGTATCGGTCGAGCCATATCCCGGGCATACGGCGCAGATGATGGCGGTGATGCTGGATTCAGGGGGAAGGCGCGCCTGCTACATTTCCGACCTGATCCCCACCAGCGCGCACCTCGACGTGACCTGGGTGATGGGTTATGACCTTGACCCGCTAACCTGCATTGAGCAGCGCAAACGCTTCCTGGGCCGCGCGATTCCTGAGCAGTGGCTGGTGTTGTTTACCCATGACCATCATCATCCGATGGGCTACGTCGAGCTGGGAGCAAAGGGCAAGCCGCAACTGAAGAAGTAAGAAACCGCAGGTCCCGCCGCTACGCTTTCCGGATTTCTATTTGTTTTCCTGTCTTTGCTTGTTGTCCAGCCGGGGACATGTTTTGTATCAGGGCACGACTTCAGTCGTGCCACCTCCGGCCAAAATGGTCAGGGCTTTAGCCCCTGCCACCTCAGAATCCGGACGAAATTCCATTGGGGCAAAAGCGCAGGGGCTAAAGCCCAATCTTTTTCGCGCCCTTTACAGCACGACTAAAGTCATGCCCTGATACAAAGCAAAAACGTTCAGTCAAGCTTAATTGCGTGGAAACCTGCTGCGCTCGAAAGTGCAATCTGGATGGGCCTGGGCGGCCCACTTGCCGGCACGGTGATTTCGACCCAAAGTTCCTGACCTGGTTGGAGAGGAAGAGGGACTTGTGCCCGGTCGGGAATGAAAAGCAGTTGCTGATTGCTGAGGGTTGCACGATCGCAGGGTTTGCCGGCGAACAGCCTGAGCGTCTCCCGGCCCTGCGGTGACACGCTGGGCACAAGCTTACCGTTCTCGGCGGCGAGCGATACATTCCACTGCCAAAAAGAATGACTGCCGGAATATGGCCGAATGGCGTGGATGGTGTCCTGGGGCAGGCTGCAGGCATCCAGCAACAATTGCAGTGCCAGATAGCGGCCGCGCAGGGGCAGGTTGGGATCAAACTGGGTGGCCCTGGTCCACACGCGGGGCCGTGTCTGTCGCTCGTAAAGATATTTGCCGGCCACGCTCAGCACCAGGACCAGCTGAACCAAAAAGAGGATGAGCCCGGGCCGGATTGTCTTCATGCCGCACCTCCAGTCTCCATGCCGGCGACTATCCGGCGCCGGGTGAGTTCAAGCGCCCAGCCTCCGGCAAGAAAGAGCACTCCGAGAACAATAAGCCCGAGAGAGCGATCGAGCTTGTCCATGACGCTGGAGAAATAAAACCACATCACCGTGAGGGCGAAGGTGACCATCCCATAGTTGACCAGTGGTTTGGCGAGGTCGCGGACCCCCCACCAGACGAAGAAGACAGCAGTAGCAGCAACAAGGGCGTAAGCCAGCGTATTGGGTTCGTTGTGGTACACGGTGCCGCCCCGGATCTTTTCGACGAAATGGGTGTGGGCCCAGGGAAGGATCCAGGCCGCACCCGCGACCACCAGGACGGCGGGGACAGTCTTGCGCTCCAGCCACCACCCGCCGGCCATTGCGAGCAGCACCAGTACGATCGCGGTGACCCGATAGGAGAGCGGCAAAAATCCCCGGGAGCCAACGTCGCTCCATCCCATCGAGAGCATCGCCACGGTGTAGGGCAATAGCACCGCCCCCGCGGCAAACAGGATATAAAAGACAGCGCGACGGCGAGTATGGAGAAAGCCGGTTAGGTAAACCACGCCAATCACTGCGAGCAGGCGCGCGAGGTAGGTTGTCGCCCCGCCGTATGCGCTCGCCCGGTCACTCCATTCGGAAATAATCCAGGCCGGCACGAGCAGCAGAGTCAGGCTTTGCTGAAACTGATCGCGCAGCAACGCCCAGCCGGCAGCGGCGCAAAGCGCCCATAGCATGACAGCCGAGGGCCAGTGCTCCTGCATATTGAAGATCTGACCGACCAGAGCGATAGCCGCCCCGGCAGAGATGGTGCCGACAGCATGCATGGCGGTTGCAAATCCGGCAAACCGGGTGCGCGTAAGCAGGCCCAGTCCGTGGAAGAAGGCCAGCATCGCGAGGACCAGTAACAAGCGGGCAAGCGGTGAGACCCCGTCCCAGTGTGCGGCGACAAAAAGGAGCACTCCGGCGCCGAGGAGAATCGCGCCGAGGATGAGAGCGATGAGCACCTGCCACCGGCGGCTGCCGGGCTTAGCATGAGCTTCTTCATAGGCGCGGATTGCCGCCGCGCTCGCGTCATCGAGCAGGCCGGCGCTGTGCCAGCGTGTCAGCCAGATCTCTGAGTCTTGCATGGGGTGGAGTAAAACAGACACAGTTCAGAGCGGCAAGCAGATTTTGCTCTCAAGACAAGACAATACGAGACTGACCGAACCGGGGCTGTACGGTAAATCGAGAATGAGCGCGTCTTTAAAACACCTGGCGGTGAAAGACCTCGTCCTTTTCTTTACATGGCGAACAAGTCGCGCCGATACCACAAGCCATGAGCAGGGCGGCTCCGACCGTGACTAGAATTGCCGGGCCGTAGGACTCGAATTCGAAGAAGAACCAGCGAGCCAGGGTGTGAAAATGGAGAAAATGCATACTCGGTACTCCATGCTGTATGAAACCCGAATCCCGGGGGTAGGTTTTCCAGGATACAAAATATTTTTCGCGGAAGCTTCCATTTTGGGACAACCCGCGTCCAGAGTCCCGAAACTACCGATGGCACAAAGCTTAGCATCGCGTTAGAAAATCCGATACGTGCAAAACCAGGCTGATGTGACCGACGCGCCAACCAATACGTTCCGGATGGGGGATCCCCGGTTGCAGTGGCTGTTCCTGGACCTCAATTCCTACTTCGCCTCGGTGGAGCAGGAGCTGCGGCCGGAGCTCCGCGGCCGCCCTATGGCAGTGGTTCCGCTGGTGGCGGATACAACCTGCTGTATCGCTGCCAGTTACGAGGCCAAAGGCTATGGGGTGCGAACCGGAACCCAGGTTGGCGAGGCCAAGCGGCTCTGCCCCGGCATCGTGCTGGTGGAGGCCCGGCATGAACTCTATGTGGACTACCACCATCGGGTAGTTGAGGCTGTTGAGTCCTGCCTCCCCGTGACCTCGGTCATGTCCATTGACGAGATGGCCTGCCGCCTTTTGGGCCGGGAACAGCCTCTGCTGGCCGCGCTCGAACTGGCGCGCGAGGTCAAAGCCGCGGTCCGGCGCAAGGCCGGCACCACGCTTCGCTGTTCGGTTGGCCTCGCGACCAACCGCTACCTGTCCAAAGTGGCGTCCGATATGGAAAAGCCGGACGGCCTGGTGGCCCTGACGCCGGACGTGCTGCACGATGCCCTCGCCGCGTTGACCCCACGCGATCTGCCAGGGGTCGGCGCGCGCATGGAGAAACGGCTGAACCAGGGTGGCATTCGCACCATGGAGCAACTGCTGGCGCTCGATCGGGAGCAGTTACATGCGGTTTGGGGTGGCATTGGCGGCGAAAAGCTGTGGCACTGGCTGCGCGGAGAGGATTTTGGCGACGTCGAGCTGGAACATCAAAAGTCGATCGGCCACTCCCACGTTCTGCCGCCGGAACTGCGTACGCCGGAGGGTGCCTATGCCGTGGCGAACAAGCTGCTGCACAAGGCGGCGATGCGGCTGCGGAAGGCGCGGCTGTGGGCGTCGCATATGACGCTAACCATTCGTTTTTCGGTCGGCAGTGCTGCCGCCACGTCCAAACATTCCTCCGGCATCCACCAGCAGCCCTGGGTACAAAGCTGTCCGCTGCTCGAGTGCCAGGACAACCAGACGCTCTTGGAGGGCCTGCAGCGCCTATGGAGTGAGAGCCCGGCCGGCCGGAAGCTGCAGAAGCCCTTCTTTGTCGGCGTCACGCTGGGCAACCTGGTGCCTGACCACCTGCACACGCTCAGCCTCTTCTCCGGCCTGGAAGAGGAGTCAAAACGTACGCGTCTGTCCACCACCATGGACCAGGTGAACTACAAGTACGGGACCAACAAGCTTTGTTTTGCCAGCATGCTCCTGGCCGGCGCGGCCGCTCCCACGCGCATCGCTTTCTCCAGCATTCCGGATTTGTTTTGAGTAGCAAGTACCGCGGCCGGCTGGCTCCCTCTCCTACCGGATACCTGCACCTGGGCCACGCGCGCACCTTCTGGATCGCCCAGCAGCGCGCGCTTGACGCCGCAGGCACGCTGATCCTGCGCAACGAGGATCTGGATCCTGAGCGATCGCGGCCACATTTCGTCGAGGCCATGACCGAAGACCTGCATTGGCTTGGTCTCCAGTGGCAGGAGGGTCCCGACGTGGGCGGGCCCTTCGGACCGTACACACAGAGCGAGCGGCTGGTGTTCTATCGCGACGCCTGGCAGCGGCTGCTCGCCCAGGGTTGGCTCTATCCCTGTCACTGCTCGCGCAAGGACCTGGCGCTGGCCATACAGGCCCCGCACGATGACGAGGGGATTTACCCCGGAACCTGCCGCCCCGCCTCCGGCCGGAAAGCTGGGTCCGATACTTCCTCCGCGGCAAACTGGCGTTTTCGCGTCCCGGACGGGGAGGTCATCGAGTTTGACGATGGGCGCTTCGGCCGTCAGCGGTTTATGGCGCAAAAGGACTTTGGCGACTTTCTGGTCTGGCGGCGGGATGATCTTCCTTCGTATCAGCTTGCCGTGGTGGCGGATGACGCCGCCATGGGAATTACCGAGGTGGTCCGCGGAGCGGACCTGCTGAAGTCGACCGCCCGGCAAATTCTGTTGGCGCGTGCGCTTGGCCTTTCGTCGCCCGCCTGGTACCACTGCGATCTTCTGCGGGATGAGCGGGGAGAGCGGCTGGCCAAACGCCACGACGCTCTGAGCCTGCGCAGGCTACGGGAACAGGGAAAGCAGCCGCACGAGCTGCGCTCCGCGTTCCACACAACCGGTCGATTTTCCAGCGCACCGGATGTACGACAATGAGCATGTAACCATCCAGTGGCTTCCGACTTCGCCCAACTCGTAAAGCAGCAGGCAGACATCGTCCGGATCATCGGCGAATACATCACGCTGAAAAAATCCGGAGCGCAGAACTACTCTGGCCTTTGTCCCTTTCACGGGGAAAAAACCGCATCCTTTACCGTGCAAGCAGCGCGCCAGTTCTACTATTGCTTCGGCTGCCATGAGTCGGGTGATGTTTTCTCCTTCGTGCAGAAGATCGACAAGGTGGAGTTTGTCGAAGCAGTAAAAATCGTCGCCCAAAAGTGCGGCATCGCCCTGCCTAAGCGGGAATTTTCCAGCCCGGAAGAGGCTCAGGAGAGCCGGCAGCGAGGCAAACTACTCGAATTGCATGAGTTGGCGACCACCTGGTTCGAGGAGCAGTTGCGCTCCGCAGAGGGTGCCAGGGCCCGCGAATACCTTACTGGGCGCGGGTTGACAGCGGAAGCGATCGCGAAGTTTCGCATAGGCTATGCCCCCGATTCCTTCAACGCGATGCGCGAACGCTTGCAGGGTGCGGCCCCTCCAGATTTGCTTCGATTATCGGGCCTGTTCTCATCCAAGGAGCAGCAGGATGGCTCTGCCGGACCGCTCTATGCGCGCTTTCGCAAGCGGGTCACTTTTCCCATCTCCAACGAAGCCGGACGGGTGATCGCCTTTACCGCGCGGGCGCTCGACAGCGAGGAAAAATCCGGGCCGAAGTATATGAACTCCCCGGAGACGTCGCTGTATTCCAAAGGGGAGGTTCTTTTCAATCTCGATAAGGCCAAGCACGCTATCAGGAAACAGGACTTCGCTCTGCTGGTGGAGGGGCAGATGGACTGCATCACCGCCTACATGGCGGGCATCCAGAATGTGATTGCAACCAGCGGGACGACCTTTAGCGAGATACAGGTGCGATTATTGGGCCGCTACAGCAAGCGGCTCTTTGTTAATTTTGACCCCGATGCCGCTGGCGCGGGCGCCACGGAGCGATCCATTGCCCGGCTGACCGAAGAGGATTTTGAGGTAAAGATAGTCACCCTCGAAGCGGGTCTGGACCCCGACCGTTTCATCCGCGAGCGCGGCATCAAGGACTACGTAGAGGCGGTCAAAGCCGCCAGGCGCCACTCAGACTACCTGATCGAACGGGCGATGCAGCTTTTTCCGTCCCGGACGGCCGAGGGCAAGAACAAAGCCCTGAACTACTTGCTGCCCCACATCCGGCGCATGCCAAACCGCATCGTGCGCGACGAGTTTGCTGCCGACGCGGCCCAGAAGTTGGGCATTGACTCAGCCTTGGTTAGGGAAGAGCTGCGCCAGGCGGCGCGCAAACGCCGGGATGAGGTACACCCGACCGGCGCGGACGCTCTCAATGAAGCCGAGAGGGTGGTGTTGCGGGCGGCGGCTTCTGCCGGCGAAAGCCGCGTTTGCCTCCGCGTTTTCCAGGCATTGCATGAACAGCCCCAATTGTTCGAAGGGCTTAGCGTCACCACCGTGCTGCCGTTCTTGCGCGACCGCGGATCGCTCGAGCCTCTGGCGGCCGTTTCCGATCCAAGCCAGCGGGCGCTGTTGGCCCAGGTGCTGCTTCGCGAATCCAGCGAAGTAGAGATTCCAGAGGTGGAGGCCGCGCTGGAATCGCTGAAATACCGCCGTCTGGAGGCATTGCAGCGCCGCGTCCGAGCGGACATCGCCGAGGCGGAACGGCGAGGCGACCTCGCCCAATTGGCCGTATTTATGGCCGAAAAGCTCAAAGTGGACCGTGAGATGCGCGATGCTGACGCATAGCTATTTTGGCCGGTTTGCTTTGGGGCTTGGTGGGAGCCCTCTGCTTTAGCAGAGGGAAGCAACGCTTCAGCGTTGCGGGGAGAAGAGTTCGATTGAGATCGTGCGCTTTAGCGCTGGCCTCGAAAATCCAGGGCCAAAGCCCATCCCTGAGAAATCAACCACTTTCCCGCCGGACCGAAGTCCAGCTCCCCCTGCTGAAGCAGGGGCTCCCACCAGACTGGGGCTTTTTTTTGAGGTTCTGGCTTTTGAAGGGATAGCCTTCGCGCCGTCCATAACCTGCCGCAAAATAAGTGCAGCTGCAGTTTGGCTCGTTTAGACGTCCGCGAATGAAACGGAATCCGTACTTTTACATCTAAGCAGTAGGCTCCAGCCACGAACGTGGCGCAAACGAAGGATAGGTCGAAAGTGGGAGTGTCAATCTTGGAGCTGCTCAGGAGCACACTCCAATCCATGATATTCTATAACTCTTTGAAGGACGTGCGTCTACTTGTGCCCAAACGGTTTTTTAACCGTCCGGAATATGCCCTTAGCGGCTCGCATAGCACCCTGTCCTTTCTGAGCACGGACCGATCCGAAAAATAAGGCACGGGATAGGATTTGCTTGGCTATTGAAGACAAGTACGAAGAAGATATTCAGAAACTGATCGATGCAGGTAAAGAAAAGGGTTACTTGACCTATAACGAGGTCAACGACCTGATACCTGGCGATCTGCATTCACCGGACGATCTCGACGATCTGCTGACCACCATCGGGACCCAGGGCATTGACGTGCTCGAGGGCGGGCCCAAGTTTGGTGCAGATAAGTTCGAGAGCGAGGGTGAGGAGGGCGAGGATGTAGAACTCGACCTCACACCGGGCACACTCGAAAAAACTAATGACCCCGTTCGCATGTACCTGCGCGAAATGGGCACTGTTCCACTCCTCACCAGAGAAGGCGAAGTTGAGATTGCCAAGCGCATCGAGCGTGGGCAATTGCGGGTACTCAAGGCCATCTCCCGTTCGCCGATCGTCATCCGCGAGATCGTCGCCCTGGGCGAGGACCTCAAGCGCGGCGTGCGCAACATCAAGGAAGTGGTGATCTTCGACGAGGAAGAGATCACCGAAGAGATCTTGCAGGCGCGCATCCGGGTCACGATCGGTCGCGTCGACACGCTGCTCAAGCACCAGAAGAAAGCGTCTCTGCTGTTTGAAAAACTGGAGACGATCAACCCCAAGGCGAAAGCCAGGGAACATCGCAAGACACGATGGATGATGAACCGCGAGCGGGTCGAAGTCTCGCGCATTGTCCGTGAACTGAAGTACACCAACGCGGAACGCAAGCGGCTGCTGGACAAGGTCAACAAGACCGTCGACGCCATGCGCATGCTCGAGCGGCAGATCAAGTCGTTGGAGCAGAAGCACGACCAGTCCAAGAGCGAAGAGCTGCGCAAGGAATACCGCCGGCAGCAAAAGAACTGCAAGACCGACCTGGAAAAGCTGGAGCAGGAGGCCGGTGTATCGATCGCCGAGCTCAAGCGCACCCAGCGCGAGATGATCCAGGGCGATATGGACGCCGAGCAGGCCAAGCGCGAGCTGATCGAGGCCAACCTGCGCCTGGTGGTTTCGATTGCCAAGAAGTACACCAACCGCGGTTTGCAATTCCTGGATCTGATCCAGGAAGGCAACATCGGCTTGATGAAGGCGGTCGATAAGTTCGAATACCGTCGTGGTTACAAGTTCTCCACCTATGCGACCTGGTGGATTCGCCAGGCGATTACCCGCGCGATTGCCGATCAGGCCCGGACGATCCGTATTCCGGTGCACATGATCGAGACCATCAACAAGCTGATTCGTACTTCACGGCAGCTGGTGCAGGAGCTGGGCCGCGAACCTACTTCCGAAGAGATCGCCCGCCGGATGGATATCCCGGTGGCCAAGGTCCGCAAGGTGCTCAAGATCGCACAGGAACCGATCTCGCTCGAAACTCCGATTGGCGAGGAAGAAGATTCTCACCTGGGCGACTTCATTGAAGATCGCCAGGCGGTTTCGCCTTCCGAAGCAGTCATCAGCGTGAACCTGAAGGAATACACGTCGCAAGTGCTGCGTACTTTGACCCCGCGTGAAGAGCGCGTGATCAAGATGCGCTTCGGCCTGGAAGATGGTTCCGAGCATACCCTGGAAGAAGTGGGTCAGAGCTTCCAGGTCACGCGCGAACGTATCCGGCAGATCGAAGCCAAGGCGCTGCGCAAGTTGCGCCATCCTTCACGCTCTCGCAAACTCAAAGCCTTCGTCGAAGGCGTCCGCGAATAACGCGGATGGAATAGCATCCGGTCAAAGATTCGCCTGCTCTCCTCGGGGAGCAGGCGATTTTTCTTTTGCGTCGTTCGTTTTCATCATCTATCTAAACACTGAAGTTATCTCCCCAGGAGCCATCCCATGCCCCCAACGCATCCCGAGGTTATCGACAAGTTAAAGCACGCGCCCGATGTCGCCGGCGTTGAAGACCTGATACGCCGCCGCTGGAGTCCGCGCGCATATGCTGACAAGGAGGTGCCGGTCGCCGAGCTCAAGAGGCTCTTTGAAGCGGCACGCTGGGCGGCATCCTCCTCCAACGAGCAACCGTGGCGGTTCCTGGTGGGCAGGCGTGGTGATCAAACCTACGAAAAGATCTTCAATGCGCTGGTTGAGTTCAACCAGGGATGGGCGAAGAGCGCTCCGGTTCTGGTACTATCAGTGGCCAAAAAGACCTTTACCGGAAAAGACCAACCCAATGCCTATGGTTTGCATGACACTGGCGCGGCCACGGCACATATCGCGTTGCAGGCGACAGCCGACGGATTGCACACTCACTCGATGGCGGGTTTCGATCATGAGCAGATCCGGGCCTCGTTTGGAATTCCTTCCGACTATGAGATCGGCTCGGTCACGGCGATCGGCTACTTTGGCGAGCCGGCCAGCTTGCCTGACCAGCTGCATAAGAGAGAGGTCGCTCCTCGGGAGCGGAAGCCGCTGGAGGAATTTGTGTTCTCCGAGTGGGAGAAGCCGGCGCAATTCTGACGCGCCATGAGAAAGATTCTGCTCTTCGTCAACCCGGTGCTGCAGCGAACCCGCGCGAGGCGTAACGATATCGCTCGCGTCGCCGAGCTTTTCCGCGAGGCAGGTGCCGCCGTCGACATTCTCGAGACGGGTGAGAACCGCGCTGCGGGTCCCAAGGCGAAGAAGGCTGTAGCGCAGGGATACGATGCCATCGTTGTCTGCGGCGGGGACGGCACCATCTTCGATGTCATTCAGGGAATAGCCGGCTCCGGCGTGCCGTTGGGCATCATTCCTTTCGGCACGGGCAACGTGATGGCGCAAAATCTCAAAATTCCCAAAACTGCAGAAGCTGCCGCACGTTGGATTTTGAGCAGCCGTCCCTTTCCGGCTCCGTTGGGCAAAATTACCTGCTGCAATGGGAAAGGCCGTGAAAGCTGGCTATTTGCGATGGCGGCGGGCATGGGCATGCACGCGGCTCTCATGTCGGAGGCACGCCGTTCAGGTAAGGACGTAACCGGACGGGCAGCTTATTTCGTGGCGGGTGGAAGGCTATTGCTTCGCCACGCTGTGCAACCCTTCGACGTTGCCGTCACCACCACCAGCGGATCTGTCATACACGAACAGGTGTGCGAAGCCGTCGCGGTGCGTGTCGCGGAGTTGAATCGTTGGCGGCCGGGCGGTGGGCTGAACTTTCCCTTTCTCCGGCTGGCCACGGTCACGGGTGACTCCCGGTCGCGCTTGGCACGGGCCTCCTACGATGCCCTTTTCCGTTCCGGGGGTGCGCGCGACCGCGAGCAGGCGGACCATGCTGCGGCCATGTATCGCGACGTGGTGCGAGTGGTCTGCAGCCCGATCCCCGAGCGGGCCTACAAGCGCGCGATCGCGGTCCAGGCCGACGGTGAAGTACTCGGAGCCTCGTGCGCGACGATCGAAATGGCCGGCCTGGATGTTCTCCTGCTGTCAGCGGGGTGACGCTGTGCTGGAAGAGGAGGAATAGCAGGTGATGAAAAACGGCGTCTACCCGTTCTTCTGTTCGTTCCTAACAGAATTGTCATCCCGACCGAAGCGTAGCGAAGTGGAGGGATCGGCAGCGCACCCCTCGGCGCTCCCGAATTCTCCCTCTCAAACTTCAAAGCCAAACAGAGGTGTCATCCCGACCGGAGCGTAGCGCAGTGGAGGGACCGGCAGAGCACCCCTCGGCGCTCCCGAGTTCTCCCTCTCAATCTTCAAAGCCCAAACAGAGGTGTCATCCCGACCGGAGCGTAGCGCAGTGGAGGGATCTGCAGTTCTGCAGACCTCTCCTGGAAATGTTTTTCAACGTTCAGCTCCCTAGAAATTAAGCAACGCCCGGCATTCGTCTCCAAGGTACTCCGGTCAGCGCCCAAATACAGCAACAGTGTGTGTGACACATAAAGAGGTCTGTACTATGCCTTTCGAAATCGATAGCCAATATGAGTTTCTGTCAAGATATAGGTCGGATGAGCCGGATCGTCTTCGATCTTCTTGCGTAGCTGGTTAATGACTACCCGCAAGTACTCCCGTTCGTTGCCATAGAGCGGTCCCCATACAGAGGCCAGCAGGCGTTCGTGAGGCACCGGGTTACCTGCATGCTCCATCAAATAGCACAGTGTTTCGTATTGTTTTGGAGCCAGGTGAATATCTTCTCCCCGTTTTTGGACTTGGCGGCGGTCGCAGTCCAGAGTGATGTCACCGACTGCGCTGATAGCCTTTGATTGGATCGATGCGTTGTAACGCCGGATGACTGCCCGCAACCTCGCCGCCAGCTCGTTCACTTGAAATGGCTTGGTCACGTAGTCATAAGCGCCTGCATCGAGCGCTTCCACTTTGTCATTCTCCTGGTCCCGCACGGTCAGCATGATGATCGGGAGACGGGGATAAATCTGGCAAATTCTGCGGCACGTTTCCTTGCCGCCTATCCCGGGCATATTGATGTCGAGCAATACTGCATCGTAGTCGACCATGCGGAGCCGGAGCAGCGCCTCCTCTCCATTGCATGCCTCCCCGATCGCAAAGCCCAATGCGCCCAGGGTCTCGAACAGGCTCTCTCGAATTCCTGCATCATCCTCGACAACCAGTACTTTTCTCTTCGGTTCCACGCCTCACTTCTCCTTTGCCGTTCTGGGCAGCGTAAGAACGAATGTAGTCCCGTTCTCAAGGTCGCTAGTGACCCATGTACGGCCTTGATGTGCTTCTGTGATGCGTCGAACGACGGAGAGGCCAATGCCGGTGCCGGAAGCCCTGTGCTCTGATCCAGGGCTGCGATAGAAGCGCTGAAACACTTTGTCCCTTTCCTCGGGCGGTATGAAGGAACCTTCGTTGCGGATGATGATGAGCATCTCTGCCGGCTCCTCCTGAACGTCAACCACGATGGAGGAGCCCGGCCTGCTATATTTAGCGGCGTTGTCAAGAAGTTGAAAGATCGCCATCTGTAACAGTTGCGTATCCGCCCACACCAGGCTGTTTTGCGTGGCAGTTCGAAAATCGATAGGATGTTGGCCTAACTCATGCGATGAAGCCTCAACGCTGCGTTCGATGAGCCGTGTGAGATCGATTTGTTCCCGTCTTAATCTGAGTTCGCCGCTGTCGAGCCTCGCCGTGCGAAGCAGCCGCGTGCTGAGGTCGCTGAGTTGGGTAGCATGTTGATCGATCAGGACAACCAACCTCTTTTCAGCACCAGACAAGGTATTCATCGCCAGTAGGCCAGAGCTTGCGCTCCGGATCGTTGTCAGCGGGCTCTTGAAGGCGTGGGCGAGGCCATCCAGAACGGCGGAACGAAGTTGTTCGCTCTGCCGCGCCGCCTCCGCGCTGGTCTCCATGGAGTACGAACGCGCCCTTTCCATCGCCACAGCGGCGAGCGACGCGATTGCATTGACGGTATCTGCATCCAGCGCATGCCCGCAGATAACAAGTGATCCGATGGGCCGTACACCCTGGCGCAAGACTCTCCTGGAGGTGCATGTCGCAGCATCCTCTCCATTGCTGTCCGTGAAGTAGATAGAGCGTACCTGGTCGTCCGGGATACTACACTCGCCACTCCTGCCCATGCGAACGTCATAGGCGTTCCATAGTGCTACTCCTTCTACCCGAAGGGTGGAGTGTAGAAGGCTCGCGAGTTGCTGCTCCACCGGCTTTTGCCGGTCGAGAAGCAAGATATCCTGGCTCAGCTCGTACAGCCTCTGTAGCTGACATCGACGCAACTCCGATTCACGAGCATGGCGGGCGACCTGGTTTGAGAGGGTGCTGACGACAAGAGCGACGCTTTCAAAGGCGCCCAGGGCAACCCAGTCACGTGGGTCCGCAATATAGAACCTGAGCAGAGGCTGGGTGAAAAAATAATCGAGGCAGGCAAAAGAGAACAGCGAGACGATGCTCGCTTCAAGAAGGCCCCAGCGCAGCGCAATGGCGGTAACCAGAAACAGCTGAACTGAAGTTGCGGACGATAGATTGAAATGAAAGCGGTACGCGACGCAAGTGATCAGCAAGGACGCGGCTGTTCCAGCCGCGATCCTGCCGGCAACACCCCGGATAGCCTTGCCAGTCATCATCTTGGACCTTGCGCAACCTAACTATATCGCCAGGCGCATAAGGAAACCGTTAAGAGGGAGCTTATGCATTCCCAATGGCTTTCACGATTCACTAAGTATGTCGGGCATTTCCGGCGTAAGAGGTGATGCAATGAAATCTATTAGAGGCTTCCGTCATTCTGATTCAAGAATTATCCATACTTCATGTACGTGCGACCAGGAGCGCACGGCAAAGCTGAATCAGTGGCTTGCCATTCTCGTCTGCGGTCTGCTTTTGAGTGGAGCCTCGCTCGCTCTCGGGCAGTCTACGTTCGGCAGCGTGAGAGGCGTGGTGCAGGATGCCACCGGCGCGGCTATCTCCGATACCGAGATCGTACTGCATAGTACAGATGAGAACACGGAGCGCACCGTCAACGCGGATGCGTCCGGAGGCTTCATCCTGGAGAACGTCAAGGCCGGTAAATACAGCCTGCATGCCCACCACAGCGGCTTCGCCGATACCGTGATCTCAGGTATTTCCGTCGAAGCACGTCAGGATTTGAGGCTCACAGTCGCACTCAACATAGCGGAGCAATCGACCACGGTTGAAGTGACTTCGAGCGCCGATCAAATCAATACAGAAAACGCGACGCTGGTCGACTCCAAGAGCAACCTGGAGATGACGCAGCTTCCCTTGAACAATCGCGCGACCACTACCAGCCCGCTGGGTGCGCTCGGCCTCTCTCCTAATGTACAGACGGATAGCTCAGGCAACATAGCGCTTGGTGGAGCGAGCTCTTCCATGGTCAATTTTTCGGTCGACGGGATCTCAACCGCCAACGTCAGGCAGAATGGCGCACTGCAGGATGCCTACCCGTCGCAGGAGGGAATCGCAGCGGTCAAAGTCACCGCATTCAACAACAGTGCGGAGTTCTCGCAGATCGGCGATGTTACGTTCACGACCAGGAATGGAACCAATCAATTCCACGGGAGCCTGTTCGAGTATCTGCAGAATCAGGCGCTCGATGCTGACCCGTATGGCTTCAGCGGGAAGGCGCCAAAGAAGTTCAACACCTTCGGCTTTTCCCTGGGCGGACCAGTCATCATTCCGCACTTTTACAATGGGCACGACAAAACCTTCTTCTTCGCCGATTATGAAGGCAACCGCCGCACAACTGCGCTGGCAGAGCAGCTGGAAGTACCTACGCTAGCCGAGCGCAACGGTGACCTCAGCGGATTCAACACCCCTGGGCAGGCATCTATTCCAGCTGCGAGCATCAGTCCCACGGCCAAGGCTCTGTTGGCCTATATCCCGCTGCCCAATGTGAGTGGCCAGTCAGGCTATAACTACGAAACGTTTCAACCTACTCCGGCGCGCACGGATGGGGCCGACTTGCGCCTCGATCAGACGATCAGCTCCAGGCAGTCGGCCTATGCCCGCTTCAGCCGAAAGAATATTACCGAGGACTATGCAAATCCGTTTCTTCCCAACGACAGCGATTCTGTTCATAACCGGAGCCTGCTGGTCTCCCACACCTACACCATCACTCCGACGCTGTTGAACGAGTTTCGCTATGGCTTTACCAACGTCACCACCAGCGTCGACTTCCCTATTCAGGGATCAACCGCGCTGAGCCAGCTTGGCCTTACTGGGGTAAATATCAGTCAGCATCCAACCACCCATGCCTTTCCTACTTTCAACTTCAGCGCCGGTACCGGTCTGACGCCCATAGGCAGGGACAAGGCGGGCATCACGCAGTCAAAGACCACGCAGTTCAGTGACAACCTCACCTACACCCGCGGCAAGCATACCCTCAAGGGCGGCATCGATGTTCGCCGCGTGCGCTACTTCGATCTGGAAAGCTTCGCCCCGGAGTTTGCTTCGGATGATTTCGGCGACTTCATTTTTCAACCCACCTTTACCGGCAACGCCTTTGGTGACTTTCTCGAAGGCGCACCCACTACGTTGAACTTCGCCGTGTCGAGCCCGGATGTGGGCGGAACGGCGACACAGTTCAGCTTGTTTGCGCAGGACGAGTATCAGCTAAACAGCCGGTTGACCCTTAGCTACGGCTTACGCTGGCAGATCCTTCCTGGCTTCCAGGAGGATGGTGGCAACCTGGCAAACTTCGATCAGCGAAACAACTCGATTGTGGTTCCGAATGCATTGGCGGGCTACCTCGCGCGGCAAAACATCACCCCGTCGAACGTTGCCTTCCAGCAGTCGTTCAATGCCTGTACGTTGGGCTACACTGCTCTCCCTTGCACGAAATATGTGACCGCCGCCCAGGATGGGTTGCCGCAGAGTCTGCGCAATACCTACAAAGGCAACTTTCAACCGCGTGTGGCATTCGCATACCGTCCGTTCAACGACACCAAAACAGTTATACGGGGCGGGTTCGGCATCTATACCATGACCAATCTGGGGCCGCTCTCCTTCAACAACAGTGGCAATCCTACGTCGAGCCTCCACAGCTACGCCAATGCCAACACCGCGGGACCAAACACACCCCAGATCCAGTTTCCGAACACTGCCCCTGCAAGCACTACGGTGCAGATCGGAGGAGGAAGCCTCGACCAGGGAGTGGATCCAAACTACCGCGATCCCCAGTCCAATCAGTGGAACTTAACCGTGGAACGTGAAATCACCGGCACCATGGCACTTCGCGCGAGCTATGTGGGGATGCATTCGTACCGGCTGAACATTACCGAGGACCTCAACCAGATTCCCGCGAGTACAATTCCTTTCACGACGACGGCCGCAAGCCCGTACGTCGATCCGCGTTCTCCTTACACCAACTGGACTGAGCTCTACAGTACATTCAACACGGGTGAGGGCAACTATCGCGCATTTGTATTCGAGGCCACGCATCGCATGCAGCATGGACTCTATTTCGATGCAAACTACACCTTGGCCTATAACAAGGCGGACAATTTGGGGGATGCGCCGGCCGCGTTTGCAGGCGAGGTCAACTACGGCCTCCCCATCGCTGACCGCTTCCACATCGAACGAGATCTGGGCAACGTCGAAGGCACGCGTCGCAATCGGATGCTGCTGACAGGGGCGTATCAGCTTCCCGTAGGCCGGGGCCGGAGCTTCATGAACGGTGGCGGCGTCAAGGATGCAATTCTCGGGGGCTGGGACCTGACAACCATCACGTTGCTGGAGACAGGGCCCTGGCTTACGCCAACCATCAGCGCCTCGGCAGACCAGTCAAATACCAACGTTGTCAATCGCGGCGCGGTCCTGCGCCCGGATGTGGTGTCGAACAATTTCTACACTGGGCAATCCCGAGCGCGGTATTTCAACCTGTCGTCGTTTGCGCCAACCCCTGTAGGCGCTGGCCGCTTTGGAAATGCCGGAGTCGGCATTCTGGAGGGGCCTGGAACCTCTGTGGTCTCGCTTGGAGTAGCCAAACAATTTCGCATCACGGAGAAACTCCATGCACGCTTCGAAACAACTTTTACCAATGTGCTCAACCACACCAACTTTGCGCCTCCGGTCACCGCGATCGACAGTTCGACCTTCGGCGCGTTGACAGGTCCGCAAACAGCAGAGAACGCAGGCAACCGCACTGGACAAGCTGCCCTCAGACTAGACTTCTAACCTTTGCGCCAGTTTCTACATCTCAGGGGGCCAGGTGGATGCTGTGTTTTGGCTTTGTATCAGGGCACGACTTCAGTCGTGCCACCCCCCGGCCAAAACGGTCAGGGCTTTAGAGTCTGCGTGAGAACACCAGAATTCGGGGAAGCCCGAGGGGCGCACCGCAGATCCCTCCACTACGCTACGCTCCGGTCGGGATGACAATTCATCTTGGAGACTGTACTTAGCGTTCCCAAGCAACATTGTCATCCCGACCGGAGCGTAGCGTAGTGGAGGGATCTGCGGTGCGCCCTCGGGCTTCCCCGAATTCTGGAGTTCTCACGCAGACTCTAAAGCCCCGTACATAAACGAGTGAAAACAGGTGCGGCTTTAGCCGCTGAGCATTTCCATCCCTCTCCCGACTCGTCCCGGTCGGGGATGCAAGGGTCTCACTTGCTGATTGGTCATCAAATAAATCTTCTCCCGCTCTCGACGCGGCCCAAAAGCCGTAATACTGTGGGAGTAAGAACCACAGCAACCACTCATGAACAAGGCAAGATGGCCAAATTAATTAAGCAAAAATTTTGAGCACCTTCGTGAAACAAAGGACTTAGCCGCCAACCTTCGATGTGTAGAAAGCGGGACAGAAGGAAACGAGCCTAATGGAGGCGGATCCCACCCTTCGCAAAAGCGCGAAGGGTGGGATCCCTGAGGTTCCCCGGCGTAACGGGTCTAGAAGTTAAACAGCGCCTGAAAGTTGAAATCCCGCACCGCGGAGCCGTGGGAGAAGAAGCCGCTCGCCAGCTGGTTCGACTTGCCGAAAAAAGGAGAATCAGTCGTCCCGTCCGGCGGCCCACCAAGCGTTCCATTCGGCGGAGCCAGATTCACCACATTAAAGATATTGTGCGCAAAAGCGCTCAAGGTAACGCTGTATTTACGATCCACGCGGTTAGTCGGTCCGTGAGGGCCGCCCCCGGATCCACCGAGGCCCATTCCAGGCATACCGTGTCCACCACCCCCGCCGCCTCCCGGGCCACCGCCCCCTCCTCCCGCGATCGCTCCTTTGCCCTCTTCCACTCGGGGCCCGACGCCAAAGCTCTTGGCCACGCGCAAATTCATCGCAAACAGAACCGGTCCGTTCCCATAGTTAATCGGGATTAGCTTTGCACCGGCGGGCGGCGTCGCGCTGATATCAAAATTGCCGTACTTGGTTGTATCCACGTTGGCCGGATTGGAAAGCGAAGACGCAAAAACCGGACGATCATTAAAGAACGAATCCCCATTGGTGTCCTGGTTCAATTGAATATTGAAAGGGGAACCCGAAGCAGCACTCAGGAAGGGACTGATCCTGAACCCGTAAGGAGCCGAGTAGTTGGCAAACGCAAAGACGCGATTGCGCACGTCAAAGAACTGGCGACCGTAATCCTGCATGATGTCGTACTGATTGGAAGGGTGATAGGCGGGACCGCCCGTGTCGCTATTGGCCTTACTGTAGATGTAAAAGCCGGTAAAAGTAAGCTTGCTGCCGTAAGCCACGTTCAGATTAAGGAAAATCTGATTTTCCTTGAACACCGCCAGCGAATCGTACTCGTAGATGTTGCATGGCGTACCCGGCGCCGCGCCCACCGGGTTCGTCGGACATAATCCCAGTGCTGGACGGCTCCCGTCCGGTAGCGGTGCGTCAATGTTACGCGAAAGCAGCTGGTGTATCCCGCGGGAGTAGAGATACGTCGCCGAGACGCTTACACTCTTGTTGATCTGGTGCTCGACCCCGGTTCCCGTTTCTATCGTGGCCGGCGCGTTCAGGCCTGGCTGCGTGCGATAGAAGGTGGGCAGCGCGACAGACTCTTCCGTCGTGCTATCCGGAGGCGTTCCGTCCGGGTTGGACTGGATCGACTGCACCTGGCCCGTTTGCTCGAGATTGTAGCGATTTGCATTCAGCAGCAGGTCGTACGTGAAGCGATGATAAAAAATCCCATAGCCTGCGCGCAGCACGGTTTTGGGCTGTTTCCCGCCGCTACCGATGCCATAAGAAAGCGCCAGCCTCGGGGCGAAATTGACTTTGTTGGGAATGTGATTTTGAGTCTCGAACCGCAGCCCATAGCTGATCGTGAAATTGGGTTTTGCTTTCCAATCGTCCTCTGCGTACAGCCCCAGGTCGGTTACGGATGCTGATTGCGTGGGTGTTCCCGTGGTGATCGAGAACTGACTGGGTTTGCCTGCAAGGTAACCATTCAGATCTGAGTAGGTATACGTTCCCTCAAAGTTCGCGTTGGAATAATTGGTGTCCTGGTTCCTCCGCAGCCGGCCGCCGAAGCGGATGTAGTGTTTGGCAAGCGCCAGAGATGCGTAGTTCTGAATTTCGAATTCCTGCTGCGTATCGTGGACGGTCCCCAGGGGACTGCCGCCGCCGTCAAAATTCTGCAGCACGTCGATCGCGGGAGCAACCAGCTGGGGTGTCTGATTGGTCGAATCGCGAACGTACTGGAAACGTGTATTGTTGACGAACTTCGCTCCGTAAACCTGGCTGTCGCTGATCTGAATCCTGTTTTCCAGCTCGTGGCTGTCGTAGGCCTGACTGGGCAGCACAAACGCGCTGGTGCCCAATCCGCTGTTGTTCTGCGTCTCATTGAAATAGCTGTAGCGCACCGTCAGGGTTTGATTAGGCGTCAACTGGTAGTCGATGCGTGGGCTGACCCAGGTCCGCTCCTGCGGAGAAGGAACGGCCAGGTTGCACAGGGTGCCCGCATTCTCCACCACCGTGCCGTTGAGGGGTCCGCAGGTGGCAGGATCGGGAACATAGGGCACGTTCGCGTTCACAATGCTGTTGTCCTGAATATTCCGCCGGTCGAAACTCAGAAAGAACGAAGCTCTTTTGCCCAGGGCGCCGCTCACGTTGCCGTCCCATTGCAGCGTATGGTAAGGCGGCTCATGCGCGACAAAGGGATTTGAGGTATTAAAAGCCGAAGCGTTGGCGTTCATGAAAATCTGACCGTGCAGTTTGTCAGTGCCTGGCTTGGTCAGGATCTCAACCCGGCCATACCCCGGCGTGTCATATTGGGCGGAGAAGGGGTTCTGGTTGATGATGATGGCGCGGATCGCCGACTTGGGCGGCAACTGGCCGCCGGTGAAGCCGTCGATGTAGATCTGTCCCCCACTGGGACCAGCGGCCGGCCCGGCCAACGCAGTCAATTCGTTCGACAATTCGTCAGGATCGTCCGACAGGGCATCCAGATCCTTGCCGGTGAGCACCACGGCACTCACATTATTGTCTGGATCCACACCCACGCTCTTGGTATCGGCAGTGACCTGTACCTGCTGCTGTTCCATTTGAATGGCGAGCGAAACATTCAGGTGCTGGATTTGCCCGGCCGCAATCCGCACCGTCGGAGAAGTAAAGGTGGAGAAGCCAGGGGCCTGGGCCGTGACCGTATATTGGCCGGCAGCCAGACCAGAGATTGCGTATTGCCCACTGGCATCCGATGTCCCCGTACTGCTCACCCCGGAAGCCGATGTCACGGTGATGGATGCCTGGGGGATCACGGCCCCGCTGGGGTCCGCCACTTGGCCGCGCAGACTTCCAGTTGTTGTTTGTGCCCAGGCCGATGGTGAAGGGGATAGTCCCGAAAAGAAAAAGAATGTTAGGCAGAGAGCTAGCAATCGATGCAAAAGGTTCTCCTCAAATGCGTTCAGTGTTCTTAGGTTGTCAGACTTCTGTTAAGGGTTGGTTTCTACTGCGGTGCTTCTCCGCCGCCGCCCTCACCACCACCGCCGCCGCCCCCCAGATTCCAGGAAGAAGAGAGCATGGCTTGACTCGCGCTGGTGGAGGCCTGGAGCATTGGCTCCACGCCGGCGACGACGGTGATGGCGGTTGCGGATCCGGCCGACTGACCCTCGGTTGCCACCACGATGATCATGTTGCCCTTCTGCAGATCCTTCAACGTGACCGATGGAGCGCGCGCCAGCAGCTGCTGAAAGTCAGGTCCTCCGGCTCCGCGACCTGATGGGCGTGAGGGATCGCCTGCTGGCCCCGCCGCCCCTGGCGCTGGGCTGGCGGCAGGCGCAGCAGATCCGTCCGGCCGCTTGGCCCCTCCGCCACCCATACGTGCTGCCAACCGCTGGGCAACCGCAGGGTCAAGCTTTTTCACTTCACTGTCAGGGGTGACGGAAAGGATTACCGGCTTCTTGGTAGCCGTATCCGTCACCGTAATCGTAGACGCATCCGCGTTCACAGCCTGGATAGGGCCGGCGAGATTAAGGAAGCTGCCGCTGACAATTTCTTCTGCCTCAAGCGTTGCCCCGTCGGCACTTCTGGTACCCCGCGCGCGAAGCTGATCGCCAGGTTTGATCTGATCGAGGGTACTCTTGACAGCCTGGTCAAACTTGACCGAGCCCGGAGCATAGCGGCGAACGATGGTGGTGGCAGAGGCATGGATCACCGTTGTCCGGGTACCACCGGCCCCGCTGGAAACGGTAACCGTCCCAGCGGCCGGATCGACGGCCTTAACCAGTCCTCCCGTGCCGTGCTTTTGCCAGTCGTCCCGCTCCCGTTCCTGCTTTTGCGCGATGTCGGCGCCCTTGATGGCCACCAGCATGGTGGCGTCCAGCGATTTGCCATCCGCGTTGGCAGCACCACGGGCCATGACCCGATCCCCTGCCTGTAGATCGGTCAGGCTGAATGGGCTCGCGCCGGCAAGCGTCTTCTGGCCTGGTTCGACGCGGAGGAGCCGCGCGTTGTCCTCCACCGTTACCTGCATGGTGACGCCGGCATCATTCTTGACCGTAATCGTGCTTCCGCTCAGCGTCTGGACAGTTCCCAGAAAGGTAACCGGCTTAGCAGCCGGGGAAGCCGCATCCTGTGCCGTGGCAGAGGCTCCCACTAATCCGGCCAGGAAGCCTGCACAAAGAATAAGGCGGGGAGCCCAGGTTCGTACTCTCGTGGATAGCATCTTTCCCTCTTACTGGGGCGGGGTCACGCCGCCCACTGGAACTCGCGCAGGCCACTGCAGGGTGGTGTTCGGCTGGTTGGTTTTTACTCGTATCGGTTGCAGCCCGGGCTTCGATGTAGAGACGAAACTCAGCTCGTATTGGTTCTGCAGCTTACGCTGAATGTCGGAGAGAAACGGCGAGAACGATACCGGGTTCCCAAAGCCTTCGAGGTAGACCTTGCCCCCGGTTTCGCCCGAGACCTGGGTGAGGTAGTTCTGCCCTCCGTCCGTCACCGCCAGATTTTGGTCGAACCGTCCTGCACCCCGGTAGTAGATCGAATAAACGATCACTCCGGCTTTCTGAGCATCGGTGACGGCCGCGCGTACATAAGGATTTTCCGGATCGAAGCGTCTGCCGGAGTAGCGGTCGACACCATCGGTGACCATGATCACCTCGCGGCGAACATTGCTATCGCCGCCCGGCCAGTGCTTGACCAGATCCGAAAGGCAGAAGTACGGGCTGCCATTGATTCCCGCTGACCCCTGGGGCAAACGCAGGGCTTGGGCCGCCTGGGCGTGGTCGT
This sequence comes from Acidobacteriaceae bacterium, assembly GCA_049522955.1. Taxonomy (GTDB): domain Bacteria; phylum Acidobacteriota; class Terriglobia; order Terriglobales; family Acidobacteriaceae; genus PALSA-350. The sequence continues at coordinate 36,170 of JBEKNJ010000012.1, forward strand.
TGGTGAAATTTTGCACCAGGTTCGGGGTCCCATTGCGCATATAGCCCAGCGCCACTTGGGTCGTAGGAGGCAGAGCAGTCAGGAAGTTCTTCAGGTCGTTCAATTGCAGACCCAGGCTGCCCCGAGAGGAATCGTCCAACAGCAATACCAGTTGCAGCCCGCCGCGGGCGCCGCGTAACGGAACCCAACCTGTCACATCCTGAGCCTTACGGCCCTCAGAAACGCTGATGCTCTGCTGCGGTACCGTGGTTACATCTTCTGCAGATTTTGAGCTCACCGTGACCACGGTGTGCGCAGTCGGCGTCTCCTGCGCAAGTGAGGGCCTAACCGCGCCCGATATAACCAACCAACCCCCCACCACCATGGCCAGCCAACGGCTACCGCTCATCTTCCCGCAACTACCTATTTTCATAATCCTTTAGCCATCGGTTTCCCGCTCGCGCGCAGAGCATGCCTCTATATGACGGCAATCGGCCATGAAAGGTTCGTCCAAGGCGAAGAATACTTGCCTGTGGGAGGCGCCGCACGATGTTTTGCGTGAGCGGACCTCTGCTATTCTCGGGGTGAACTCTTGTCATTACTTGGGTTATGCCTGTTGCTCACGTATCTTGTTGATAGATCTGGATCATCGATTCTGATCGCGGGTCTGCAAGAGTCGGGAGTTCAGCCACGGGAAGCGCAGATTTCCAGGGCTTTCGCCGCGGTCTTCTTGTGCAATCGACCTGGCGAAAGGAGGACTGCTCTCAATGACCCAGTTTAAGGTTATGCAGCCTCCTGCGGCGATCCAGGCAGAGCGCCCGCTCTGTGTCGATCTGGACGGTACCCTGGTCAAGTCGGACACGCTCGTTGACTCGCTGATGGTTCTTGCCCGCCGGCATCCCACCGCGTTTTTGCGCACTCCTTTGTGGGCACTCAAGGGCAAGGCATATCTGAAATCGCAGGTAGCCTCCCTGGTCACGCTCGATGCTGCCCACCTGCCGTACAACCGTCCCCTGCTGGACTACCTCCGGGACGAGCATGCAGCCGGCCGTAAACTCTACCTGGCCACTGGGGCTGACCGTGTGCTGGCGTGGAAAATCGCAACCCACCTGGGCATTTTTGAAGACGTAATGGCCAGCGATGGCGCATTAAACCTTACGGGTCACAACAAACTGCAGCATCTGGAGCAACGGTTTGCCGCCGACGGCTTCGACTACGTCGGCAACGCCCTCCCCGATTTGCCGCTTCTCCAGGGTGCCCGGCACCCCATGGTTGCCAATCCTGACCTCCGGTTGAAGAGCGCTCTGGCCCGCCACAAAATCAACGTGAGCCGGAATTTTGCCGACCGCGTGCGCCTGCCTGTTGCTTTGGCAAAAGCTCTCCGGGTGCATCAATGGGCCAAGAATCTGCTGGTATTCCTGCCCCTGCTGTTGGCCCATTCTCTCCATTTGAGGCCAGTGCTTGCGGCCACCGCCGCGTTCTTTTGCTTCTGTTTCACGGCCTCGGCTACTTACATTTTCAACGATCTGCTGGACCTGGAGCAGGATCGCGTACACCTGAACAAACGCAATCGCGCCTTTGCCGCCGGTGATCTCTCCGTCGCCACCGGGCTGCGCATTTCCTTTTCCCTTGCCGCCCTGGCCGTGATGACAGCGGTCTATCTGCCGCCAACCTTCCAGCTCTACCTGCTGCTGTATTTTGTGACCACGCTGGCCTATTCGCTTTCATTGAAGCGCATTGTGCTGGTGGATGTGATCATCTTGTCGAGCCTCTACACGATTCGCATGATGGCCGGTTCCGCCGCCACGCACGATCCTGTGTCTCCATGGCTCGCCGCCTTCTCCATCTTCCTTTTTCTTAGCCTGGCGATGGTCAAGCGGTTCAGTGAGCTACAGAATCTGCATACCCGCGGAGTGAATCCTACCAATGGCAGGGGCTATCTCCTGAGCGACGTGGAGCAGCTGCGCAGTTTCGGCACCTCCAGCGCCTATGCCTCGATCGTGATCTTCGCCCTCTACATAAATGGACACGATGTCGTGGCCCTCTATCACCACCCCAACCGCATGTGGCTGATCACCCCGCTGCTGATTCTGTGGATCAGCCGTGTGTGGCTGTTGGCCTCGCGCGGCTTGCTGGACGAAGATCCTGTGGTCTTTGCTCTTTCTGACCGCATGAGCCTTCTGCTTGGTTTAGGAGTGGCGGCCATCGCCTTTTCGGCGCTCTAAACATATTGAGAGAAAATTGACCTATGTCTCCCAAGCAGGACCAGCCCCAGTTCGAATCCTGGGGCCGTTATCCGAAGTACTTCGCTGAAGTCCGCCCCCTCTTCTGGAGGGACGATTTTCCCGCGTCCATCGCACCCGACACCAAAATGCTCGCAGTGGGCATGGGACGCAGTTACGGCGACGTTTGTCTGCTGCAGCATGGAACACTGCTGCAGACGCCGAACATCGATCGCCTGATTTCGTTCGACTCCCAAAGCGGAGTGCTGCGTTGTGAAGCGGGGGTAACCCTGGCGCAGATCCTCGATTTCGCTGTACCCCGTGGATGGTTTTTGCCGGTGAGCCCAGGAACGAAATACGTTACCGTCGGGGGAGCGATTGCCAACGACATTCATGGCAAGAACCATCACGTTGCAGGAACGTTTGGACTGCACACACCCCGTTTCGAGTTGGTGCGCTCGGACGGAACGCAGTTGATGTGCAGCGCGACCGAAAACCCCGAGTGGTACGCCGCCACCATCGGTGGCTTGGGATTGACTGGCCTCATCAGTTGGGCTGAGGTGCGCTTGCGGCCTATTGTCTCCCGGCGCATCCGCTACCGGTCGACCCAGTTCGTCGGGTTGGAGGAGTTTGTCGCCCTTTCCCAAGCGGCCACGCACGACGAATACTCGGTAGCGTGGATTGATTGTGTCGCCCAGGGCCGTAACTTTGCCCGGGGTGTCTTTATTCAGGGTGAGCATGACGAGACCCCGGGTCCACTGACGCCTTTGGCCAAGCCCAATTTTGCGCTGCCCTTCGATCTGCCGGAACTGGCCCTCAACCGGGCCACGGTGGGCGCCTTTAACACCCTTTATTACCACAAGCAGATGCGCAAACAACGATCCGGCCTAACCGATTACGAGCCCTTCTTCTACCCTCTGGATCGAATCCTCAAATGGAATCGTCTTTATGGACGGCAAGGCCTGCTTCAGTTCCAATGCGTTTTGCCATGGGAAAGCGGCACCCGGGGAATATACCAGCAGTTGAAGGCGATCACCGAGTCCGGGCTGGGTTCTTTTCTTGCTGTCATCAAGGTTTTCGGAGATGCGGTCTCTCCCGGAATCATGTCATTTCCCGCACCCGGCATCACCCTGGCCTTGGATTTTCCCATCCGGCGGGAGGTTAGCTTCGGTCTCCTCGACAGGCTGGCCAACATCACAGCCGAGTTCGGCGGGCGGATGTATCCGGCCAAGGACGCGTGCATGAGCGCCGCGCATTTCCAGCAGTTCTATCCCCAGTGGCCTCAGTGGGCGGCCTACATCGATCCGTCGTTTAGCTCCAGCTTCTGGCAACGGGTAAGCGGCCTTGGCTAAACGCGATTCCCTGTTTCCCTCACGGGTATTGGTATTGGGAGCGACCTCGAGCATTGCCATCGCCACCATGCGGCGGCTCGCGGCGCCGCATGTTCGTTTCATGCTGGTGGCCCGGAATATCAACCGGTTGACCGCCGTATCCCAGGATCTGCTGACCCGCGGCGCGCTCGCGGTCGATACCTGGGTGATGGATCTGGACGACACCACGGGCCATCCCGAGATGCTCACCGTCGCGGCCGAGCGGCTAGGCAGGATCGACCTCGCACTGATTGCACATGGAGTTCTGGGTGATCAGACTGCCGCGGAAGCGGACTTTGAAGTGGCCGCATCTATTCTGCACACCAACTTCATCTCCACCGTTTCTCTTTTGACCTGGCTGGGAAATTACTTTCAGGTCCAGGGTAGGGGCACGTTGGCGGTCGTTTCCTCGGTGGCTGGCGACCGCGGCCGGAAGAGCAATTATGTTTACGGCGCGTCCAAGGGAGCGCTGAATATCTTCCTCGAAGGACTGCGCAATCGGATTGATCGCGCTGGGGTGCAGGTGTTGACGATCAAACCCGGTTTCGTGGCCACGCCGATGACGGCGCATGTGCCGCACAATGCACTCTTTGCCTCCCCCGACCAGGTTGCCCGCGGAATCCTGAAGGCCATCAAGCGCGGCCGCGACGTTGCCTACGTGCCCTGGTTCTGGTCCGGGATCATGCTCCTCGTGCGTGCCATCCCGGGCCGCCGCTTCAAGAAGATGAACCTGTGAAGAGCAGGGATGCCGAGTTGATGCAATAGCGTAATCCCGTTGGTGGCGGTCCGTCATTGAAAACATGACCCAGGTGCGCATCACACCGGGTACACGCTACCGCCGTACGCACACCGAAACTAGTGTCTTCCGCTTCTACAATATTTTCCTTGGCAATCGGCTGCCAGAAGCTAGGCCAACCGGTGCCTGAATCAAACTTGGTCCGGGAAGAGAACAGCGCCGTGTCACAGCAGATGCAGCGATAGATTCCCTGCTGGTGCAGATTCCAATAGGAGCCGGTGTAGGCCACCTCAGTATCGGCCCTGCGGGCGATGTCGAAGGCATTTGCCGAAAGCTGCCGCCGCCAGTCCGCATCGCTCTTGATGATTTTTGCCACTCGGACCGAACCCGTTGGGACCCCGGCCGAAGAAAATTCGGCAATCTCCACCACCGGAGCGGGTCCGCTCGGCACCGTGGTGTCTAACGGCGCCCGCACAGCATGCACCGACCACGCGGCAATGGCGGCCGCTGCCGCGCTGCAGCTCACCAGGAAAGCGCGGCGGGTCATCTTTTGCTGCGCAGCATCATCGTTCAGATCGGAGTCAAACATCGGTTCACCCGCTTATTGGACTCAAATCGAACCCGGGAGTTACAGCTCTCGGAGGGACTGACGGGTGCCCCAGGTTCGCCTGAGCGTACCTGGGCCGAAAAAAATGGGCGAAGCCCAACGATCGCTTTTGCTGAATAGGCGACAAACCCCATTGAGCATTTCAAATTGGGCTTGGCAACAAGCTTTTTGCTTTGTATCAGGGTACGACTTGAGTCGTGCCACCGCCGGATTAAATGGTCAGGGCTTTCGAGTCTGCGTGAAAACTCCAGAATTTGGGAAAGCCCGAGGGGCGCACCGCAGATCCCTCCACTACGCTACCCCGGATTTCCTGTGGACCTTGGTGGCGTTGGTGCACTTCATGCGCCCTTCTTCAGGGAAGGGCGCACACGCGGCTTTGTCTAGTGCAGCGTGGCAGGAAATCCGGGTACGCTCCGGTCGGGATGACAATTTTGTCTGGGAACGCTAAGTATGGTTTCCAAGATGAATTGTCATCCCGACCGGAGCGCAGCGTAGTGGAGGGATCTGCGGTGCGCCCCTCGGGCTTCCTAAATTCTGACTGATTTAACTTAGCTCAGAGCTAAATTCCTGAGTAGCCGGGGACTCTTATCGGACTCCCCGTCAGGGGCGATCGAAGGACTTCCGTGTTCAACCGTCCCGTCGGGACCCCAATGCAGAGACTTAAGGCGCTTATGGCGCACACTGTTCCCTGATCCGCTGGGGGGCCGCTGCCTACTGGGCGCCGTTCTTGAAAATCTGCTCCGCCAGGTGATTCTCGACGTGGGTTTGATTACGCATCGTTTCGTAGTAGGCGGCCCGCAGCAGTTGAGCGCGGCTGTCGCGTAGTTGCTGGCGGATGTCCTGCTGTACCCGGGGGTCGTTCAGCTCACGCTGGCCGGCGGGCTCTTTTTCGATGAGCTTATAGATCGCGTAGCCCGCGGCGGACTTCGAACCCGGGGCCAGCAAGGGAATCACGTCGGTGATCTGCCCCGGCCCAAGTTTGGAGATTGCGGCGAAGATCGGAGGAGGCTGGCTGCGTAGGCTCGATTCCGGGATGAACCCCATGTTCCCGCCGTTGTTGGCGTCATTGGTGTTCTCAGAAAGATTCTGGGCCAGGGTGGCAAAATCCTCTCCACTTTCCAGGCGGTTGTGGATCATATCGATCTTTCTGCGCGCCTCCACATCACTGCCGGCTTTGCTGTTCTGAAGATTGGCTCCCTGCTGCATCCGCGTGGGCTGCGAAGTTACCACGATGTCGGCGATGTCGTACTTGGGCTCGATGAAGTTGAATTGCGACTTGTTGGCGTTATAGAAATTCGTGACATCGGCATCGGTGATGTTGATGCGCGAATTCACTTCCTTGTTCATGAGTTTTTCGGCAGTGAGATTGCGCCGGATTTGGACGCGCAGATCGTCCAGGGTCAAGCTCGCGGCTTGCAGCCGCTTATCGAATTCTTCCTGGGTATAGGGCGCCTTCATCTCTGCCAGCTTGGCGTCTACCTCTTCGTCGCTGGCGACCAGGTTCATCTTCTTGGCTGCCTGCTGCACTATCTCGTCGTCGATCAATTGCTTCAGGATGCCAAGCCGCGTAGCTTCCGCCTGTTCCCTGGTGGGTTGTTCTTTGTTATTGCCGAGATTCTCGCGGTAATACTTCTCTACCTCAGAGCGTTGGATCGGCTGATCGTTCACAATGGCCACAACGTCCGGCCCATAGGTTTTTTTGCACCCGGCGACAACACCACTCAACAGCACGATGCTTATCGAGACGCAGGCGACGGCGGTACGCACCTGATACGGCTCTAACAATGGTTCCAACGGTCTTTCTCCTCGCGATCGCATGGTCTCTATTTGGGGGGCTGAGCAGGGGGGGCCGGCTTCTTTTCCGCCTCCGCCACCTGGGGTGGGGGCTGCACACCGGCCTCCCGCAGGGCCCGGTCGATAGCGATCCAAACCTCTGGTTCCGGCAGCGCCCCGGAGATGCGCTCGCCGTTGATAAACAATGTTGGCGTGCCATTTACGCCTAAACTGTCTCCTTGTTTCATCGAAGCGCGTACCACGGTCTCGTCCTGCTTGGTGAGGCAGAGGTCAAGTTTGGCCGTATCCAGCTTGGATCGTTGGCCTTCTTCACGGGCAAGCTTATCCAGCGTCTTCGACGCCTGTTGCACATCATGGGTGGTTCCGGTGACCTCGTCCCCATGAGAATGCACATAATCCACGAACCTCCAGTAGGCATCTCCGCTCTGGTCTGCGAGGCAGTTAGCGTTCACCGCCGCATGCATGGCCCAGGGATGGATTTCCACCAGAGGGTAGTCCTTGTAATAGAACTTGATCATGCCCTTATAGCGGTCCAGCGTGGAGGGAAAAAGCTGCTCGTGCATCTTGGCGCAGTAAGGGCACTCCAGATCGTCAAAATTTACGATCGTTACCTTAGCCTCGGACGTTCCACGCAACGGACGGTTCTGGATGGAAATCGTATCTGCCGGGCTGTGGCTGATATCGAACCTTTCCAGGCGCGCCACGGTGTTGCCATCGCTGGAGAGGAGAAAATTCACCACCGTTTGCTTGCCGTGGCTGGAAAAGGTGATGGGCAGGTTCTCAAAGCCGGGAAATTCGCTCTTGCTGGTCGCACCAATCGCAACGTCGACGTTCGGGGGCACCTCAAATTGCGAGCGCACCAGGACTTCAATTCTCCGGTTGAGTTGGGGAGTGGGAACGGGAGAAACGCTATTCGCGACGGTACTGGAGGAACTCTGCGCCTTGCAGCCTGCCGACAGAGAAACTAGCAGGCACCAAAGCAGGGTGCGGCGTACAAACAAGAAGACCACCTTTCCACCACTCCATTAGAGCATTTCTGCATGAATTGTGTCGCTTTCCGGGGGGATCAAAAGATTCGCTCCGCACGCTTGAAATATTGACTACCCGCGGCTCCTACGCCGGCCAGGGTGAACCTAACGGTGCAGCATTCGTTTTCGTTCCGCGCCGAGCCGAGAGCCAGGCGGCGATATTCGATACTCAGGCCACAACAGTCCCAGTTGTAGGAGGCCTGAATACCGCCGTACTGCAGGGCACTCTGGACGAAATCGTAGCCGGCGTTGAAGTCGGCGCTGAACCCACGTCTTGTAGGGTCTCCATAACCGAAGAGTAGACGCAGGAGGTTGTATTTCGTAACTTGGCTGCCAAGCGCAGCCGAAAAAGTGGGATTCAGCGCCTGAAGGGTCGAATAAGCAACGCTCCCGAAGAAGTCGTCTCGCCGGTAGTTGGCGATGATATTGCTGGCGTCCATCCGCTTGGTCTTAAAATCGTAGTCCGCATCCCATTCCAGGTCCATGTGGTCACTTGTGCGGACCTTCAAGCGCGAAACCAGAGGGGAGTAGTTGCGCGGCCCATTCAGGAAAGCTACGCCGGTAAGGTCGAGCGTCGAGGCGAGCACGTTGCGCCGGAACGGAGACGCCGCCCCCCCGAAATATGGGTCGAAGAAATATTTTGCGGCCAGCTTCCACGTAATCCACGCATTGGTATCGCCCCCGCACTCGGTGTAGTCTGCCGGCACATAAATGGTTCCGCTAGAGGCCGGCGGGAGATCACCGCTGGCGCAGGGCTTAGGGTGGAGATGCTTGAGGAAGAGCCTCTGCGTCACCGAGTATTCCACTTCATTCGTATCGCTCACGATATCGGTTGCGTCAAAACGCGGAATGGAAGAGAAGTTATTGACTCCCGCAACGTAGCGATATTGCACATCAGGCTCAATGGTATGGCGCACATCGCTGCCAAAGAGCCGTTCCAGCGCGGGCGCCTTGAAATCACGAACGAGCGCCGGCGGCCGCAGCTCAAAGCTGGCCTCCAGATCGGACCGATTGACCGTGGCATTGCCGATCATCGGCGTCGTGCTGCTGGGAATCTGACTCTGGGTATAAAACGTCTCCCGAGCGCCCATTTCCGGCCGTAGGGTCCAGCCATCCAGGTGCAGGGGCAGCGAGACGTGAGGGTAGAGATCGAAGCGCCCAACCGCGCCGGTCTGGAACCCCGGCTCGCTGCGGCTCAGCCCGGCGGCCGAAGCATCGACGCCCCAGCGCACGGGTGTAGCCTGCAGCGGCTGATCGACGGTGTCAAAGTCGAGGCTCGGGATGTGGAGAATGCGGATCTGCGGTGTGTCATAAGTGTTGCCCACCTGGGTGATGCCTTCGAAGTTCTGATAGCGGTCGAAGTGAATGCCTTCCGAAAGTCCGTTGTCATTGTGGGCGACGAATACCGAAGACGTCACCTGGGAAGCGACCGCGAGGTCGAAGGTCTCGGCAAATGCATTGCGATAGACATAGGAACTGAGATACTCCCCGGTGGCCACGGCACGAGTGTGCTCGTCCAGGTCAAAGTCGCGCCTGCCATTGAACAGGATGTCCTGGCCCCCCTGGTTGATATATGTCGGTGCCAATCCCCGGTCGAAGAGAGCAACAAAGTGGGCAGTGGCAAAATCTTCTCCGCGCCCGCGGTAGCGGAGTTCGCCACTCGGCGACCAGCCCCGCTTGGAGAAGTACTCGGTACCGAAGGTGGCGTCGGCGCTGCGGTTGATGGCCCAGTAAATCGAATCACCGACAACGATGCCTTTGGTCGAAGAGTTGCTGCCGACGGGGATCAGCAAGCCGCTCGTCCGGCTCGTCGTATCCACCGGGTGGGTGACATAGGGCAGGAAAATAATGGGCACGCCAAGCAGGCTGAAGTAACTGTTCTTCGCCCGCGCCACGCCGTAGTTCACGCGGATCAGGGAAGAATGGATCTGCCAATCGGGGTCAGGCAGGAGGCATGAGGTCATCGTCCCCCGGATGATCTGGTAGCGCTCCGGTCCTTCCTTGATGAGCCAGCGGCCGGTAAAGAGAAACGGGTTTGAGGTGGTGTAAACCTGCTTACGATTAGGTGAGAATGGCTTGCTCGCGGGGGGTTGGCGGCCGACACTGCCGGTTACGTTTTCGAAACGCCCGGTTTCTAAATCAAAGTTTAGATTGCCGTGATCCGCTAGGATGAGTTCGTTGTTGCGTCCACCCTGAAGCCGCACGTGGCCGTCGGCCTCGGCGTCCCTGGTTTCGTCATCGTAGGAAACTTTATCCGCCGTCAGGGTGTAATCTTTGTAGTCGATCCTGACTTCGCCGGTCAGGATATAGACATTCCCATGCTTCTCCTGCTGCTTGGATTCGAGGCGCGCGACGACACCCGAGGGCGGCGCGGCAACCACTTCAGCAATCGGATAATCAGGGGCATCGGGAAGCGATGATGGCCCGGTAGCCGAGGGAAACTGCTTGGTCAACGTCTGCGGCCGAAGCTGGAGATGACACAGCATTAACGCTGTGATAAACAAAAAGGTGCGGACTCTCATTACCAGGGGCGAGGCTAGGATAACAAATGGCTCACTCCCAAGGTACTTGATCGCACCGCTGCTCTGGTTAATTCAGGCCGGTTCTTTCGCCTTCATTGCGCTTGCCAGTGAAGAAAGAAGCGTGTTTCTGTGGCCTCCGCTCCAATATCGCTTTTAAAAGATGCACACCCCGGTGTGTGCATCCATCTCCATGTTCTTTACGGGGCCACGAAGCACGCAACTGATTAGAGGAGAACAGAATTGAGTCCTTCCTTGCCGAACGTCGGAGAAAATCTTTCCCATACAGACACAGAGGTTGTGCCGGCATGGAAGAAGGAGCTGAACGAACGCCTTGCCGCAACTCGCACGCGGAAGCTTCGTCATAAGGCGGAGCAGATCGCGCTCCCCGGCCTCGAACGCGAAGAGCGAAAACTTGATTCCCGCGCCGCGATGCTCGCTGCCAAGGTAGCCCAGCGGTATGCGAATGCTCCCTCTTATAGCGAAGTGTTAGCCGCCGACGCTCAGGCTCGGGCCAAAGCGGCAGCAGTAGCCACGGTGTCAAGCAGTGAGGAAACCCATTTCGTGCCCCAAACCTCATCCGAAAGCTGGACCGGGTCGCTGGAGGTTGAAGAAGAAGAGGTCACCCTCGAGGTCTTCGAGGAGGAGCCGGCGTTGGCGGTCGAACCGTTGGCGGTAAATCTCGTCGAGTTTCCGCGGGAGCTGGTTGCGGCACGCAAGCTCCGTCCCCGACTGGCGGAGGGTCCCTTGCGGGGTGCTTCCGAGGAGGAAGAGGACCAGCTCAAGATCTTCGAAGTGGCCCCAGATAGCATCTCGCAAACCGTGAGTATCGGGCCGGCGCCCGCCGACTGGTCTCCCATCCGCCTGGATAATGATTCCATGGACTCGCTTCGTAACCATGAAGCGTCTCAGGCCAGGCAGATCCCGCTCCAGACAGCGACTCTGGAAAACCGGGTGATGGCCGGGATTTTTGATTTGGCGCTGATCGTGGCGGCGTTCGCCGTCTTCGTCCTGGTTTTTGTTGCTTGCACGGCGCACCCGCCCACGGGCAAGCCTGCGCTGGTGAGCGCCGGTTTAGTGCTCACCGGCTTCTGCCTGCTCTATCAATTCCTGTTCTTCAAGTATGCCGAGGGCACTCCGGGGATGCGCTACGCGAAGATCGCGTTGTGCACGTTTGACGACGAGAATCCCACGCGCAAGGCAATGTGCAGGCGGGTCTTGTTTCTCCTGCTTTCGGCCGCTCCGTTGGGTTTGGGGTTTTTCTGGGCCTGGTTCGATCCGGATCGCCTGACCTGGCATGACCGCCTGTCCCGGATCTATCAGCGCAGCTATGCCTAGGCAGTTTAGCCCGAAAAGGAAACCGCAGATCTGCGGTTTCTTTTCGGGTCTCGCACAGACTCTAATGCCCAGATCATTGCCGTGCCCCTGATACAAAGCCAAAAAACAAAACCGAAATAGCTTAAGCCTCGGGAGCCAACAAAGCCGAGGCTGCTGCGCCAATGACCGCAACTTCGGGATCATCCGGCACGACCTCCAGGGAATAGCTTTGCAGCGGGCTCATCTTCACCATCTGCCACAAGTACTCCTTGAGCAGATTCAGATCGAGAAAGCGCACGTTGATTCCAGTGAAATAGAAACGGCCCGGGCCGCCCAGATGGATGGACGTGGCCGTGGCGGCGCCCAGGCCGCGATGCCAGAGGCGCACAAAATCCATGCAACGGGCGTCCCCCTTCTTGGCTGCGGCAAAAACCTCCTCCGGCTCCATGTCGAGGAAGCGGAGGCGCATCGCGCGGTAACCCATGATGCCTTCCAGGTGTCCTCTTCCCCCGCAGCCGCAGTAGGTCTCTTTGGGATCGAGCGTGACTACCGTGTGACCGCCTTCCCACACGCCTGAAACGTAGGGATAACGACCGAATCCGATGCCGTTGCCGATCGTCCAGACGCGCACCAGGCGATCCGCTCGGCCTTGCGTAACAGCCAGCCCTGCTGCGACCGCATCCGCATCATTCAGGGTCTTCAACGGCGCCACAACCCCCTTCGACTGAAAAATGGCAGCCAGCGATTCAGCGACGTTCGCACCCTTGAGTTGAGCCAGGTTCGGAGAGTCCTCGCAAATGCCGTTGCGGATGATCCCGGGAATGGCGACACCGATGGCATCGAACTTGCCCTCCGGATGAAGAGCCAGGACCTGATCGCTGATCAAATGGCAAAGGCTCTCGAAGGGATGTTCGAGCAGTGCTTCGTGGTCGTCGGGGTTCTCCGGATAAGTGCCCAGCGAGCCAATCAGTTTGTGATCTTCTATGAGCCCCGCGACAATCCTCGAGGACACGACAACGCCAATGGTTCTGCCCATGCGCCCTCCCCTTTCAGTCCGCCGCCCGGGCAAGCCGGTTGATGCCGTTGAACGCGGCAGCTTTATAGCACTCGGCAAGGGTGGGGTAATTGAACACCGTATCGATGAAGTAGTCCAGCGTGCCGCCGAGGGACATGACGGCCTGCCCGATGTGCAGCAGTTCGCTGGCGCCCTCGCCTATGATGTGCACTCCCAATAGATGCCGCGTGTCGCGATGAAAGACAATCTTCAGGCGCCCGGTGGTATCGCCCCGAATCTGACCGCGGGCGATCTCGCGGTAGTAGGCGACGCCCACCTCGTAGGGCACGTCTTCATCGGTGAGCTGCTCCTCAGTCTTACCGATAAACGAGATTTCCGGGATCGTATAAATTCCGTAAGGGTAGTAGCTCGGATTGGATACCAGGCTGTCATTCCCGAAGGCCCGGGCAACGGCGATCCGCCCCTGCTCCATCGAAACCGAAGCCAGGCTGGGAAAGCCAATCACGTCCCCCACAGCGAAGATGGTCGGCACCTTGGTGCGGAAGTCTTTGTCCACCGGGATGCGGCCGCGTGAATCCGGTTCGATGCCAACCGCCGCCAAATTGAGTTGGTCGACATTCCCGGAGCGGCCGACCGCGTACAGCAGAGCGCCGCCGGAAATTCTCTTTTTGCTTTCCAGGTTGGCGACCACACTGCAGTCGGGCAGCTCCTCCACGCTTTCCACTTCCTCGTGCAGCCGCATGGTGACGCGGCTATCCCGCAGGTGGTAGCTGAGCGCTTCCACGATTTCCTGGTCGGCAAACTCCAGCAGTTTAGGCCGCTTCTCAATCAGGGTGACGCGCACCCCGAGCGCCGCGAACATGCAGGTGTACTCCACGCCGATCACGCCGCCGCCTACCACGATCAGTGACTTGGGCAAATTGGGCAGGTCGAGAATCTGATCGCTGTTGACGATCGAGCGCCCGTTGATGGGTACTCGGGGGGAGTCGGCCGGCTTGGTGCCGGTGGCGATGATGATGCTTTTCGCCTCGTAGGTCTGGGTGCCCCCCTCGTTGGTCACTTTCACGTGGTTGATATCTTCAAAGCTGGCCACTCCGGGGAGCACATCGATCCCATTGCGCGAAAGCTGGGCCTCGGTGACGTCGATCTCGGTCTTGATCACATGCTGAACACGGAAGGCAAGGTCCGCCATCGTGATCTTTTCCTTAACCTTGTAATTCATGCCGTAAATCGAGCGGTAGTTATAGCCGGAGAGATGCAGCACGGCTTCGCGCATCGTCTTGCTGGGGATGGTGCCGGTATTTACGGAAACTCCACCGATGGTCCGCATGCGCTCAACCACGGCGGCCCGCTTGCCCAGCTTATTCGCGTAGATGGCGGCGCGCTGCCCCGCGGGGCCGGAACCAATGATGAGTAGATCGTAGGTAATCATGCCTTGTTGGAAGGGTACCGGAAGAACGAACCGAAGAGATTAATTTCCCATTTCTAGACGGCCGGGTAAAAACCGAATTGAAACAGCATGACTTTTGTCTAGCATACGCCCTGCCTGAGTTCGTCCGCTAGACTCCACTCCATGCAGCTCTGTGCGATTACCGACCGCAAGCGGGCGAACCAATCCTTGCTCAGCCTGGTGGAAGGCTGGTCTCGTGGTGGCGTGGATTTCATTCAACTGCGGGAGAAAGACCTCGATGCGACCGCGCTCCGAGCGCTTGCCCGGGAGGTAAAGGAGAAGATCGAACACAGCATCACCAGGCTGCTGGTCAATGTCTCCACACCCGAAGCGGCCGCACTGGCGTTGGCGGCCGGTGCCGACGGAGTCCATCTGGCCGGCAAACCTACGCTGGGCGCAGCCGGCCATGTGCGCGAAGCTTTCCGCCGCCGGGTCCCTGTGATCAGCGTCCCTTGCCACAGCCTGGAAGACGTCGACGTGGCGTATGAAGAGAAGGTGGACCTGATGCTCTTCTCTCCTGTTTTCGAGAAGGTCTCAGGTGACGAAATGTTTGCCCCCCAGGGCCTCGAAGGGCTGCGCGCGGCTTGTGCGGCGGCACGAGGTATCCCGGTCCTTGCTTTGGGTGGCGTGACCGCCGCTAATGCACCGGATTGCATTGCCGCCGGCGCTGCGGGAATTGCCGGTATTCGGCTCTTCGCCGGAGACGATTGGCGGCGGCTCTAGAGAGTCCTGGGAAACATATATAGTGGGATAAGACTCAACCATGCAGAGTGTCCGTTTGAAAAAGTCCCTTTCCCTCCCTCGATCGGCCCGAAGCCGGCGGTTTTCCTCCTTCTTAAGCGCAGCAATACTGGCGGTGGGTCTGCTTCCCTGGGCTCCCGTCACTTACGCGCAGGACACGCAAACCATGCAGACGGTGCCCGAGACAAAAGAGAAATTCGACCTCGGCGCAGGCGGGTTCTACCAAATTACCAACGCGTCCAACGGCAACTTCATTCGTGAAGATACAACCGAATCGGGTGGCGCCCTGGTCAGTTTTCGTCAGCCATATAAGCCCTGGCTGGGATACGAAGCGAATTTCGGCTTTACCAAGTTCTATGAGGCCTATAACAAGGGCGTGGTCAAATCCGAAAGCAACGTAACCGACCTCACCGTCGCGTACCTGCTGCAATCGCCCACCGTGTACGGATTTCAGGCGTTTTTTTCCATCGGCGGCGGCATCACCTACTTTTCTCCGATCGCGGGTACCTTAACCACCATCAACTCGCCGGTCACTCATCTGTCAGGGCAATTGCTGCCCGAGTTTACCTACTCTCTTGGCCTCAATTACCCTTTGTTTAAGCGGATTGGCGTGCGCGGGCAGCTTCGCGGCTTAAAATACAAGACGCCCGATTTTCACCAGTTCGCGCTCGATACCAAGACGTTGCGTTCCACCTATGAACCAACCCTTGGCGTCTATTACCGCTTCTGAGCCGGAGAGTGTTATGGCCATCCTGATTACGGTGCTTGATCTTGAACGGGAGCCGCTTGAATTCAGCGAGACGGTCCCGCCCGGCGCCATCGATTATGGCTCGGGAATTCGGCAGATCGACGGTATGCCGGTGAGCGGCCGCGCGGATCTCATCACGGAGCATCGTGGCGCCCACAATCTTATCCAGGACATCCGTTTGCGCGCCGGCTACCAGGGTAACTTCGAAATGCCCTGCGCCCGCTGCCTGGATCCTGTGGCGCAACGGCTGGAAGAGCAATTTGACCTCCTTTTTCGCCCTGCCGGGGTCGATGGAGACGGTGCGGAACACGCCATCTCGACCTCCGATACCGAAATCGGGTACTATGAAGGAGGCTGTCTTGCGGTCGAGGACGTTCTGCGTGAGCAGGTGTTACTCTCCCTGCCGTCAAGAGCGCTCTGCCAGCAGGAATGCAAGGGACTCTGCCCTCGCTGTGGACGGAATCGCAACAATGAGGTCTGTGCTTGTGATACAAGCCAGGTCGATGCGCGGTGGACAGCGCTTGCCGATATCCGCAGCAGGATGAAAACGTAAAGTTCAAAGCGATCTCAGGCTGCAGCCGCCCAGCCGTGGAGAACGCCTGAAAGGAATTTGCAATGCCGAATCCAAAGCGGCGCCACTCCAAGGCCCGCACCTCCAAGCGCCGTTCGCACGACGCGCTGACCCCTATTACCGTCTCGGAATGTCCTAACTGCCACGAGCGCAAACTTCCCCACAGGGCTTGCCCTAAATGCGGCATATACAAGGGTCGCGAAGTGCTCGAAGTTAAGGAAGCCTAGCTCCCTCCGTGCCTACGCTCACGGATATTGCGCTCGACGCCATGGGCTCGGATAAGGCCCCTGACCCCGAAATCCGGGGTGCCATTCAGGCCTGCCGTCAGCTCCCCGTTCGAGTTCACCTGGTGGGGCCGGAAGATCGTCTGCGGGCCGCGTTGCACGACGCGTCCGGAGGCGAGGAACTGCCGATCGTGATCGTTCCCGCAGCGGAATGGATCACCATGGACGATAAAGCCGCAGACGCGATCCGCAAGAAGAAGGGCAGCAGTATGCGGGTCGGCCTCCGTTTGGTCAAAGAAAACCGGGTCGCCGGTTTCCTGACCGCGGGCAACACCGGCGCCGCGATGGCCCTGGCCAAGATGGTGCTCGGAGCGCTGCCGGGGGTGGATCGTCCTTCTCTGTCGACATTACTGCCCACATCGACCGGTTCGCGCTGTGTGCTGCTCGATGTTGGCGCAAATGTTGACTGCAAGCCGCATAATCTGCAGCAATTTGCCGTCATGGGCGAAATGTATGCCCGCCATGTGCTCAAGATTCCTCGCCCCCGTGTAGGCCTGCTTTCCATCGGCGAAGAAGAGGGTAAGGGCAACGATCTCACCCGCGAGGCGTCTCCGCTGCTCCGCCAGTTGTCCCTCAACTTTATCGGCAACGTGGAAGGCCGCGATATCTACAACGGGAAAGCCGACGTTGTGGTCTGCGACGGTTTCGTCGGCAATGTGGCGCTCAAAGCGTCCGAAGGTCTGGCACGCCTGGTGCGTGATCTACTGCGCCAGTCGTTGAATTCCACGGTCACTGCACAAGTCGGCGCGCTGCTTTCGCGTAAAGCATTCAACGACTTCAAAAAACGCCTGGACCACTCTGAGTACGGCGGTGCGCCGCTGCTGGGAATTCGCGGAGTATGCATCGTGAATCATGGCTCTTCCAATGATCGCGCCATCTATAACGGTATTCGGGTAACGGCTGAGTTCGCCCTCGCTGGTATCAATGAGCGCCTGCAGCAGGAATTCGCCATCCGCCGGCCGACGGATGAGCCCCCTGAACCGGATGTGAGCGAGCCCATCCAGCCGATTCATTGAACTCTGTCCTGCACCCGGAAATCTTAAGAAGAATATGAGTAAGACTGCTTTCCTGTTCCCCGGTCAGGGTTCGCAAAATGTTGGCATGGGCCGCGACCTGGCTTCAGCTTTTCCGCTTGCGCGCCAGACCTTTGACGAAGCGAATGAGGCGCTTGGCTTCGATCTCGCGGACCTCTGTTTTAACGGCCCCGAAGACCAGCTTCAATTGACGGAGTTCACTCAGCCGGCGATCTTCACCGTCTCTGTGGCGGCTCTGCGGGTTCTAGCCTCGGCTGGAGTCACCGCAGATTATCTTGCCGGACATTCGCTGGGCGAATACTCTGCCAACGTTGCTGCCGGCGCGATTGATTTTGCTGCTGCCGCTCGCACCGTGCGCCGCCGGGGGCAGTTGATGCAGCAGGCCGTGCCGGCGGGTCAAGGCGCCATGGCCGCGATTCTTGGCATGCCGGCGGAGGCAGTCGTCTCCGTTTGCCAGGATGCGTCGCGGGAAGCGGGCGCGCCCGTCGAACCGGCGAACCTCAATAGTCCCGAACAGACCGTCATTTCGGGCGCGACTGCCGCGGTCGAGCGAGCCGTCGTGTTGGCTAAGGAACGCGGTGCCAAACGCGCGGTCATGCTGCAGGTTTCCGCACCCTTCCATTGCAGCCTCATGCAGCCGGCTCAGGACGCCCTGGCCCCGGTGCTCGAAGAGATATCTTTCTTGCCGGCAAGGGTTTCGGTCGTGGTCAACGTGGATGCCACGCTGGTTACGGACCCCGCAGCGCTGAGGGATGCACTCGTCCGCCAGGTGACCGGCGCGGTTCGTTGGACGGAGTCGATGCAATTGCTGCTCGCCGCTGGGGTCACCAACTTTATTGAGGTCGGTCCAGGCAAGGTGCTTAGTGGGTTGTTACGGCAGATAGACCGCAGCCAGAAGTGCGGGCAGGTGGAAGATCCCACTAGCCTTGAAAAGGCGCTGACTGTCTTCAGTGCCTAGTCCGTGGAAAGCTGCACGGGGGAGAAGCCCAGCGTCTTGTCGCTGCGTTGCGCCCACAGGAAGACAGGCTTCTTGACTCCGTTCACTTCCACTCCGATCACCACCCCGGAGCCCACGGTTTTCGACATGGTGATCTTGTGCGTCTTGATGTCGCCCCAGTCGCTGTTGTGGCCCCAATCGACTTCGAAGCGCCCGTAGGAATAGGAAGCGTATTTCTGTGGGTGTTGTTGCCAGTCGGGGTCGTGGTTCCAGATCCCAAAGGCCTTGGGCAAGTCATTCGCTTCGACGGCCGCGAAGAATTGATTGACGCGATGCTCTTGCGGCCAATCCCAGAAGTACCAGAGGAAGCCGGCGAGCAGCAGGCAGGACACCAGGCCGGCAATGAGCAAATTCCTGCGCGTGCGCGCCTTGGTCGGATCGTATGTGGGTGCATCGAGCAGGGTCATGGGCCCTCCTTACTTCAGGCAAGTTTACCGCTCATGACCATATCACCGCGAGTAGGAGATTTGTTCCTGTTCTGCTTTGCGTTCCAGCGCCAGCTCAATTAATCGTGAAATGAGGTTGCGATATTTCATGCCTGAGGCCTCCCACAGCTTGGGGTACATGCTGATCGAGGTAAAGCCCGGCATGGTGTTGATCTCGTTCAGATAGAGCCGTCCCGAGTCGCCCGCCTCGAGAAGAAAGTCCACGCGCGCCAAGCCGGCGCAGTCACAGGCGCGGAATGCGTCGAGCGCCATGGCCTGCACCTGCTGGCTTTGTTTTTTTGTCAGCTTGGCGGGGATGATGGCCTGTGAACCCTCGCTGAGATACTTGGCCTCATAGTCGTAGAACTCTTTGCCGGGAACAATCTCTCCCACCACGGAAGCCACCGGCTCATCGTTGCCCAATACCGCGACTTCCAACTCGCGGGCCTTGCCCATTTTTGTCCGGTTGCCGCGGCTGCCTACCGCCTGCTCCACCACGATCTTGCGATCGAAGCTTGCCGCCAGGTCGATGGCAGGCCCCAGTTCCTTACGGTCATGCGCCTTGCTGATGCCCACCGAAGAACCGAGGTTCGCGGGCTTAACGAAGAGGGGATACTTGAGCGCGGCCTCGAGCCGGGTGATGATCTTCTTCGGATTCTTTTCCCACTCCCGGCGCAGGAACGTGACGTGGCTGGTGATAGGCAGCCCGGCAGCAAGGAAGAGCCGCTTCATGACTTCCTTATCCATCCCGGTCGCCGAGCCCAGAACTCCGGAGCCTACGTAGGCCAAGCCAGCGAGCTCGAACAGGCCCTGCATCGTGCCATCTTCGCCAAAGGTCCCGTGCAACACGGGAAACACAACATCTAACTGGAGCACGTCGTGGGCCGGGGAAATCGAGGAGGCTTCTTGTTCGAAGGGCATCAGGGTGCCCCCTCGTCCACCGCCCGCGGGAGGCATGGGCGGCACAATCACTCCCTGTCCCTTGGCCAGCAGCGCGGCAGGTGCGGTGTGTTGCGGATCTCCGGCGCGCAGGGTACTCGAGCCGGTGTCGGTAAAGTCGCCGGCGAGCAGTCGCTCCGCATCGCCGGAGACGACCCAGCGACCCTGTTTGGTAATGCCGATCGGCACCACCTCATAACGGGTGCGATCGATCGCGTTGAGAACGGAGGCGGCCGAAAGCAGAGAGACTTCGTGCTCGCCGCTACGTCCGCCAAATAGGACACCAACCCGGAGTTTCTTCTTCATGCCGTTCTTGATTCTATGGGCGCCCGCGGCAGACATAGGTTGTCGCTTCTGGTGCGCCCGTGTGCAAAGGACCTTAGACCGGCACCATATGATTTTTTTCTTCGTTCTGCTCGACTCGCAGTGCTATGAGGGCGACTAACAGCGCCACGCTGGCGACCGCCGCACTCCCCCAGGAGAGATAGCGGTAGCCGATGCCTTCGGTCAGCATGATGCCGCCAAGGCTTGCGCCGATAGCGTTTCCCAGGTTGAACGCCCCCTGATTCAACGTCGAGGCCAGGTTCGGAGCTCCCTTGGCCTGATCCACGATGCGCGCCTGCAAGGGAGATCCAGTCGCAAAGTGGACGCAGCCCCACACGAAGATCATGATCACCGCCGGCACAACCGTGAGCTCGACAAAGGGCATGGCCAGGAAGATCGCAATCAACAGCACGAACCCTGTCAGGAGAACCGGCATCTGCTTCCAGTCAGACAGTCTGCCGCCCAGCAGATTACCCACCGTAATGCCCACTCCGAAGACCACCAGCACCCTGGTCACGGCGGCCGGTGAAAGACGCGTCACCTGTTCCAGAATCGGCGCGACGTAGGTGAAGACGCAGAACAAAGAAATGGAAGAGAGGGTGCTGAGTGCAAGCACCAGCTGCACCTGGGGTCGCAGGGCGGCGCGCAACTCATGTTTGAGGTGCAACTTCTCCGCCGGCTGGTGAGGCACCAGGCGAAACAGCCCAAGGCCGGCGACCA
This sequence comes from Acidobacteriaceae bacterium, assembly GCA_049522955.1. Classification (GTDB taxonomy): domain Bacteria; phylum Acidobacteriota; class Terriglobia; order Terriglobales; family Acidobacteriaceae; genus PALSA-350. Next base: position 56,990 of record JBEKNJ010000012.1, read on the forward strand.
GGCCGATCGGAACCAACGCCCAAAAGGCGAAGCGCCATCCAAACGCCTGGCCTAACGCGGTTCCGGCGGGAACCCCGAGCACATTCGCCAAGGTCAGGCCACTAAACATCAGCGTGATTGCCTGTGCCCGCTCGGAACGCGGCACGAGATGAAAAGCCACGATGCTACCGATACCAAAAAACGCTCCGTGGCAAAGCGCGGTGAGAATGCGGGCGAAGAGTAACAACAGAAAGCTGGGGGCCAATGCGCATAGAGCATTTCCAGCGACGAACATGCCCATCAGGATCAGCAGTGCCCGTTTGCGGTCCATGCGCGCCAAAGCCAGGGCCACCAGCGGCGATCCAAGAGTAACGCTGAGTGCATAGCCAGAAACGAGGATCCCGGTCTTCGGAATACTTACCTGGAAGCTGTGCGCGAGATCTGGCAGCAGCCCCATGATGATGAATTCCGAGGTGCCGATGCCGAAGGCAGAAACGGCCAGCGCGAGTAGGGGTTTTCGCATAGGTCATTTCTATTGTCCCCGATTCTTGGCCAGGAGGAAGCCTAATCCTCGTTAGAGGGGCAGTTCCATAAACACGTTTGCCCGGGTATAGGGCATGGCAGGTAGACTCTCGGGAGGCACATGCCGAAAGCCAATGGACTCGTACAAATGCACCGCGTTCTCGAGTCTGGCGTTGCTGCCTAAAAACAACGATTTCGCCCCAATCCGCCTGGCCTGCGCGACCGTATGCAGCAGCAGCCTCCGGCCGATTCCGAGCCCACGGAACTCGGGCGAGACCGCCATCTTCGAAAGCTCATAGACCCCGCCGCCGATAGGAATCAAGGCGACGCAGCCAACGGCTTGATCGTTGAGGTAGGCCATGAAGATATAGCCGCCCTTCTTGAGAATCTTGTTTTCCGGATCGCCGAGGGTTTCGCGATCGGCCTTCTCAAGGGTGAAATACCGGCTGATCCACTCTTCATTCAAGGTCCTGAAGGCCGTCGCGTCCTCGCCGGAATGGAGTGGTCGAATCTCGATCTCCGGAAGATGAGCCGCTTGCTCCAGGCCCGCCATTTGCATCTGGTCATTATGCATTTTCTATCGCCCCCTAACAGCAGTCTGCCCGCGAAGATCGATCACGTCCAATATCTTGTTTCTCTGTATTAAGATTTATTAGATATGGATCGCGATCTCGAATTGCGGCATCTCCGTTACTTCGTTGCGGTCGCAGAGGAGTTGCACTTTGGCCGTGCTGCGGAGCGCCTCCATCTTGCCCAACCGCCCCTGTCACAGCAAATTCGCAAGCTTGAGGAGCTGTTGGGTTATCCACTCTTCAACCGAACCTCGCGCTCCGTCAGCCTGACCCATGCCGGTGAGGCACTATTGCAGCGCGCGCGGCGCACGCTGCGCAATGTGCAGCGTGATATCGACGAGACACGCAGTATCGGCCGTGGCGATGTTGGATCTTTGCATATCGGGTTTATCGGATCCGCCATGCTGACAACGCTGCCGGGGATCTTCCGTGCTTACCGCGAGGCTTATCCGCGAGTCCGGCTGCATCTGCATGAATCATTCACTGCGTTGGTTACTGAGGGTCTGGAAAATGGGACCCTCGATGCGGGGATTCTGCGTGACGGAGATCCGTTCGAAGGTTTGCAGGTCACGACCATTCTCTCCGAGCCTTTCGTTGCGGTGCTTCCGGCGACTCACCCGTGCGCTAAACAAAAGAGCATCTCGGTTGCCTCGCTTCGGGACGAACCATTTGTCTACTACCCCCGCAGCGCGGGTGCGCGCGCCTATGAGAAGCCGTTGACGCTATGTGAAGAGCACGGGTTTCGTCCGCAAATAGTGCAAGAGGCGTCGCACTGGCTCACCATCCTGCGACTGATCGCTGCCGGGCAGGGAGTTTCGATCGCCCCCGCATGCGTGCGCCATATCGCCTCAGCCGAGGTGGTCTGCGTGCCGCTACGCGGAGCAAAGGCAGTCAGCAATATTGAGCTTGCCTGGCTCGCAGGAGATTCGCGTCCCATCGTGGAACGGTTCAAACAGATTGCTGGAAGCACTCGGGTAGATGCCGGGAGGGATCGGCCCTTGGGTAGCTCATAAAGCCCCAGCCGATCAGTCTAGGGCTATAGAGTCAGCGTAGTGGAGAGATCTGCGGTTTCTTTTCGATTCTCACGCGCCTCGCAGGCTGTTAAGCCCAGGCTAGAACGATGGCCCCGGCAGCGATCAACAGCACGCCGGCAGCCTTTGCCAAACTAATCGTCTCGCCTAGCAGCGGCCATGCCAGCAGTACGACAAAGACCACGCTCAGCTTGTCAATCGGAGCTACCTTCGAGGCCTCTCCCATGGAGAGCGCGCGAAAATAACAAATCCACGACAAGCCGGTTGCCAGGCCGGAAGCGATAAGGAACAACCAACTGCGCCGGCCAACATGGGCAAGACCAGCGTGAGTACCAAGGCTGAGAGCAATGGTCCAGGCAAAGACCACGACCACCGAGGTTCGAATGGCGGTAGCCAGGTTCGGGTCCACGTGGGCAACGCCGACCTTGGCCAGCAAGGCGGTTGCGGCCGCGAACAGAGCAGAGAGGACTGCCCAAAGAAACCAGTTCATGAAAATGCCATTGGGCACAGTTTACGTCCGAGCGGCATGTCATGCACCGGTCTATAATTCGCGTCCGAGGTGCACGATGCCAACTTACCTTTCCCTAATGCGTTGGACCAAAGAGGGCGTAGAAAAGATCAAGGAGAGCCCAGCTCGCCTGGAAGCCGGCAAAAAAGCGGTCGAAGCGGGCGGTGGCAAGATGGTCAGCTTCTACATGTTGATGGGCGAATATGACATGGCAATTGTCGTCGAGGCTCCCGATGATGCGACGCTCGCCCGCATCAGCCTCTCTCTTGCAGCGAAGGGTGGTGTGCGGACGGAAACGCTGCGCGCCTTCACCGAGGACGAATACCGGAAGATCATCTCGGGCATTTCCTGAGCGTCGGTTGGCGTGCTCGATCCCGCTCCGTCCGGAGCGACCTCGAAGTGTGTTCACAGAAGTTCTTGTCCATGCTCCTCGGCATGAATGCTCATCCAATCGTCTCAGTTTTCTGATAGGACTACTGGCATGAGTGCTGAAGCGGCGGTGGCGAAAACAGGCTACGTTGCAGGTCTGCGGCGAGAGTGGCTTCTCGGGGTGGCATTCGCCACAACGGCGTTGTTTCTGGTGTTTGGCAAAGGCTGGCTCGCCGACCTCTCGAATCCGCTGTGGTTCGCCTTGATGTTGGCTTGGCTCTTCGCCGTCATCATGGCTGCTGCCTTTGCGGTTGTCCATCATGCAGAGAGTCTGGCAGTACGGCTGGGTGAGCCTTTGGGAACGCTGGTGCTTACGCTTTCCGTCATCGGCATCGAAGTGACCATGATTTCGGCAGTCATGCTCACCGGCGAGGGCAAACCGACCCTGGCACGCGATGCGATGTTCGGGGTCGCGATGATCGTGCTCAATGGCATGATTGGGGTCGCGTTGCTACTGGGCGGCTTACGCCATCACGAGCAGGAATATAACCTCCAGGGAGCAAATTCCTTTTTGTCCCTGATCGTGCCTCTCACGGTGCTCGGCCTGGTGCTGCCCAACTTCACCGAAGCCTCTCCTGGGCCCACGCTCTCTGCCTTCCAGTCCATCTTCCTTGCGATCATGTCGATAGGAATCTATGGTCTCTTTTTGATCATCCAGAACCGCAGACACCGGGAATATTTCATGAGGCCGGGGATGGGCAAGGCGGTTGCGAGCCCACATGTCGAGACCGCTCCGGCTCATGCAGACCACCGCCCAACCTATTCGCTCACCTATCATGCGACGTTTCTGTTACTGTACCTGCTACCGATTGTCGTGCTCGCAGAGGAGATTGCACTTCCTATTGACCACGGAATCGAAGTTCTCCACGCGCCGATGGCGCTGGGCGGCTTCCTGGTCGCTGCGTTGATTTTGTCTCCTGAATCGCTCAGTGCAACGCGCGCGGCGCTGGCCAATGATTTGCAGCGCTCGATCAACATCCTGTTAGGTTCGGTGCTCGCCTCCATCGGGCTGACGATTCCCGCGGTTCTGACCATTGGCTTGCTGACCGGAAAGACGGTAATGCTTGGGCTCGGCCCTGCGGATTCGATTTTGCTGGTTCTGAGCCTGGCGACATGCGGACTCACTTTCACCAGCAACCGAACAAACGTGCTCATGGGCGCAGTACACCTTTTACTTTTTCTCGCTTATGTAATGTTGATCTTCGAGCACTAAGCCGCTTTTTGCGCCTGGTACAAGAGCCGGAGCAGACGTCTTTCTTCTGTGAGTGTCTGCACGCAGGAAAGGAATCGCTGCAGACCTGCCCAATTTGCTTCGCCTTCCGCAGCCATCAGCTTGTCTTTGTATTTTTGCCGAGCGTGGTGCCATTTCGCTGCGATGCGTGCCGCATGCTCCGTCGTATCCAACACGGTGAGATGGGTGAACCCGGCTTCGCGGATGAATCGTTCATTCTCTCCCGGCGGACTGAATAAATAAAAGCCTATCGAGCTGCGAGTGGCGATTTCATCGTGCGAAATCACGCCTCCAATAACCAGGGCGTCGCTGAATAACATTCGACCCACACCGCGCTTTAGCACCCGGTACATTTCAGCAAGGAGCGACGGTCTGCCCGGGATGTGGCACAGCACATCGTTCGAAAACACAGCGTCGAAGGTTTCGTTTGCGAAAGGCAAAGGCCTGGAAACATCGCATACTTCAAAATGTGCCTGCCGATTCACGCCGCGTTGCAAGGCCAGATGATTCGCGTTGTCAATGCCCAGAGCATTGATGTCTAAGCCAGTGACGCTGCAACCGATCGACTGTGCAAGGTGCAGTGCGTACACCCCGGACCCGCAACCAATTTCCAACACCGATGAATCGCTTGTGAGTCCCAAAGAGATCGGAATCTGCGCCGACTCCTCGGTTGTGACCCAGCTGGTCTGCCCGAAATCTACGCCGTAAGTCTCTATTCTTACTTGACGATAAACGTCAGAATCGTAGTTTCCGTACTCGCCGTCATACAGTTCGACTTTGTCGGGCATAGCGCTCCAGACTTACCAGACGGGGCTGGCTAATTGAATGCTCCAAACAGGCCCACCGTTATACAACGCGGAATCCACCCGAAGAATGGTCGGCACGCCGCCTTCCATGATCCACACGTGCGAATCTGGCGGCTGCTTGCCGATGACGGGAGCCACCAGACCAGTGAGGCCTCCAAGTTCGGGCTTGACGTCCCACTCTACCGCTTTGGAGGGACGGCCGGCGATCGTAAACTGCTCCTCTTTCTCCATCGCAATCGCAAGCTTGACCATCCGCGGCTTGGTTGAGAGGGCAAGAAACGGGACCTCGATCCGGGGAGAATCCTTTGGCAGGTTCTTGATCAAATTGAAAAGCAGCCCATTGGCCAGGTTAGGTGGCAGATCAACATGCTCTGTCTTCTCAGCCTCACCGCCTTTGGACAAATCACGGATACCTACCTGTTGCGAGCGCGTATCGATCGTTATGTCTAGAGGCTCCGGAAAGGAAGGGCCTTTCTGGATATGCCGGTCGGTGATGAGGTGAAAGGTTGACTTCTGTGCGTAGACCGCGGTGTCGTCGTCCAGCGAGCCGTCCCGGAAATGGAACACGAGTCGAAGCTTGACCGCATCTCCTCGTGGGATCTGCGAAAACTCTCCCGAGGCGAGGACTGCCCCGGTTTCGCTTCGCACAACGAGGAACCCGCGGGCGACCCCCTCGCGGTAGCGCACATTCACCGTGGAATCTTCCGCATGGCCGGCCTGAAGGAGCATTGCGAGGGCGAACAGGCTAACAATTCCGCCGCGAAAAGGACCGGACGCTCTTCTCATGGAACTCCCCTGCTGAGTCTACGATGCGGATTGACTGTGATTCGCTGGGCATGATAACGTTCCCCGGTCTAATGAAATCGCCATTGCATAATGTGAACAGTGCAATTAGTCGCCGGGATGAGGGTGGGCCCATGTTTTTCCAGCGGTACGCAGCGAGGATCTTGCCGGTCTCATTGGTTACTCTCTCCCTGATCTCGATCCCCGTCTTCCACAGTCGCGGCCAGGAGACACCAACGCCGCTGAGCGGGCCAAGCTTTCATCCCGACGGGGGCGGGTCCACGCTGGCCGGCTGGCACACCCTGGGGAAGGCCGCCTGGTCTGCAGATCACGGCGAAATCGTTGGCAAGGGAACGAGCGGATCCGGCTGGTTAGTGCTCGATCGCTCATTCCAGGATGCCGGCCTGTACGCATCCTTTCAGTGCGCAGGTTCCTGCGATACCGGTGTCCTGCTTCGGTTGCGCCCCGGGCCGGACGGCATGCAGGGAACCTTTCTGGAGATTAAGGATAGCGAGCTCAAGGGGTACAACCTGACCCTGGATAAAGACGGAAACCCAATGCAGCAGAAGCCCTTGCGGTCAGCCGGGGGGCAAATCAGGTTTGCGCCGCCCCCGCCCGACCCCTCGGCTCCGGTGCGCCCTTTTCCGACGCTACCGAGTGCCCCTCCCGGCGTGACCATCCCCATTACCCGGCCGCGTCAGGGCATTCGTGACGGGGAGTGGAATGAGATCGAGCTCCTGCTCGACGCTGACATCCTTCGCGTCTTCATGAACAACGGCGGAGGCCAGGCCAGCGTGGCGACGGAAGAGATGAATGGGTACGGCCCGATTGCACTTTATGTCGGGAAAGACTGCGAGGTTCGATTCAAGAACGTCGCCTACAAAGATCTTGCCATCAAGAAAGATCTCGCGGAGGAAGTTGGCAGCGGGTTTCGCATGCAACGCCTAAGCCCCTTCTACTACGGCTGGTCGGCCGCGGCCGCGGACTTCAATCGTGACGGGAAGATGGATATCGTTTCCGGTCCGTTCATTTACTTTGGCCCGGATTACCTGACCTCGCGCGAGATATATCCAGCCGAGGCCTACAACGCCTCGACACAATACTCCATGAACGACTGGGTGGAGCACGCCTACGACTTTACTGGAGACGGCTGGCCTGATGTCTTAACGACCAGTCACGCCGGAGGCGGTAAAGACGGGGCTGTTCTTTACGTGAACCCAAAAGGTGAGTCGCGGCGCTGGGACAAGTACAAGGTAGTGCCGGTGATTCAGAGTGAAGAGACGGTGCTCAAAGACGTGGATGGCGATGGCAAGCCGGAGCTGGTGTATGTAGCGGAGGGCTATATGCGCTACGCCAAGCCCGATCCCGCCAATCCTACCGGACCCTGGGTCGTGCATACCATTTCAGAAAAAGGTCCTTGGCCTGCGCACGGCATTGGTGCGGGCGACATCAATGGTGATGGAAGGGTGGATATTCTGGGCGCGGATGGTTGGTGGGAGCAGCCTCCTGCGGGAAGCGGAGATCAATTGTGGGAGTATCATCCCGTGGCCTTCGGCACCTGGTCGCGAGCGTCTGCCGGGGGCAGTGAAATCGGGGTTTATGACGTCAATGGTGACGGATTGAACGACGTTGTCACCAGCCTGCAGGCGCATGGCTGGGGCCTCGCCTGGTTTGAACAGCAACGGAATAAGAACGGCGACATTACTTTCATCAAACATACAGTGATGGATAACTACAACGCCAAGAACGCCGGTGATGTTGCCTTCTCTGAGTTACATGGAACAGCCATCGCCGATGTCGATGGGGACGGCATTCCGGACTTTATCGTCGGTAAGCGTTTCTGGTCGCATCTGGACGACTACTTCGATTCCGATCCCTACGGCCCCGCAGTTCTTTACTGGTATAAGACAGTTCGCAATCCGAAGGCTCCAGGAGGCGCAGAGCTGGTGCCGCATTTGATTCACAATCGCTCCGGTGCCGGTTCGGATGTGCTCGCCGTGGACCTGAATGGCGACGAGAGGATGGATATTGTTACTTCCACTCGAAGTGGGACTTATATCTTCTGGGGAAAGCCAGCAGACAAAAGTACTGGCAAAGCACACTAAGGAGTTGAAGAAACTAGTAGTTAAGTCCACGACAAGTGCTTAGCGGCGCTCATGTCGCAGCTGTTGCTACGCCACCAACCAGACCGAGTGCAAAGCGTCATCCGTGGCGCAAACTCCCAAAATAGTTTCTTGACTGTCGTTTGTAGCGCGTGATAGCGTCCATCGGTGTTGGTGCACACGCAATTGCATAATACGAACACAGCCAATGACGGATCGACTTCAAAAGAAGAGGTAGCGCTATGCGAATATTTCGAGGATTTGCCAGCCGGACGCTGTTAGTGACCGCAGTTTGTTTTTCCATGGAATGTTTTCCCGCACTCAGCCAGAACAGTTCGGGTTCGATTGTCGGAACGGTGACAGACAATTCCGGGGCGGCTGTATCGGGAGCCACCGTAACGTTGACGAACGATGCGACTGGCGAGCGCCGTACCGGAACGACGGATGCGTCTGGCGATTACCAGTTCGTCTCCCTGCCACCAGAGAACTACAAGGTCGAAATTGAGGGTACCGGGTTCAAGCACTACACCCGCGATCCGATCACGGTGCAGGTGGACCAGGTGTTCCGTGTGAATGCGGCGATGGAGGTCGGAGCGGTGAACCAGCAGGTGGTGGTCACCTCGCAGGCTCCGATTATGCAAACGGAAACTGCTTCGCTGGGACAAGTGGTTTCGGGTAAGGCGGTCACGAATATTCCGCTCAACGGCCGCAACGTTCTCGCGCTGGTGGCCCTGGTGCCGGGAGTCGTGCCCCAGGGAAGCTCTTCAGGAAACCTGACCGGGCAAAATGTATTCGCAGCCGGCAATTATCAAATTGGCGGGGGAAACGGAAACCAGAGCTCGGTGCTCGTGGACGGCGCTCCGGTAAACACTTCCTATGGAAATACCGTCGAGCTTGTTCCCGACCAGGATGTGATCCAGGAATTCAAGGTGCAGACCAACAACAACACCGCCGAATTTGGTATGTACACAGGCGGTGTGATCAACATGGCAACCAAATCGGGAACGAATTCTTTCCACGGAACGGCGTACGAATACCTGCGCAACACCGTTCTCGACGCCAATGACTTTTTCGCTAAGCGCAACAATGCCGGCAAACAGCCCTTCCATTTGAATCAGTTTGGAGGAAACTTTGGCGGCCCCATCAAGAAAGACAAGTTCTTCATCTTCGGGGATTACCAGGGCTACCGGCAAAGCCAGGGGAAAGTTTATATCGAAAACGTCCCGACTCTGGCCATGTTGAACGGCGACTTCTCTGCATTGTCAACGCCGATATACGATCCTCTCACCACGTGCGGATACAACGGCAATCCGGCCTGCGCTCCGGGTCAGAAGATCACACGCCAGCAGTTCCCTGGAAACATCATTCCGCAGAGCCGCTTCAGCCAGGTGGCCCAGGCGCTGGTCAAGTTCCCCTATTATGCAAAACCGACCTCGGCGGGAACCGGCGGTCAATTCCTGAACAATTTCGCCAACTTCGGTACCTCTGGCGGAATCAACGATCAGTACACCATCCGCGGTGACCAGACGCTCAGCTCCAAGCAGAGTCTATTCGAACGTTATACCCATTGGAAATCACAGAATCACGCCGCCAACCCTTATGGAAATGGTCTCGTCACCGGAGACCCGATTTCTCCAGAAGCGTTTACTACCCAACAAGGCGTGGTTGGAGACACCTACGTATTCAATCCAACGACGGTTGCAGATATTCACTTTTCTTACCTGCGCTGGAATTACGTCAGGACACCGGGTTACCTGGGCTACGACGAAACGAAGCTCGGCTTCCCCTCCTACTTTGGCGAGATCAACCAGCTGAATGGACTCACGAACTCAACCACCCTGCCCATTCTCAGCATGGCCAATCCGACTTATACCTCGGGCGGCACGGGGTACATTTTCTCTATCAACAACAACTACGGCATCGCGCCGACGTTGAGCAAAACGCTGGGACGACACACGCTAAAATTCGGCGCGGACCTGCGGCGTTTGGAAATGGACTATTTCCAGAACAACGATCCGGGCGGCGTCTTCTACTTTGACAACGTCTTTACCGGTTCGAATGCCTCCAGCCCAGGATCGACAGGTAATCCGTTCGCTTCTTTCCTTCTTGGATATACCGGCGCTACCACCAGCATCGTTCAGATCGCGCCTCCGACTTTCCAAACCATTTACTACCAGGGTTACTATGCGCAAGACACCTGGCAGGCAACAAACAAACTGACCCTTACGCTGGGGATCCGTTGGGAAATCCCCGGCGTATACGTCGAGCGCCATAACAATGCGGATACCTTCAACCCGACAGAAACAAACCCGATTGTGGGGGTACCAGGGGCGTTCGACCTGGTTGACACTCCGCAACATCCAGCGCGGGGTGTGAGGAACGAACACTTCGACGTTTTCTCGCCACGCATTGGCATTGCGTATCGGTTGAATGATCCGACCGTGCTCCGGCTGGGTTGGGGTAAGTTCGTGATTCCTTCGGATCTGCAGTTCCCTGAAGCGCCGATTCAAGCAGGTGTCAACTACATTACCAACCCCATGGTGCAGTCCATCAACAGCAACCAAACGCCGGCCAACACACTGGACAATCCGTTTCCCGGAGGCTTTCTCGGGGCACCGCATCGTAACCCTGATTATCAGCAAGTTCTGCTGGGCGGTAACGCCCAGGCTCTGCTCGCGAACGAACCAAACGGTGTGACTTATCAATGGAACGTTGCGGTGCAACGTCAGCTACCGATGGGAATCGCGTTCGAGGCGGCATATGCGGGATTGCACGGATCGAATCTTCCCATAAGCACGACCATCAACCAGGTCCCCGATAGTGTTCTCAACCGGGCGGCGGCGGACCCGCTTTGTGCCGCAGGCGCCACGCAAAACCTGCAGAAATGCTTCATGACTACCCTGGTGGCAAATCCTTTTTACGGCAAGGTGTCACAGGGTACGTTGCAGAATACCACCGTATCGGGAAGCCAGTTGCTGCGGCCTTTCCCCCAGTACGGCAGCATTTCCAACAGCGGTCACTACTTCGGTGTGAGCAATTACAACTCGTTACAGATGAAGCTGGAGAAGCGGTTTAGCCAGGGAGGCACCGTACTGGGTTCCTACACCTTCTCCAAGCTGCTGACGAACGCCGAATACCTAACGAGCTGGCTTGATTCCACGACAACTGCGGGCTTCCAGGACACGAATAACATCGCAGGCGGCGAATACTCTCTTTCGAGCTTCGATTCGCGCCAGCGCCTGGTAGCCAGTTATGTTTATGAGCTACCGATCGGGAGAGGCAGAACGTATCTCGCGAATCTCTCCGGGGTCGCCAACGCCGTTGCCGCCGGCTGGGGGGTCAATGGAGTGACTACCTTTCAATTGGGCTACCCGCTAGGCATGACGGTCACGCCGAATAATCTGAGTACTTACGCGTATGGCAGCAACACCAGGCCCAACCTGGTTTCAAGCTGCCAACGCAAGGTTGGGGGCGGCATCTTCAATAAGTTGGGTGTGGCCGAAGGCTCTGCCAACAACTACTTCAACACCAGCTGCTATACGGCTCCGCCTATCTTTACTTACGGTAACGAATCGCGAACGGACAATGCATTGCGTACTCCGGGCATTGCGAACTACGATTTTGCCCTCTATAAAGACACGCCGATCCACGAGAATCTCACCTTTCAATTCCGGATCGAAGCATTCAACCTGTTCAACCGGGTGCAGTTTGGTAGTCCAAACAGCATTCTCGGCAACCCGCAATTCGGCAACATCACAACCGACCTGAATAGTCCCCGATTGCTCCAAGTCGCGGGGAGGGTCACGTTCTAGTGACAACTTTGTTGGAATCCAGAGGGAGCAGTACAGCGCTCTCTCTGGGATAAATAGGTTGCAGACGAAGGCTCTGTAGCTTCCGTGAAGAGTAGGAATCACAGATTCGCGAAGCGGTTTCACCTTGACGGTGCCTTTTCAGCCTTGATATCAATACCTCGACCTTTGCAAGGATGTTGAGTAGTGTGCAACGCTTCTCCGGTCCCCATTCGGCGAAGCCAGCTGCGGTCAACGTTGATGAGTAAAACGAAAAGCAGATGGGGACTGGTGAAACCGACCCCGGGCCGTGTAGTTGGAGTCTGTACCACCGCGGCCATTGCCGCGTTTCTCGCCGGCGTTTCCCATCGCCCAGTCGAGGCCTCGGGTAAAGAGGCCAGGCCATACACTACCTGGAGTGACTACGAGGGCACGGCGGACTCGGCGCAATACTCTGCCCTGACGCAAATCAACAAGTCGAACGTGGCCCAGTTGCAGCAGGTGTGGTTTTATCCGGCGGGCAACAATGGTTTTCGCTTCGGCTTTAACCCGCTGGTGGTCGACGGCGTCATGTACGTGGTGGGGAAGAATAACGCCACAGTTGCCCTGGACGCGGTGACAGGAAAAGAAATTTGGGTTCACGACAACAACACGCCCAAAAATATCACCAACCGCGGCATCAACTATTGGGAAAGCAAAGATCGCAGCGACCGCCGGCTCTTTTATTCCTCCAACAACATCCTCCATGCGCTTGATGCCCGCACTGGCAAACTGGTGGACACCTTTGGCGATCATGGCAACGTCGATTTGCGTGAAGGCCTGGGCCGCGATCCTAAAACAATGCGTGCCATTGAATCTGGGACCCCGGGTAGGGTATTCGAGAATCTGCTGATTCTGGGTTCCGCTACCGGCGAGGAGTACAACTCCCCTCCGGGCGATATTCGGGCCTACGACGTTCTTACCGGCAAGATGGTCTGGATTTTTCATACTGTTCCCCACCCCGGAGAATTTGGCTACGATACCTGGCCGAAAGGTGCCTGGAAGTACATAGGCGGGACCAACGACTGGGGTGGGATGACGATCGATGAAAAACGCGGAATCGCCTACTTTCCATTGGGATCCCCGACTTACGATTTCTATGGCGCCGATCGTACAGGCGCGGGCCTATTCGGCAACTGCCTGCTGGCGCTCGACGCCCGGACGGGGAAATACCTCTGGCATTTCCAGGCCGTGCACCACGATTTATTCGACTATGACCTCACCACTTCACCCAAACTCCTGACGGTGAAGCATGATGGAAAGATGGTGGACATTGTTGCGGTCGCGGGGAAGAACGGCTTCTTATATGTCTTCGATCGCGTAACCGGCAAGCCCATTTGGCCGATCGTGGAACGCTCCGTTCCCCAGTCAGACATGCCCGGCGAACACTCCTGGCCGACGCAGCCGTTCCCCACGGCGCCGCCGCCATTCGCCACACAGTCGTTCACACCCGATGACGTCGATCCCTATATCAGCGATCCGACGGAGCGCGCGAAGATCAAGGAGCAATTGCAGAACGCCCGCAACGAAGGAATCTTTACGCCAGCCGGCTTGAAGGATACGGTCGAGATGCCGGGTAACAATGGCGGGGGCAATTGGGGGGGTGGAGCTGTCGATCCGCCGACCGGTACTTTGTATATCGAGGCCAAGAACGCACCTTCGATGATCAAGCTGGAGCCGAGTCCGCCCAAGCGGCAGATGACGGGCTCGCCCGAGACCGAAGGCCGCATTCTCTACATCCAGAATTGTCAGTCATGTCACACCGCAGAGTTAACGGGCCAGCCGCCATCGATTCCCTCACTGGTCGATGTCGTCTCCCGGATCAGCGGAGACCGGGTTAAGAGCACCATCCAGAACGGGGCCTCGCCCATGCCGGCCTTCACCAGCCTCTCCGACAAAGAAGTCGATGCGCTGGTCGCCTATCTTTCAACCCCCTCCAAGGCACATGTGCCGCCGGACATCCTGGCGTACCTCTCAGCTCCGCGGCCTCCACCGCCGCCCCCCGCGCCCGGAACTCCGGCTACGCGTTACTGGACCGGTTACGGGTACATGAATTCGAGCGAAGGGCTACCAGCCAACAAACCCCCTTGGTCGACCTTGACCGCCTACGACTTGAACAAGGGAACCATCAAGTGGCAGATCCCGTTGGGCGAAGTCACGGAGCTGGCGGCGAAGGGAATCAAAGATACGGGAAGTTACTGGCCACGGGGCGGAGTGGTGGTCACGGCAGGCGGTTTAATCTTTTCCGGAACGATTTCAGACGCGACGATCCGGGCTTACGACAAAGACACGGGAAAGGTACTTTGGGAACAGGTGATGCCCGCCGGCCCTGAAGGTATTCCGGCAGTCTTCGCAGTGAATGGGCAGGAATACCTGGCCTTCAGCGCGAGGCCGAGCCTGAAGCACCTGGGGCCTGGAGGCGAACGGGCTACGGTAGAACCCGCGGCGAACGCACCGCAAACGCAGGGATTTTACGTGTTTGCTTTACCTAAGTCGGCGCACAAATAAGGTTCATTTGTTAGCCTTGAGGTCAGCTTCAACGAGCCTGCTTTTGCTTGACTAACCTATACTTAGCTGGTAGCCTACTTTGGATATTACGCAACTAATATCGCATACTATACAAACTATTTGGGTCCTTCCGATGACCCCCGGCTGTCGCTCTCATCTGGCAGCTAATCTTGAAGGAAGCAATAGAAAAGATGTAGTGCAAGAGGGTCCACATCCATGGGCACTGTAAATTCCGGACGCGTGGATTACTCAAGCTTCGGACTACACGATAAAGTAGCCATCGTCACTGGAGCTTCCCAGGGGATCGGCCGCGCCATCGCGCTCGGATTGGCGCAAGCCGGCGCCCACGTGGTGCTCGCAAAGTACCCTGACAAGCGCCAGGATGAGATCAAAGCGGTTCAGGCCGAAATTGAGGCACTTGGACGCAAAGCAATGATCGTGCAGACCGATGTTGCGCAGGTCGATCAGGTTCGAGCGCTGATGGACCAGACGCAGGCCGCCTTCGGACGCATCGACATCCTGGTCAACAACGCCGGCTGGACCGGAACGACGCCCGCGCTTGATGTAAGCGAAGAGGAGTACGACCGCACCATGGCAGCCACGCTGAAGAGTGTTTTTTTTGCCAGCCAGGCCGCCGCCCGGGTGATGATTCCGCAAGGCGGGGGTCGAATCATCAATATTGGATCCAACTTTGGAGAGATTGCTTTTAAGGGGCGGTCGGTCTACGCTGCGGCCAAGGCAGGGGTTCATCACCTGTCTCGCGCCCTTTCCCTGGAGTGGGCTAAGGACGGCGTGCTGGTCAACGTAGTCGCGCCTTGCATTACCGAAACCGAGTCACGAAAAAATATTCTGGAACGGCCTGGCTATAAAGAATGGGCGACCAAGGAAATGATTCCACGCGGACGATGGAATCAGCCCGAGGATCTGGTGGGCGCGGTACTGTTTCTCTCCAGTCCCCTTTCCGATATGGTGGTCGGGCATGTACTGATGGTTGATGGTGGCTGGACGATCCACTAAGCGTAGGAAAGAAATGCAACGGGGTACACATGAAACTCCGCAATAAAATCGCGCTCATTACCGGAGCCAGCCAGGGAATCGGCAAGGGCATTGCGGAAGTTTTCGCGGAGGAAGGCGCAGACGTCGTCATCAATCACGTCGGGTCGTGCGAAAAGGCTTGCGCCGTTGCGGAATTTGTCAGGAGCAGAGACCGGCGAGCGCTCGTAGTCGAGGCGGACGTCAGGGAGCGCTCGCAGGTCGAAGCCATGTTCGAGCGGGCGGAGAAAGAACTTGGGCCGGTCGACGTATTAGTCAACAACGCGGGCATCGAAACCATCGTTCCTTTTCTGGAACTGACCGACCAGCAATGGAGCGATGTGGTCAACGTCAATTTGCGTGGAGAGTGGCTCTGCTGCCAGGTTTTCTGCCGCTCGGCCGTGGCAGCAGGCCGCGGCGGCTCCATCATCAACATTGGCTCCATTCAGGCGGGGAAGGTTTTGCCTGGGCGCACGCACTATGCGCCGGCGAAGCTGGCCATCGAGGCGCTCACCCGCAATCTATCCGCCGAGATGGGTGCTCTGGGGATCCGGGTGAATTGCATTCATCCGGGTTTGATTGAGACGCCGATGATCGAGTGGGTCCTGAAGCATCCCGACCCCAGCGTTCTGGCTGGAGTGGTTTCCCAGATCTCATTGGGGCGCACGGGTCAGCCATGCGAGATTGGAACAGTGGCTGCGTTTTTTGCCTCGGACGAGGCCAGGTATGTGACTGGCCAATCGCTGTACGTCGACGGCGGTTGGGTGGGCAAGTAGTCGGCGATAAGGAAACATGAAGAACCCTGCATACACCGCCGTCCGGCATGAACGATTGAACCGGGAATTTTTCCGCGATCAGGATTTCGCCGTGCGTCACGGCATTTTGAAGCTGCTCGCCATCAAAGATTCCGACATTCGCCTGCTCACCCTGGAGCAAAGTCGCGATGCGGTCGACAAGGGCCTTCATGCAGGCGGCGCCTTCTCCTCCATCATCCCGCTGGTTGCGCTCTTCTACGGCGGCTTCATTCAGCTGGACATCGAAGACCCCACGCGTCGCGGGCAGGATATCTTTACCTTGAGCAAGGGGCATGCGGTTGCGGCGCTGGCCTCTATTTATGCCGAACTCGGCTATTTCGATCGCAAGACGCTGAAGAACTCGCGCTCGTTTGCCAGCATTCTGAATGGACATCCAGGCCCAATATTGCCCGGGGTGCACATTGCCACCGGGCCGATGGGGCAGGGGTTTGGTGTGGCGCAGGGTTTTGCCATCGCCGGCCACAGCAGCCCGCGGTTCGATTCCTATTGCATGACGGGAGACGGGGAGCTGCAGGAAGGCCCTATCTGGGAAGCGGTGATGTATGCCGGACAAAACCATCTCGACAACCTGTGTGTGCTGGTGGATCGCAACAACGGTCAGCTTGACCTTCATACACGCATGATTTTCCCCATGCCTGAGCTGGAAGCGGTTTTTCGCTCCTTCGGATGGCAGGCGTATAACGTGGACGCCACCCAATATGACGGCGTGGTTGCGGCGTTGGAAAATTTTCGCTTCGGTCCGCGGAATGGAATGCCCACGGCAATCATTTGCAACAGTAGAAAGGGCTTTGGTTCGTTCTCCGATTTCCTGAACAAGCACAAAGTTACGATGCCCGGCAGTTTGATTGCCCAGGAGTATGAACTCCAGTTGAGTCAGCGCCAGGCGCGAATCGATGAGTTTACTCTCTACTGCGAGCGGCTGACCGGCAGCAGCGAGGGCGAAGGGGTCAGAGACTCGCTGCTCGAAGCGGCGCAGCGCATGCACCTGGATGTCGACTCGGCGGGAAGCACAGTAAAAACGGTCGTTGGCCCGGTACTCACTACGCGGGTCCCTCCGCGAAACAAACGCATTGCGTATGACTCCAAGCTGTTGCCGCAAATTGATCCCAAAAAAGAATATGCGGCCTCAGACATTGTGACCGCGGCAATGAAAGTTTTCGCTAGAGACGCGGCCGTGGTCTCGATCGACGCTGATCTTGCTTCCACCAGCGGCCTGGAAGCGGGCATTGCCGCAGTCGATCAGAAGCGAGCGCTGAACGTGGGTGTCGCCGAGGCGAACATGATGCTGATCGGCGAGGCGTTCGCCGCACTGGGTTGTAACACCTGGGTCAGCACCTTCTGTCCCTTCTTCGATTGGAAGGTACTGCGTCGCATTGCGGTCGGTGCCCAGGAACGGCAGGAAGCCATCGAGGCGCCCGACGGCTGGCTCAGTGAAGGCCACGGCCTCGATCTGACTTTCCTCGCGACCGCTGCAAATTTCGAGACCCGCACCAACGGCGCGACGCACATGGGCAACGACGATAGCACGACGTTCGATGCGGTCGGCCAGTTGAAAATTGTCGATGTCTCGTGTCCGCAGCAAATGCTTTCCATCATGAAATGGATCATGGAAGGGAATCGCGGCCTGGTTTACCTGCGCGTGATGCGCACCGGCTCCGCCGTTCTTTACGGCAGCGACTATGTATTTTCATTTGCTACCGGCCATCGCCTGCGCAGCAGCCCGGAGGATCGTGCGACTATCATCAGCAGCGGCCGTGGGGTGCATGAAGCCCTGGCTGCGGCTGCGAAATGTGCGGCTGCGGGCATTCCAGTCGGCGTCGTGGATATGCCGTCGATCGACGAGAAACTCTTGCTGGAACTGTATAACTCCGGCCAGTTGTTGATTCTGGCTGAGCAGAACAATGGTTACATCTGGCAGAATTTCCTGAAAGTCTTGTACCGCAATCGAGGCAAGGCGAAAGCAGACGGATGGGACAGGATCTTTACCATCAATACTCTCAAGAGCGATGGCCAGCCGCAGTTTATCCACTCCGGCACGTATGAAGAGTTGATCGCCGCCTTTCATTTGACGCCCGATGCGATTGCTCGCACTATCGAAGAACGCGTCAAGGAGAAATCATGAAGCTACCTATCGTGGATGAGGATTCGATCCAGGCGCTCGATCTTCCCGGGCGGCAGCTTCGCTGGGTGATGACGCAGGAGAATGTCGACGCAAAACACTGTTCTATGTGCATGATCCTGGTGGCGCCCGGAGAGACCGTGCGGCCGGCCCATTCCCACCCCAACGGGGAGGAGATCATCTATATCGTGCGCGGAACAGGCAAGGTGATGATCGAGGGCGTGGTGGAGCCGGTAAAACAAGGAAGCGCGGTCCTATTTCCGCAAGGCAAAGTGCATATGCTGCGGAACACCGGCACGGAGGAGATGAAGGTGGTGTGTTTCTTCGCTCCGGCGACCAATCTCGACAACTACAGGTTTTTCGACGACGTGCAATTCCCCGAGTAGGAGAAGTCCGCCCAGAGTTGTAGGTGCGAACCGGTAAAGAAACAGCAGGTCCCTCCACTACGCTTCGCTCCGGTCGGGATGACACCTTATGGGGTAATCGGAAGCCGTTCGTCCAACAGATGTGTCATCCCGACCGGAGCGAAGCGTAGTGGAGGGACCTGCTGTTTCACACCCCTTCGCGGAATCCTACTGCGCCTTTAGGTACGCAATCAGGTCATTGATCTGGGCCTCGGTCAGGATCGAGCCAAAGGCCGGCATGGGCGCCTTACCGTTCTTAATGGTCTCGGTGGCTTGAGCTGGGGTGATCGGAGGAGTCACCAGAGGCTTGCTGCTGAAGATGCCGTGCAGGTTCGGTGGGCCGAACGGAGTCGCATCGTCTGGTTGCTTGTTATGGCAGCTCACGCAGTTTTGCTGGAAGATCGCAGCTCCCCGTTTGGCTTTGGCATTCAAGACCGGCTTCGCCGTGTCGGCAAAGCCAATCGCATTGCTGACCCCCATCGCACCCGCTGCAGCCGAGACGCATACAGCCAAAAGCCCACGACCAATAACCATCTGCCTAATGCCTCCCGTATCTATCCCGCTAGCAAAATGATAAACCATGCCGAGTCTCCGCCCGGGGGGCGGAAGAAGCATGGGTTTGTGCGTATTATGCATTAGTTCTGGACAATCGCGGTCTGCAACAGTACTCTCTTAAGCGTGTTGAAACAGACAATCAGTCGTCGTGGTCTGATGAAATTAGCGGCCTTGGGCGCGGCTACCGCAGCTTTGCCCGGGTTCGGAAAAAAGAAACGGAATATCGAGATTGGCCATACCGGGATTACCTGGCCCAATGACGTCGCTCAGGCCGTGACCGACACCGGGAATCTGGGTTTCTACGGCTTCGAAACATTTGGAGACGTCCTCACTAAATGGGAGTCGCAAGGGGGGCTGGAACCGATTCTCGAGCAGCATCACTTGCCCCTCATTTCCGGATACTGCACGGTGAACCTGACTGACTCCAGCAAACGGAAAGATGAGATGGACAAGGCTGTCGCCTGGGCGAAACTCATCAAGAAATACAACGGCCGCATCTTTGTGCTGGGGCCTAACCAGGTCAAACGTACCGAGTACGATTTTGCCGCCAACAAGGCAAATATCGTCAGCACCTTGAACGAAGCGGCCAAGGCCGTCAGCGACCAGGGCCTGACAGTGGTGCTGCACCAGCACACCGGTACCTGCGTCGAATCGCGTGATGAGACTTATGCTGTGCTGGACGCGGTCGATACGAAATATGTCAAGTTCGGGCCGGATATCGGCCAACTCACCAAGGGCGGCTCTGATGCGGTGCAGGTGGTGAAGGATTATCTACCGCTGGTCCAACATATGCATTTGAAGGACTACAACGGTTTGGACCCTCACCTACTCGGATACTGTCCTCTGGGTCAGGGGAAGGTCAACATTCCAGCCATTCTGGACATCATGGCAGGGCGAAAAATTCATGGTATGGTAATGGGTGAGCTCGACAACGACCCTAAAAATCCGTCACCCACTGCCCCGGTGGAATTGGTTAAAACCAGCAAAGTTTACCTGGAAACGCTGGGAATAGCGTTTCGAGTCTAGAATCGGTCTCTCTCTATGCCCGAGGAAAAAGTTCGCCAGATTCCCTTCATACAAAGCCTTGATCGCGGTCTAACTATCCTGCAAGCGGTCGCACTTTCCAAACAACCTGTATCGCTCGGGGAACTTACCGAATTGCTGGGAATTGATCGCAGCAGCGCGTTCCGGCTGGCGAACACGCTCCGGCGTCGTGGGTTTCTTGCCTGCCCGGCCGGCCGCAAGGACTACATTCTTGGCTCTTCGATGTGGCGCCTGTCGCACCGCTACGACTGGGGCAACATGCTGATCCGGGTGGCCAATAAGCAACTGAAGCTGCTTGCCGCACAGATCAACGAAACCGCGCACCTCGCCATCCGCGAGGGCAAGTATGCACTCTTTATCGACCACGCGGCGGCCAGCAATGTGATCGCTGTGGCCGGACAAGTCGGCGAGCTGGTGCCACTTTACTGCACCGCGCATGGCAAGGCCTTGTTGGCGGACGCAGATGAACGGGAGTTGCGGGCTCTCTTCGGCTCCGGCCAGCTGCGTAGATACACCAAGAACACGATGACCTCGATTCAGGAGCTGAGCAAGGATTGTGCCTTGATCAAGAAAAGAGGCTTCGCCACCGATGAGGCGGAATATGCGGAAGATCTGCGCTGTGTCGCGGCTCCGATTCGCGTCGATAACGATGTGATTGTCGGATCGATCGGTGTTTCTGCGCCCCAGGCCCGTTTTTCCAAAGAGCGCTTCCGTGTTTCTGCGCAGCAGGTATGCAAGGTGGCGCAAGCCATCGGCCTTCTGCTCAGCAACGCAGACCAGAACTCCGATGCGGAGTCGGATAAGCCGGTAGCCGAATTCGCATGACGGATAATCCGGTTCTGACGTTTGCTCTTGATAAATCGAAGATTCAGTACATCGGTAGCGATCTTCAGCGGCCGGAGTGCATTTTGGCGGAGCCGGACGGAACCCTATGGTCCGCGGATGCGCGTGGCGGAGTGGTCCGGATCTCGCCTGATGGAAAACAGCAGATCATTACCCAGCAACGGTCTGGTCATTTTCAGGCGGTCAGCAGCGAAGCCAGCCGCTATCTGGAAGGCACGCTACCCAACGGTTTGGCTTTCGCCCGAAACGGGGATATTTTAATTTCGAATTTTGGCACCGACTGCCTGGAGTTGATGACCCGGGACGGCGAGACCACGGTTTTGGCTGACAGCATCGATGGCGAACCCATCGGCAAAGTGAATTTTGTTTTGCGCGACTCCCAGGACCGCATCTGGATCACGGTTTCTACGCGCATCAAGAACTGGATGCACGCTCTGCGCACCGATCTGCCTGATGGCTATATCGCCAGGTACGTCGACGGCAAATTCCGTATCGTCGCCGACGGCTTTCACTTCACCAACGAGATCCGCATGGATGCTCGGGAAGAATTTATGTATGTGGTCGAGACCACCGGTGGGTGCGTGAGCCGATTGCGCGTTGGCAAAGATGGAAGCCTGAGCAATCGCGAGGTCTTTGGGCCATCCAGTTTAGGGAAGGGCGCATGGCCCGACGGCATCGCCTTCGATAGCCTGGGGAATCTGTGGGGCACGATGGTGTATTCCGACAAGCTCTTTGTGCTCACGCCGCAGGGCGATTTTCGCCTGTTGTTGGACGAGGGTGACCCGAAGAAGGTGGACGATCTGGAGAAGGCGTTTTTCGATAACAAGGTGAATGAGCAAGTCCTGTTCACCACTGGCCAGGGGATTGCGCCATGGATGGCGAGTGTCACCTTCGGAGGCCCCGATCTGCAAACGATCTATATTGGCTCGCTGAAGGGTAAAAGGATTCCCTATTTCCGCGCGCCCGCACCGGGCCTGCCGATGGTGCACTGGAACGACCCTCGGTAAATTCTGAGATACTGTAAGTCGGTACTTAGCCCCACAAAGTTCCCAGGAGAACTTACATGGCACAACAAACCGCGCTACTCGAAACGAACTATTACGGCGGAGCATGGAAGGACAGCACCGCATCAGGCACTGTAGAAATTACAGATCCGGCAACCGGTGAAGTCCACGCGCAGATCGGGTTGGCGGGGCCGGCGGATGTTTCGGCGGCGGTGGCTGCCGCGGTAGCAGCCTTTCCCGCGTGGCGACGGACCCCTCCCCAGGACAGGATCCAATACCTCTTTCGTTTTCGCGAGCTCCTCCTGAAGCGAGCCGATGATATTGCGCGAACCACAACGCAGGAGAATGGAAAGACCTTCGCTGAGGCGAGGGCGGAACTGGCGCGCGGCATCGAAAATGTCGAGGTCGCATGCGGCATCCCGAGCCTGATGCAGGGGTACAACCTGGAGGACGTAGCTAGCGGCATCGACGAAATGATGATCCGCCAGCCGCTGGGTGTCACGGTGGCGATCACGCCCTTCAATTTTCCGGCCATGATTCCGCTGTGGTTTCTTCCTTATGCGATCGCGACCGGGAACACCTTTATTCTGAAGCCTTCTGAGCGCGTGCCGCTTACCGCCCGGTTGCTGTTCGAGTTGTTGCATGAGGCGGGCTTGCCCGCGGGTGTTTGCAATATGGTGGTTGGCGGCAAGCCGGCGGTCGACGCTCTGCTGCATCACAAGGATGTGCGCGCAATCAGCTTTGTCGGTTCCACGCCGGTTGCCAAGTACATCTATGGCGAAGGCTCGATCAACGGCAAGCGCGTGCAGTGCCAGGGGGGCGCGAAGAATTATGTCGTAGTGATGCCGGATGCGGATCTCGAGATGACGGCAAAGATCGTGAGCGACAGCGCTTTTGGCTGCGCCGGCCAAAGATGTCTTGCCGTGTCTGTCGCCGTCACCGTAGGGGATGTGGGCAAGAAATTCAATGAGGCCATTGTCGACCTCGCGTCCAGTATCCGCACCGGCAACGGTCTGGAGAAGGGCGTACAAATGGGTCCGGTGATTACTGCCGACAGCAAGTCGCGCAT
The DNA here is from genome assembly GCA_049522955.1 of Acidobacteriaceae bacterium. GTDB lineage: Bacteria > Acidobacteriota > Terriglobia > Terriglobales > Acidobacteriaceae > PALSA-350. The sequence goes on from JBEKNJ010000012.1 coordinate 80,173, forward strand.
CTTGAACCTGGTCGATAAGGGAGTCAAGGATGGCGGGAAGGTGCTGCTCGACGGCCGTAAATCCGCAGCCGGCACGGCGGGCAACTTTATCGATCCCACCATCCTCACCGGCATCGGTTCGTCGAACCCGCTCACCTCTACAGAGATCTTTGGCCCAGTTCTGACGGTCAACGAGTCGAATACGCTGGATGATGCGATTGAGACCTTGTCGCAAAGCGCGTTTGGTAACTCTGCCGCGATCTTTACCTCAAGTGGCGCGGCTGCACGCAAATTTCGCTACGAGGTGCCGGCGGGAAACATCGGCGTCAACATTGGCGTGGCGGCTCCCATGGCTTATTTTCCGTTCAGTGGGTGGCGGGATAGTTTCATGGGCGTGCTGCACGGCCAGGGAAAAGACGCCATAGAGTTCTACACGGATAAGAAGGTCGTGGTGGAGCGCTGGCCCAAGGAGTGGACGCGCAAGTTCTAGGCAGCCGCGGGTTCCTCGCAAGAATTAACTGGTGTGGACGACTCCGTGCTCAATGAGCCATTCGAGTGATTCGCGCACCGCTTCGAGCGAGGTGTAGCGCGGTTCATATCCCAGCAGAGTACGTGCTTTTGCAATGCTGCAGTTTGGGGAGTGGGCAATGTGGTCCCAGGTCACTGCGGCAGCCCTTTCAGTGACTTGCTGCCGCCACTCTTCCCAGGGCAGGAATTGTAATTGCGCCGCCTTTCCATACCATGCGCTAACGCGTTCGGCGTATCCGCGCAATGTGAGAGCAGCGGGCGATACCACGTGGAAGCTCTCGCCAAGCGCGCTGCTTCGCGCCTCCATAGCTCTGACGAAACATTGCGCTACGTCGTCAGCGTGCACGTGATGTACCGTCTCCATCCCAATATTCGGGAGGCAGATCTGCCTCCCCTGGAGCAGCATCGAGAAGATCTCGGGATTGAAGTTGGCGGCGGGATTTACCGGGGCCCAGCCAGGCCCAACGAGATGCCCTGGATGCAGAATCGTCACTGGTATAGTGTCGCTTAGTAAATAAGCCTCGATCGCCGCCTTTCGCGTGCCATAGTCGCCAAAAGCCGTTCGTGGCGCTGCTTCCGTAGTCGGTACTTCCACGCTCGGTCCGTGCACCCAGATCGTGCCGCAGTGGAGAAAATGCTGGACACGTCCGCGCAGGCTCTCCACCAATTGCTTCGCGCTCTCCAGCCGATAGCAAGTCAGATCGATGACCACCTCCGCATCCAATTTCGCAATGCTGTCGCCAAAGTTTCCGGCAGCCTCCGATGCGGCGCGATCGATCTCCAGGCGTTCTATGGCTTTCCACGCCGGATGCTGCTGGTAGGGTTCCTTCAAACCTCGGCTGACGCAAATAACCGCGTGACCGGCATTCCACAGTCGCGGTGTCAAAAAACTGCCGATATGACCTGTTCCACCGATGATGGCTACACGCACATTCTGCTCCTGATCAGATCAAACCGCGCGGGGTTCCGCCGGTCAGCGGTGGCTTCGCCTATGCCGTGGGCACCGGCGCTGATAAACGCGCATTTTCCTTTGATCCGATAATCCATAACTGCTTCCAAGCTACTAGGAAAGCAGTCGATTGCCGAACTGATTTACGGGATACACTGATTTGGAAATTCTTTCAGGTAGAGGGTAATGCTCGATACGCCGCAGAATTTTTTTATCGTGATTGTTGCCTTGGCATGCTCCCTCTTTTTTATGGCGGCGGTGAACTACTACTGGCCTGCGGAAAAGCGACGAGCCCACAACGATCTTATTGGCTGGCAGCTCTCCGTGCTGGGTACGACCTACGCGGTGATCGTCGGATTCATGCTGTACACGGTATGGATCGACTTCGGGACGGCAGACCTGAATACAGATGCGGAGGCCAATTCGCTGGTGAATGTCTATCGCCTGGCGGACGGTCTGCCTGCGCAACAAGCTGGACGGCTCAAGGTATTGGCGCGCGCCTATGGTGATGCGGTTGTCGATCATGAATGGGGAGAAATGGCGGTGAACACCATTCCCACGGAGAGCCGTGAAATCACCAGGCAAATGTGGTCGACTCTGACGGCCTCCAAAGGAAGCTCTCCTACTGAGATTACCGCCGAAGACCACGCTCTCTATGAGCTCAGTGCCATGGCTGGATATCGTCGTATACGCCTGGTCGAGAGCGCAGCGCGGCTTCCCACTGTGCTGTGGTGCGTCCTGCTTATCGGAGGAGCGGTCACGGTTGCGTCCACCTGCATGTTCGGCGCTTCCAACGGCGCTTTGCATGTCATCCAGGTGAGTGCGTTTGCCTTGCTCATCTCGCTGGTCTTGGTGGCGATTGCCGATATCAACCGGCCTTTCCAGGGCTCAGTCCATGTAAGTGATTACGCCTTTCGGCGCGCGCAGATGGAGATGAAGGAACAGTAGATTGCGCTGCTGCCCGAATACTTAGTCGCGAAGGAGTTGGTGTCATAGCCGCTATGACACCAACTCCCGCGGCACTAGCGGTGTTGGGGATTCGGCTTACAACGAAGTGGTGCGCAGACGCAATGCGTTGGCGATCACGGAGACGGAGCTAAAACTCATTGCCGCCGCGGCAATCATGGGATTGAGCAGCAATCCGAATACCGGGAAAAGCACCCCTGCCGCGAGCGGCACTCCCAATGCATTGTAGAAAAAGGCAAAGAAAAGGTTCTGGCGAATGTTGCCCATGGTTCGTTGACTCAATCTGCGCGCCTTGAGAATGCCGCGCAGGTCACCCTTCACCAGGACAATGCCACCCGATTCCATCGCGACGTCCGTTCCCGTGCCCATGGCGATACCAACCTGGGCTTGTGCCAATGCGGGCGCATCGTTGACACCATCACCCGCCATGGCAACCACTGCCCCCTCCGCTTGCAGTTTCTTGACGACCTCTGCCTTTTGCGCCGGCAGAACCTCCGCCCGAAACTCTATCCCTAACTTTTGTGCCAGTGCTGAAGCAGTCGTCCTGTTATCGCCGGTGACCATCACAACTTTGAGGCCCTCTCGCTTCAGCTCCTCGATCGCCTGCGCCGTCGATTCTTTGATGGGATCCGCGACCCCAACCAGACCAACTAAGCGCCCATCCGAGGCGACGAACATGACCGTCTGCCCTTGCTGGCGCAGGACTTCGGCCTGCTGGTCTATCGATTGCAATGAGGCTCCAATGTCGCGCATCAGAGCAGTGTTGCCGGCTGCCACGCTTTTGCCCTGGATCGTTCCCGAGACACCCTTCCCAGTAAGCGACTGAAAATCTGTCACCGGGAGCAGAGCAACTTTCTTCTCCTTCGCCGCCGTCAGGATGGCTGCTGCCAGGGGGTGCTCGCTCCCCTGTTCAAGGCTGGCCACTGCTTGCAGAAGCTGCGTCTGGTCGAATCCCTCGGCGGCGACCATGGTGCTCAGCGTGGGTTTGCCTTCGGTCAGCGTTCCCGTCTTGTCGACGATCAGCGTGTCCACCTTCTCCATCATCTCCAGCGCTTCCGCATTGCGCACCAGGATGCCCTCGCCCGCGCCTCGGCCGGTTCCCACCATGATCGACATGGGCGTAGCCAGCCCAAGCGCACATGGGCAGGCAATGATGAGCACGGCCACCGCGTTCACCAGGGCATGCGCATAGCGAGGCTGTGGTCCAAACGCTGCCCACACCACGAACGTAATGACAGCCGCTGTCAGGACGGCGGGGACGAAGTACGATGCCACCCGGTCGGCAAGGCGTTGAATGGGAGCGCGCGTCCTTTGCGCGTCGCTCACCATCTTTACAATCTGCGCGAGCAGCGTATCCGCGCCCACGCGCTCTGCTTTCATAACCAGGCTGCCGGTTCCGTTGATAGTTCCGCCCACCACTTTGGCTCCGGCGGTTTTTTCGACCGGGATGGGCTCGCCGCTGACCATCGATTCGTTCACCGAGCTGCGTCCCTCCGTCACTTGGCCGTCGACGGGTACTTTTTCGCCCGGGCGAATGCGCAGAAGGTCACCCACCGCGACTTCGCTCAAAGGGACATCGACCTCGTTGCCATCCGACGATATGCGCCGCGCCGTCTTGGGGGCTAAGCCAAGCAGGGCCTGGATCGCGCCGCCGGTGCGGCTGCGGGCTCTCAACTCCAGCACCTGACCCAACAAGACCAGCACCGTGATCACAGCCGCCGCCTCAAAATAGAGACCGAGATTTCCCGTGGAATCGCGGAACGTAGCCGGAAACAGATCGGGTGCGAGCACTGCGACCACGCTGGAGAGGTAGGCTGCCCCGCTGCCGATCGCAATCAGCGTGAACATATTCAGGCTGCGATGAACAATCGAGGCCCAGCCGCGCTCAAAGAAAGGCCATCCGCCCCACAACACCACCGGTGTTGCCAGGGCAAATTCAATCCACCCTAATAGCCGGCCTGGCAGAAACTGTTGCAGCGGACGGCCAGGCAAGACGTCGGAGACCATGATGGCCAGCAAGGGAAGAGTCAGCACCGCCCCTATCCACAGGCGCCGGGTCATACTGGTTAATTCCGGATTGGGGGCGCCGGCGGTGACGGTACGCGGCTCCAGCGCCATGCCACAAATCGGGCAGGCGCCGGGCTCGTCGCGCACGATCTGCGGATGCATCGGGCAGGTGTATTCGGTGCGCGTGGTTACGGGCGAGGGTTGGGTCGACTCAAGCGCCATTCCGCATTGAGGACAGGCTCCCGGCTTTCCCGAAAGCACTTCAGGGTGCATGGGACAGGTGTACTGAGCAGGGCCAGAGTTCGGGGGGCCAGAGATCGTGGGGATTGATGCGATCGAGACCAGGGGAGCCGAGACCGGGGGAGCTGAGCCGTCGTATTTGCTGGGGTTTCCCTCGAACTTTGCCCCGCATCCCTTGGAACAGAAGTACCAGGTGCGTCCTGCATGCTCGACCGATGCCGCAGCCTTTTCCGGCAGCACCTTCATGCCGCATACCGGATCGATCTCCGCCACAACTACGTCTTCCACCTGAAGTCCCTCCCCGCAGATGTTTAGAGTGTCACTGGGGCCCCAACGATTCGGGGGGGACTAGGCCCTCTTCAAGGAAGAGAACCCGATGTCTTTGCGGTAGTACATACCCTCGAATTGAATTCGGCCCAGCGCCTCGTACACCCGCGAAAGCGATTGCTCCAGCGTCGCGGCTGCCGCAGTCACGCCGAGCACCCTTCCACCCTCGGTGACGTAATGCCCCTCTACCAGGCCCGTACCTGAATGAAAAATTTCCACTCCCGGTACACGGGCTGCGTCTTCGAGGCCGGTGATCCTGCGCCCGGTGACATAATTGCCGGGATAGCCGGCCGAGGCCGCAATCACGCAAGCGGAGGCACCAGGTTTCCACTGCAGTTCGTTGTCGCCCAGACGGCCCTCGACGCAGGCTTCAAGCGTTTCCAACAGGTCGCTGTCCAACCTGGCCAGGATGGCCTGCGTCTCCGGATCGCCAAAGCGCGCATTGAATTCCAACACCATGGGGCCCCGGGCTGTCATCATCAAGCCGATATACAGTACTCCCGCGAAAGGCGCGTCTTCCGCGGCCATACCGTTGACCGTGGGAACCGCAATGTGGTGCATGATCCACTCGCGCATCTGGTCATCCAACATGTGATCGCTGGAGTAAGCGCCCATACCGCCTGTGTTGGGACCCTTATCGCCCTCGCCAATCCGCTTATGGTCCTGCGCGGGCACTAAAGGGACAACATGCTTTCCGTCGGTCAGGGTGAGAAACGAGATCTCTTCGCCGGTGAGAAACTCCTCAATCACAATGGAGGACTGCATGGAACCCAGCAGTTTTCCCCCCAACAGGCCGGCGATGGCGTCGGTTGCTTCGCGCTTCGTATCGCAGATGATCACACCCTTACCCGAAGCCAGTCCATCCGCCTTGATCACGATCGGTGGGTGGAAGAGCTCGATCGACTCCAGAGCCTGGTGCTCGCTGGTGGCCACAGCATAGGCTGCGGTGGGGATCTGGTGCCGCTGCATAAAGCGCTTGGCAAAGGCCTTGCTGCTTTCCAGCTGGGCCGCTTTCTGGGTGGGGCCGAAGACCGGTATGCTGCGCCGCTGCAGCTCGTCCACCAGGCCCAGCGAGAGGGGCAGCTCGGGTCCAACTATCACCAGGTCGGGTCTTTCGGCTACAGTGACCCGTAACAGGTCATCGAGATCCCTCTGGCTGACCGGAATACAACGCGCCAATTGGGCTATGCCCGCATTGCCCGGAGCACACACAACTTCAGAAACCCGCCTGGACCGGCTGATGGACCACACCAGCGCGTGTTCCCGGCCCCCTGCACCAATCACCAGCACTTTCATTCGTTCCCGCCAACCCCTTGGAAAGACTACCGCAGGCGCGCCAGACTGCGAAGGGTTGTTAACTATGGTTAACCAAAAAAGGGAAATGCAGGCTATACTAGGGGAGCTTGAAACCGCTCTGCGATCGAGGATTCGCGCCATGGCTCCCGCTTCTCCACCCTCGCTGCCATTCTCATCGTCCGAGCCAGCTGCTCTGCTTTCCAATCTAAAAACCCGCCAGGTTTTGTCATGGTTTGGTCCAGCGTTTGTAGCCAGCATCGCCTACATCGACCCGGGCAATTTTGGAACCAATTTAATCGCCGGGACGGGGTTCGGTTATAAGCTCCTCTGGGTGTTGCTGTGGTCAAACCTCATGGCCATCCTCATCCAGTACCTCTCCGCCAAGCTGGGTATCGCGACCGGCGCCACCCTGCCGCAGAATTGCCGGGAGCATTTCTCGCGCCCTACAGCTATCGGGCTCTGGGTGGCGGCCGAACTATCGGCGCTGGCCACCGACCTAGCCGAGTTCCTCGGCGCTGCGCTTGGCTTCTACCTGCTCTTCGGGGGTTACTTTCTTCACCTGGGGTTTGCCAAGACAACCGTGATGTTTATCGCGGCGATCGTCTCCGCCGTCTGTGTCTTTGCCATCCTGGCGCTGGAGCTGCGCGGCTTCCGGACCCTTGAGATCGGCATCATGGTGTTTGTTTTGGTGATCGGGGTCTGTTACCTGGTAGAGATCTTCCTGGTTCACCCAGACTGGCGGCAGATCGCGTACCATACCGCAGTGCCGTGGTTGGATCGCCGGAGCATTTACGTGGCGGTCAGCATGCTGGGGGCCACGGTGATGCCCCACGTCGTCTACCTGCATTCGGGCCTGGTTCAGCCGCGGTTGGCCGCGCAGGAACGGCATCTGGCATCGTCCGATGACCGGTACCTGTCAAGGCTGCGCCACCTCAGGCTGGAGGCGCTGGATGTGTTTGCCGCGATGAATGGGGCCTGGCTGGTGAACTCCGCCATGGTGATTGTGGCCGCAGCGGCCTTCGCGGGCACCGGGCGCAGCGATATGTCGATCGAGGACGCGCATCGCACGCTGGGTCCTCTGCTGGGTCCTGCGTCCGCTACCATTTTCGCGATTGCGCTGCTCGCCTCCGGCCTTTCCTCCTCCACCGTCGGAACCCTCGCCGGCCAAATGATTCTTGAGGGTTTCCTGAAAGTCCGCTTCAGTATTTTTCTGCGGCGGTTGTTGACGCTCCTCCCGGCAATGATCGTGATCGGCCTGGGCCTGGACCCGCTGCGCATCCTGGTCCTTTCCCAGGTGGTGCTGAGTTTCACTTTGCCATTTGCCCTGGTCCCGCTGCTCATTCTCTGCGGTCGTCGTAAGTTGATGGGTGGGTTCACCAATGGCATGGTCATCAGCGCTCTGGGCTGGCTGACGGTCGGGCTGATCCTTGCTCTCAATGCGGTTCTACTGGGATTGAGCGTAAGCCCGTAAAAGGGTTTAAACTAGACAGCGGATCATGAACGCCCGCAGCAGACTTCGCGACTTCCTGCACAAGCGTTTCCGTCACGGCAAGCCTGACCGGGGACGGAGCCTTTCCTCTTAACTTATCGTCAGCCAATCCCTGGTAACCAGCTTTTGATCAGGCTCGCGCGCCTGCGCAATCTTGCGCGATAAAGAGAGGAATCACTATGAACAGCTTCGGCAGCCAATCCACCCTGAAGGTCGAGAACAAGACCTACGAAATCTTCCGTCTGAATGCGCTTGAGGCCAAAGGTCTCTCGCTCGGCCGTCTTCCCTACAGCCTGCGCGTGTTGCTGGAAAACCTGCTGCGGCAGGAAGATGGCAAGAGCGTAACCGCGAACGACATTGAATTCCTGGCTAAGTGGCAGGCAAAAGCCGAGCCCGCGCGAGAGATTGCATTTATGCCGGCTCGCGTGCTGATGCAGGACTTTACCGGGGTACCCGCGATTGTCGATCTGGCGGCCATGCGCGATGCCATGAAAGAGCTGGGTGGCAATCCGGAGAAGATTAATCCGCTGCAGCCGGCGGAGCTGGTGATTGACCACTCGGTCCAGGTGGACGAATTCGGTACATCGAATGCGTATTCCATCAACGCAGCGCTAGAGTTCCAGCGCAACCGGGAACGCTACGCCTTTCTCAAATGGGGCCAGACCGGGTTCCGCAATTTCTCTACCGTGCCGCCGGGCATGGGTATCTGCCACCAGGTCAATCTCGAATACCTGGCGCGCGTGGTCTTTACCACAGCGGCTAGCGGCGGAGTGGTCCGCGCGTATCCGGACACGCTGGTAGGCACCGATTCGCACACCACCATGATCAACGGGCTTGGAGTGCTGGGCTGGGGCGTCGGCGGTATCGAAGCGGAAGCCGCCATGTTGGGCCAGCCGGTCTCGATGCTGGTACCGCAAGTGGTCGGGTTCAAGCTGACGGGTAAACTGCGCGAAGGCGCGACGGCCACCGACCTGGTGCTGACAGTGACCGAGATGCTGCGCAAGTTGGGCGTGGTGGGCAAGTTCGTCGAGTTCTACGGCTCCGGGGTAAGCGAGTTGAGCCTCGCCGACCGGGCCACGATTGGCAACATGGCGCCGGAGTACGGTGCCACTTGCGGCATCTTCCCCATCGACGCCGAGACCTTGCGTTATTTGCGGCTCACGGGCCGCAGCGCGGAGCAGATCAAGCTGGTCGAAGCCTACTCCAAAGAACAGGGATGGTTTTACACTCCGGATTCTCCCGAGGCGGAGTACACGCAGACTACCCATCTCGATTTGTCGACCGTGGAACCCAGCGTTGCCGGCCCCAAGCGGCCACAGGACCGGGTGCCGCTTTCGCAGACGGGTGCCAACTTCCAGCAGCAGTTGCCGGGTTTGCTAGGGCCGAACTCCGGAGACCGGAAGGAGCGGCAAACGATCCGTTGGGAAGGCGAAGGCGGTCACGCCTGGGGCAATGGCACGGGCAAAGCTACACCGGAAAAGGGACCTTGCACCACGGTCAAGGAGCGCTTTGGCGTGGATGTCGATCCTTACCTTGATCACGGATCGATTGTGATTGCGGCGATTACGAGTTGCACCAACACTTCCAATCCGTCGGTGATGATCGCTGCCGGACTGCTGGCGAAAAAGGCGACGGAAAAGGGACTGAGCGTTCCCCCCTGGGTGAAGACTTCCCTGGCTCCGGGCTCCCGTGTGGTGACGGACTACTACCAGAAGGCGGGCCTGATCGAATCCCTGGACAAGCTGCGCTTTCAGGTCGTTGGCTATGGCTGCACCACTTGTATTGGCAACTCCGGCCCTTTGCCGACGGACGTTTCCAAGTCCATTGACGAGCATGGGTTGGTGGCGGTGTCAGTGTTGAGCGGAAATCGAAACTTCGAGGGCCGCATCAATTCCGAGGTGCGGGCCAACTACCTTATGTCGCCGCCGTTGGTGGTCGCCTACGCCCTGGTCGGCAACATCGGCCATAACTTCGAAACCGAGCCGATGGGCAAGGATACCCACGGCGCACCGGTCTATTTGAAGGACATCTGGCCCACGCAGGAAGAGGTAAACAGCACCATCGCGTCGGCAATCGATTCCGAGATCTTCAGCAAAGAATACGCAACAGTTACGGATGGTGATCAGAACTGGCAGAACCTGAAGTTTCCCACCGGCGATACGTATCAGTGGGAGCGCGATTCCACCTACATCCGCAAAGCGCCGTATTTCGATGGAATGCCGGCCAAGCCCGCTCCGGTGGAAGACATCAAAGGTGCCCGGGTGTTGGCTATTCTGGGCGACAGTGTCACTACGGACCACATTTCTCCGGCCGGTTCGATCAAGCTAAACGGGCCGGCGGGCAAATACCTGGTTGAGCATGGGGTGAAGCCGACGGACTTCAATTCCTACGGATCGCGGCGCGGCAATCACGAGGTGATGGTGCGCGGAACCTTTGCCAATGTGCGGCTGCGTAACAAACTGGCTCCGGGAACCGAAGGCGGTGTCACGCGCCTGTTGCCTGAGGGCGAGGGGATGAGCATCTTCGATGCCTCGGTGAAGTATGCCGAGCGTGGTACTCCTCTGGTGATTCTTGCCGGTAAGGAATACGGCTCCGGCTCCTCGCGTGACTGGGCAGCTAAAGGACCGCGCCTGTTGGGCGTGCGGGCGGTGATTGCGCAGAGTTATGAGCGTATTCATCGTTCCAACCTGGTGGGCATGGGAATTCTGCCATTGCAGTTTGAAAACGGTCAGAGTGCAGAGTCGCTCGGGCTCACTGGCGAAGAAGTTTTCGATTTAGAGGGAATTCGCCAAATGCTGGAACAGAAGTTTGCCCAGGGCCGCACGCTGAAGGTCAAGACGACGGACCCGGCAGGGGTGAAACGGCATTTCAACGCAACCGTGCGCATCGACACGCCGCAGGAAATTCTCTATTACGAGAACGGCGGCATTTTGCAGTATGTGCTGCGGCAACTAGCAGCAAGCTAGGTTCACCGGCAAACGATAGAGAGCACCGCAGATCCCAGGGCTTCTGGCTTTGTATCAGGGCACGACTTTAGTCGTGCCACCTCGGGCCAAATGACCCTGAGCTTTAGCCCCTGCCGACTGCCATGCAGGGGCTAAAGCCCACCCTTGAGTGAGCCTTTACGGCACGACTAAAGTCGTGCCCTGATACAAAGCCAGAAGCCCTGGGCCAGCCACCCAAAGTTCACTGTCGGCAGAATGTTTCTCGACAGGGCGTAGCGATCCGCGGTTTCAATTTCGCGGTAAGACGACGACCCCCCAGGGTCCCGTGCCGGCTTTCACTTTTTTGGTCACGGTATTGGTCGCGAGGTTCACCACCGAAATATCATTCGAAGGCCCATTGGCGGAGTAGAGGGTTTTCGCATCCAGCGAAAGCGCGATGCCCCAGGGCCGCGCTCCGACTGCGACCGAACCCAGTACTGTATTTGTAGCTGTGTCGATGGTAAATACCTGGTGCCCTCTGCCTGTGCTGACATAGAGCCTGCTGCCATCCGGCGAGAGCAACACGGCCATCGGCTTAATCGTGCCCGGCTTACCCAGCGGAATAGCCTTGATCATGCGATACTTCTTCGCATCCACGTACACAACAGTTCCGTCGTTTTCTGCGTTCACGTAGGCATGTGCACCGTCGGGCATAAACGCTACCGAGCGAGGGCGATGGCCGACCTTGAAGGTCGCGACAATTTTGCCGGCAACGGGATCGAGCACGGAGATGGTCCCGGTCTCCTCGGACGTAACCCAAACGTGCTTTCCATCCGGCGTCACCTTTACGCCTTCCGGCTGTGCGCCAAGTTTGAGGCTTTTCGCGACCTTGCCGGAAGCGATGTCGACGATACTAACCGCCGCCTCGTCTTCATTTGAGACGTAAATTTGATTCCCATCCTGGCTGACATCGAAGTTTTCCGGATCAGAGCCGGCGGAAATAATCCGCAAGACTTTGTTCTGCGCGACATCAAAAACACCGATTCCATCGGCACTCTTGTCGGGCGGCGGAAGAGTGCTCTCATCCACATCGGGTCCGGCAATCGGTGAGCCGCTCAGTGCAACATAGATTGTCTTGTGATCAGGGCTGGGATGGATTCCTCGCGGACGTTTCCCCAGGGGGACGGTCGCCAGCAGGTTATAGTTTCCGGAATCGATCACGCTCAGATCGCCGGAGACCTCGTTAGTCACGTAAATCCGCGGCTCTGAGGTTTGCGCGGGTGCCGTTTGCACAGACTGCGCAGGCTGTTCCGGGGCCTTGGAGGAGTTGCAGCCGGTGGCAAACAGGCCAACCACAAAGAGGACACAACTTAATTTGCGCATGATTACTTTTCCTTGAATGTGAAGTTGGCCTCAGCGTTACCGTGGGGAACGACGGTTATCTGCTGCTCCTGGGTCCCGAGTTTTTCCTGCCAGACTGCGAGGGTATACGTGCCCGGCGGCAGGTTCTTGATTTCAAAAGTCCCGTCATCCGCCGAAACCGCGAAATAGGGATGATCCAGAACCCCGATAAACGCGTGCATCCAACTATGAATGTTACATTTAACCCGGATCATGATCTCCGGCTTGAGGAATTTGCGCGCAATGGGAGGATCGTCGCTTCCCTGACTATGATTCCATTCCCGGTTGACGACCGCCATGGGGTGGATATTGTGGGTCACCGGATCTGAGTTGACGACCTTCAATACCTGCCCGGTCTGAATGCCAAGCACTCGCGGACGAAACCAGCAACCCATCTGATCGATGGTGACCGGGTCCGCGGGGATTTCAAAAGTCTTCCCCTCCAACCCACTCTTGATATAGATGAAGGTGTTTGCCAGGCCACCTTTCCTGTTTACGACCAACGATTCGTCATAGGCCTTCCCATGATGCGCCTCAACGCAGGCCGGCTCCTCGCTCATATCAATTGCTTTTGGCGTTGGTCTTCTTCCTTCGAAATGTATCTGTCCCGTCACGCTGCCGGCGGTTTCGGGATCCACTTTGAAGTACACCGGTGCGGGCGCACTTTTCGGGGGTCCCGGCGGTTCGGTTTTGACTTTTCCGGAGCAACCGGCGAGCAGGGCGGCGGCACAGGAGAGATGGAGTAAATGAATGAGCCTCATTTGGAATCGTTTCCAGGCGGTCCTGCGTTCGGCGGCATGTCCCCGGTAAGCGCCTCGAGAAACGCAACCAGGTCTGCGCGGTCCTGAGCGGAAAGGTGGAGCGCCTTCATGTCATGGTCCAGATAAGGATTGGAATTGCCGCCTCCGGCATAGAAATCGACCACATCGTTGAGCGTCTTCAGGCTTCCGTCATGCATGTAAGGTGCGGTGAGCGCGACGTTGCGCAAGCCAGGCGTCTTGAATGCGCCCTTATCCTTTTCTGTTTGTGTTTGGCCGAAGCGGCCAAGGTCCGTGAAGTCGCCCTCTCCATTCACCCCTGCGCCGGTGTTGTGAAATCTGTAATTGGTGAAGAGAGAGTAATTCGTGTCCATGGTGTGGCAAACCGCGCAGTTGCCCCTGTTCGGATCCTTAAAAATCGCCAGGCCGTTGATCGCGGACGGGGTCATCGCGTGCTTATCGCCACCATACTCATACCGGTCAAAAGCAGAATTGCCGCTCAGGAGCGTCCGCTCGAAGCTCGCCAACGACTTCTCGATGATCGCGAGGTTTATCGTTCCAGGCCCAAACGCCTGGGCAAACTCGGCCTTATATGCCGGGTCGTTACGAACCTTCGAAACGGAAACATCGTGAGCCTGATTCATCTCCAACGGGTCGACCATGGGAAACGCCGCCTGCGCCTCCAGGCTGGGAGCGCGGCCATCCCAGAATTGGAGCGTATCGAACGCTGCATTCAAAAGGGTCGGGGCATTGCGTTTGCCCGTCAATCCGCCGACGCCCTGTGCAATCGCTCGGCCATCCGCGAAGCCGATATTTGGGTTATGGCAAGAAGCGCAGGATACCGTGTTGCCTTTAGACAGCCTAGGGTCGTAGAAGAGTTTTCGCCCCAGCGCGATCGTTTCCGCGGTTGGCGGGTTGTCGGCCGGAATAGGAACTGGAGGCAGCCCGAGAGGAGCTTTGATGGCGACAACCTCACCAAGGGGTTTTTCACTCGCAGGGGTCCTACATCCAACGCAAAGGGCCAGGCATCCAGTGAGCAGAACGGTATGTAGAGCGGATACTCGCAAGTTCCACATTATTATAGCTTCGCCACTACTCCACGATGTCGTAGGGGCGCATCATGTCGTTGGCCTCGTGTTCCTGCAGATGGCAGTGCCACAGATAGCGTCCGGCATATCCTGCAAAAGAAATATGTATCCGAGTGACCATATTGGATGGACACTGCACCACATCCTTCCAGCCCCGCTCATTCGGATTGGGCGCGAGCGCCGCGCCGGTAAAGCGTAGCGTAGCGTTTTGCAGGAGATAGACGTCACGATCGAAGGGCCGGCGATCCAGCACCTGGAAGCGAACGTGATGGAGATGAATGGGGTGCGAATCCTCAGTAAGATTCACCAGGGACCAAATCTCCGTCGAGCCTAGTTTCGCTGTCTCGGTGACCGGCATGTGCCATGGCGTCCGGTTGAGCAGCATGACCATGGCGTTGCCCGCAGGGTCCTGGTACTCGTTCAGCGTCATCTCGCGCTTGCGCGCCGCGGAGGTCTCGGGCAGACGGGCGATGGGCAGCAGTACTTCGGGGATACTGCTTTTGTCCGGTGCCGGGGCCGAGGCGACGCGAAACTGCATCATCTGAAACCCTCCATTGATTAATAGGATGCGCTCTCCCCGCATGGGCGCGAAGTCGACCACCACATCGGCGCGTTCCCCGGGGGCGAGAAGAAGAGCGGTGAGCCGGACTGGGGTTGGAAGCAGCCCCTGATCGGCCCCGATCTGCAGGAAGGGAGCGCCGTTTGACAATCCCAGGCGGAAAAAGCGCGCGTTCGCCGCATTCAGCAAGCGCAGCCGGTAGCGGCGCGGTTCGACGTCGTGAAAGGGCTGCACCCGGCCGTTCACCACCATGGCGTCGCCAACCACCTCTTCCGTCCAGGGATGTTCCGGATGAGGAGAAACGGGATAGAACAGCTGGCCCTCGTGATCAAAAATCCGGTCATACAGCACCAGGGGCAACTCGTAGTTGCCGGCGGGCAGATTAAGGCTCTGTTCGTGTGCATCGCGAAGCAGATACACACCCATCATGCCCGCGTAGAGATTCAGCCGGCTGGTGCCCATGGCGTGGTCGTGATACCAGAGCATCGCCGCGTCTTGCCGGTTAGGGTAGTGGAAGACGCGCGACTTACCGGTTGGGAACCAGTGTTCCGGGTAGCCGTCGTAAGCTGCCGGCGTACGGCCGCCATGCAGATGAACCACAGCACGAGACTCCGGCAGCTCCCGCCCGGAGCCATGGAGGCTGTAGTCGATGGGGAGAAAATGGCGTGCCGGCAGCTGGTTATGCCACTCAACAGCCAGTTCCTCGTGACTGCGGGCTTCTAAGAGTGGACCGATCGCCTCTGGCCCGTAGCTCCACAGCCGTGTCGGGGCAAGATCGCGGTGCATCTTCACCCGAATCTCACGCATGCTGATGCTGGGGAGCCCGCGTTGCCCTGGTAACGATCGCAGAACAGGCAGCGGATCCACGAAGGGCTCGAGTTGCAACGCATTCATGGCGCGTGCTTCCCCGGGAGAAGCAGGGACTGCGCGCGGATGGATCGAGCGCCCCGGCCGCGTGCCCAAAACCAGGGTTGAGAGTGCCGCATGTTTCAGAAGATCGCGGCGATTCAGCAGCACCTAAGCTCTCTTGACTTGGCCAGTCGTGGCATCGAGCGGGATCACCGCCCCATTCTGGGGTGCCGTACTTCTTAAGTCAAGCAGCCCAGGCTCAGAGACCTGGCCCACTCCTAGAAGTTGGTCGTAAGGCGCAGGGCAAAACTTCGTGACGGGCCGATGGCGTTGCCTGAGAAGAGGCCGCCAAAATCGATCACATTCAAAACATTGTTCAGGTTCTGACCGTCAGCCTGCAAGCGCATGGTCATGCGGTCCGAGTGATAGAGGTCGGCGCCCGCAGAAGCATTCACCTGAAATACAGGATAGATTCGACCACGATTGAAGTTGATGCGATTCAGGACCTGCTGACCGTATTCCGCGAGTACAGTCTCGGGGTTCCCGTCAAACTCAAACGGAAGTCCAGAATCAAATTGAACGCCACCAGCTACCCAGAGGCGGGGTTTGAGTTGATAGCGAACGCGCCCGCGAACGGTGTTGCGCTGATCCTGCGAATCCGGGAAATGTCCATTCAGCTGGGTTTCCGCATTCGCAGCGTTATCCCCTAAGAACAGGCCGCCCGTCACCGGGAACCAGGCGTTGCCTACGGTGTAGGAATAACTTAAGAAACCGGAAAAGCGATGCCAATCGGGAACATCAATTTTTCCTTCCGCGCCGTAGATGATGGATTTGCGGAATGCAATCGGGAAGCTGATGGTGGTGTTATCGATCTGGTCGTCATCGGCGTAGTTGTTTACGAATCGCCGGAAATAGTTTGCATCCAGCTTGACCTTTCCGAAGAGGACCTTGGTTAAGCCGCCTTCGTAGTAGTCACCGACAGAGGGTTGCACCGGTAAGCGCAGAAAGTTGGTGGGATCCAACGATTCAATCGTGGTTGAACTGGAAAGCAGGATGTTTTCGAAAGAAGGAGTCTGAAATACCCGGTCATAGGAGAAATGCATGACCAGGCCGGCAGATGAGAAGTAGCGTGAAATTGCGAAGCGCGGTTCGACCGCCTGCTTGTTGAGCAGGAGTTGATAGTGGTCCCAGCGAATTCCGGCGTTGATTGTCCAATTTCCAAGCCGGATCAGATCCTGCGCAAAGACCGACTGTTCCAGGTCTGGACGGGTGCCGGCAAAACTGAAGGTGAGCGGAGTGTCGGGGTCAAATTGCGTTGGATCGGTGATGATGTAGTTGAAGTTTTCGTGCAGAAAAGTGTTGTCCGACTCGAACCCGAACTTCCACTCTTGCCGGCCGCGATTGGCGGTAAGGGTACCTCTAAAATATCCCTCTCGGAACCGATTGTTCTGGAAGACCTCTATAGGAGTCGACTGCGCATTGGAATCGAAATCGTTCGCATTGTCGCGCACCATGCCGCGAAGCTCGGCCAGCATATGGGAAGAGAAAATATGCTCGTAGGAGGCGATTCCCATGGTCTCGATATTGTCCGCGGTTTGGCGTTGACCCGCGGCCTGCTGCACCTGTTCGTTAGGAAGATCGTATCGCGAAAGGTCATGCCGAACACTCAAGCCGAGATGGTCGTTGGGCGTCAGTTGGCGCTCATAACGGGCCGAGAAATCGCCCAGTGTGCCAGTGTTTGAATAGTTTTGCGGAACTACCGGGTTCAGGTAATGGTCGGTCATGCTGCCATTAGCACTCCCCCCGATGGTGTTCTTACCCCATCCATACATGCCCTTCGCGAAGGCGCTCGCGGTGGCAAAGCTTCCTCCGGAGAGCGCCAACTCGCCATGCGGTCCGGCTTGGGCATCCTGAAGTGTATTCAGTTCGACGACGCCTCCCATCTTTCGCCCATACTCTGCAGGAATGCCTGCGGTGTAGATACTCATGGATTGCACGTCGTCTGCTTCAATCTCAGGTCCGAAACTAGGCGAGCGGTTATCGGTGAGAGGGATTCCGTCCACGACAAACTGCGTCTGATACTCTGAGCCGCGCGGATGCAAAACGGCATTGCCCTCGTACAGCCACCCAGGCTGCGAATTCACCAGATCCTGCAACGAGCGGCCTGGAATCGAGCTGACCCGATGCTGCAGAAAGTCCGAACCTATGTGATTAACCGACCCCGCCTGTTCCGGATCGATCAGCGTGTTCGCAGCAGTCACTGTCACGGACTGACTCACGGTCGGCAGCTTCAATTGGATGAGATAGGTAGTTAGCAGCGAAGAGCGAATGACCACCGATTCGGATACAGGGCCAAATCCGGGCGGGTCAACCTCAAGCTGGTAGTTGCCAAAAGGCAGATGGCGCACATCCAGGCTACCTTGCTCGTCGGTCTGCAAAGTCGTTCGATACTGACTCGCCTCACTTACGATATAAACCGCTGTTTTCACGCCACGACCGGAGGGGTCGGTCACTCTCAAGCGCAATTCGCCGCTGTTGCTCTGGCAAAAAACGGGAGCGGTACAAAGAAGGAAAAGCGCTGCAACTCTCTTGATCAAGGATGGGCCCCTGTCAATTACAGCCTACAAGCAGTATTTCGGCAGTAATCAATCTGTTTCGCAACGATCGGTCGACTCTGCACCCACGTTGAACATACTCTAACCAAGCGTACCCCGTAATTTGTACACAGAGGCCGCTAAGTTTTACCTATTGCTACAAGATATGCCTTGAGTCCGGTACAAATAATCTGCACCCCAATGCAGAGTAGGATGAACGAAGATAAGCGCATCACCATCGACGTTCCCGATCGGCCAAGAAGTTGCTCCGCCTTTCTGGCATAGAGATAGCACACGTAGATGATGACGCAGACCAACGTGATGCCGCTGACAGCAGCGATCAGGACCCGGGGTGAGAAAAGAGAATGCTCGCCCAACTCGGGAGGTAGATGCGCTCCGAGCGTAATGGCAACAGAGATAGAACCTGGACCCACGGTGATAGGCAGAGTAAACGGATAGAAGGCGTTTTCAAGGATCTCGTCGTCCGCGATAGGCGCAGTTTTGGCTCTCCCCGTGTCCTGGTTGAGCAAAGACCAGCCCGTAGCGGTTACCACCAGGCCTCCGCCGATTTGTACGGCATAGATTGCGATACCGAAGAACGCAAGTACGTGCACACCCCATAGCAAGGAGCAGAGCAACAGAAAGAAACTGTAGATCCCGATTTTCTGCGCCAGCAAGCGTTGGGTGTTGGGCGCGACCGGCCCGACCAGATTGACGAAAATCGCGGCGCTTCCCAAAGGATTGACGATAGGGAACAGGGTTGCCACGACCAGAACAGTGGCCTCAATGACCGCGGTAATTTCCTGACGGAGGTCGATCACTTGCGGGGTTTCTCCAGTGCACCAGGTTGCTGAGAATCTTACTACCCTTCCCGCGGCTTGCGGCCCCGGGGAGGTTGTCGGGTAAAAAATGGTTAATCAAAAACGCTGCCGTGGGAGCCTTAGGCGTTGCTAGAATCGAAAGTAATGACGGTCACGACGACGAGCCTTTCGCCTGAAGTGTTGGACCGGTATGAGCCGGTCATCGGGCTCGAGGTCCACGTACAGCTACTGACAAATACCAAGGCCTTCTGCGGCTGCGCAAATAAATTCGGCGGTGAACCGAATACGCACATTTGCCCCGCCTGTCTTGGTTTGCCGGGGGCCCTGCCGGTATTGAACCAGCGCGCAGTGGAATACGCAGTGCTGGCCGCGACGGCGATCAACTGCGCCGTGCGCGAGCAGTCGGTCTTCGCGCGCAAGAACTACTTCTATCCTGACCTGCCTAAGGGCTATCAGATCTCGCAGTTCGATAAGCCACTGGCGGAGCACGGCTGGATTGATGTTCCCGCGTTCGATAACTCCGGCCAAAGCGTGATCAAGCGTATCGGCATCACCAGGCTGCACATGGAAGAAGATGCGGGAAAGAGCATGCACGACGGCTTTCCTGAGTCCGCAACCAAGACGTATGTGGATTTGAACCGGTGCGGAACTCCGCTCATTGAAATTGTGAGTGAGCCTGATCTGCGAACGCCGGATGAAGCCTACGAGTATCTGACTCGCCTAAAAGAGATTCTGCTCTACACCGGCGTGAGCGACTGCAACATGGAGGAAGGCTCGCTGCGCTGCGATGCCAATGTGAGCGTGCGGCCGCGGGGGCAGAAGCAATTCGGAACCAAGGCCGAGGTCAAGAACGTGAACAGTTTTCGCTTTATCCGTTCTGCGCTGGAGTATGAGATCGAGCGTCAGGTGGAGGTGATCGAGAGCGGCGGCCGCGTAGCGCAGGAGACGCGGCTATGGAACGCGAGCGAGGGCCGCACCTACTCTATGCGGTCCAAGGAGCAGGCGCACGACTACCGCTATTTTCCTGAACCGGATTTGCCGCCGCTGCTGGTCTCGGGGGAGTGGAAGGCGATCCTCGTAACGCGCATGCCCGAGTTACCGGAGGCGCGCCGCAAACGCATGATTGCTGAGTACGACATCACCATGCAGGATGCCCAGACATTGACCGCCACGCGTGCCTTTGCCGACCAGTTTGAGACCGCGGCCCGGAAGGCGCGGAGCCCGCGGCGGGTCGCAAACCTGATCCAGAGCGAATTGATGGGCCGCCTGAAGGCGAAAGGTCTGGATCTGGAGCAATCTCCGATCACCATGGACGGATTGGTGAAGGCGGCGGACCTTGCCGAAGGCGGAGAGCTTTCCAGCAAGCAGCTCAAGGGGCTCTTCGACACCGCATTTGAAAACGGCGAAGACTTTGGCCCGGTGTATGAGCGCGAAAAGCCGCAGCAGATCAGCGATCCGGCAGCCCTGGAGAAACTGATTCAGGAAGTGATGTCCGCCAATCCCAAGCAGTTGGAGCAATATCGAGCCGGCAAGAAGACAGTAGCGGCATTTTTCGTCGGCCAGGTGATGCGCTTGTCGAAAGGACAGGCCAACCCGGCGTTATTGAACGAATTGGTGACCAAGCAACTCGACAGCTAACAAGTCCCAGCCGATCAGAAGAGCGGCGTCTGCCGCCGGGGCAGTGGTAGGCCGAAATGTTCATAGGCCAGCCGTGTCGCGACACGCCCTCGCGGAGTGCGATCCAGAAAACCGATCTGGATGAGGAAGGGCTCGTAGACTTCCTCCAGAGCATCCTCTTCTTCCGCCAGGCTGGCTGCCAGGGTATTCAGCCCGACCGGGCCTCCGTCGTATTTCTCGATAATGGTGAGCAGAAGCCGGCGATCCAGGTCGTCGAAGCCGTGGGCGTCTACCCCGTGCAGCTTTAAGGCTGCTTCGGCTATTGCCCGGTCGATGCTGCCTGTGCCGCGAACCTGGGCGTAATCACGCACCCGGCGCAGCAGCCGGTTGGCGATGCGTGGTGTTCCCCGCGAGCGCAAGGCAATTTCCGCGGCCCCGTCCCGATTAATGGGCACGTTTAACACTTCGGCCGAACGTTCCACAATGTACCGCAACTCATCGTCGGTGTAGAACTCCAGCCGCAGCAAGATCCCAAAGCGCGAGCGCAAGGGAGACGAAAGCAGCCCTGGGCGGGTGGTGGCTGCGACAAACGTGAACGGCTTGATTTCCATTACATGGGTCCGGGCCGCCGGTCCCTGCCCGATGATGATGTCCAGCTTGTAGTCTTCGAGCGCGGTGTAGAGTTTTTCTTCGAGCACCGGCTGCAGACGGTGAATCTCGTCCAGGAAGAGCACCTGGCGATCCTTCAGATTGGTCAGGATCGCGGTCAAATCCCCCTGGATCTGAAGCGCTGGACCCGAGGTCTGTTGAAAGCCGACGTCCAGCTCATTGGCAATGATCGTCGCCAATGTCGTCTTACCCAGGCCTGGCGGTCCGAACAACAACACATGGTCCAGGGCTTCGCCGCGAGTCTTGGCGGCGGCCAGGGCGATGCCGAGCTGCTCCTTGGCCTTCTCCTGACCGATAAACTCTCGCAGCCATTTGGGTCGTAGCTTCAGTTCGAACGAGTTATCATCTTCGGCGCGGTCTGCGGAGACCAGCCGTTCGGAATCACTTCTACCGGCGGACATTGGCATCAGATTAGCAGCAAGCGAGCGAGTCAGCGAAAGGCGCCAGGTGTTGCTTGATCCAGAGGTGTCGAATCGGCGGAGTAGTGAAATTTGTTCCTGTGATTCTGTTGAACAAATGCAGCGGGGGCTTAGGATTAGAAAGTCAGACCGTTGCCTTGGAAATGGTTGAGAGCTGTACGAGGGGGTTCTGGCGTTGAAGCCGAGCATCGAAGCAACCCCGCAGGCTGGTTAGAATCAGTTCACCTATGCTTCTAAAGTTTCCAAGAACAAGACAGGAATGGCTGAAGCTCGCACGCATTTGCGCGATCCTCTCCGCGACAGCCATCACCTGCATCCTCATCATGTATTTTTCCATTCCCATGAGCGACACCCCACAGACTCAATTCGATGTGATTCTGGTGCTGGGCAATCCAGCTGCAGACAATGGCACCATTGCGCCGCTCGCCAAATCGCGCGTGCTGGAAGGGATCCGGCAGTATCGCGCAGGAGTCGCGCCGCGCCTCATGATGACCGGAGGCGCCGTACGGAACCAGTTTGTCGAGTCGCAGGTGATGATGCAGTTTGCGCTCTCACAGGGTGTACCCGCCTCCGCGCTCTATACGGAAGAGGACTCGCGCAACACCATTCAGAACGCTTACTATTCCTACCGGATTCTGCAGGCTAACGGCTGGACCTCCGCCCTGGTTGTCACTTCGCCCACTCATGTGCGCCGCGCCAGTCTTATCTTCAACCACTACCCTCTCGCCTGGCGGATGGATATAGCGCCCTGGCCACCCGACTACCCTCTTTGGAAGAAGATGTGGTTCTGGACCAGCGAAACGGGCTACACCGCCTATGGACGTCTCTTCGGCTTTCCCAACGCCCATCAATTCCTGCCCCACACGCATTTCAGATTTCCCCGGCTCTAAACATTACCCATGCCGCATAACTAGTGCGTCCGATGCGCAGGAACGGTAAAAGCGCTAAATTCATGCCCAAGGTCTCAGGCTTCCAGTTCAATCGCCCGCAACAACTCGCAGCCCTGCTGTTGCTACTTCTGCTGGCGCAATGCCTGTGGGTATTCCACCGTCAAACCCTCACCTCGCGCGACTACGATTTTGCTCGTTGCGGCCGGGAGATGTGGGAAAAGCCAGATCCCCTGGCGGGATACTTCACCTCATGCGGCAACATTTCTGATGGGACGCTAGCGTACCGGATCGCTGGGTTGCCACTGACCTTGCAGCGAGTGCTCGCCGGCCAGGCCGCCGACGCTTCCACCTGGGAGATGCGCCACGAGCTCGGTTATGTTTTGTTGCTGCTGCATAGCGGTTTCCTGCTCACCGGGATCCTGCTCGGGGGCGCCCTATGGTGGGTCACCCGCCGTTTGTATGGGAATACGGGCGGTTTCATCGCGCTGGCCTTCTACTGCTTTTGTCCCCTGGTGATACACGCCTGCACGTACCCCAATAACGAGATTCTCACGGCATTTGGACTGTTTGCCTCGCTCTACACCGCCATGGGGGTTGCTCATGCCATGCAGGGTCCTATGCGCAAATGGCGTTCGCGGATTGTGCTGCTCACGCTGACACTCGCCTTTACCGCGGCATCACATGTTGCCGCCTTTTTGCTCGCGCTCCTCTTGTCCATTGTCCTCATGGCCTACCTGGCGGTCGGCCGTCGCGCATACATTGTGCCCATCATGATGGCGGCGGTCATCGGAACCTTGCTGCTGCTGTTCGCCTCCTATGACTTCAGCATGGACGCCTACAGCTACTTCTTTCGCAGCGGCGCAGGCCGCATCTCGTTCTCTCTTCAGACCGCGCGCCACTGGTTTTTCAGTCTTCCCAATTCCGCTGTGACCGTGGCTGCTGCTACGGCGCTAATGCTTTATCTGCCAACGCGCAGATCGCGTTATTTTGGCAATACGGTCCCCCTTCTTCTCGCCCTCCTGTTCATGACTCTCATCACGCCCGGAATCTCCAGCGAGCCCACGCTATGGGCACTCCCTTTTCTTCTCACTTTCATCGCCGGCGTGTTTGCCGATTTCCTCGAAACCCGTTATCGGCCTCTCTTCCTGGGTGTGGCCGGCTGCCTGCTTGTTCTGGCTGCGACGCTGAGCATTCTTTCCCTCCCCTGACGCTGGACAAATTATTCAAAAAAGGAGACTTAGAGCGGCTCCATCACCTTGCTGGGCGGGCCTAAAACACGTATCATCAAAGTAGCCCTCGACCGCAGATTCAAGCCCCGTCCAAGGCCCACCTTCTTATGGCAGACGATCAGAATCCCCTCCTTCCTCTAGGTCCCAACGGCAGCGACGGCAACCCGCCAGACGGCCCGGGAACACGCCTCATCCCCATCAACATTGAAGATGAGATGAAGCGCTCGTATCTCGACTATTCGATGTCGGTGATCATCGGGCGCGCTCTCCCCGACATTCGCGATGGCTTCAAGCCGGTGCATCGCAGAATTCTCTACACCCTGCATGAGATGGGCCTGGAGTTCAACAAGAAGTACGCCAAGTGCGCCAAGGTTGTCGGTCAGGCCATGGGTGTCTATCACCCCCATGGCGATTCGGCTATCTACGACACCATGGTGCGGCTGGCCCAGCCCTTCAGCATGCGCTATCCCATGGTGGATGGTCAGGGGAATTTCGGCTCGGTAGACGGCGATCCGCCGGCGGCCATGCGCTACACGGAATGCCGCATGACCCGTATTGCCGGCCAGATGCTCGCGGACATCGATCAGGAAACTGTCGACTTTGTTCCCAACTACGACGAGAGCACCATGGAGCCCACGGTGCTGCCGACCCGCGTGCCTAACCTGATCGTGAACGGGTCCAATGGAATCGCGGTAGGCATGGCGACGAATATTCCGCCCCACAACCTGAACGAGGTGATCAGCGCCACCATCGAACTGGTGAAAAATCCGCAGGCCGGCCTGGCTGAGGTTTTGCAGCACGTGCAGGGGCCGGACTTTCCCACCGGCGGCTTCATCTACGGACGCGGAGGCATTGCCCAGGCCTACAAAACCGGCCGCGGGCGCTTCCTCATGCGCGCGAAAGCAGCCATCGAACAGCTAAAGGGTGGCCGGCAGGCGATCATCGTGACCGAGATCCCCTACCAGGTCAACAAGTCGAAACTGATCGAGCGCATCGCCGAACTGGTCAACGATAAAGTCATCACCGACATTTCCGAAGACGACTTCCGCGACGAGAGCGACCGCGACGGAATGCGCATCGTGATCGGGCTCAAGCGTGGCGCGGAAGCGCAGATCGTGCTGAATCAGCTCTACAAGCACACCCAGATGCAGGAGAGCTTTTCCATGATCTTTCTCGCGGTGGTCAATGGCCAGCCGCGCGAGCTCGCCCTGCATGACGCCATCCGCCATTTCATCAATCACCGCGTGGACGTGGTTCGCCGGCGCACCTCCTTCCTGCTCAAGAAGGCGCGTGAGCGTGAACACATCCTCGAGGGCTACAAAATCGCCCTGGATAATATCGATCAGGTCATCCGCATCATTCGCGGATCCGGATCGCGCGCGGAAGCTCGGGAAAACCTCCGCCGCTTTTCGCTCTCCAAAGACATTGTTCTGAAACTCGACACGGGTATCGTCACCGGCCCTGAGCGCGAAGCTGGCTTGAGCTACCGGCAGATCGACGCCATCCTCGAACTGCAGCTCTACCGCCTCACCCAGCTCTCGACCGACGAAATCATTAAAGAATTAGTGGATGTACGCGAGCGCATCGCCGAGTACGAATCCATCCTGGCCTCGGAACCCAAACTGCGCGCCTTGATTGTTAAGGAGCTGGAAGCTGCGCGCAAGGAGTTTGGCGACGAGCGCCGTACTCAGATTCTCGACGAGACGGCCGAGTTGCAGCTGGAGGACCTGATCGCCGACGAACAGGTTGCCGTCACTGTTTCTCATTCCGGTTATCTCAAGCGCACCCCAATTTCCATTTACCGCCAGCAACGGCGGGGCGGCACTGGCCGGCTGGGGATGAAGACGCGGGAAGAAGACTTCGTTTCTCAGCTCATTGTCGATTCCACGCACGCCTACCTACTCTGTTTCACCAACACCGGGCGGGTTTATTGGCTCAAGGTGTATGAGATCCCCGATGTCGGCGCTGCCGGCAAGGGCAAGTCGATGGCCAGCCTGCTGAACCTCCAACCGGGAGAGAGCGTGCGGACCATTCTGCCGGTTCGCAATCTGGAAGAAGAGGGCAAGTTCATCTTTTTTGCCACCCGTAAGGGCACGGTTAAGAAGACCCCGCTCAAGGACTTCTCGAATGTGATGGCACGCGGCATTATTGCCATCGGCATCGACGACGATGATGAGTTGATTGGCGCCTGCAGCACCGATGGCAATCAGATCATCTTCCTGGCCACGCATCTGGGGATGGCGATTCGCTTCGGCGAGAACGATGTGCGCTCCATGGGGCGGCCTGCTTATGGCGTCCGCGGCATCGATCTGGGCAAGGGCGACTACCTGGTCGGCTTGGCTGCTACCCCGCTCGAACGCAAGAAGAATGGCGCCGGAGAGCACTCCGCCTCGCTGATCCTTTCGATCACCGAGCAGGGCTACGGCAAACGTACGGACGTGGACGAATACCGGCTGCAGACTCGCGGCGGCAGGGGTGTCATCAATGTGAAGACGACTGCCCGCAACGGAAAGGTGAGCGCCATCCTGCTGGTCGATGACAGCTCCGAGCTGATGGTGATCAGTCAGTACGGCAAGATCATCCGGATTGATACCAAGACTATCCGCGCTGCCGGCCGTTCCACCCAGGGCGTCCGCTTGCTGCATCTTGAGGAGGAAGACAAGGTCGCGGCGGCAGTCGTCATTCCCCCGGAAGAAGCCAAGAGCGAACCGGAAAACGGAACGCTTCTGCAATGAAAAATGAGGGATACCGCTTACGCGGTATCCCTCTCCAAGGCAGAGGAGCAGTCTGCAAACTTAGAAGCCCTTAGCGGAGACCTGCTTCGACTGTTTGGTCGATGCGGAATTCTCGGTGGTCGGGTGTGAATTGCCACAATTGTCGACCTGCACCCGGCCGTACTGGGGCTGCAGATAAAGTACGTACTGCTCGCCGACATACATCGGGAAGAAGCGAGGGCTGTTCTCGCTGAAAACTGTCACTTCGGTGTTGGGGCGCGCCTTGCCGTGGATCTTTGAGTCAATGCGAACCGTGTAGTTCACGCCGTCCAGAAAATCCCACGCTTCCGGAACTGGTTGTGCTGCCGTCACCGTACCCAAAACCACGGCAGATGCCATATGCATCTCCTTGCGGGCGCTGACACGATTTGTCTTGCACTGGGAGAAACCATTGGCGGCACTCAGGCAGAGAAGTAATGCAATAGCAAGCTTTTTCACAAACCCTCCTTAGGGTCACGAACCGGGTATTTGCAGTACTACGTAAGTTGTATGTGTACTGCTTAAGTGGTAGATTGCCGTGTCCAACGGGGGATGGCAATTGTATTGTTCTGAAACACCCTTACTTCGGAGGGGGGATGCGGATCGATGGTAATGGAAGGCTCGACGGAGAATGAATAAGCCCCTTGTTTGCAATATCTGCCACCAGGAACGTGGCAGATACGTAAGCGGCGAATACTGGCTGAGGGGGGCAGAGCAGGCGGTACTTACGTTTGCACTGGGGTACTAAAAGGGGCTAAAGGAACCGTCATGGTTCTCTTCTGCAGGCGCAGACAACCACGGATCTGTTTATTAGAGGCGATGAAAACTAGCTCGGAATCAAGCGTTTTTGCTTTGTATCAGGGCACGACTTCAGTCGTGCCCTGATAACAAAGCAAGAAACTTGCTGCAAACGTCCCTGCGGGAACTTAGTGAAGGGATCTGCCCAGGCCTGACAGGCTTTAGTCGTTGCCCGCCGCGTGAACCAGCTGCTTGATCACCTTGCTCTCCTCATCCATGGGACCGGAGTTCCCGCACTTATTCACCATCCAGTGCTGGTAGTTGTTGGTGAGAAAAAGCAGATATTGTTTGCCGGCTTGCAGGTTGAAGGCGTCGTCGGTGTGCTCGCTGAAAATGCTGATCTCGCCGGTTTGCTTCCCTTTGACCTTTTGGTCAATGTGAACCACGTACTCGACGCCGTCCAGGGTGTCCCACGATTGCGGAACCTGGCGCGACGACATCACCGTACCGATGATCACAACCTGCGATTCCTTCATCTCCTGCGAGACGGGCAACGTGTTGGTGCAGGCCGCAAAGGAAGCTGCCGCGAAAAAAATGCAAACTAACCCTGTAGCGACTCGCTTCAATCTGCCTCGCTTCCTGCGCAACGTTCTGCAGGTATGATCCCATGATTGAAGCGTCATTCCTCCTGATAAACCGCTCACGAACCAAGAGATTCATCCCAGTTCCACCAAAGTGTCATAGGCGTCTTGCACCGTTGTGGCAGCTTTCTAACACGGAGGTTGAAGAGGAAGTGCGGTCTTATTCCAGCCAGCGGCGGAAGACGAGTGCTCCGTTGGTCCCGCCGAAGCCAAAGGAGTTGGAGAGCGCCACATCGACCTTGGCGGCTTGTGGCGTGTTGGCAATGTAGTTCAAGTCACAAGCTGGATCGGGATCGTCGAGATTGGTGGTGGGAGGAACAATCTGGCGTTGCAGGGCCATGATGGTGATACCTGCCTCCAACCCCCCCGCGCCGCCCAGCAGGTGGCCAGTCATCGACTTGGTCGAGCTCACCAGGAGGTTTCCGCTGGACGCGTGTTCGCTGAAAAGATGCTTGATGGCCGCGGTCTCAAGGGCGTCCCCCAGGGGAGTGGAAGTGGCATGGGCGTTTACATAGTCCACTTCATGGGGCTCCAGCTTCGCGCTGCGCAGGGCATTTTTCATCGCCCGCAGGCAGCCTTCTCCTTGCGGCGCCATGCTGGTGATGTGATAGGCATCTGCGCTCATTCCATAGCCGACGATCTCCGCCAGGATGGCGGCGTCGCGCGCGCGGGCGTGTTCGAGCTCCTCCAACACCAGGATGCCGGCGCCTTCGCCGACCACGAAGCCGTCGCGGTCTTTGTCAAATGGGCGGCAGGCATGTTCCGGGTCGGCGTTACGGGTGGAAAGCGCTCGCATGGCGGCAAAGCCACCCACACCCATGGGCGTAATCGCAGCTTCAGCGCCTCCCGCGATGATCACGTCCGCATCGTCGCGCTCAATGGTGCGAAAAGCGTTGCCCACGGAATGCGCGCTGGTCGTGCAGGCCGTCGATGTAGCCTCGTTCGGCCCCAGAGCCCCGTAGCGGATGCTCACCTGGCCGGCCGCCAGGTTGGCGATGGTGGCAGGAATAAAAAACGGTGAAATCTTACGCGGGCCGCCATGGAGCATGGCGCTGTGCTCGCGCTCGATCACGTCGAAGCCACCGATACCGGACCCGATGTGCACGCCCACGCGCTCGGCGTTTTCCGGCCCGATCTTCAGACCCGAGTGCTTGAGGGCTTCGTGGGCTGCGGCAAGCGCGAAATGGATGAAGCGCCCCATCTTGCGCGCTTCTTTCTTGTCCATAAAATCCAAAGGATCGAAACCCTTCACCTCGGCCGCGAACGTCACGGGAAATCCCGTGGTATCGAAGCTGGTGATGGGCGCCATTCCGCTCTTGCCCACCAGCAGGTTGTTCCAGACTTCGGGCGCGGTTCTACCTATGCCGCATAAAAGCCCGATGCCTGTAACAACCACCCTTCTTGCCAACTCACTTACTGCCTTTCGCGTTTTTCTCGATGTATTCGGTGGCGTCTTTTACGGTCTTGATTTTTTCCGCATCTTCGTCCGGGATTTCCAGGTCAAAGGCTTCCTCGAACTGCATCACGAGCTCGACCACATCGAGTGAGTCTGCTCCCAAATCTTCCTGAAACGACGCACTGGGAGTCACTTCAGCTTCATCGACCTGAAGTTGCTCCACGATAATCTGCTTTACCTTCTCTTCTACTGCTGCTGTTGCCATGCCGTTCTCCTGTCTATAAAAACAACTCGTTAGAGGGCAAACGCCCTGCAAGGTTGGGTGAACGGTCCGGGAAGGCGGTGCGGCGGTCGTTCCGGTTTTCCTCCAGACGCCACCTGCCACAGAAAAGGTTTTGGCTTTGCAGAAGGTCCCCGAGGGGACCGGGCTACGCCGGAAGCCAATGCCTGGCAGGGGACAGCAACAGGAAAAACGGCCTAGCCCGCAACCCGCGCAGTTCACGGCCCCAAAGTTCTCAGTCTACTGAGGGCTCCAACCGGTGTAAAGCGCGGCACTCCTTGGAGCGGACGCCGGTTTCCTCAGCATCTTTGGCTGCATGACGAGTAAAGTCAGAAAAAGCAGATGGCGATGTTCCCCGGTATGATCACACTTCTTTTCGCGGCCGTCGGCGCCTTTGTCTCCGGCATCGTGGTGGCCACTTATTTTGAGCGCAGTCGCACCGCCGCGGAGCGCGCCAGCTTTGAAAAGTCCTCCAAAACTCTGGCTGACCAGCTGGCGGACACCCGCTCCCGTCTTGACCAGGCGCTCAGCGACGATGCGGCGCAGGAGGCCACCATTGCCCGGCTCGAAGAACGACACGCGGCAACCGAGCGGGCTTTGGAACAGATGCGGGTCAGTCTGCCCGAGACGTTCAAGTCACTGGCCAGCGAAGTTCTGGAGGAGAAGTCGCGGCGTTTTTCGGAGCAGAATCAGACCAGCCTGGGACAGGTGCTTGAGCCGCTCAAGACCCGGCTGGAGGATTTCCAGACCAGGATTGAAGCCGCACGCCTGGAGCAGGCGAGGGGCGGCGCGAATCTAAGTGCCCAGATCGATAAGCTCTTTGAGTCGAACACCAGGTTTACCGAGCAGGCAAATAACCTGGCCAGCGTCTTGCGGGGGTCGAACAAGGCCCAGGGCGCGTGGGGTGAGTTGGTTCTGGAGCGGATTTTAGAGGCGGCCGGCCTGCGCCCAGGTGAGGAATACGACGCCCAGGAGATTTATGCCTCCGAAAACGGAAGGCGAGGTCAACCTGATGTGGTCATCCACTTGCCGGGCGACCGGCATCTGGTCATCGACGCCAAAGTGTCCCTTGTGCACTACGAGGCCCACAGCACCGCGGAGAACGAAGCAGACCGGTTGTTGGCAGCCGACAGTCATAGCAACTCTGTTCGCGCGCATATCCGGGGGTTGGCCGAGAAGAACTACCAAGCCCTGTACGGTCTCAATTCTCTCGATTTCGTCATCATGTTTCTTCCCATCGAACCGGCCTTCATGTTGGCCGTTTCCCGGGATGACAAGCTTTGGGAGCAGGCGTGGCAGCGGAACGTTTTGTTGGTAAGCCCCAGCACCCTGCTTTTTGTGTTACGCACGGTCGCTTCCCTCTGGCGGCAGGAGCAGCAGAAGCGCAATGTGGAGGAGATTGCCCGCCGGGGAGCGGAACTCTACAACAAACTGGCCGGCTTCGTGGCCGACTTTACCGAGATGGGCAAGCGGCTGGAGCAAGCGCAAACCAGCTACGCCGGCGCGCTGGCCAAGCTGCACACCGGGCCTGGAAATGTGATCCGCCAGGCGGAAATGCTGAAAGCGTTGGGGATCAAGCCAACCAAGCAGATTCCCTTGGGCCTGATCGAGCTGGCCCAGCAGGAAACCCTGGAATTGGAAGACCAGCCCGAACTGCCCTAGGAGAAAGAAACAGCAGTCCCTCCACTACGCTGGACCGGTTTCAGCCCCGGTTGCCTCGCCAAACCCCTCCCGCAAGCGCTGCCAAGTGGTGTCCAGCGCCTCCGGCAGCACGCGTGTTTCCCCAATCACCGTCATAAAGTTGGAATCGCCCAGCCAACGGGGCAGCGCATGCAAATGGAGGTGCGCGGCGATACCGGCGCCAGCAGCCTGGCCCAAATTCATGCCCATATTGATCCCCTGCGGGGTGTACACCTGACGGAGAACGGCATCGGTTCGTTGCGCCAATGCCATCATTTCCAGGGCCACCACGGGGGCCAGGCCGGCCAGCGTTTCCTGGTGGGCATAAGGCACGATCATGACGTGACCGGAAGAGTAAGGAAAGGAGTTCAGGCAAATGAAGCTATGCTCCGCCCGCAGCACGATATTGGCCGCCCGGTCGGCATCGATCGCGGAGCCACCCTGCTCGACCGCGAACCGTGTGGCTCCGATCAGGTTACAAAAGACGCAGTCACAGTCACCAGGCCACGCCGCCAGCGCCTGGGGCACGCCTTTGCGCCTGCCTTTGGGGGAGCCCAGGTCATCGACCAGGTAAGAGTAGCGCCAGGGTGTCCACAAATGGTCCATGCGGTTCAAGTATACGGAGTGTCCGGCTCGCCACCACAGCCTGAGCACAGCCGGGCGCGCCTGTCTTCAGCGCAGGGTTACAACGCAGTAAAAATAGGTATTTCCTGCACATTTCGATATCCTTCGCGTAGGTTGAACAGCCCACGAGTTCGTTGACATGCTTTCCCGGCGATTGCTATAGTTGTGTATGAAGGGTCTACGTAGAGGATTCGGCGTAGACGTCCATCGCCGCTCTTGCTTTACCCCCCTCCCGGATGCTCCTATCTGGCTGCACTGACAGTCTCCCTCCGAACGTTTGTTGGCGGAGAGTAAACTTACGGTGCCCTACTTCGCGGACCTAGCCATGCAAAAGAGTCCTGCGAAGCAAGCTGCAGGACTGAATCACGTGAGCCTGGTCAATGTTGTGAGACCTCGACGAGCGTGTTTCATCTAAGCCCTGTAGTGGTGGATGGATCGGCTATTACCGATCGAGAATCCGGAGCTGGCATTCATGGCAGACGTCCTAAATCCTGAACGAACCGAGAGCGCACACCTGAACACCGAATTGCAAACCCCAACGCTAGAAGCACCGGCGGATCACTTTGATCCGTCCGAGGAGTCAACCAACAACCCGCAGGCTGAAACCCCCAGCGTGCCGCACCGCGTAGTCGATCCCCGGCCAGTCGCCTCCCATCCCGGTTCGGAAGAAACCGAACTGACCGGCATGGAAGATTTTGCCGCGGCTCTGGAATCCTTCGACCGCGAACAAGCCGCCGAAGCCGCCGCACAGGCCTATGACGACAATGTCGTCACGGGTACCGTCATTAAGCTGACGGATAAGCATGTGGTGGTTGACGTGGGGCTCAAGTCCGAAGGTCTCATTCCCCTTGAGCAGGTGCTGGATCACAACGGCCAGCCCAAACTGAAAGCCGGCGACACGGTCGAGGTGGTGGTTGAGCGCGAAGAGGCCGAGGGCGGCTTCCTGCTGAGCTACGACAAGGCGCAGCGGCACCGGGTTTGGGACGCAATCGAACGTGCAGCCAACGAAAAGACTCCGGTCATCGGCACGGTATTGGGGCGGGTCAAAGGCGGTCTCACGGTTGACATCGGCATCAAGGCGTTTCTGCCCGGCTCCCAGCTCGAAATCCGACCCGTTCGCAATCTTGACGGCTACATTGGCCAGCAGATCGAAGTCCGCGTCATCAAGCTGAACAAGAAGCGCGGCAACGTGGTGGTCTCGCGCAAGGAGTTGCTTGAAGAGGAGCAAACCAACAAGCGCAGCTTGACGCTCGAGCATCTCGAAGAGGGCGCCGTGCTTACCGGAACGGTGAAGAATCTGACCGACTACGGTGCTTTTGTCGACCTAGGCGGCATCGATGGCCTGCTGCACATCACGGATATGTCCTGGGGGCGGCTCACTCACCCTCGTGACCTGGTCAACGTCGGCGACGAGATCCAGGTCAAAGTACTAAAGTTTGATCGTGAGAAGCAGCGCGTCTCCCTGGGTTTCAAACAGCTCACTCCTGATCCCTGGCTCGATGCAGTCGAGCGCTATCCCATTGGCGCCCGCGTTCGTGGCCGGGTGCTCAGCGTAACCGATTACGGCTCCTTTGTTGAGCTGGAGCAGGGGATCGAGGGACTGGTACACGTCTCCGAGATGACCTGGTCCAAGCGGATGAAGCACCCCTCCAAGCTGGTCAAGCCGGGTGACGAGGTTGAGACCGTCGTGCTCAGCGTCAATCCCAACGACCGTCGTATTTCGCTGGGCATGAAGCAGCTGCTGGAAAACCCCTGGGAGCATCTTTCCGAGCGTTATCCCGCAGGCACGATTGTGGAAGGCCGGGTGCGCAATCTGACCGACTTTGGCGCCTTCATTGAAATCGAAGACGGCATTGACGGACTGGTGCACGTGAGCAATCTGAGCTGGACCAAGCGCGTCAAGCATCCCTCAGAGATTCTCAAGAAGGGCGAGAAAGTTCGCGCCGTGGTCCTCGGGGTGGAAGCTGAGAACCGCCGCCTTTCCCTCGGCATCAAGCAACTTCAGCCCGATGTGTGGGAAACATTCTTTGCTCAGCATCGCGTTGGCGACGTGGTCAAGGGTAAGGTGCTGCGCACCGCGCAGTTCGGAGCCTTCATCGAGATCGCCGAGGGGGTAGAAGGCCTGTGCCATGTCTCTGAAGCTGCCGACGCCACCGGTGCGCCGATTAAGCTCGAACCAGGCCAGGAGCATGACTTCAAGATCATCAAGATGAATCAGGATGAGAAGAAGGTAGGCCTCAGCTTGCGTGCGGTAGGCGAAGAAGCCAGCCGGGCCGATGTCGAAGCCTACAAGCAGCCGGTATCAAGCTCCACCACCACGCTGGGAGACCTCGTAAACTGGAAGCGCCTGGAACACGAATAACAACCGTGTTCCCGGGCGCCCCCCGGGCCTATTTCTGGGTGTCGATCTTCAGGTTAAAGTTGAATTCCTTCTTGCTGTCGAAGGAGCTGATGGTCCTGGTCTTGGACTTGCGTCCTTTGTACTCCGCCCAGAGTTGATAATCTGCGTCTGAGCTCAGCTGTCCAAAGCGGTAGTGTCCATCCGCCTCGGTGATGTAGGTCCTGACCTCCTGACTCTTCTGGTTCTGCAGGTAGACGACGGCATTGGCTTGCTGCTGGTCGTCCGAACCCAGGACGATGCCCTGCACAATCCGCACCGATTGAGCCAGGCTTTGTGCGAGGCTTTGCGGCTGGGGCGCCACGCAGGCCACCAGCAGCAACAGAATCCACCACAGCCTCATTCCTCTTCCTCGTCGGCTACTTCCTCTTCCTCGTCTTCGTAGCCTTCCTCATCCACCTGAGAGAGTTCCAGGGGTTCGGTTGCGACCACTTCAAACTCGGTGCCGCACTCATCGCAGACTACGATGTCGCCTTCTTCAACTTCGTCGGGATCGAAATCGAGTACGCTCTCGCATTCCTGACAGACTGGCATACAGCTCTCCTTTCACGGAGCATTAAATGTTGATGGTGACCGCAACGCAGAGGCGGCTTGGCTAGTTTCCGGGAGAACACGCCGGACGTCAAGAAACTCCTGTCAGATAACAAATCGTACCGCGAACGAAGACCAAAGGTTAAGGCGTTTTCACATAGCCCGGCTACGATAACCCGGAAAACGCGTTAGTCTTACAAAAGAAGTCATGGCACGCTTTCCCCGCACCGGTTTTTCCGCCCTTTCATTCCCGAGCTTCACCGGGGTTACCAGCCAACTGGTGCTGGTCAATGTCGCCGTGTTCTTTTTGCTGTTGCTCATGGAATACGCGGCGCCGCGCATGGCGCTGATCATTCTCAGTTACTTTTCGCTCACCCCGGCCCTGCTGCTCCACGGCTGGTTGTGGCAACCGGCTACCTACAGCTTCCTCAACGCCGGCGTGCTGCATGTTGCTTTCAACATGCTTACGCTGTGGTTTATCGGCTCATTTCTAGAGACGTCCAAGGGAAGCCGCT
Organism: Acidobacteriaceae bacterium; assembly: GCA_049522955.1. Classification (GTDB taxonomy): domain Bacteria; phylum Acidobacteriota; class Terriglobia; order Terriglobales; family Acidobacteriaceae; genus PALSA-350. The sequence continues at coordinate 115,328 of JBEKNJ010000012.1, forward strand.
GGCTTCTGGAAATTTACTTCCTGTGTGCGATCGGCGGGGGTCTGATCGGTAGCCTGCTTAGCTTTACCCGCGTTTTCCATGCCAGCCCCTTAGCCACCACGAGCGGCGCCGACGCGGCCTTGTTCGGTTTGCTGGCTGCCTTCGCCGTGCTATTCGGTGACCTGGAAATGTACATGTTCCCGCTGCCGGTAGCGATCCGAGCCAAATATCTGGTCATCGTATATATGCTGATTGAGGTGGCGCTGCTCCTATCCGGAGGGCCTCCGCTAGCCTATTTCGTGATCCTCAGCGGCGCGCTGCTCGGGTTCCTTTTCGCCCGCCGCGCTCCCCGGCGGGGAATGACCAGCTCCTTGAGTGAGGGCATATTCAACCTGCGCAACAACTACTATCGCTGGAAGCGCCGGCGGGTGGCACGCAAGTTCGAAGTTTATATGCGCAAGCAAAACCGCGATGTCCGCTTCGACAGCGAAGGGCGCTACATCGACCCTGACGAAAAGCGCGACCCCAACGACCGCAAGTGGATGAACTAAAGGGGAACAGCAGGTCCCTCAGCCGGTGGTCCTGATGTGCAACTCCTTCAGTTGCTGAGGGCTTACCGGCGTAGGCGCATCGACCATCAAGTCGATGGCCTTTTGGCCGTCTTGGGAAAGGCAATCACTTCGCGCAGGCTCTGTGCCCCAGCGAGGATCATCGCAATCCGGTCCAGGCCCAGGGCGATGCCCCCGTGGGGAGGCGTACCGTACGTGAGTGCTTCGAGAAAAAATCCGAAGCGCGACCGGGCCTCGTCTTCACTCATACCCAAGGCGCGGAAAATCTCCTGCTGCACGTCTTGCCGATGGATCCGGATCGACCCGGAACCCAACTCCAGACCATTCATCGCGAGGTCGTAGTAGCGCGCGCGTACCGAAGCAGGATCGGATACCAGCCTCTCCATGTCCTCTTCATGGGGTGAAGTGAACGGATGGTGTGCGGGCAGCCATCGTTGCGACTCCCGGTCAAATTCGAACATGGGAAAATCTGTCACCCAGATGGGCCGGAAAGCTACGTCCCCGGCCACCAGCCGCCCTTGTTGGCGCTCGGTTGACTCGACTACCTGATCGGTACTGGCTGAGACTCCATGCCGGTCGGCATAACGCCGGGCCAACTCTACGCGAAGGTTCCCAGCCGCCGAGTAAACAGATATCTCCCGTTCGGACAGGTGGCCTTGCGCTTTGGTATCGCTCGCCTTTACATGGGAGGTTGCGTCCCCGGCGACCAGCACCAGCAGGTCCTCAGCTTCGCCCTCGGTCCGCGTCGGCACCAATTCACGTATCTTCCTGACTGCCTCGGGGAAGCTCTTCTCCAGCCGCTTCCAATCATCGATCAGCTTTGCCCCCTTGCTGGAGTCGAAGAGCGGCCGGTTGTCATCGCGCTCCTTGCGCGAAAGCTCGCCCACCTTGGGGATACACACCACCACCACCGGCAGGGTTGGGTCGATAGCCAGTGCCTGCAAATCTTCCTCGCGGAAAGCTGCGCGAACGTCCGTCAGTCCAGGCATGCGCAGATCCGGCTTGTCGATGCCGTAACGCCGCATCGCCTCGTCGTAGGTGATTCGGGGAAACGGAGTAGGCAGCACCACGCCCACCGCGGAGAAAGCCTCCCGCAGAAAATTCTCTACTACCTGGAAGACGTCTTCCTGGCGCACGAACGACATCTCCAGATCGACCTGGGTGAACTCCGGCTGCCGGTCGGCGCGAAGGTCTTCATCCCGGAAGCAGCGGACGATTTGGAAATAGCGATCGAAGCCCGAGATCATCAGGATCTGCTTGAACAACTGAGGCGACTGCGGCAACGCGTAGAAATGGCCGCCGTGCACCCGGCTGGGAACCAGGTAATCGCGTGCCCCTTCCGGGGTCGAACGAGTCATGAAAGGGGTCTCGATTTCAAGAAAACCCTGGTTCGACAAACTCTCCCGGATAGCGCGGGTGATTTTGTGGCGGAGCTCGAAATTCTGCTGCATTTGCTGTCGCCGCAGGTCGATATACCGGTATTTGAGCCGCAGCTCCTCGTTGGTAATGGCCTCTTCGGCAGGCGAAAACGGCGGCACCTTGGAGTCGTTTAACACCAGCAACTGTTGCGCTTTTACCTCGACTTCGCCGGTCGCCATCTTGGGGTTGATCACATCCTGGCCGCGCAGACGGACGGTACCCACCACCGCCACCACGTATTCCGGCCGCACCTGTTCGGCTTTGGCGTGGCCGTCTGGAGTCAGGTCCTTGTCGAGCACGATTTGTGTGATCCCGGTACGGTCACGCAGGTCCAGGAAGATCAGGTTGCCGTGATCGCGGCGGCGGTTCACCCACCCCATAAGGACGACTTGTTCCCCCGCGTCCTGCGCGCGAAGCTGCCCACAAGTGTGTGTGCGCTGAAGAGTACCTAGAAAATCGAGCAATGCGGCTTTCCTAATTTGAAGTTGAAGTGGGAGGGGGAGCGAGAAGAGCAGCGAGCTTCTGGCCCAGTTGGCCTCGGGGAACCTTGAACTGCTCACGGGAGGCGAAGTGCTTTAAGGTCAAGATACCGGAGGCAACCTCGTCCTCGCCGAGAATCACGATGGTGCGTGACAATTTGTTGGCTGCCTCGAGCGATTTCTTGAGTCGAAAAGATCCATCGCCCAGTTCCACCCGTAGTCCGCTGGCGCGCAGCTCTTTGGCTAAAGCAAGTGCGGCGGGGCCCGTCCGCTCCCCCAGCGGCGCGATATAGGTTGCCGCCAGTTCTGCGCTGAGCCTGTTCTGTGCCTGGAGCGCCAGCACCAGGCGGTCTTCGCCCATGGCGAACCCGATGCCTGGCGCCTTGGGGCCCCCGATGGCCTCGGACAGCCCGTCGTAGCGGCCACCGCCGAGCAGGGCATTCTGTGCCCCCAGGTCATCCGAGACGAACTCGAACGTCGTTCGCGTGTAGTAATCGAGCCCACGCACCAGGCGATGGTCATGCTCATAGGGCACGCCGCAGGCATCCAGTGCGGTGCAAACCGCGGCAAAATGCTCCTTGGACCCTTCATCGAGCGAGTCCCAGATACGGGGCAGCGTAGCGATGATGGGCTGGTCTTCCGCGTGTTTGCAATCGAGCACCCGCAGGGGGTTGGTGACCGCGCGGCGCTGGCAATCCTCACACATGCGCGCCACCACCGGCTCCAGTGCAGTCCGCAGGGTCTGGACATATCGCGGTCTGTCGCTGGCCGAGCCCACGGAGTTGAGTAGTAGCCTCCACCCTGTAATGCCCAGTTCCTGGAGCAAGGTGGCCAGCATCTCGATCACTTCCGCATCGCGCAACGGTGACTCGCTGCCCGCGCTGGGCGGCCCGATCACCTCGGCTCCAATCTGAGAAAACTGACGGTATCGGCCCTTTTGCGGCCGTTCGCGGCGGAACTGGGGCCCAATGTAGTAGAGCTTCTGGAGTTGGCCGGTCTCGCCCAGCTGGTGTTCAATGTACGCGCGGACTACTCCGGCAGTATTCTCCGGACGCAGCGTCAGCGACTGACCTGGCTCTGGGGTAAAGGTGTACATTTCCTTGGAAACGATATCGGTTTCCTCTCCCACCCCGCGGGAGAAGAGCTGAGTCTCTTCGAAGATAGGCGTGCGAATTTCGCCAAAGGAATAGCGCTCGAAAACGCCCCGCGCCGTGGTCTCGATGTGATTCCAGAGTTCGGTTTCCGGTGGCAGCAGGTCCCGGGTGCCCCGGACAGCTTGCAAAATGCTCATAAGTGCAGAAGTATCCAACTATTTACCAGAATACAGGTTCGAACAAACCTTTTGCTCAGTGGCAGGGAGAAGCTCATCCCTGCCAATTTTCTCGCTCCTTCAAATATGTCGCCGTGTAGTCCACGTAATTGCGCGCGTACTGCAGGATCGACTCGCGGTCCTTCGGCTCTAACCGGCGTCGCTCTTTGGCGGGTACGCCCGCCCAGAGCGTGCCCGGCGGCACCACAGTGTTCTCTGGGATCAACGCTCCGGCGGCAATGATCGAGCCCTCCCCAATTCTCGCGTTGTTGAGGATCGTCGCACCCATGCCAATCAGGCATGCGTCCTCAACCACGCACCCATGGACCGTAGCGTTGTGTCCAATTGTGACCCAGTCGCCAACCACGACCGGGTGCTTGTAGCGCATGCCGTGCAGCACGGCACAGTCCTGCACGTTGCTGTTCGCACCCAGGCGTATATAGTGCACATCCCCGCGCAGGACTGCGTTCATCCATACACTGGAGTGTTCGCCAAGTTCTACTTGCCCCAGAACCTGTGCGGAAATGTCGATGTAGCAGGAGCCCGGAATCGCCGGGCTATGACCGAGGTAGGACCGAACCATGAGGAAATTCCTTGCTCCAGACGCTGATTAAGCTTGACTCCACACCTCAAAGGTAACGTAATCTTATAGAACCCAATTGGGATGTTTGGAGGTGTGGTTCATTTGGCAGAGGTTCGCGTGCAGGAAGGCGAGCCGCTTGAAAATGCATTGCGCCGATTTAAGCGCAAGGTTCAGCAGGAAGACATTATTAAGGAAGTGAAGCGTCACTCCTTTTACCTGAAGCCTGGCGAGCGCCGACGTGTAAAGGAAGCGCTGGCGCGCAAGCGGAATCGTAAGAAAGCAAGAAAAGAGCAGGACTAACGCCTGCAGACCGGCCTACCGTATTACTCAACAAGACGATAGGCCGGTAATCCCGCACTTGAATTTGTGGAAAACGAGGTTTGTAAAGCACCATTTCCCCTCATGTACGCCGGGTCCGGCTGATGTGAGGGAAAGTTGAATTGCAGACGAATCAAGCTGGTTGGTGAAAAGATGCCAATTTAGCGCTTCGTCGACGGAATACTGCAAAATTCCAAGGCATGCTCGGGGGGACGCGTATGGACTTCATCGACAAGATACTGAAATGTTCAGATTGCGGTAACGACTTCGTCTTTACCGCCGGCGAACAACTGTTCTTTCACGATAAGCAGTTCAAGAACGATCCAAAGCGGTGCAAACAGTGCAAGATCAAGCGTGTAGCGGGAACCGGCAATGGCGTACGCACAGAAACCCGGACGGTCTGTTCGGAGTGCGCCACCGAAACCACCGTTCCTTTTAAGCCTACACAAGGTCGTCCAGTGCTCTGCAGGTCATGCTTCCAGCAGCGGCGGCCCCCAGTTCCATCCACAGTCGTCGCCAGCGCCGCCTCCTGAACGGGAGGAAGGGCGTTCCAGGCTCACCTCTCCTGTGAACACTTGTTCACTTGCGATGTGAGCGTGTGTGCCTAGTTTGCTGCGGCAGGCTTTCGCGAGGCGGTTCGCCCAGCGACCTTCGCCGGTGAATTTGCTTTCTGTGCCAGCGCCTTCTGCTTCTTATCTTCGTGGGTGACGAGCAACGCCTCGATCTGGCGCAGAAGATTCATGATGTTCATCGGCTTGACCAGCATCTCGTCCATGCCCTCGTCTCGCCATTCGGAGCCGGGTACAGGGAACGCCGTCAGCATGGCCACTGCCGGTTGATACGAGACTTGCTTCGCTGCTCGAACCACATCGAGGCCGGCCGACTCGTTCTCCATCCGCATGTCGGTAATGACCATGTGGAAGGTGCTGGCTCGTAGCTTGGTTCGAGCTTCGCGAGCCGACGAGGCGGTTTCCACCTCAAAGTCATTCATTTCCAGTACCGCTTTGAGCGTCAGCAGGATTGCGAGCTCGTCATCTACCAAAAGAATGCGACGTTTCATCGGGAAAAACTCCAAGGTGCGGTAGCTGTAGCGTCTACGGGGGGAAATTTGCCGCCTGATCGGATCCTACCTGAAATGGCGTTCGTTTGAGCGGCATCCATCGATTGATTAGACTGGCAACGTGGCAGAATACCACGTAGAGAACTTCGGCTGCAGGGCCAGCCGGGCCGACGGCGAGATGATCGGCGCTGAGCTGCGGCATCGCGGCATGAGTCCGGCTTCGAGCGCCGGTCGAGCCGACGTGATCATCGCCAACACCTGCAGTGTGACCGCGCAGGCCGACCGTACGGCCCGGGCCTTCCTGCGCCGTATGCACCGAGAAAATCCCACAGCACGTATCCTGGTCACCGGTTGTTACGCGCAACGGGCGCCGCAGGAGGTCGCCGCCCTGCCCGGCGTCCACGCGGTGATCGGCAACAGCCATAAGGCGCTGGTACCGGAGATTGCCCAGCAGGCCGCGGGCTTTGTCCCACTAGCCGCTCTCTATGTGGACGACACCTTTGCCCACTCGGAGCTTTCCATGCCAGTAGATGGGTGGCTGACGGATGGCGGCGGCCAGACGCGTCCCAATCTCAAGGTGCAGGATGGTTGTGGTAACCGTTGTTCCTTCTGCATTATTCCCACGACCCGCGGTCACAGCCGTTCCTTATCGATGGAAGCGTGCCTACGCAACGTGCAGGCGTTCTCCGCCGCCGGCGGTACCGAGTTGGTGCTCTCGGGCATCAATCTCGGGCGTTGGGGAAGAGATCTCAAGCCGGAACGCACCCTGGAAGAACTGGTTAGCTCTATCCTGCTGCGGACCCCTTTGCCGCGCCTGCGTCTCAGCTCCATCGAGCCGATGGACTGGACGCCACAGTTGCTGGCTCTATTTCGCGAGCATTCCAGCGGTCGTCTGGCGCGCCACGCCCATCTCCCGCTGCAATCGGGGTCCGATTCCGTTCTGCGCGCCATGCACCGTCGCTACCGCCCCTGGCACTATGCGGAGAAGGTGTACCTAATCCGCGACATCATGCCCGATGCGGCGATTGGTGCCGACGTCATGGTGGGCTTTCCTGGCGAGAGCGAGGCCTTGTTTGAAGAGAGCTATGCTTTTGTCGCGGCCCAGTCGTTCACGTACCTGCACTTGTTTCCTTTTTCTGCCCGCCCCGGCACCAGCGCCTGGCAGCTGGCGCAGGAATCTCCGGTCGCGCCCCAGGCAGTGGCGGAGCGCCTCGCACGCCTGCGCGCACTGATTGCCGCCAGGAGTCTTCTTTTCCGGAAGAGTTTCCTCGGCCGCGAACTCCCTGCGGTTACTTTGCACACGCCGCAGGGCGCTTTGGGCAGAGCTCTGACGGACAATTTTCTTGAGGTGCGCCTGGACGCCCCTCTGGCCGCCAACCAGAGTGCTCGCGTGCTTGTCACCGGGCTCGCAGACGACGGCTTGACCGGTCGCCTGGCAGCATGACCAAAGGTTGAGAGAGTTCTTCCGGTCGGTGTCTTGTAATGCTATGCTTTATTTGAGGGGCTTTGCGTCTCTCGTTCCCGGAGGAAACCATCGACAAGCGTTCGGCCAAGTCTTTTATCCGCACTAATGACAGAATTCGCGCGCGTGAAATCCGCGTCATCGACGAAAACGGTGAACAGCTCGGAATTCTGCCTCCCTTCGAAGCATTGAAGATTGCTCGTGAACGTGGTCTGGATCTGGTGGAAGTTTCGCCCACCGCCCAACCGCCGGTCTGCCGCATTCAGGATTACGGCAAGTTCCTTTATGAGAAGGACAAGAGCGACCGCGCGGCGCGCAAGAAGCAAAAAGTCATCGTGGTCAAGGAAGTGAAGTTTTCCGTGACCGTTGACGAGCATGACTACCAGACCAAGAAGAACCAGGCTGTTCGCTTTCTGGGAGAAGGCGACAAGGTAAAGGCATCGCTGCGTTTCAAGGGCCGCCAGATGGCCCACCGTGAGCTGGGTTACGCCATCATCAACCGGCTGATTCAGGATATGGGGGATGCCGGCATTGTGGAGTTCATGCCCCGCATGGAGGGCACCACGCTGCATGCGATCCTCGCCCCGGGCAAGAAAGCCGAACCGCCCAAAAAGCCCGCCGCCCCAAAGCCGCCCGCTCCAGGTCTGGTTGGCCAGCAACATCCCCAATCCGCCCAGTCCTAAGCGGCAACGAGAAACAGCAGGTCCCTCCACTGCGCTACGCTCCGGTCGGGATGACACTTCTGTCTAGGATCTGGATGTGAACACCTAAACAGAAGTGACCGCCTAAACGGAATTGTCATCCCGACCGGAGCGTAGCGCAGTGGAGGGACCTGCTGTGCGCCCCTCGGCCCTCCCGAATGCTGTTTCATCCTCCGTGCCACCGACTGGCGCCTCCAGCCGCTCTCCCGTATAATCACCAGAAGTAGAACCACGCTAAGTAAGCAGGAAAACCATGCCCAAATTGAAGACCCACAAGGGCGCGGCTAAGCGCTTTAAAAAGACCGGCACGGGGAAAATTCTCCGCGGTCAAACCAAGAAGCGCCACATTCTGACCTCCAAGTCCAAGAAGGTTAAGAAGAAGTTGAGTGGCACCGTTTTGGTTTCTGATGGTGACAAGCGCAAGGTAGCGCGAATGATTCCCTACGCCTGATCTTAGGGCCTCGGCCCCTGTCGCAAAGACAAGACGATCAGCTAAATCGCGAGTGAAGAGGTATTTCCTACCTCCAGCCGCATAACGAACGACTAAAGGAGAAACAATGCCCCGCGTAAAACGTGGAACAAAACGTAATGACCGCCGCAAGAAGATCCTCAAACGTGCCAGCGGCTACTTCCTAACCAAATCCAAGCTTTACCAGGCAGCGCAGGAAGCCGTCGAGCGCGGCCTAAAGTTTGCCTACATTGGCCGCCGCCAGAAGAAGCGCCAGTTTCGCTCGCTTTGGATCGTCCGCATCGGCGCAGCCGCCAAGCTCAACGGGATCAGCTATTCACAACTTATCCATGGCCTCAAGCTCGCGGGTATTGAGCTGGACCGCAAGATCCTGGCCGATCTCGCCGTCAACGATCCGGCTGGCTTTACCGCGTTGACTCATCAGGCCAAGAGCGCACTCAACAAGACCGCCGCCGCATAAACCTTACCGTTAGCAGAGTTTCACAGCAGCCCGGTCGCACGTTGATCGGGCTGCTGTGCGAAGAGCACATGCCGCCCATTGAGATTCCCGAACTAAAAGACTATTCGCCCGGTTCGCTCGACAGCTTCTTCGGCGGAATCCTGGCGCAATTCGATCAGGACGCAGCTGCGGCCAACTCCGTCGAGGCGGTTGAGCAGTTGCGCATTCGTTGGATTGGCCGCAAGCAGGGGCTGCTGACGCGGATCAGCGAAGTGCTGAAGGACGCCCCGCCCGAGGCGCGCCGGGAAGTCGGCAAACGGTTCAATGCGCTCAAATCCGCGATCGAGCCGCGTTGTGATCCGGAGCAGGCAAAGGCAACCGCGGTTGTCACCGACGCCATCGATATCAGCCTCCCCGGCACCCACCGAGTTCTCGGTGCCGAGCATCCGCTCATCCGGACCATGAACGAGATCGTCTCCGTCTTTGCCGCCATGGGGTACTCGGTTGGCCTGGGTCCGGAGGTCGAGACCGACTACTACAATTTTGAGTCGCTGAACTTCCCCCCTGGCCACCCGGCGCGCGACACCCAGGACACGCTGGTGATTGCCCAGCAGGAGCGCAAACCGCTGCGCGATCGGTTGTTAATGCGCACCCACACCTCGCCGGTGCAGATCCACACCATGGAACAGCAACCGCCGCCGTTGCGTATTGTCATTCCCGGGAAAGTCCACCGCAACGATGCTGCGGATGCGACCCACTCGCCCATCTTTCACCAGGTCGAGGGGCTCTGTGTCGATACCAACATCACCTTCTCCGATCTCAAAGGCACGCTTGATCACGCCATGAAGGCGTTCTTCGGAGCCAGTGTCAAGACGCGCTTTTTCCCCTCGTTCTTTCCCTTCACCGAGCCTTCTGCCGATGTGCAGATCAGTTGCATCTTCTGTGGTGGCCGGGGCTGCCGCAAGTGCAAACAGTCGGGCTGGATCGAGCTGCTCGGCTGCGGCATGGTCGACCCCGCGGTATTTGCCTTCGCGGCCCGGCAGCAGCCCGGCTATGACGCGAAGAAAATCAGCGGCTTTGCCTTCGGCATGGGCGTCGAGCGCATTGCCATGATGAAGTATGGTATCGGCGAAATCGGCCAGCTCTACTCCGGCGATCTGCGATTTCTGGAGCAATTCAGGTAACTCGCAAACCTTATGAATATTCTTTCCCAGTGGATTCGTTCCTACGTACCCGGCCTCACCTTGCCCGACCGCGAACTCGCCGAGGCTTTGACCCTGCGCGGTATTGCTGTCGAAGGCATCTTCGAGCTTGGTCCGGGGAATGGTTCCCTGTTCGAGATGGACATCACCACCAACCGCGTTGATGCGATGAACCACTACGGCATCGCCCGTGAGGCAGCGGCCATTGCAGGTCAAAGCCTTGCGCCGCTCAACGACGCGCTGCCGCCATCGCAGCCAGTTACAGTTCCAATTAAGGTTTCGATCGAAGCCCCAGAGCTCTGTGGCCGCTTTACCGCGCGATCTCTCAGCCAGGTCCGGATCCAGCCGTCGCAGGGAATTGTCGCCGAACGGTTCGCCCTGTTGCAGCAAAAGCTCATCTCCAACGCGGTGGACGCCACCAACTACGTCACCCTCGCTATGGGTCATCCCACCCACGCTTTCGATCGCGACAAGCTGGAAGGCGGCATCATTGTCCGTCGCGCCCGCAGCGGCGAAAAGCTCAGAACGCTGGATGGGGTGGAACGCGTGCTTGACGCGGAAGACCTGGTCATCGCCGATGAGAAGAAGGTCATCGGCCTGGCCGGGGTCATGGGGGGGTGGGATACCATGATCAGTTCCGAGACAAAAAATATTCTGGTGGAAGCAGCCTGGTTCGATCCGGCAACTGTTCGCCGCAGCAGTAAGCGGCACGGCCTGCACACCGATGCGTCGCATCGCTTCGAGCGCGGCGCCGACTTGAATGCGCCGCCCGTCGCCTCTGCCCTGGTCAGTCAACTGATCCTTGAAGCCGGCGGAAATGTGGACGGTGAACTCGTCGACGTGGTGGTCCCTGAAGCGCTCGCTCGCACCGTACGGCGCCCGGCCATCGGGCTAAGCCATCGCGAAGTGCGGCGCATACTCGGCGCGACGGAAGATGGTCGTGGCGTGGAGCAGGATACGACCGAGTCCGTGCTGGAAGCGCTGGGCTGTCGATTGCAAAAGATCGCGCAAGACGACTACCACGTGACTTTGCCCAGCTGGCGCCTGGACCTCGAACGCGAAATCGACCTGATCGAGGAGATCGCCCGCGTCTATGGCTACAACCGTTTCGCCAACACGCTTCCCGGCTTCTCGGGCATGGTTAATGAACTGCCTGACGCAAGCAAAGAAGCGGTCGTTCGCCAGACTCTGCTTGGCCTGGGCTGGAACGAGGCCTTATCCAGCACTTTCTGCTCTGCTACGGAAGCAGTTACATTTGCGCCCCAACCGGGCATTGCAGTGGCCCTGGGCAATCCGCTGAACGAAGAAGCCGGCATGTTGCGTCCCTCGCTGTTGCCGGGCATGCTTACCATGCTCGCCTACAACCTGAACCGCAACGTCACTGATATCCAGCTGTTCGAGCGGGGCACTGTCTTCAGCGGCAACCCGGAGCGCGTCGACGAGCGGCCTGCTCTTTCGCTGGGAGCATCCGGATCGGTCTGGAGCGGTCCCGAACTTCCCGCTCATCCGCTCGACTTCTATGATCTCAAGGGCACGATCGAAGAAATCATCGAAAGGTTTGCGCCGCGCTCCTTCTACTTCGACACCTTCGCCGCCGGCGCAGGAATCATTCCTCCATGGCTCCATTCCGGACGTTCGGCACGCGCTGTCGCTGATGGCTTGACTGTCGCATGGTTCGGCCAACTCCATCCTGCCGAGGCGCAACAACGCAAGCTCCGGCAGAGCGTCTATGTTGGAGAAATTTATCTCGACCGTCTCTACCGCTTGCCGCTGCGACAGCCGATTGCGCCTGAGCTATCACGCTTCCAGCCGGTTGAGCGTGACTTCTCTTTCATCTTCGCCGATCGAGTGCGCTGGGAGTCAATCGCCGACGCGTTGCACAATTTACGCATCGCTGAGCTCACGCGTTTCGCGCCCCGCGAGATTTTTCGCGCGAGTCAGTCTTTGCCCGCCGGCCACTATTCCATTCTCATCCGCACCACATTTCAGGCACTGGAGCGAACCCTCCGCGAAGAAGAGCTGCAAAGTTATTCACAGGCTGTGGTCGCCGCGCTCGAGTCGTTCGGTGGACAGCAGCGCGTGTAAACACGGTAGTTACTCTTCTAGTCACGAGGGAACAATCTAAGGTAACGCATGCCCTTCTTTCTTATTGAGCCGCAGAATTTGCGGGCTATACTTCCTTTTAGAACGCAATTCCGCTTTTGGGTAATGAGGTATCGATGTCTACACTCGCAGAACATCCCCCCGAGATCACTATGGCCGCAGACGATTTTCAGGCACTCGAAGAACGCGTCCTGCGCACCGTTGAATTGCTTAAAGGCGAGCGCGAACTAAGATATTCGGTGGAACAACACGCTGCGCGTCTCACGCATCGTGTAGAAGAACAGGCCGCTCAGGTTGCCCAGTTGGAAGAGCAACTTTCGGGCCTGCAAAAAGAGCGGGACGCAGTGCGCCAGCGCATCGAGCGTCTGCTCAAACAGATCGACGAATTAGGCGAATGACCGGAGACCATGGCAGACAATCTTGAAGTTCGGCGTGCCACCACGTCCATAAGTGTGGATATTTACGACCAGACTTACCACCTGCGTGCTCACGATCCGGATTACATTCAAAAGCTGGCATCCACCGTGGACGCGAAGATGCGTGCTGTCTCTGCCAGCGGCAATACCGTCGATTCCCTGCGCGTCGCCGTCCTTGCCGCACTCAACATCGCCGACGAACTCATGCGGTTGCAAGAACATTGCCGTCAGCTCCGCGGCTCCGTGAGCGAATCGCAGACCCACCTCCGTAGCCGAGCCAACAGCCTCTCCGGTCTGCTCGACTCTGTGCTCGATCCCGACGATCGCTATCACGCGTCAGTTCCCACTGATGTCAATACCGGATCGTCACTTGCCAATCAGCTTCGCTGACGTTAGGATCCAATTCAGAGACCGGCCTGCAAAGCAGGTGCGGCAGTTAACGCTGGTTGAACCAACATTCATCGAACCGGGACTCGACTCGAAAAATCGGCTCCGTGTGCAGTGTCCGCCAGTCCGGAATGCCTAAAGAGCTGCGGAGAGTCCCAACGTCTTAGGACGGGTTCACCGGCGCACTGCTGCACGGCCCAGTGGGTCGGTTTCGTCTTCCGTATCGGACGGCTCCTCTCGCTCAACACTGACAAGATTTGGACTGTGGCTCTCCTGGCCATTGCCGCCGGCTTATTTGGAAGCAGGATTTTAATGATCCTGTTGCGCTGGCCGCGGTACGGCTTCGCCGTCGGGTCTGCTTTTGTGGTCATCGCTGTTGCAACCGGTGTAGTCTCAGCCCTGCGCCTCGGCTTACCCGTCCGGCGCACTGCCGATGCCGTTGCCCCCAGCCTGGCTCTCTATAGCTCAGTCGTTTCTATCGCCTGCCTGGAAGTCGGATGCGATTACGGAACGCCGACGCGCGTGCCCTGGGCCGTAGTCTTCAACCCTGCGACTGCGATGCCTGGTACTCCGTTGGGAGTGCCGCTACACCCGACGCAAATCTATTCCAGCCTGGTCGAGTTCGTGCTGTTCGCCTTCCTGCTCTGGTTGCTGCATCGTCCTCATTACGATGGAGAAATTCTCGGAGCGTGGCTTTTCCTCGGCGGCCTCTCGAGTTTCCTGCTTACCTTCCTGCGCGGCGACAACGGGCCGCTCGTTTCCGGTCTTATCCCGGTCGGGCAACTGGTGAGCGCGGGGATGGTGCTCGGGGGTGGCCTCTTGTGGCTGCATCGCCCCGACGCCTCGCAGGTCTCCCATGGCGGATGACGAATCACGCTTACGCCGGCTCACTGTTCCCGAGGCGGCGAATGGCCAACGTCTGGACCTGTTTCTGGCCCAGCAGCTTGGCGACGTCAGCCGCTCGCGGGTGCAATTGCTGCTCCAGCAGGGCGGCGTGTTGATTGACGGTAAACTGGCCAAGGCTTCGCGCAGGCTGCGCAGCGGCGAGAGTATTTCGATCCTGGGAGACCCCCAACTGCCTCCCTTGCGCGCCATGGCCGAGGCAATTCCGCTGGAAATTGTTTATGAAGATGCTGACCTCGCGGTCGTCAATAAGCCTGCCGGCATGATGGTCCATGCCGGTTCCGGCGCTACCGACGATGCCCGCAACCGCGGCACCCTGGTCAATGCACTGTTGCACCACCTGGGCGAACTCTCCTCTGCCAGTGGTCCGCTGCGCCCGGGCATCGTGCATCGCCTCGATAAGCAGACCAGCGGCCTCATCGTGGTGGCCAAGAATGACTCGGCCCATGCCCGGCTGTCTTCCATGTTTTCCCGCCGCCAGGTGCGCAAACTCTACCTGGCGTTAGTGCAGGGTGATCTTCCTCAGGAGAGAGGAACGGTGAATGCGGCCATCAGCCGCGACGTCGTGCGCCGGACGCGCATGACTACGCGTCGCGAAGGCGGTCGCGGCGCCGTTTCCCATTGGGAGGTGCTGCGGCGCATTCGCGGCCCTTACGGCAGTTTCACCCTGGTTTCGGTGCGCATCGAAACCGGGCGTACTCATCAGATTCGCGTGCACATGGCTTCTCTGGGCCACCCCGTGGTGGGTGACACGCTTTATGGGGCCGCGTCCGCGATTGCGCCCCTGGCGGGGAGCGGCGGGCTGCCGCGCCTCGTATTACCACGCAACTTCTTGCATGCCGCGGAGTTGGAGTTCGCGCACCCGGGTAGTGGAGAGCGTCTTACCCTGGTCTCCAACCTGCCCGCCGATCTCAAGGACTTCATGTCACAACTGGCGCCACCACCAGCGGTCAAGGGGAATGCACTAGAATGAAAAGGGTTCCTATGACCTCAATGAACTTTTGCCTGCGCCAAGCTGGCTCTGTGCTCGCGAACTCCTTGCTCGGGTTCGCGCTGCTATCACCTTCCGCCGCCCTCGCGCAAACTCCTGGTGCTGCTCCCACCACCCCGCCACCGTCTCCCAGCACCGTTCCCCAGGCCGCGCCAGCGGCTCCCGCCACCGTGCCTCAGGTGGCGAATCCGGGTCAGAGCACCAACGGACAAAACGATGGAAATTTTACTATCCGGACAAACGTCAACGAGGTGAACCTGATCTTCACCGTCACCGACAAGCACGGCCGCTTCATCCAAAATTTGCAGCAGCGGGATTTCGCCCTGCTGGACAATCAGAAAGCCCCTGCCCAGGTTTTCAATTTCACCCAGCAAACCAACCTTCCCTTGCGGGTTGGAATCATGATCGATGCCAGTACCTCGATCCGGCAGCGCTTCGAGTTTGAGCAAAGCGCCGCCATCCAGTTTTTGCAGCAGGTTGTCCGTCCGCAGACAGATCTGGCTTTCGTCATGGGGTTCGACGTCACGCCCTACATTACCCAGAACTACACTAACGATCAGGATAAGCTTGAGGCCGGCATCACTAAGCTGCGGCCCGGGGGCGGCACTGCCCTGTTCGACGCGGTTTACACCGCCTGCCGCGATCAACTCATCAAGGCCCCGGCCTCAAAGCAGGGATCTGTGCGCAAGGCGCTTATCGTGATCTCCGACGGAGATGACAACCAGAGCCGCGCCTATCCCGACGATGCCATCAAGATGTGCCAGCGCGCCGAAACTATCATTTACACCATCAGCACCAATGTCAGCCCCAGCCGCGACCGCGGCGACGACGTGCTGAAAAAAATGGCCGAGGCTACCGGAGGCTTCGCCTTCTTTCCCAAGCGCATTGAAGATATGACCAGCAGCTTTCACGACATTGAGGAAGAGCTGCGCAGCCAGTATTCGCTGGCCTATCGTCCAGCGGACTTCAAGCTCGACGGTGCCTTCCGGTCCATCTACCTGGTTGCGCTGGACCGTCGCTTCAATGTCCGTGCAAAAAAGGGCTACTTCGCCCCCAAGTCTTAAGATCTTTCCCTGTCCAAATTGGGCTTGAGCGGCAAGCTTTTTGTCTTGTCTCAGGGCACGACTTCAGTCGTGCCATAAAGGCGTGAAAGAGAGTGGGGCTTTAGCCTCTGCGGCTTTTTTCGTTGGAATTCGTGCAGAGTGTAAGGTGGCAGGGGCTAAAGCCCTATCCATTTTGGCCGAGGGTGGCACGACTGAAGTCGTGCCCTGATACAAAGCAAAAAACCTTGCTGCGGAGCAGAGTCTAACGATCGCTATTTGGTCGCGGCCGCTGCAGGTTTTCCGTATTTGCGGACTGCCCGATCCACGATGGCATACAGCAACTGATCGTGGTCGGTTTTCGCCTGCGTCTTGATGTAATCGCCGAACTGGCGCCCGACCGCCTCGTTATCCGGCAAAGTCTCGTCGCGCTTTTGCGCCGAAAGCTCCGCCAGGGCTTTGACGATGGCAAAGAATCCTGGTTCGGTCTTTCCCCCGAGCACCCAGGCGTCGTGGACCGAACAGGTGACCGCTTGATCGATCGTCCAAGTAGGCGCGGGTACGGTGGATGAAGGCGCGTCCTGCGCACCCGCCGGGATGGCAATGCCTGGTAACAACGCGGCGACCCATAGAACTACAGCGTATCTGTTCTTCATAGGAATCCTTGGTGCTAGTGGCGATAGTAGTTGTTGTTATCCCGGTTGCTTTGCGCAACTCCGCCAATGACGGCGCCGATGCCTGCGCCCGCAGCGCCGGTAATCAATGACCCTTTGACACCGCCGCCAAACACGGCACCCAGCACCCCACCGGCGGCTCCGCCAATCAGTGCACCCTTGCCCGGACCGATGCCACCCTGATTATCGTTGCGATAGTGCCGGTCGCGGTCATACCCATAATTGCCGCCATGCACTCCGCGGTTTGCCCCCTGGTAGAAACGGTTCTGGTCTTGGCGGGGTTGAGCAGCCGTCGGAAGCGCGGCACCGAGGGCCACGCTCAGAACCAAAGCTCCGGGCAACCTAAACATGGATATTTTCGGCATCGTTCCTTCCACCCACGCGTTAGATGCTGGCGACAACGATTTACGTTGCACGGTCGAATCATCCCAGCATTTCCAAAAGCTGTGCCTGCTCGATCACTGGAACCTTGAGTTCCCGGGCTTTGTCGAGCTTCGATCCTGCCTCGTCTCCAGCGACCACGTAGCTCGTCTTCTTGCTGACGGAACCGGAAACGCGCCCCCCGGCCGCTTCGATCCGAGCCTTCGCCTCTTCGCGTGTCAGGTCGGCCATTGTGCCCGTCAGCACAAACGTCAACCCTTCCAACTGGGAAGACTTTCGCTTCTTCTCGGCGGTGAAGGTCAAGCCCGCCTGACGCAGTTTTTCTACAAGCTGGCGGTTTTTCTCTTCCGCGAAAAACTCGTGAATGGCCTGGGCCACGCGTGGGCCCACCTCGTCGACTCCCTCCAGTTCCTCAACGCTTGCCGCCATCAGCGCATCCATGGATCCGAACGCTTCCGCCAGCAGTTGGGCGGTACGCTCGCCCACGAAACGAATGCCCAAGGCAAACAGCACCCGGTTAAGCGGTGCCTTCTTTGAGTTTTGCATCTCCGCCAGCAGCGAGTGTGCGGATTTTTTTCCAATGCGTTCCAGTTGCAGCAGTTGCTCTTCGTCGAGCGAATAAATTCCCGCAACGCTGGTCAGCAATTGACGCTCCAGCAGTTGCGTAACCAACGCATCGCCCAGTCCCTCGATATTCATCACCTTGCGTGAGGCAAAGTGCAAAATGCTCTCTTTGAGGCGGGCAGGGCAATCCACGTTCACGCACCGGTAATCCGCTTCGCCTTCATCCCGCACCACTTCACTGCCGCATACCGGGCAGGCAGCGGGGAACACAAAGACTTTGTCTCCGCGGGGGTGCTGCGCATCGTCCACCACTGCCACGATCTTGGGAATCACATCCCCGCCGCGCTCTACCGTCACGTAGTCGCCGATCTTCACCCCCAGCCGTTCGATCTCGTCGGCATTGTGCAGTGTCGCCCGGCTAACCGTGGTGCCACCAATGAACACCGGATGCAGCACCGCCACCGGCGTCAACTTGCCCGTGCGCCCGACCTGTACGGCAATGTCTTCGATCTTGGTGATGCCGGAGCGCGCGGCGAACTTGTAAGCCACCGCCCAGCGCGGAGCCCGCCCGGTATAGCCGAGCCGCCGTTGCAACGCGGTCTCATTGACCTTGATGACCACGCCGTCGATCTCATAGCCCAAGGCGTGGCGTTGGCCATCTGCCCAGGCAACAAAAGCGAGCAGCTCGTCCATGGTTCTGAAAACCTTGCCATGAGGGTTGACGCGAAAACCGGCGCTGCGCAGTGCCTCCAGTGCGGTCCACTGCCTGGCAAAGGCACTTTCTCCCTTTTCCAGCGCAAAGTAGCCGTAGAAGTCCAACCGCCGCTGAGCCACGATGCTTGGCTCGAGCGTACGAATTGTCCCCGCAGCCGCATTTCTGGGATTCACTGCAGGGGCGAGTCCCTGCTCTTCGCGTTCCCGGTTCAATTTCAAAAAGGCCTCATCTGGGAGAATCACTTCTCCCCGGACCTCGAAGCTCTGCGGGAGCCCAGCGCGATGCAATCGCTCCTTGGAAACGGAAAGCGGCACGGATCGTATGGTGCGCACATTACTGGTGACGTCCTCGCCCGTGACTCCATCACCGCGCGTCAGGGCAGTTTGCAACCGCGCAGTGCCGGCGCTCCCCGGCTCATATTGCAGCGCCAGCGAAACGCCATCCATCTTCAATTCACACACGAAACTCACTTCAGCCGTGCCCACTGCGGTCCGCACACGGCGCTCCCAATCCCCCAGTTCCTCTTCGCTGTTCACGTTGTCGAGCGAAAGCATGGGCCGCGAATGGTCCACCTTGGCGAAGCCCTCTTTGGGCTTGCCACCTACGCGCTGACTGGGCGAGTCCGGCGTCACCAACTCGGGATGGCGGCCTTCGAGCATGCGCAGCTCCCGCATCCTGGAGTCGTACTCCGCGTCAGTGATTTCCGGGGCATCCAGCACGTGATATTGATATTCGTGGTGGCGGAGCTCATCGCGCAGTTCGTCGATTCGTTTGGCATCGTTTTGCTCAACCGTGCCGGTCTTGGATCGAGTTTCGGACATAGCGTGCATTATAGAAACGTTAGAAGCGGACGGCCTTCCTGCCGACCATAAAACTGCTGAGGCATGAAACCACTCTATGGAACCTGTTACCCATTTCCTGACCGGAGCATGCCTTGCCCGCACCGGCTTCAATCGCAGGACGGCCTACGCCACGCTGGCCATGACGCTGGCGGCCGAGGCACCCGACCTTGATGTTCTCTGGGGGCTGCGAGGACCGGTAGCCAACTTTCAGCATCACCGTGGCATCACCCACACCTTTGTGGGCGCGCCATTTGTGGCCCTGGCCGTCACCGGTGTGGTTTGGGTTTGGCATCGCAGCCGGCGTGCTCAGCCCCTTACTCCGCCTCGCTGGGTTGTTCTGTGGCTCTTGTCTCTATTGGCGGTGTTCAGCCACATTTTTCTCGACTGGACCAATAATTACGGCGTGCGGCCATTCTTTCCTTTCGATCCGCGCTGGTATGCACTTGATATCGCCTTCATCCTCGAGCCTGTAATCTTCGCCGCCCTGTTGACCAGCCTCATTATCCCCTCCGTCTTTGGGCTGGCGGACCGCGAGATAGGCGCGGGTAAGCCCCTGTTCCGAGGAAGAGGATGGGCCATTGGTGCAATGGTGCTGATCGGTATTGACTTAGGCGTTCGAGCGGTGGAACATCATCGCGCCCTGCACCTGGTGAGCAACGCGCGATTCGGCGACCAACCCATGTTGCGCGCAGGAGCCGAGCCCTATCCCGTCGACCCGTTCCATTGGTTCGCGGTAGTCGAGACTACTGGTTACTACCAAACGGGATCGGTCAACACCCGCTCAGAAACGGTCGACACCAGCGACCGGGACGACGTTATTTTCAAGCCACCCGTTACTCCAGCAACTATCGCTGCTGAGCGCTCCTGGCTGGGCCGCGTCTATCTGGACTGGGCAAGGTTCCCCGTGGTCACTGACCGTGGGCACGCCAACCTTGTTACGTCCGACGCGCTCGCGCCCCAACCCCAGGATACGGCGGTCGAGTTCAGAGACCTGCGGTTTGCCTACAGCTTCCTCTCTCGCGGGAAAAACTCCAACGTACTTGCTGCCTGGGTCTACGTCGGGCCTGGTGGCGAGATCGACGCGATGGTCATGAATAACCACGTGCAAAAGTGAGCCGCCAAAAAGGATCTGAAAGCGCAACGAATCAATGGGTGGAAAAGAAACCGCAGATCGCCAGATTTTCGCTTTGTTATCAGGGCACGATTTTAGTCGTGCCGTAAAGGGGCAAGGGAGGTGGGGCTTTAGCCCCTGCGAGTTTTTCAGTTGGATTTTCGTGCAGATTTTGCGTGGCAGGGGCTAAAGCCCAGACCATTTTAGCCGGGGGTGGCACGACTGAAGTCGTGCCCTGATACAAAGCGAAAATCTCGTGATCTGTGGTTTCTGTTCCACCCGGACCACTTCACTTGGGAACACTCGCCAACTCAACGCCGGGTTCGTCCTTCTTTCCCCGCCGCTTCCACATGGTTCGCCAAAGCCAATAAACCAGCAGGGCAAGCACGGCGATCACCCCGGCCGACAGGGCAATCCGATGCCGTGTAGCCAATCGCCCGACAATGTTCACAATCTCCGGTCCATATTTGATCGTCAAAATTGCCGTGATTACGTAACGGACCACCCGGCCCACAAAGACTGACAGCATGAAGGGCATCGTCTTCATCTCGAAGACGCCGGCCGCAAATACGAAAAGCTTCCAGGGTGTGGGGGGTGGCAGGATCGAAGGGATCGTCATTGCCAGAAATTCCTGCTTTTCGAAGCGATCTCGCAGTTGCTCGTATCGGGCACGGTCAATCCGCTTCATGAGGAAGAGTTCACCGCCTGCCCGCCCAAGGAGGAAGGGAACCAACCCCCCCACCGCCGACCCTGCCGCCGCCATAATGACGTAGAGATAGAAGTGCTTCTTGTCCGCCCAGACATATCCGGCAATGAACAGATCCATCGGTACCGGGATGGCGGCGGCATCGACGAGCCCCAGGCCGCCCACACCCCAGAAGCCCAGCGGCTTGAGGATCGCCAGCAGCCAGACCTTGTATTTAAGAAAGAGATGGAGGATTTTCTTCAAGATCCATTCCGCTTGTCATATGTTCGTCGTGTTGGGTAGCTATTCCCTCAAGCAGGGCTAAAGCGTGCGGAATGAGAGGGAGAACCGCTTCGAGGGAGGTCTTGGCGCCGTGCGGGCTGCCGGGCAGATTCACAATCAACGTTCGGCCGCGGGTCCCCGAAAGAGAGCGGCTCAGGGAGGCAAACCTTGTTTGCTTTCTGCCCTCCGCGCGCATTAACTCTGCGAATCCGTCCAGCAGTCGTTGGCAAACCGCCCTTGTCGCCTCCGGGGTCACATCTCTGGGCGCGACCCCTGTACCCCCGGTGGTAACCACCAGGTTGGCCACCTCGCACTGCTGCCGCAGGGCATCCTCAATTTCTTCCTGCTCGTCGGGTACCACCAGGTGGCTGATTACGTCGAAAGCTTGTGCCCGCAGGAGTTCGACGACTCTGGGCCCGGAGACATCCACCCGTTGCCCCCGAAAGCACGAGTCGCTGACGGTAATGACGGCGGCACGCATCAAACGATTGTAAGGGTTCTTTGTGAAAGCCAGTTCTCGGGACGATTCGAAAGAATGAGAGAATGACAGGATGTGCGGAGTCCGGCGCCGGTTGTTCGTTTCGGCCAGGATTGCACTCTTTACTGCCCGCCGATGCCTTCAACTGAAGTCCCAACCAGCCCTCCCGGTCGAAAGCCGGAGCCGTTCTCCCGGCGTAAGCGCGCGCGCTACGAAGAGCTGGATCCTGATGAACTCCTACACCTGATCGACAGGCTCGAAGACGAGCGCTCCCGTGCCATGCGTCGTGAAGGAATTTGGATCTCCTTCATCGCCCACCTGCTTCTCTTCTGGTTTCTGTTTTACGGCCCAAAGTTTCGCAGTCATCAACCCCACGTGGTCAACCCGGCCGATCTGAAGCAGAAGGACCTGACCTATCTGAATCTGCCGCCCGATGCGGAAAAGCGGGTCACGCCCCCGAAGCAGGCACCGCCTTCGGACAAGAGTCGCACGGCGCAATCTCCCCATCCGACGCTCGATCGCAAGACCTTGCGGCAGTTGGAGGCTATGAAGAAAGCCGGTCCGCCCGTCCCGGCCGCTCCGCCGCAACCGGCACCTCCGGCGTCCGCACCCCAGCCTCAGCAGCAGCAGGCTCGTTCGGCAACTCCGCCACCCCCGCCGCCACCCCAGCAATCGCTGCTCAACGAGCCCAAGCCGGCCCCCACTCCCTCCGCCAAGCCGAGTTTTGACACCGGTCCCCAGGACGCCGGTGAAGCCATTCGCCAGGCAGAACGAAACGCAGCCCGAGGCGGCGCCCCGTCGGGTGACTACGGACAGAATGCGCCCTCCCAGCATTCAGCCATGGCGGTGGGACCCGATATCCTCAGCGACACCCTGGGGGTCGACTTCGGCCCTTACATGCGGCGGGTGATCGCGGCCACCTATCGCAGCTGGATTCCCATCATCCCCGAATCCGCGCGGCCACCCCTGGACAAGCAGGGCCGGGTCGGAGTCCGCTTTAAGATCTATCCTGATGGAAGCGTCAAAGAGATGACCCTCGAGTTCCCTTCCGGTGACGTCTCGCTGGACCGAGCGGCTTGGGGCGGCATTACCGGCGCTTCCCCTTATCCGCCCCTGCCGAAGGAGTTCAAGGGACCATTCCTGGAACTGCGCTTCGGCTTCTACTACAACACTGACCCGGACAAGATTCGTTGATGGAAAGAGTCACCCCGTGCCCGCCGATCCTGAGCTCCGCAAACGCCAGATTTACGGCCTGTTGGTAGTTGCGGTTCTGCTTTTACTCGCCGGCCTCGGGCGCTCTTCTGTGCACGACCTGTTTCCCCCGGGGTGGTGGAGAATTTGGTAGACCGGATAGCCGCGTGGCCGCTACTGGTTGTGATTCTGGGGCCGACCGGAAGCGGCAAAACCCCTCTCTCCATCTCGCTTGCGCGGCAGTTCGAGGGTGAGATCGTCAGCTGTGACTCGGTAGCGGTCTATCGTGGCCTGGAAATCGGCTCCGCCAAGCCATCCGCTGAGCAGCGGAAGCAGGTCCCACATCATCTGCTCGATGTCGTTACTCCAGATGCCTTCTACACCGCGGGAGACTACTCGCGAGACGGGCGCGCCGCCATCGCCGCCATTGCGAGCCGAGGCAGGCTTCCGATCGTCACCGGGGGTACCGGCCTTTACCTCCGTGCCTTGCTGCAAGGGTTGTTTCCCGGTCCCCAACGGTCTGCTGCACTCCGCGAACGTCTGTTGCGAAAAGCGGAAACCCGTGGCCCGGCCAGGTTGCACCGCATCCTCAAACGCCTTGATCCGGCGTCGGCAGTCCGCATTCACCCCAACGATCTTGCCAAGGTCATACGCGCCATCGAGGTTACGCTGTCCGCGTCTCGGCCTATGTCCGAAGCCTGGAAAGCGGCGCACGAGCCTCTGACCGGTTATCGTGTCCTGCGGCTCGGCCTCAATCCTCCACGCCAACTGCTGTATGAGCGGATCAATGCCCGGGCGCGTGCCATGTTCGCCGAGGGATTGGTTGAAGAGACTCGGGACCTGATCGCCAGTTACGGCCATCCGCCAGCGTTGGCCTCACTCGGCTACCGCCAGGCGGCGCAGTATCTTGAAGAAGGCTTCACGCTGGAGCAAGCTGTGGCTGCCGCGAGCCAGGGTCACCGCAATTACGCTAAACGCCAGCTCACCTGGTTTCGCCGTGAGCCCGAAGTTTCCTGGCTGAACGGTTTCGGGGATGATCCCCCGCTACGCGCAGAGGCTGAGCGCCTGGTCGCTGAGGCAAAATCGTAACGCGATGTGCTTTCCCCGGATACAATGAGTCTTTAAGTCAGAGATCCATAAGGATGTGCGGTTGAGCGTGGGCAGGGTGTGGAACGTAGGGCAACTGAGGCGCACCATCGGTTGGTGCATGTTGTTTCTGGGCATGGTAGCCGGGGTGGCGACAGCGGAAAATACGGCGGCGACCCAAACCACACTCACGGTTGTGACAGATAACGCGGGTCCGCGCACCCGGGCAACTCTGACTGCCCATGTCAGCACGGATCAAACCGGCTCACCTTCCGGCGTGGTGAACTTTCGCTCCGGCGAAACCGATCTTGGATCCGCACTTTTGGATAGCGAAGGCAATGCCTCCCTGCAGACCGACATCCTCCCTGCGGGAACCCACCAGGTGGTTGCGATCTACCAGGGCAAGTCAGCCTATCAGTCTTCGACCTCCAGGATTGAGCCCTTGCAGGCCAATGTATCGACCGTGGCAGGATTCACCGTCGCTGCCACACCCACCTCGCTCTCTACGGCCGTGGGAGGCTTTGTGAGCAGTGTGGTCACGGTCACGCCGGTCAATGGCTTCAATGCCTATGTCGCCCTTTCTTGTACCGGCCTGCCGATCAATGCGACATGCACGTTTACACCGGTGAACGTGCCTGCGGCCTGCACCACGAGTGCGAGCGGAGTCGAGACCTGTACCCCTGGAACCAGCGTCATGCAAATCCAGACCCAGACGCCATCGCCTCTCACCGCAGCGCACGCCAGCGACGACAACGGGATCCGGCGTTATGCATTTGTGTTTCCGGCGATGTTCGGCCTGGCGGGACTGGGGCTCTCCAAGCGCCGGGCCTGGCGCAACTTGCTGCTGGTGATGCTGGTGTTTTCAGGAGCCATGGGAATGACGGCCTGCTCCGAGCGATACAACTACCTGAATCATGGCCCCCCAGGAAATCCGGGGACCCCCGCCGGCAGCTACACCATCACCGTCCAGGCCCAGTCCTCCACCGGCGCCCTGACGACCACACCGCCAACCCTGCCGCAAATTACGCTGACCCTCACCGCCGCGAAAACCTAGGGTGGGCAACAAGGTTTTTGGTTTGTATCAAGGCATGACTTCAGTCGTGCCGTCACCAGTCCAGAAGGATTCGGGCTTTTAGCCCCTGCCGCCATAAAATTTGCACGAAATTCCAATGGAAAGAGAGCGCAGGGGCTAAAGCCCTACTTTTTCGTGCGCCCTTTACGGCACGACTAAAGTCGTGCCCTGATACAAAGCAAAAACCTTTGCCGAAATCAACTGGGAAAGCTCTGCGCGATGCGGTCCCCTAATGGCAATCGTGGCGGCGGCGCACACGTCGATACAAACTGCGCAAGATGGATTAGCATAGACATTGCAGGTGAGCCGGGCGGTCGCTGCCGAAGCGCTCGCGCGCTTCGGGAGAGGAAAGTCCGAACTCCGCAGGGCAGTGTGCCGGATAACGTCCGGGATTTGAGCGTCAAGGCTCAAAGACGGCTAGTGCCACAGAGAACATACCGCCGCGGGTCTAATCACCCGGGGTAAGGGTGAAAAGGTGCGGTAAGAGCGCACCGCGCCGTCTGTAAAGGCGGTGGCAGGGTAAACCCCACACGGAGCAAGACCAAATAGGGAGGGAATCCGACGGCCAGACCCGGGCCGCGGATGCGTGCTGGCTCGGCGCGCTCACCCGGGTCCCGATCCCGGTTCGCCGGGACGGCGGGAAACCTCCGGGTAGGTCGCTTGAGCGGCGTAGCAATACGCCGCCTAGAGGAATGATCGTCCTCGACAGAATTCGGCTTACAGGCCCACTTGCAAACGCGGCCCCGCAGCTCTCACCGAGGTGCGGGGCCTCCGCTTTTTGCCCCCGGCTGGAACCTGTAATGCGTCTACACTCGTACTACTACGCACTCCATCATGGAATTCATCGAAGCAATCAAAATCGCGCTCCAGTCCCTTTGGGCCAATAAGCTGCGATCGATACTGACCCTGATGGGGGTGATGATCGGCGTGGCCGCCGTCATCATGGTGATTACGCTGGTCAATGGGGCTAACAAATTTGTCGCCACCAAAGTGTACGGTTACGGTGCGGATGTCTTTACCGCGTCCAAACAGCCTTCGGTCGTCTTCACCGATGCCGAGTTCAACAAATACCAAAAGCGCAAAGATCTCAAAATCGACGATTACCGCGAGGTAGCCGCGAAGTGTAAAGATTGCGCCAGCACCGGGGCCATGGCGAGCGTCACCGGTAAGGTGGTGTACAACAGCCACTCCAGCACCGACACCAGTATCCGCGGCTGGACCTGGACCATGCCTCCCATCTACAACATGAACATCGATCGCGGGCGGGGTTTTGTGCCCATCGATGAAGAGCACAACAGCAAGGTGGCCATCATTGGCCCCGACATTGTCGACAACCAGATGGGGTCGATCGACCCGATCGGCAAAGAGATCCGGGTCGACGGTAGCCAATACACCGTGATTGGTGTCGGCGAACGCAAGGGCAAGACGTTGGGGCAGAGCCAGGATGACTGGGTCGCGATGCCGCTGACAACGTTTCTCAACAGCTATGGATCCAACCGCAGCCTCACCATCTACGCCCGCGCCCACGGAGTGGGTGATCCGCTGGAACTGGCGGTAGGTGAAGTGCGCACCATCCTGCGTTCCCATCGCCACGACCTGCCCGGAGCGGAAGACAGTTTCTCCACCGATACCAACAGCACATTCGTCGGCATCTGGCAGAGCATCAGCTCCAGTTTTTCGGCCGTGTTTGTTTCGCTCGCCGCTATCTCACTCGTGGTCGGCGGCATCGTGATCATGAACATCATGCTGGTGAGCGTCACCGAGCGAACGCGGGAGATTGGGGTGCGCAAGGCGTTGGGCGCGCGGCGCAGCGATGTGCTGCTGCAATTCCTGATCGAATCGGCCACCATGTCTTTGGTAGGCGGCCTAATCGGCGTCATTGCAGGGGTGGTTTTTGCGAAGGCCATTACCCTGATCATCGGCTTCCCATCCGAAATCGAGCTCTGGTCGGTCGCCCTGGGCCTGTTCGTGGCCACGGCGGTTGGTATTTTTTTCGGAGTCTACCCGGCACGCAAGGCCTCCTTGCTTGATCCCATCGTTGCCTTGCGTTCGGAGCTGTAGAAGAGGCATTCGCAATGAGGCTCGCAGACACAAATGAAGCCATCAGGATGGCCATGGACACCCTGCGCACCAACAAGCTGCGCTCCGGCCTGACCATGCTTGGCATCATGATCGGGGTCACCACCGTAATTCTCATCTCCTCCGTCATCAACGGCCTGACCGGCAACGTCAATGGCCTGATCAAGTCGCTGGGAACCAATGTGTACTGGGTCTTTCGCTTTCCTGTCTTCGGCTCACGGCCCACTTCGGAGATGCTGGCCAGAAAGCAGTTGACCTATGAGGATGGGGAGGCTATGAAACTTCTGCCCCACGTGGTCGCGGTCGATGCATCGCAGCAATATCGTGGACCTAACGGCGCACAGGGCAGTTTTGCGGTCAAGTATGGGAGCCATAAGGTACAGAACACGACTCTGCAAGGCGAGTCGGAGGACGAACCGAATGTCTACGATCTCGACTTTGCGCAGGGACGCTACTTTACCGCGCAGGAAGCGCAGCGCGGTGCCAACGTGGTGGTTCTGGGCTCGGACACGGCCCAGGAACTCTTTGGTAACGATCCCGCGATAGGCAAGGAAGTGCAGATCGAAGGTGACTTGTTCACCGTGGTCGGCGTCTTCGCGCCCCAGAAGCAGATCTTTGGCGGGGGCAAAAATCCGGATGATAACTCCGCTCATTTTCCGACTTTGACCTTTCACAAGATTCATCCCGAGATCCTCGACCACTGGATCAGCGTCAAGTACGACGACGTCAAGAACAAAATCGCAGTCGAAGACGAAATTCGTGAGCTGCTTCGCCGCCGCCGCAAGGTCCGTTCCGACCAACCGGACAATTTCGCCATCTTCAGCTCCGACGCCCTGCTGGTGTTATGGAATCAGCTCACCGGGGGTCTGTTCATCTTCCTGGTCGGAGTCGCCAGTGTGGGTTTAATGGTTGGCGGGGTGGGCGTGATGAACATCATGCTGGTAAGCGTCACGGAACGAACGCGGGAGATCGGCGTCCGCAAGGCGCTGGGTGCGACCCGGAAAAACATCATGTTTCAATTCACCCTCGAAGCCGTCGCCCTTTGTGCTTTGGGAGGAGTGATCGGCATCCTGGTAGGCGGTTTGCTTACCCTCATACTCAAGCTGGCCCTGGGCACGGTGCTGCCGGCCGAAATGTCAGTGGCCTGGTCTGCGACCGCCTTTGTCGTCTCCTGTGCCATCGGTCTTCTCTTTGGTATCTATCCCGCGTGGAAGGCAGCCTCCCTCGATCCAATTGTTGCCCTGCGTTACGAGTAGATGGACAGTCTGCTTGAGGGTTTCGCGAGTTATCGGGAAACCGCTTAAACTAAAGTCGTTCCCATGTTGCCGATCGTAGTCGCTACCGTTACCACCATTCTCAGCCTGGCCGGCCTGGGTTATTACCTGCTGGCGCTATGGAGCGCGCGCGCCTTTCAGCATCAACTACGCCGGCCCCTGCCTGATTTTCAGCCGGGATTAAGCATCCTCAAGCCGGTGAAGGGTCTCGATCCCGAGATGTATGCCAGCTTCGCGAGCCACTGCGTGCAGCAGTATCAGGGTCCGTACGAAATCCTCTTCGGTGTGAGCAGCAGGGCGGATCCGGCCGTGGCGGCCATCGAGAAGCTTCAGGCGGAGTTCCCTCAGCGAACCATTCGCCTGGTGTTGTGCCCGGAGGTGCTCGGCGCCAACGGCAAGGTGAGTAACCTGGTGCAGATGCTGGGCAGCGCGCAGTACGACTACATTTTGATCAACGACAGCGACATTAAGGTTTCCCCCCAGTATCTGCGGCGGATCATGGGCTGTTTCCATCTCCCCAGGCACCGGGGCGGTCGTGTGGGCCTGGTCACGGCGCTCTACCGGGGGCACGCGCACCACACGCTTGGCTCGCGGATGGAGGCGTTGGGGATCGCCACCGACTTTATCGCCGGGGTGCTGGCTGCGAGGCAAATCGAAGACGGAATACGCTTTGGCCTGGGATCCACTCTGGCAGTGTCACGCGAAGCCCTGCTGGCTATTGGCGGTCTGGAGCCGCTGGTTGACTACCTGGCGGACGATTACGAACTGGGAGCGCGCGTTTGGCGCAGCGGTTTTGAAGTTGCTTTAAGCGGCGAGGTGGTCGAGACCTTCTTGCCGCCGTATCGCTTCAGCCAATTTCTGGCCCACCAGATTCGCTGGAGCCGCAGCACCCGCGATTCAAGAAAGCTCGGCTACACCGGCATGGTCTTCACCTACGGATTGCCTTGGGCGCTTTTCAACCTGATCGCTTCCGGGGCGAGTCTCAGTAGTATCGCGTTGCTTAGCCTGACCTTATTGGCGCGGGTGGCCTTGGCCTTAGCAGTCGGTGTGGGCGTTCTGGGGGATCGCCAGGTGCTGCGTGATCTTTTTCTGCTGGCCCCCCGCGACATAGTGGCGCTGGGTATCTGGATCTGGAGCTTCGCCGGAAATACCGTCGCCTGGCGCGGCCAGCACTTCTCGCTGAAGGATGGCAAGATGAGCCGCCTCACGGCCGTCTAGGCCTCTGTCCTTGCACAAAAGAAACCGCAGATCTCTCCACTACGCTACACTCCGGTCGAGATGACAAGTTTGTTTGGGAACGCTAAGTATCGTTTTCAAGATGAATTGTCATCTCGACCGGAGCGTAGCGTAGTGGAGAGATCTGCGGTTTCTTTTGTGTTTTCCCTTAACGCTGATTACTGAGAATCTCTTTCCCGCCACTCTGCGCGATCGTGTACGCCGGTCCCGGCAACGCGGGAACCTGGTCCTGCGGGGTCCACAAAAAGATGCGCCGAGGCCCGCTCCAAAGCTGCCGGAACGACGCATCGTCATCGAAGATTCGTGGCGCATCGTCAAAGAATGAGCCGTACCAGAGGTTGGAAGAACGTCCATTGAGAATGCGGACTTGCCTTCGCAGATAGAAGCCCAGCGTCGAGCCCGCTTCGTACTCGCCGTTGATCTCCACGACGTCGCCGCTCTGCAGCCGTGGACCAATCGCGTCGGCCAAAGTCTTTGAAGAAAGCACCGGGGAGAACGTGACCAACGCCATATGCGCCGCGATCAGAAAGAAGACCATCATAATGGCAAGCGCGTAATTTCCTATCCGGATCAAATTGACGGAGCGCAGGATCAAGTTGGCAAACGTCCCTACTGCCAGCGCAACCGCAGTCAGGATGAGTGGCAGACGGAAGGCGCCCATGGCCTTCGTGCTCAGGTCGAGAAAGTGGCCCAGCGAAAGCGCGTAGTCACCCGGATTTTGTGTCAACAGAATGGAAATATCTGAGCCCGGTGCAAGCGGGCGGCCGCGTATCGCCAGGTACGCTGCAAGGATGGACCCCATCGCACCCAGCAGAAAGAGAACAATGGCGATGCGCCGTCCGGCGATGCGGCGTGGGTCGCGGGCAGAGCATTTTTCTTCTCGGCCCAACCAGCCACCGATCATCAGTGCGATAGGTGGCAACGCGGGCAGCGCATAGTATTCCTGGCGGGTGGAGAAGCTGAAGAAGATCATAACGAACGCGGCCCAAATGCCCAGCAGGTTCCACGCCTGGTCGTGCCGGGGCAGATTGACGCGGCGCAGCGACGACCTCATGCGTACCGGCACGATCGCCCTGAACACAAAGGCGGTCCACGGCATCAGCCAGACCGCGAGCAGGCCCCAGAAGAGCAGCAACGGCACGGTGTCGTAGTCTCGCGGAACCCGCCGGTTGAGATAGCGAAGCACCTGTTCGTTGATGAAATAGAACCAAAAGAATCCATGCACGTTTCCTGGGGTAGGTGTGACGCCGAGGGGGTGTCCCTGCGACGGATTTCTGATTCCTGCCGCGATATGCCAGGGCACCGCGATCGCCAGGAACACCAACAGGCTGGAAAAAGGATGCCAGCGTCGCAGGTGTCCCAGATTCCGGTTGAGCCACAGAAAGAGAAAGACAATGCCAAGGGGAAAGACGATTCCGATGAGCCCTTTGGTGAGTACATTGAGGGCACAAGCCGCGGCGAAACCCCACGCAGTCGCGCGCGACGGCTGTTGGTGTTGGAGTGAGATCCAGAACAGCAGCATGGCGACGCTGAGCCACAGGCAAACAATCACATCGGGAAGGATGATGTGCGTGTAAATGAAAATGCCAAACGAGGTCAGGAGTATCAGTGCCGCATAGAAGCCGGCGATGGCGGAGTTGAAGAAGCGAGGGCCGCTCCAGAAGATCGTCAGGAAAAGAGCGAGTGCATAGATTGCGAGGGGAAGACGAGCGGCCCAATCCTCGGGCCCAAAAACGGTGAAGCTCGCCGCGATGCTCCAATACATGAGGGGAGCCTTTTCCAGGTAGCGAATGCCATTGGCGTAAAGCGTAATCCAGTCATGCCGCACAACCATTTCCCGCGCGACTTCGGCATGCACCGAGTCGGCATCATCCAGCAGCGGTGGACGGAAAAGCGTGAAACTTCCGTAGAGCAGCAGCCAGAGACCGGTAAGCGTGAAGATTATTTTCCGCGAACGGCGCGTGAAATATGCAGCGATGGCAGGCTCCAAAGCGGGAAGTGAAATTTGTATCTCCTCCGACATCGGACAGCAGGGGTTCGTGCCATCCTCGAATGTTACCGTGGAGCTATAGTAAGTGCAGGCCTTTGCGAGCGATGGCACCTGACACAGCAGCGGGAAGAGGACCGGCATTTTTTCCGGCGAGCGATTTGTTGGGGCCAGACACGTCCCTGATCTATAACGACTGGTATCCGGCCTTGCGCAGTGCCCAGCTACGGGGGCGAAAGATGGCCACCGCCATGCTTCTGGGTATCCCGCTGGTGCTGGGGCGCAAAGAGGACGGCAGCATCTTCGCCATGCGCGACAGCTGCCCCCATCGTGGCATTCCGCTCTCCTGCGGATGGTTCGATGGCAGCGCGGTTACCTGCAAATACCACGGATGGGTGTTCGAACCGGAATCCGGCCAGTGCATGGAGATTCCTTCGTTGACCAGCCAGGATACCCACCCCCGGCGCATCTATGCCACCGCGTTCCCCTGTCACGAGCGAGACGGCTACGCCTGGGTCTACATCCCCAAGCCAGGCAGCGGCCGGGTACGCATGGAGGCCCGGGATGCATTGCCACCGGTGCCGGAATTGCCGAAGTTCAGTGCCCGGCATCGCAGCGCGCATCTGACTGCCGATCTGCCTTGCAACATCGACCACGGCATCATCGGATTGATGGATCCGGCGCACGGGCCGTTCGTGCACCAGGCGTGGTGGTGGCGGTCCAGGCACAGCATTCACGAAAAAGAGAAGCACTTCGAGCCGATTCCCCAAGGCTTCCGCATGTCGGCCCATACTCCCTCGGCCAACAGCGCCCCGTACAAGTTGCTGGGTGTCTACGGCGAGCCGATCGAGACTACGATCGACTTTGTGCTCCCCAACCGGCGTTACGAAACCTTGCGTTGCGGAAACAAATGGTTTGCCAGTCTCACCACCGTAACCCCTACCACCCCGGGCAATTCCCGCATCGATGTGTATGGCGCCTGGAACGTCTTCTACGGAGTTCCCTTTGTGACTGCAGTGGCCAGGTTCTTTGGCGAGCGCTTTGTTCGTCAGGACCAGTTAACCATGGTGCAGCAGGCGGAAGGGCTCAAGTTCAATCCCGCCCTCATGCTGATTGACGACGCCGATCGTCCGGCGAAGTGGTATTTCGCGTTGAAGCGGGCCCGGCTCGAAGCCGATGAGAGCGGCCGGGCTATGCAGCACCCGATGGACGGTCCGGTCACCCTCCGCTGGCGAAGCTAGGGCGCCATCGCCTTGAGCGCCAGCCCCTCGGGTTCCAGCGAGGCATTCATCCCCCGGCCGGCCAGCGACCCCTCTTCCACTACTAATTGCTCCACGGCAATCGACAGCTGGCGCCCTAGTTCGAGAAAATTCTCCCGCCAGCGCTCTGCGGTCGAAGCTTCCACTCCCAGCAAAAAGCGATTGGACTTGGTCAGCGTGTCGTACCAGATGTTCTGTGCCTGCCATAAGTTGAGCTCGAACGGTAGCTCGCGCAAGGTGCGCGCCAGGGTGAGCGCGTGTTCGAGGCTCTCCGGTTCCAGCGGCTTGGCCTGGAGACGTACCATGGCTCGCTTCATGTGCTGATCTGTCAGGTAGCGCAATGCGTGGCTTTCCAGGACCACTCCGTCAGACTTGGCGAGAGAAATCAGCGAGCGGACTCGCGCCAGGTCGATGGGCTCCTCTTCGAGCGCACGCCGCAATCCGGCATTGATCGCGAAACCCGCGGCCATGGTGAGGGCAGGTGGTTTGGGAAGACCGGACGCATTGAGAAAGTGGAGCAGCGATGCATGCTCCTCGTAAATTTTGACCAGGCTGTCTTCGACCTCGCTCAGAGTTGAGTTCAGGATGAAGCGCAGAATGCGTCGCTGGTCATCCTTGAAGAGGGAAGCCAGGGAGTAAGGGCTGCCGCCAAAGAAGCTATCGATCAGGCGCACCACTTCGGGTAGATTTGCCTGGGTGACGGCGGCGCTGCATTTCTGTTTAAGGTCGTCGAAGGCAGTCAGATCCTGCGGGGTAGAGCGTTCCACGGCCGCGGTCACGTTGTGATCCCCGAAATGAAGCGCGGCAAAGCAAACCTCCTCCGTCTCCTCGGTCATGTTGGAGCTGATGCGGCACCGGCCGATGGCGAGCCGAGCGCGTCCCGAGGTCACATTCTCATAGTCGAGACGACGGATGGTGTAGCAGAAGAGAACAGCCTCGTCAGGATAACTGCCGAAAACAGACGAGATGGCATAGTGCGCCGCCACTTGCTCCAGATTGACTTCCTGTGGTTTGACCAGGCGCTTGTAGATATCCCCGCCGTCCTTCCACTGCGGGCTATTGCTCTTGGCATGGCGCAGCCGCTCAATAAACTGCCATTCGAATAAAGCGCGATTGAGGCCGAAGATGTCGGCGGCCAGACGTAGCGCGCGCGCCGCATAAGCCATCACCTGAACGGTCTCGATCCCTGAGATGTCGTCAAAAAACCAGCCACAGCTGGTGTACATCAGTTGCGTGTGGCGCTGCATCTCCATCATCTTGAGCACCAGCGATCGTTCCTCAGGCGAGAGTGGGCGCACCGCGTGGGCAGCGAAGAACTGCTCGATCGCCTCTTCCGCTCCACTGGTTCCTCCAGCGAGGATGACCGAGATGTAGGCGTCGCGAGCAACCCAGACATCCTTCAGCAGGCCGCTGGCCGTCTTTTCGCTGAGCGGCGTAACGGTGTCGCGGAGCCAGTCCAGCGCGGCACGCAGCGGTGCGCGCCAACGCTGATTCCACCCTCCGCGTCCGCCGTTGCAGCCGCAGTCGGAACGCCAGCGCTCGATCCCGTGGGCGCAACTCCACGAGGTATTCTCCACAATTTCCGCCTCCCACGTGGGAGGGAATTGGGCGAGAAATTGACCGTAGTTGATCCACTGCGCAAGCTTCTTGTCCTCGGTAAACCGCAAGGCATAGGAAAGAGCCATCTCTCCGTGGCGATGGTGATGGCCGTAACTCTCGCCGTCGGTAGCAACATGCACAATTTGCGGAGCAGGGTCACTGGGGTCGAAGCCACGAGCCAGGCGCCAGGCGAAATTTTCGCCGTTATTGAGAACGCCTTCGAAGGCGATCGCGCGCGATTGGGGGCCGTTGTAGAAAAAGACGGTAATGCTTCGTCCCTCCTTCAGCCGAACCAGGTAGGGATGGTTGGGATGGACCGAAGCGTCGGGAGTCTCGGTCCAGCGCGCGACGGCGCCATCCAAGAGGTCGAGAACGGGCTGCAAGGTGCTCTCCGCGCGCTCGCGAACCCGGGCGCACTGGTGGGGCGCAAGAACCGTGAACCGGATGCCGTTTTGCGCCAACAGATCCAGCGTTTCGGTATCCACCGCGGTTTCCGAAAGCCACATGCCTTCGGGGGCGCGTCCGAAGCGATGCTGGAAGTCGGCGATGCCCCAGCGGATCTGGGTCATCCGGTCGCGGGTGTTGGCTAGGGGCATAATGACGTGGTTGTAGACTTGGGCCATTGCCGAGCCATGCCCGCCGTAGCGCAGCATGCTTTGCCGGTCGGCATCGCGGATCATGCGGTAGGTTCGGGGCGCATTCTCTTCCAGCCAGGAGAGCAGGGTCGGCCCGAAGTTGAAGCTGATGCGCGAATAGTTGTTCATGATGCGGATGATCTGGTTCTCGCCATTGACGATGCGCGAGGCGCCATTGGGTGCGTAGCATTCCGCCGTGATGCGCTCGTTCCAATCGTGGTAGGGTGCCGCCGAATCCTCGGTCTCCACCGTTTCGAGCCAGGGATTTTCTCGCGGCGGCTGATAAAAATGACCGTGGATGCAGATGTAACGCTCCGCGGGAGGGAACTGATCGGACATGAAAACATGATAGCTGCTGCGGAGACCGCCTCCGGCCAAAGAAGTAGAAGTGATCCCAAAGTGGGGATTCCTGGCGGAAAGCATTTCCAGGAGAGGTCCGCTGAACCACAGATCCCTCGGCTTCGCTACCCTGGGGTTTCTGCGCTGATACAAAGCAGAAACCCCAGCAAACTCCACAGGAAATCCGGGGTAGCGAAGTGGAGGGATCTGCAGTTCAACGGGTCCGTTCTGGAGATGTTTTTCGAGCGCCGAAGGTCACATTTTCCCCAGGCTGCCCGGTGGCAGCTCAGCCGCGCGCCACAAGTACCAGCTGGCCACCGAGCGCCACGGTTTCCAGCGCGCCGCCCGCCGCTCCATCTGCTCCGGTTTGGGCAGCATATCGATGCTGATCGGCTTGCCCGCCTTCACCTTGCCGAAGGTCACGAGATAACCCTTACGGATTCCATAATCGGTACCCGGAAAGACATCCGGCCGTCCCAGGCGGAACATCAGCAACATTTCCGCCGTCCAGGTGCCGATGCCGCGCACCCGGCTCAGCCGCTCGACAATCTCCGCGTCGGATAAGCGCCGGATGGTGGCCAACGGGGGCACCGTGCCATCCAGAGTCTTGGCGGCAAGATCGCGTAGAGAGAGAAGCTTGCCCTGTGAAAGGCCGGCGGCGCGCAGCATCTCGTCCGGCACAGCCAGCAGCTGTTCCGGCTGCGGATGCAGATCGCCAAATAACGACAGTAACCGTCCCAGAATGGCGCGCGCAGCATTGGCGTGCAATTGCTGGTACAGAATCGCCTCGAGCAGAGCTTCGAAGGGAGAGTGAGTGCTTTTTACCCGTAGCTTAAAAGGGCCGATCCGTTCGATCAGCACGCCTAGCCTGGCGTCCGCGACCGCCAACTGTTGCAGCGCAAGTACCACATCGTAGCGAACCGGGCGAAGGCCACTATTCATGAACGCATTTTAACTTTGGTGCGCGTACCGGAGATGCAAACAGGCCCAAGCCCTCGCAGTTGCGCATAGCTTCCGTTCCGTAATGACGCTTTTACTGCCGTCATAAATATTGTCCGCCCCCTCCGGGAGTTGCCTACCCCCTCCGGTTTGCTGCTATATTCAACTTTCCAAGCATGATGCGGGGAGGTCACCCTCGCGGTCATCGTCCTGGATCAATTCGCATAGAGTCGTCGCCGAACCTTTCTTTACACCACGGAATCCGAGGAAGCAGGGACTCATCCAATGGCGCAGATTTTTGACCGGAGTGCCAACGCGCTTGCCCGCGCGAGCCTGGTCCTGACAGGGTTGATTGTCATCGCCCTGGGAGTCACCCTCGATCAATTGCAGGGTTCTCCATGGGTAACCAAGCAGGGGCAACGCGCCGAACAGCCGGTGCCGTTCAGCCATAAGCATCACGTCATGGGGCTGGGCCTCCAGTGCCAGTACTGTCACACGTCGGTCGAGAAGTCGAGCTACGCGGGCATTCCGCCCACCAAGACATGCATGAATTGCCATGCGCAGATCTGGACCAACGCAGGATTGCTGCAGCCGGTCCGGACCAGCTGGGCGACGGGCGAATCCATCCCGTGGGTCAAGATCCACGATTTGCCGGACTACGTTTACTTCAACCATGAAATTCACGTGAACAAGGGGATCGGCTGCTCCTCCTGCCATGGGCGCGTCGACCTGATGCCGCTGATGTATGAGCAGAACACGCTGCAGATGGAGTGGTGCCTGAACTGTCATCGCAACCCGGGTAAGAATCTTCGCCCCACCACCGAGATTTACAACATGGCGTGGGACGGGCCCTCCAGCCAGAAGCCAGTATGGTGCGGGAGTACGGGCTTGAAGGATGGCGTTCCCACGGCGCAAACGGTTAGTTGCACCACGGTCGACCCCAGCCACGCAGGAGCCCAGGTCGCCGCGCTCAATATGCTACCCGGTGGACTTCATGGGCAAGCCGCCAGCGACGCGCCCGGCATGGTGATTCCTGCGACCTTACAGTATGTGAAACTGACCGACCAGGAATCCCTGGGTAA
>JBEKNJ010000013.1:0-108508 GCA_049522955.1 Acidobacteriaceae bacterium
CACTCCGGCGGGTACTTTCAACAACCTCAATACCCTTGCCAGAACGGGAGGAGACCAGAACCAGGTTGTCGGGCGAGTCGACCAGGACCTCACTAGCAAACAACGGCTCTTTCTTCGCTTCAGCTACTGGAATGTGGTGGATTTACCTGTCGATCCTTTACAAAACGGACTGTGCCAGGACCGTTGTCTCGAAAAATACGCAAGCTACGCCCTGGCCATGGGATACAGCCATAGCATCAGCTCGATGACAATCTTTGACGTGAACGCGAGCGGCAGCTATTTCATATACAAGCGTTCTCCGACCAATGCCGGGTTTGATCTTGCTTCCATCGGATGGCCGGCCAGCTACAACGCCGTCATTCCTTCTGCTATGCGTACACCACCCACACCGTGTGTTGCCAGCTTTGCCGATGAAATTATGTGTACGCAGGGTCAAAGCTATATTCGAGATAACGATACACAGTACAATCTTGCCCCCGGAATTACCTTGGTCCGTGGCCGCCATTTGTATCACTTTGGAGGTCAGATCGAGTTCAGTTATGACGATTACGCGCAAACCAACGTGGCGAGCGGAGCTTTCGACTTTTGCAGGACCGGAGAGTCCTGCTTTACCGGATTCTCTTTTGCCGATTTTCTGCTTGGCTACGCCGATAACTACGCCAATGTCGAGAATCACTTCTCGGCCCAAGCGGTTGTACCTGCATTTACAGCGGGGAAGCAGGTATATAGAGCCCTTTATTTCAACGATGTCTGGCACACGACAAACACCATGGCGGTGAATCTCGGTTTGCGCTATGAATTACAAGGGCCGTGGTCGGAACGTTTTAATCGGCTTTCCTACTTTGACTCCAGCGCAAAAAGTTACATCAATCAGTTTCTTCCGGCGGGAATGCCAACCGTGATGGGCGACGCCTTTTTGGTTACACCAGGCGCACGTAATAATCTTCCCCTGGCCAAGAACAACCTGGCGCCGCGGGTGGGAATTGCGTATAGCTGGACACCGAAGACCATCATTCGCAGTGGCTACGGGATCTTCTGGATACCAAACTACGTCTCCTTCTCCCTGAATCCAAACAACGACATGGTAAATGCCGCGAGTACGACTTATACGGGCACCATTGATGGAATTCATCCCTACAACTCCATTGCTCTTCCATTTCCAGATGGCATCTCTCCACCACCGGGCAGAACTCTCGGAACTGAGGGAACACAACAGTTTCTGACTCAAGTGGTGCAGTCGATCACGGAGGTGGATCGAAGGAATCATCCGGAAGGCTATATGCAGCAGTGGAGCCTAAGCTTCGAGCGGCAGCTCCCTGCAGACTTCTCGTTTGCTGTCGCCTATGTGGGATCTAAGGGAACTCATCTGAGCCAGTACTCACAACAGATCGACCAGATCTCCGACTCGCTTCTCTCCCGGGCGGCTCAGGAATACGCGGCAGGGGGTCCGGCGGCTGTAACTCTGTTACATCTGGTGCCCAATCCTTTTTTTGTTGGCGGCAAGGCTTTAGCACTGACCGCGCCAGTCACCACAGCAGGACAACTCCTAAGGCCCTATCCCCAATACACCGGGGTCGAACTCGCAGGACAGGGCTCCTTCGACAGCATTTATCACTCGTTGCAGCTCACGCTACAAAAGCGTTTCTCGGCGAGCGGATCTGCGTTGCTGTCTTACACGAATGCCAAGTTGATCAGCAACACAGATACCCTCACGTCATGGCTGGAGACACGCGTGGGGGCAATTCAGGATAACGACAACCTGGGTGGGGAGCGCTCTCTATCCTCGCAGGATGTACCGCAGCGTCTGGTGCTCAGCTACGTATTAGACCTCCCATTCGGGCAAGGCAAGGACTATCTCGCCCACATAAGCACCGGCATGAACCAAATTGTCGGCGGCTGGGGTGTCGACGGTGTCGCCACCTTTCAAAGGGGATTCCCGCTCGTGTTCAGCAATGGTCAGGCAAACGACGTGACACTATTTGGAGCCGGATCGCGGCCGAATGTGTTGTCTCCCTGCGAAAAGTCCCGCCCTGCCGGCAAACTTGTCCGGCTCGACGGCTGGTTCAATCGAGACTGCTTCGCTGCTCCCG
This sequence comes from Acidobacteriaceae bacterium, assembly GCA_049522955.1. Lineage (GTDB taxonomy): Bacteria > Acidobacteriota > Terriglobia > Terriglobales > Acidobacteriaceae > PALSA-350. The sequence goes on from JBEKNJ010000013.1 coordinate 2,091, forward strand.
CCAACTTCGTTTTCGGGAGCGAGTCGCGAGTGGATCCGACGCTGCGCTCCGATGGAGTCAGCAACCTTGACGTCGCAATATTCAAGAAGTTTTCGCTAGGGCGGGAAGATCGTGCAGGATTTGAATTCCGGGTTGAGTTTTTCAATCTGCTCAACCGCACTCAGTTTGCGCCCCCTGATACGACGTGCTGTACCAACAGCAACTCTGACTTTGGGGTCGTCACCAGCACAGCTCCCGGAACCAATCCGCGGCTGGTCCAATTTGCGTCCAAGCTCTATTTTTAGCGTCGGCCAGCAGCAGCTTCGAAGCGGAAATCAGTTCAGGTTTCTTGCGGTTGTATTTGGCCCGTTAAGCTTAATCGGTTGGACGAATGCCCCATTTCCGGCCGAATCCCATACCGCAAAGCGCACCCACTTCTTGCCTGCCGCATCGAACGGAATCCGGAATTGGTGCTTGCCGAACGCGGGAAGGTCGGTAACCGAAATGATCTGACGGTCGGTCTTTTGCCCATCACCCCACACCACCTCGGCAAACTCCAGGGGGAATGTCCATTCCACATCAGCCGAAATCGTCCGTGTGCTGCCTGTGCCCTCGACCGAGTAAGCGGGAATCAATACTTCCCCTGAGGTCACGAAGTAGTTGCCCTTCATCATGGCGTCGATCACCGGCTTCCAGTTATCGATGCCCGGTTGACCTTCTACCTTGATGTAGCTGACCGGATTGTTCGCGTAGAAATCATCTCCTGGTCCCTGCTCATACGTCTCCGTGATTGCATCCATATATTTCGGCGATGTAGGCAGATCGGCAACCCAATTATTCATCTCGTCAAAGAGCGGCATGCAACGATAGTCCGATAGCCGCTTTTCCGAGCGGTCAACTCCCATGCCCCAGCGGAAGCCAATTCCGCCGTAGCGTGCATCCTTGAAATAATCCTGATCTTTGAAGGCCGCCGGGTATCCGGCGGACCCCTTGGTGTCGGGATGCGGCATCATCAGGAACATGTCCTCCTGGTGTGCCATTTCCATCAGATCTACCGGGCTCCCGATGTGGTAGACCTTGCCGTAGGTTGGGTTGTCCTCCACAAAGGGTTCGCCAGGTTTGCGCTCGTCGACCCAGTAGGTGGGATGCGAGATCAGCAAATCGTTGTGCGCGGGCAGCGGGTAGTTGAAAAGTTCCTCATTGGGCATGACCAGGAAATCTTTTCTCGATTGCACCCGGGCCATCTGGTAGTAGAGGGATTGCATTTTGAGGCGATCTGCTTCGGACATATTGCGTCCTGGAAGGAGTACCGGTGGAGCATTGGGTCCGGTGGGATTTTGCCGCGGCCCAATGCGCGTGCTTCCGGTTGGCTGCAGGCCTCCCGCCCCGACCGGGCCGAAGATATTGATGCCCGTGGCACGCGCTAACTCGTAGTCGGGGAGCACCGTATCCAGCCCGCCGAGCCCCAGCAACCTTGGAATCGGGCTGGTGTGGAAGTGACGGGCCATAATCCAATAGCCCGGGAGCGCCTGGTAGTGATCATTTCGTGTATAAGCCAGGGCTGCTTCAATCGTGGCCTGTCCCGGCTCCGCGCCAATCTCGAAATACACCGGCATGCGCTGCTCGGTTCCTGGCCGCGCATTGTAGAGCGCAAAATTCTGCCGTCTGTCTTCCGGGCCCCGCCCGGCATAGGCTGGATCCGCTTCGCTGTCGGCTTCGCGCACCCCAAAGGAAAACGACGTATCGCTGTCTTTGCGATACCACGTATACCCAAGGTTCACGGAGATTTCGCGGGTCCAGAAGAAATTATGCGGTGGGGGAAAAGTTGCGATCGCGCCGGCTTCACTCTGCGCCGCCAATACGCGATTTGCCGCGCGAACCGTTGCCGGCTTGTGGTTTGTGGGGCTTCCGAACTGGTAGTCCTGCCACATGTATGCGGTGTCACGCCAAACCAGCTTTGACGATGGGTTGATCGCAAGCCCCTTCAAGCCCGCGTCGTATTTATAGGCAATGTCATCATCGCTGGTCGTGGCAACTACTTCCTGGCGCAGCAGACCGGTTCCCTTATAGACGGTGTATTGTAACCGTCCTGAGAAGGTACCCATCTTTACGCCGGGAAAACTGATCTCCAGCCGCTCGCCGTCCGTCTTCACCGCGCAACCGGAAACCTTGTACGTGGCGGTCGCGTGAGTGACTTCGGCTTCGGTGCGTGGCAAAGGAAGTTGGTTTGTGCCTGGAATGCCAGCCGGCGGAGGAGTTGAATCGCCATGAGCGATCTCATCGCCTGGAATGCGCAGCGGCGCATCCCAAAATGCATCCCACTTATAGTGGTCGAGTACCGCCTGCGTTATCTCGCCCTTCAGGGCAATTTTTAATGCCGGATAGGCTTCCTGATCCAGCCGGCGGCGGCCGGTGGTTACGCGAAATTCGGGCGTGACTCTACTGGCAAGTGTGGTCCAGGCACCGCCCTGGTGGCGGACGGAGATATCTTGAATGGTCGGCGTTCCGTCGACGATCGTAAATCGAAGCCGGGCTTCCTGGCCTTTACGCCCCTCCCAGGTAACAAGCAATGAATTCGCCTCGTTCGCCGCCGTAAGGCCGGTCGATGCCTTGTACTCATCCAGCGTGCAAAAGGATGCAGTCGCGCCAGCTGGTAAGGCAGGAAACACCGAAGCCGCCACGATCAAGGCGGTGACAAACATTCTTGATTCGATCTTCATCTGCATCCCTTTTTCTACGTCGACTCATGAGCCGAAGTGATGGCCGCGCCGTTCCCGGCCCAAAGCCGCCATGATCGATGCCAGCGCAAACACGCTGATTGCTGTGAGTGCCATTGCGGTTGCGTAACTCGTCTTCTGCGCGTAAGTAGCCTCAATATAGACCACTGAGCTGGCAAGCACGCCGGCGCTTTGATAGGCGAATCCCGGCAGGAACGCGCGCACTGAGTTGGGTGAGAGTTCTGCCAGATGCGCTGGAATAACGCCCCAGGCACCCTGCACCATGAATTGCATTAGGAAAGCACCTGCAACCAGCAGTGTCTGGTTGGGTGCAAAGGCCCAGAGGGGAATCAGAAGGATGCCCAACACGAAGGCCGTGATAATGGCCCTGCGGCGGCCCCATCGGTCGGAAAGATGCCCCACGATGATGCCTCCAATGATGGCTCCGACGCCGGAGAAGGCTGTAATCGCCGAGCGTCGCATCGGACTGTAATGCCACTGTCGCTGCAGAAAGGTGGGATACATGTCCTGGGTGCCATGGGAGGCGAAAAGCATCATGGTCATGAAAGCGAGCAAATAGAGGAACAACTTCCAGTGCGAAAACACTTCGCGCGCATGCTCACCCCAGCTTTGACTCTTGCTCCTTTTCCACACCTCGGATTCCTTTACCCGAAAACGGATCAGCAATACCAGCAGAAGCGCAGGCAGGCTGCCCAGGAAAAAAAGCGGGCGCCACCCGAGGCGCCCGTATAGGAGAAAGAAACTTAGTGCCGCCAGTACATTCCCCGCGGCATAACCCTCCTGGAGGAGGCCGGAAAGCATGCCTCGGCGACCTGCGGGGGCTTTCTCCATGACCAGCGAGGCGCCCACTCCCCACTGGCCCCCCATAACGACGCCAAAGAGCGCCCGCACAATCAGCAGCATGGTATAGCTTGGCGCCAGACCGGTGAGAATCTCGGCCACGGCGAAAAACCCGATGTTGATCATTAACGGCCTTCGCCGGCCATAGCGATCTGCCAAAATTCCGAAGACGAATCCGCCCACGGGACGGAAGGCCAACGTCATCGTGATCACCAGGGCGATCTGCGCGTCGGACTTGTGAAAATCCCTGGCGATTGCGGTTAAGCAAAAAGTCACCAGAAAGAAATCGAAGGCGTCGAGCAGCCAACCGGAGAATCCGGCCACCACCGCGGCGCGATGGCCGCCCTCGGGAATTTGCACCACATCGATTGCCCCGGTTGGAGGCGCTTCCCTCCCTGCCATCATTGCACCTCGAACTTACGGCACACCTGCTTACCGGCCCATCCCTTCCGGGAAGAGGACAGAACTGATATGCGAAATCCGCAAGATCATAACCAAAAACCTGCTCCCTGACTCCTGCGAGAGGGTGAAAAACCTGTTAGTCACTTGTCAGGTCGGATCTCGGGCGAGATGTTACAGCTGGGTTTGCAACCAATGAAGTGACATGGAGGGTTGATCAGAGGCGCGGACGCAGGTGTGTCTATCTAATATAGAGCGACGGAGCGAACTCGCGGCCGGATGGCTCAGCGCAACTCGCGGCTCAATACGTAGGTTGTCTCGGTCGGGACGTCGTCTCGAAACTTAACCTTGAGCAGCACCTGATAGTAGCGCGGCATTTTCTCGCCCAATGACTGTTTTAAGTCAGCGAACAGCACGCGGGCGAGGCTAGGATCAGTGAACCACTGGACGGCGGCCACATAACCTGCCGATCGGCTACTGGTAAAGCTAAGAACATCGTTGCTACGCAGAGGCCCTGGCAGGTGGGTTACCAGCGCATAAGCGATACCCTCTTCCGCAGGCGCGGTCGAGTATTGGTCTTTAAACATCGCCGGCTCGCCCGCTTTCGGATGTACATTGCGGATCCCTTCCTCGACCGGGACGAACTGCGGGTCCAGCGGCATCCCATGCAACTGCTCATCAAAGAAGAGATTCTGAACGCCAACGAACAGTACGTTGTTGTCGGCAAGCTGCCGCCAGGAGAGCTGGCTGGTTTTAAGGATGCAGAAATTTCGCTCTCGCGACCCCAGCAGCTTGCCCAACAGGAAAGAGACATCCACCTCTCCGAAAGCTGTGTAGTAACGGCTCGGCTTTATGTCGGCGTGATTCAGGGCAGTCCGTAGAGCGGCAACGGCGGGAGAGCCAACCACATCTTTCCATTGATTCAGTGACCGATCCCGATAATAGATTCCGGGCGCTGATTTGAGTTCGATGAACAGCGGATCTTCGATAGCCAGGATGACCGGTAGCTTGGAGTCAACTAACGGTCCCCACAGTTCCCGCAGTTCGGGTGTCCAGCCGGGTATCGAGGAAGCTGTTCTTGCTTCGCTCGACGAAGAGCGCCATAGGTATAAGGCTACGAGTGCCATCGCAAGAGCGAGCCCCACCCAGAGAAGAAGACCCAGGGGCCGAGTCGCCTTTGTTGGCGCAATCTCAAGGGGTGGAGTTATAGGCGGCGGCGGAGGAGCCGGAAGCTCGACGGTAGTACATCGTTGTTCGTAGGTTAGCTTGAACCGTCCCTTCGGCAAATCGACAACGATGTCATCGTGTTTGCCTTCGTTGCGATAGTATTCCGCCAGCTTTTGGCGGAGCCTACCAACCTGTATACGAACTGCTGAGTTTTGTCGCGGATCGTAGGAGGGATGTTTGCCTAAGCCATCGATGGCGACGGCGTATTCCTTCAAATGATCAGCCTCGCCGGCGACCGTTTTTTCCGCGAGAAACTTAAACAGGCGGCGCAGAACTTCTGAAGTCCGAAACTCATCACTATGCAGGATTCGCTCGACCTGCGACTGCAATGCTTTGTCTTCGACAATAAGCATGAGAGCGGGGATATCATGTCCCGTTAATCACTGTCAATTCTATAACCTTGGCGCCCAGCCATTGACAATCTTAGAGCGAAAACGCTAACTCTTTTGTTTTGTTTCATGTAACGAGTCACAGACAGGTGTCTCACCTGTTTATGCTTTCAATCCCGAGCCAGTTCAGCTAACAAGGACAGCGGGAAAAAAGGGCTTTCCTTCGTCTTGGTTTGCTTGCGAGACGCTCAACCGATGGCGGGCCCGGAAGAAGAATCAAGTGGCAGGGAGGAATCGGATGAAGGTTCGTGGACTGCTGTTGTGTTTGGCGTTGATTTCTGCCGAAGCCGCAGGTGAGACGTTGAACTGTAACCTCCAAGGATACAAGTCGGTGGAGGGATTGAAAACCGAAGCCAACGGGAGCGCCGCGACCCTGACCTGGTCGGGCGAATCGGGGCAACAGCTCAGGGCACAGTTCACCATTCGCGATGGCCAGCCGATCGTGCAGGAACTCGCGGCGCGGGCGGCTGGTGGCCAGTGGGTCGTACTAGGTAAGGATCTGCTGCCCGACTTCCAGGTGACAACGGGAAGGCGGCGCATCTCGCATACACAGCTGGAGATGATCAAACAGCAGGGTGTGGATACGCCGGAACAGGAAAACATAAGGAAATGGAATACGTTCTGGGACGCGCCCCTGCAGGTGCCAGGTGGAGGCGACACCACGGACCTGCCACGTAAAGAGGACGAAATCCGTCGCGGATCGGTTAGCTACAAGTCGGATGCCTGTACTGTGGTCAGCGATGGAGCGCGCGAAAGCATCTCCTTCAATGGACTGAGCTTAGGCCTCTTCTCCGGCACGTTGCAATTTACCGTTTACAAGGGTTCGAACCTGCTCCGTCAGGAGGCGATTGCCAAGACGGACGAGGACTCCGTTGCCTTTATCTACAAGGCCGGGCTGAAAGGCTTCGCGCTGCGGAACGACACCAAGCTGGTGTGGCGTGATACGGCTCGTCAGCCGCAAGAGACCGAGCTGGGAGGAGCTCCTAATGACAACCCGGTCAACGTGCGGGCACGGAACCGTCTGCTCATCCTCGATTCGGGCGCGGGTTCTATGGCCGTTTTCCCTCCTCCACATAAGTTCTTCTTCGCCCGCGAAAATGAAGTAAACCTCGGCTACGTCTACTACCGAAAAGATAGCGCCAGCTACTTCTCCTTGGGAGCGATGCAACCGGAAAAAGGGGAGGGATATCACCCCTGGGGTGTCACCGACGCGGAATGGAAACGCCGCACGGGAACCGCCCGCGGAGAGTGGGACAATTTCGCCTTATACAACGCCCCTCCAGGAACGATGCAGCACATGGCGGTTTACTACTACCTGAACGCGCATGGCGATCAAGCGACTCAACAAGCGGCCTTGGCTTACACCCATAACGACGTATTCAAGCCCGTGCCCGGCTTCAAGGTGCTTACTGGCCACTTCCACATGGATTTCAATGAGCAGCTTCGCGACCGCGACAACATGGACTATCGGCCCACGTGGGTTCCGGTCTTCCGTGGCCTTGGGATCAATATTGTGTATCTGGGCGATTTTCATGATGACTCTGACCTCAGGGACCCTGGTCCAAAACGGTTTGCGGAAGAAAAAGTCTATTTCGAAGGCGCACAACGCGTCTCTGACAAGGACTTCCTGGTCATGCCTGCGGAAGAGCCAAACGTTTATCTGGGTGGCCACTGGTATCTGCTCTCGCCCAAGCCGATCTACTTCTCACACGCCGTCCCCAGACCGGCAGACCAGCAGTTCATGGAAAATGACCCTAAGTATGGGCAGGTCTACCATCTCGGGTCCGCCGACGATGTGTTGAACATGGTCAATCGCGAGCAAGCCATATTCTGGACAGCCCATCCCAGAACCAAGAGTTCTGAAGGATATCCTGAGCAGTATAAGGATAAAGATTTTTTCCAGAGTGACCGCTTTATCGGGGCGTCGTGGGAGTCTCTGCCAGTGGACCTATCGGAGAAGAGGCTCTGCGATGTTCGCTGCTTTGGTACAGGAGACGACATGAGCAACTGGGCTCCCAAACCGAAGTACCTGATTGCAGAAGGCGACACCTACACCAAGTGGCCTGACGACGAAACCTATCCCCAGCTGACGATCAATTACATCAAGCTGGACCGGGTCCCCCTCTATAACGAAAGCTGGGCTCCGATCGTCGAGGGGATACGCTCGGGGAACTTCTACGGCACAACCGGGGAGATACTTTTTCATAACTGGGCAGTGGAGGGCACGGGTGCGCAGCGCACTTATACAGCCAGCATCGAGTACACCTTTCCGCTTGACTTCGCAGAGTTAGTTTGGAGCGACGGGAGCAAGGTTGATCGCAAGATCATTGACCTGAAAGATACGACTCCGTTTGGTACCAAGGACTTCAAGATACCTTTCGATGCAACAGGCAAGAAGTGGGTCCGGTTTGCCGTATGGGATTCGGCCGGAGACGGCGCCTATCTCCAGCCAATTGCCCTTCACTAAGGGAAGATCTGCTGGACAATTGAACACCCGGGCTTAACAGTCGAATTAGGGTGGCACCTCTGGATAGAAGAACGCCAGTTCCCCCCACTTATGCTTCCCCGGATTTCCTGTGGAGGTTGATGGCGTTGGCGCACTTCATGCGCCTTTCTTTACGGAAAGGCGCACACGCGGCATGTCTATACTGCTTCGCAGGAAATCCGCCAGCTTCGGTCCCGCGGCGAGCCTGGGCGGCGGGCGGAGCTTCGGTCAACAACGATTGCTGCTCAGGGATTTATCGTTCCTCCTCAACGAACCCCGAGGTTCTGATTCGCCTGCTCCTATGTCATCCCATGCGCTTCTCTTTCGATTCTCACACTTTTCCCCGGTCTACAAAGAGCGTCTCGCAAGCTCGGGGAAACCGTGATTGTTCTCGGCAACCGCCGCGACCACCAGCCACTCAAAGGCGCAATTGGTCCCGGAAATGAAATGTAACCTGTCACACACAGGTTTCTTGCATGTTGCTGCTTCCCAACCTCATAAACGCGGTGCTATCTGGACAATGACCAGGCGTTCTTTGGTTTCGTTCAATGTAAATCGTGACCGGAGCTGCCCTGGAACCCCTGGAGATTTTTGGGTTGCATGGCTTGAGTGATCAGGTCTATTGTGCCGGCCCAGGACTTTTCAACCGCTTTGAGGAGGAGTCTAGATGCGTCGACATTGTTGGACGATTCGTTTGTTCGTCGTTGGGCTAGGAGTCGTATTACTCACAACAGCGTGTGTAGTTGCCTGGGGCCAGGCGCTAACCTCCGCTAGTATCACCGGAAAGGTGACAGAACCATCCGGGGGAGTTCTCCCCAATGTTAAGGTCACGGTCACAAGCCCAGCTCTGCAAGTACCGGAATTGACCACGACTACAGATGCCAACGGCGACTATAAGCTGCTCGATTTGCCGGCTCCAGGCGTATATCGTGTGTCTTTTGAGTTAACCGGGTTTGAAACCTACACTCAGGAAGGAGTCAACCTGAGCGTAGGGTTCAGCGGGCGGATCGATGCGTCCATGAAGGTTGGCTCGGTGCAGCAAACCGTCGTCGTCCGGGGAGAAAACCCGGTAGTCGACACGGTGAACACGGCCGGCACCTCAACCCTGCAAACGGAAGAGATTCAGAGCGCCCCCAAAGGGATGGGGTTACAAGAGTTGCTTCCCATGGCGTCAGGAGTCAGCTTGCAAGGCAAGCCTGACGTTGGGGACAGCAACCTCGCAGCCCGAAGTTCCATAATCACCTACGGAGTGGTCCTTCAGCCAACATTGGAAGTTGAAGGAATTAACACCTCGACGGACAAAGCCGCGGACTCAGCCGTCTACCTCGATTCCTTCGCCATGTCCGAAGTCGAATTTAAAACCACGGGCAACAACGCCGACGTGGCGTTCCCTGGTGTTGCCCAGGTGGCGGTCATGAAGTCCGGAGGAAATACTTTTCACGGCGACGTGCGCGCGGACTATGAGAATCCCGCTTTTCAGGGAAACAACATCACCCCGGCTCTGGCGGCGCCCCCCAATAACCTCAAACTTAGCAACCCCCTCGAAGACAGTGGCTATTACGATTACTCTGCAGACCTGGGGGGACGCATCATTACCGACAAGCTTTGGTTCTATGGTGGGTACAGCGAGCAAAAGTTAACCGAGGGGCAGGTGAACTTCGTCGCCGCCCCCGACGCCGCCGGCTGCTGGACCTGCGCAGATGCGAAACCGGCCAATGTGATCACGTCGCTGCCCGAGTATAACTACAAGATCTCATACCAGATAAAACCAAGCACCAAGGTATTGTTCTCTGACCTTCATGGGAATAAGTTCCTCAACTCCCAGGGAGCTACGCCCCTGGTGCCACTGGTAGACACCATGTATGAGCAGCAGCCGGATAGTTCCTGGCACGGAGAAGTCCAGAGCACACCAAGCCCCCGGCTTCTGATCGACGCACTTTTTGGACACGGCGGTTACCACACAACCTACATTGCCCAGCCGGCGAGCAGCATTGGACAATATGGGTTCACCAAGGGAAGCGATTTCGCAGGTTCTCCCAGCGAAGAAGAGTTGAGCGACTCCCTCTACACCGGGCCGACCGACTTTCCCCAGAACCGGCCACAGAATCGCTACGAAATGCGCGCCACCGTCAGCTTCATACCCTCGAAGCCACACCTTGGAGGCAACCACCAGCTAAAAGTAGGAACCGTCGACGACTGGGAAATTGCCGGTACACGAGTCGAGGCCGATAAGGCGAGCGGCGACTACCTGCTTCAGTTTCAGAACGGGGTTCCGAATAAAATCGTGGTCTTCAACTATCCGTTCCCCAACTCGATTAACCATTTGTACAGTCAGGCAGTTTTTGGAACTGATACCTGGGCGGTCAGACGAGTGACGCTGAATCTAGGCGTACGCTGGGAGCGCTATCACTCGTTTTATCCCACGCAGGCCAAAGTCGCGGGACAGTTCAGCGACATCTTCCCAGCGCAAACGTTTGACAGTACAGATATTGTTATCTGGAGCGATGTTGTTCCAAGAGTCGGCGCCGCATGGGATGTCAGGGGGAATGGAAAAACTGTCGTCAAGGGTTCGTTCGGGCTTTTCGGCGATACCATGGGAGACCTGTTCGCGAACACCTTCAACCCCAACGCCCAACAAAGCCATACCTACAACTGGTCGGGGCCGTGTGCGCCTACTGCGGAACTCGCTCCCATACAGTATCCCTGCGACGTCACCTCCGCATTCCTCGCAACTCTTCCCACTCTCAAGCCGATTGCCGCGACTGGAGGCCTCAGCCAGGAACCAAACTCCAGCCTCAAGCAGGACAAGACACATGAATATACAGTTAAGCTGGAGCGGCAACTGGTATCCAACGTAGCCTTGAATGCCACCTACGTTTACCACAGTATTTACAACCTGTATGACGCCGCCACTAACGCGTCCGGAGTCGTGCTCCCGTCAGCTACTTACGTAAACAATGGAATCAACGTCGGGCACCCTTACAGCAGTTATACGGTCCCAGTCACTTTCATGGACAATTTCAACGGCACAAGTACGCCGGTCACCGTGTACACCTATCCCAAAGGGTCAGGGAGCACGGCCAACCAGGTGTTAAACACACCCTCCAGCCGGCCGGATACGTATAACAGCATCGAGGTCGGCGTAACCAAACGATATTCGAACAAGTGGAATGGTCTGGCAACGTTCTGGATTACTAAGGATCACAGGTGGATTCAAGGGCTGGAGGGGATCGCCGGCAGTCCTAACGACGATCGGTTCCCCATTGATAACACCTGGAACTGGGAGCTGCGTGGGAACGTGGTCTATAACCTTCCCAAAGGATTCCAGGTTCTGTCATTCTACAGGGCGCAGTCAGGTACCGCCGCACAGCGTTTGAGTGTCTTCAACAGCTCAGCACTCAACCAGGGTTCAACCACGCTCAGAATGTCACCCTTCGGCTCCTACCGGGGTCCCGTTATATCCACTCTTAACGTAAAGGTAGCTAAAACATTCACCCTTCGCGACCGGTTTCATCTGGAAGCAAATTTCCAGGTGTTCAATGTATTGAATGGCAGCGCCGCGGTGACGACAAATTACCAGACTGGAGCGAACACGTTCGGCGTCGTGTCCAGTCTGCTCTCACCTCGAGTTGCGCGCATCGGGGGTGTCTTCAGTTTCTGATCAAGGGAAGGGTTTGGATGAGACGCGGGGACTTCGCTAAGCATTGCAGCGGTAGACTACGCATGAGTCCGCCGGCGGGAAGGTCCGCGTGGATAAGTGTGCCGGCTTTTCCGGCAACATCCGATAAAACTCGGCGGCCATCCAGCCGCTTTGAAGTTGAGACATTTCAGGGCTTGAGCGGCCGTGAAAGGACACAAGCATTGATACCCCCAATCCCCATAGAGAGCTTGCCCGCCAATCCGGCAGGGAGCGGACATGAATCCGAGAACACAAACCCTCCGTGAATAGCACTGATCGCGCGGTTGAGTTCGGCCGCTTTGAGCGGAGTTGGAAAAAGCCGACCGCTCTCAAATCCCATATACTGCGCGGTCAACTCCCAGCCCCCCCCGGCACTCATGCCGTGTCCGAACGTCCCCTTCCGAGCTGTCACCAAAACCTGGTCGGGAAGCATCGAACGCAGGGTCGCCAACTCCGAGTAATCCCCAGGCGTACCGGTCGCGTGCAAGTCCCAGGTACCCACATCGCCGGCTGCAGCATCGCCCTCTCTTAACGCTTGTTCCATCGCTGCTTTCGGACCATCGACCGACGGAGTGATGATGTGATGCGCATCCGCGCTCACTCCAACTGCAACTGGCTCCATGCCCAGAGGGTGAAAGCCGCGTTCCATCAGGTATTCCATATCCCCGACGATCCACACCGCAGCCCCTCCCGCCACGTGTGTTCCCAGCAGGTCGGTAAGAGGATTCGATACCTTCCGATTGGCCGCAAGCACCCGGGCTCCGTAGAAAGAGCCAACGGTCAGCGGGTGCGGCGGCGGATCGGTCGCGCCAATCACCACCACCTTTGCATCTCCCGTCTCGATCGCTCTCATACCCAGGCGAAGCGCAACACCAAAGGTCGAGCAAGCGGCAACCGGCGCAAAAACAAGTCCGGTAATCTTTGCCAGGATCGAAACCTGCGACGCAGGGGTGTTGTGGATGTTCCAGATGAAATTCGCAGAAACCTTCCACGGGGGTTCCGGTGATTGCCACTTTTCCTGAAGACGAGCATGGCGTTTGCTCCGCTCTCGCAGCACATTCAGCTTACCGCTTTCCACATTTCCTTCCACCGTCAAGCTATCGATCGCCGCGTCTTCCTCCAGGTATCCTTCAAGCTCCGGAGAAACAGCCATCCAGAAAGCGTTCCACGCCGCCCGTGCTTCCTCTTGTTCCGCGGCCGGCGCCAGAGCCGGGTCGAGTGAAATCTTTGTGTCGCTCTGACCCGTTTTCAAGTACGTAGCAAGTGCGGAGTTATGCTCCGGCATCGCCCAGAATGCATTCCAGCGTTTCTGCGCCTCATAGAGAGCAATGCTGCTTTTGTAAGAAGTGTCGATCGCGCCCAGCCCGGTTCCGATATACACATGGGCTTGTCCGCCCAGGTCATGGAGAAGGTTGTCGATCCCGGGATTCTGCTCCAGCGCCTGGATAAATGCACCAATCGCATAGAGCGATGGCGTATCCATCTTCTCTTTTAGATTCTGAAAATGACGCGGCGCAAAGTGAGTGTCGATCCAGGCTCGATAGTCATTGAAGTCAAAGTCCGGCTGGCCAACCAGAAAGTTGTTCGGTCCGAAACCCTCAAAAGGAGTTAACCAACTCTCCGCTCCCGCCAGATTCTTTCTGAACGCAGCAACGTTTGGTGATTTCGGGGCCACGATGCCCCACCCAAACACGCCAACTCTCCTTTTCATCGAATTCCCTTCCCGGTAGTCCTTACCGTACACAAAATTCTCCAAAGCTACTTTGGCAACAGCCGCATGAGTCCGGCGGCCGCCAGGTCAGCCTGCAAAAAACCAGCTGGCTTGCCGGCGGCGCGGCTCACCGCTTCCGCCGCCAGGTAGCCACTGCGGACGGCGCCTTCCATCGTGGCCGGCCATCCGGTGGCTGTCCAGTCGCCCGCGAGAAAGACCCGCGGCCAAGGGCTCAATGGTGACGGTCGAAGCAAGTCCAGTTGCGGACGAATCGAGTACGTCGCACGCACCTCCTTCACCACCGCGGCTTTGAGCAGCTTTGCCTGTGCTGCTAAAGGAAAAAATTCAGCCAGTTCGCGCAGCGCCAGATCGATAATCTCCTGGCGTTGCATCCCGACCATGGACTTCGACGCGCTGACCACCAGCTCGACATAACTACCCGGCTCGCCACGCCGTTTCTCCGCTTGCAGCCGCGACTTATGAAACATCCACTGAATGGTTGCGTCCAGCAAAATCGCATGGTCCAGGTCGGTGATCTCCCGATCGAACCACAGATGAATGCCGGTGATGGGCGAGTGCTCAAAGCACCCCAGGTTCATTGCCAGTTGCTCGGCCTCAGGGTTTTGCGGCAAAGCGGGCAGCAACTTGCTCAACCCTTCAAACGCCAGCGCCAGGACCACCGCGTCGCTAGTGAAGCTTTGCCCCTGAGTCGCAACCGTCCATTGCTGCATTGCTTCCGACCAGACGAACGACTCCGGCGCGGAATTGAGATCCACACGGCCGTCGCGGGACTCGATGTAATCGATGGCCCGGCCGTATAGTTCACTCAACGGAATCCTGGGAACGCCCATGCGTCCGGCTCCACGCGACAGCAGGAGCGACTCGCGAATCACCTGCCCGGCGTAGCGCACCGACATGCGATCCGGATCCTCATTCAAAGCGCTCACCAGCACCGGCTTCCAGAAGCGGTTGATGGCTCCGGCACTCTGCCCATGGCGAGCAAGCCACTGGGCAAAATTCTCTTCAGAATCGTTGGGAATCCCGGTAATGAACGCGCTCAGCCCGCGACCGATGGCCAGCTTGTCGGAAAACGAAAAGGCCTGCGCGCGCAGGAAGGCCGGCATATCATGGAACGGTGCGGGCAAAAACGAGGGCTCGAGAATGCTCCTCCGTCCACCCGGCTCCAGGAAAGTAAGGCGGTCGAACCAGCGGATCGCATCGCTGACCCCCAGACGGCGGTAAAGATCGATAAGATTGACGCAATTGCCCAGCAACACATGCTGGCAGTTGTCGATCACTTCTCCCGTGCCCGGATGTTCGTAAGAAGAAGCCCGCCCGCCAAGGTAGCGCCGCTTCTCCAGCAGGCGCAGCTGGTAACCCGCGTCGGCCAGGGCACACGCGGCCGAGAGTCCTGCCAGCCCCCCGCCGATGACGATGACCGAACCGATCGATGAATCCGTCAGGCCCACACACCCTGCGCCAGCGTCTTGAAAAGGCCGCATCCCAATATGCTCAGCTTCTCATACGCCGGAACCCCAATCCGCGCGGAAAAGACATCAAAGTTACGCTGTTCGATGTGCCGCAACAAGCGATGATAAATGGTGACCAGAACCCACATCGCGGCCCTGCTGTCGGGGGAGATCAGGGGCAGCAACGCCTCCGCGGATTTATAAAACTGTCCGGCACGTTCGGCCTGAATCGCGAGCACCTGGCGCTGTTCTGGGGTTAATTGTCGCCCATTGGAAATGCCCGTCATGGAATTGGCGGTCACGCCGCAGCGCTCGAGGTCTTCGAGAGGCAGGTAGAGACGGCCCCGCTGTGCATCTTCCCGCACATCACGGAGAATATTCGTCAACTGAAAGGCGATACCGGTCTCTTCCGCAAGCTTCTCTGCCCGCGGATCGTGGTATCCGAAAATTCGAATACACACCAGGCCGACCACAGACGCGACCAGGTAGCAATAGCGGTATAGATCCGCGAAGGTTGCATAAGCAGCGAACCTGGGCTCGAGATCAGTAGCTGTGCCTTGTACCAGCTGATCCAACAGCTGCGACGGAATAGCAAAGCGGCTCTGCGCGTCGAGCAGCGCGATGAAAACCGGATCACTGGTTTCCCCACCCGCCTCTGCCTGGTGCCACGAACCGAGCCAGCGGTCAAGCGCGACCCGCCTGTCCGCGATAGCGAACGACTCGTCATCGGAGAGATCATCGGCTTGGCGCATGAAGGCGTACACGGCGCAAATCGCGTCCCGCTTATTCGCCGGCAGGGCCACAAATGCGTAGTAAAAATTCTTCGCTTTCTTGCGCGCAATGGCCCGGCAGGTCGCGTAGGCCGCTTGCACTTCGGCGGTCACGTCGACCGCCCTGGCACGAATTTCCCCCAGACTGCACGCGCCGCAAGGCCCAGCTTTCTCGACTTCGAGATCACCGGACGCATGCTGAGCACGTCATATTGCCGCCGCTCGATAGCACGCAAAATCTCCAGCCCGCCGCGGCTGAACAGGTCCAGATCGAGCGCCAGTTCCCGATCGACCATCGCAATCAGGGGCAGGCCCTTTTCGAACAGTTGGTGGGCATAGTCGACCTCATGTCGCATCAGCTCGCGGAAGGCCGCAGTGGGCTCACGCCGCGCAATCGTGTTCTCGTCCACTGCGTAACGTTGCATATCCTCGAGTGGCAGGTATATCCTGCCGCGCGCATAATCGGAGCTCACGTCCTGCCAGAAGTTCGCCAATTGCAAAGCGGTGCAGGTGAAGTCGGAGAGCAGAAACATCTCCGGAGCGCGATAGCCGCAGGCATAAAGGACAAGCCGCCCAACTGGATTGGCGGAGTATCTGCAATACTCCAGCACGTCGTCCATCGTCTTGTAGCGCATTACATTCTGGTCCTGACGAAAGGCCACCAGCAAATCTGCGAAAGGCTGCTTCGGGATGTCGCAGGCGCGAATCGTTTCGGCGAGGGCAACAAACACTGGATGGCGCGCCTCTCCCCGGTAACAGGCATCGAGTTCCCTTCCCCACAGATCCAGCAGCGCGAGCGATTGCTCGCGATTCCCCACCTCATCGCCCAGATCATCGGCGATGCGGCAATAGGCATAGATGCTGTAGAAATGAGGCCGCAACCGCTCAGGCAGGAACCACGAGGCCACATGAAAGTTCTCATAGTGGGTGGTAGCCAGCCGCTGACAGTAGGCACGCGCCTCATCCAGGGTCGGGGCCTGCTCGGGGATACGATATTCCGCCGGAAGCGCAGCCCAGCCGCGTTCTACCAGTTCCCGATCCTCTTGCGCACTCCCCACGGTCATACTTGGCCCTTCGGTTAAGGCTAAAGCCCTACATAAACTGTACAACTCCAAGGGCTTTAGAGTCACAACAGCGTCGGAGGTAATCGACGGGTGCAGCCCAACGATCGCTTTCGCTGGACTGATCGATGACCCATTCCCGAGTAGCAAGCCTATGGAATGATAGCTGTCTTGATGTCGTTGGAGCGATCCTTCAGACGCCGCAGCACGGTTTCCAGGTCAGACAATTGCGCCCTGCCGGTGATGTATTCGCTGCACTTGAATCGCCCACTCGCCAGCAGATCAAAGGCCTTGCGGCACGCGGCCGGCGTGTGGTGGAAACTCGCCTTGAGCGTGATGTCGTTGTAATGCAGCCGGTTGGTGTCGATCTCCACCTTGGTCCCGGCGGCGCAGCCGCCAAAAAAGTTAACCGTTCCGCCGCGGCGAACCATATCGACAGCCCACTGCCAGGTAAGAGGAGTAGCCACTGCTTCGATCGCCACATCCACCCCCCGGTGATCCGGCGTCAGGCCACGTACCGCGGTCACGGCATCGATCACCGAATTGGTCTGCACCGCATGCGTCGCCCCAAAAGTGGTTGCCGACGCAACCTGCTCATCGCGCTTGACCACCGCGATCACCTTCATGCCTGAAAGTTGTGCCACGTGCATGAACATCAGTCCAATCGGGCCCGCTCCGATCACCACCACGCTGTCGCCCCGCTTGGCCCCGGTCTCCTCCAGCCCGCGCACCACGCACGCCAGCGGTTCGGTCAAGGCTGCATGTTCCAGCGGCAAACTCTCCGGGACGATAAGCGTATTCTTGGCCACGATGCGGGCTGGAATGCGGATGTACTCGGCGTAAGCGCCGTTGTTGAAGAGCAGATCCTCGCAGAGATTTTCCTGCTTGCGCACGCACCAAAAACACACTCCGCACGGTGCGGAATTCAGTGCCACCACCCGCATCCCTGGTTTGAAGCTACGAACGCCCGCGCCCGTCTCATGCACCACGCCGGCCAGTTCATGCCCAAACAGCGCCGGCGGCGCGATCATCCTGGCATGGTACCCCCGGCGGAAGACCTTCAGGTCAGTGCCGCAAGTGAGGGCGGCATGAACGCGGATCACAATTTCCCCTTTACCCGCGGCAGGGACAGGGACCCGTTCAATCCTGACGTCTTCCTTGCCGTAGAGCACGGCAGCGTTCATCTCACTGAGCATGTCTTCCTATTCTCGCCCAATCCGGGCAGACGTGCCTTCAATCACAATCTTCATTGAGGTCGCCTTGGGCTCAGAGGCAATGGCCAGCGCCGAGACCGCCTCGGCCAACGGGAACCGATGGGAGACCAGCCGGGTCAGGTCAAATCCCTGGGCATATCCATCAAAAACCAGACTTAACGCCTCGTCCTGAATGTCTACCGAAGCACTATACGACCCCATCAGTGTCTTCTCGTCCACGCATACCGCAGCGGGATCGATAATTGTCTCGCCACGCTGGGTCTGGGCGAACAGCATCACGCGGCCACCGGGCCGGGCTGCGTCGATAGCCGTCCGAATCAGCGCATTCCCGCCCACGGCCAGGATCACGGCATCGGCGCCCCTGCCCTCAGTGGCCGCGCGGACCACCTCGACGACGTCTTCTCGCGAAGCATCGATCGGCGAATCGAGCCCGAAGCCGGCTGCTACGGCGTGCCGCTCAGGATATAGATCCGACGTGAATACTCTTGCGGCGAAGCGTTTGGCCAGCGACGCGAGCATAATTCCGATCGGCCCCTGTCCAATCACCAGCACTGTTTCATCCGAGGACAAATTAAGGCTGCGCACGCCCTTGAGGCAGGTGTTCAGCGGCTCAACGAACACAGCCTGAGCAAAAGGGATCCCGTCGGGAATCTTCACCAGTCCGTGTTTCACAATCCAGTCCATCACCCGCACATAGCCGGCAAATCCGCCGCCAGACGGTTCAAAGCCCGCGCTACACCCTACCCGTTTGTAAACCGGACACTGGGCAAAAGTTTTCTTGCGGCAGTAGTAGCAGGTGCCACAAGGTATGTGGTGGAAAACAGCCACGCGGTCACCGGCGGTGAAAAATTCTACCCCAGTTCCCACGGCGGCAATCGTGCCCACGGTCTCGTGGCCGAAGATGCGAGGCGCGGTGTGCGAGCCGGTATGTATCTTTTTCAGGTCTGTGCCGCAAATGCCGCAGCTATGGACCTGAATGAGCACTTCACCGGGACCGATCGCGGGCACAGGAACTGACTCAATCCGCACGTCGTTCACGCCGCGGTAGACAGCAGCCTGCATGGTCGCCGGAACAGCGAGCGGAGTCTTCCTTAGGATTTCAGTAGCACTCTGCATGTTCTCACCCTGAATATCCAACGGCCCTCGAGTCGTTTCCCACCCTGACTGTCCAACCGACCTTGGGTTGTTTCTCACCCTGAATATTCAGCAGATCATGGGGTGTTTTCCACCCTGAGTATCCAACAGTTCTTGGGGTGCCCCATATCTCGCTCGTTTTTCGCGAGATGTGGGATACCACAGCTCTAAACCGGCAACCTCTCGACTCCAAAACAAAAACGTCGGCATTTGTGGTATCCCACATCTCGCGAAAACGAGCGAGATATGGGGCACCCCCTGTCCGTGGAAGGGACAATATTCTAAAGTCCCTCGAATCCCTGAACGGACAGGTTTTGCAACATGCTACGCACGACCCATCAGCGGACCCAACGCCGCGGCGATCGCCACCGCGCCACTCCTGCCATTCTTCCCCACCCGCGCCAGGCCGGGCCAATATCGCGGCCGCACTGCCACGTGAGCCAACAGCGCCGCCAGCTGCAATTGCCCATGGTTGTCGGTGTATCGGCTGAAGTCAGGCAAAATCTCGCTCGCAACATCCGAAACCGCCTTCAGGCAGTAAAACGGGATTCCCTGGCGGCGAGCGATCCGGGCTACGGTGGCCGCCTCCATATCCACCAGGACGGCCTGATACTGGGTACCCAGGCTCCGCTTTTCCTCGACATGAGCCACATGGTCGATGGTTACCAACTTGAGTGGTGGGGCGTTTCCCTCACGTGGCGGAGAATTGGTGGCAAACTCCTCACCGGTCTCCCCATCCACGACTTCGTTCAAAACATACGCGCTCCCCGGCTGCATACCGCAGGAGAGGGCTCCAGCCCAGCCCACCGAGACCAGGGCATCCAATGGACCACCCTCTGCGGCAAATGCGCAAGCTCGCTCCGCGGCCTGCTTGCCCATCCCGGCACAGACCGCAATGCACAGGGCCCCGTCAATCGTGCCCTGCCACGCGAGCGCCCCTTGCCGCACTCGCAGCGGTTTCCATCCGTGCACCAGCGGCTTCAATTCGCCGGCCATGGCCGCGATCATACCGACGCGCTTCATGTTGCCGGCGCGTACCCATGCGCCCGAAACCAATCAATGGCCGACCGCAGCGCCGCATAGACCGGAACCACGCGGAAACCTAACTCGCGCTCGGCTTTAGCGGAGGAGACAAACATCTTTTTCTTGCCCATGCGCACGGCCTCCACGGTAGCACGCGGCTCGCGCCCCCGCAGCTTTCCGGTGAAGGTTTGGTCCCAGAGCGCGAACATCATGGCCACGCTATGCGGAACCCGCATAGTCGGAGACGGTAAGCCCGTGATGGCCGACATCTTGTCCAGCAGCTGCTTCAACGTCAGGTTCTCCCCGCCTAGAATGTAGCGTTCGCCGGACCGGCCGGCTTCCAGCGCATTGGCATGCGTCCTCGCTACTTCATGGACGTCCACTAAATTGAGTCCGGTATCCATATACGCCGGAAATCTCCGGTTGAGAAAATCCACCACGATGCGGCCAGTCGGCGTTGGTTTGATGTCGCCCGAACCGATTGGGGTCGTGGGATTGAGAATAATCACCTGCTGGCCATCGCGCGCCGCGGTGATCGCCTCCTGCTCCGCCAGGTATTTGGACCGCTTATAGTGCCCAATCATGGCCGCGAGAGATACCGGAGTTGCTTCATCCGCCAGCCGTCCGTCGGAGAAAAATCCCATGGTGGCGACGCTCGACGTGTAGACCACACGAGCAACCCCTTCTTCGCGTGCGATACGCAGCAATTCACGCGTTCCGGCCACGTTGGTCGCGTGCATTGTCTCCGGGTCGGTTACCCACAGCCGGTAATCGGCCGCTACGTGTATGACCGCGTCACAGCCAGAAACGGCGCTGCGTAGCGCGTCCACCTGCAACAAATCACCGAGAACGGTTTCAGCGGGCAGCCCGGCGAGATTTTCGAGCTTGCTGGTGCGGCGGATAAGGATGCGTAACTCAGCACCGCGACGGGACAGCTCTTGCGCTACGTGGCTCCCGACAAACCCCGTAGCTCCTGTAATGAAAACTCTCAGAAGTGCACCTCTATCAAAAACCGGGTGCTATGCGCACACTAGCTAGTCAAGTGCTTCAGGATGCAGACCAAAGCCCTTTTCGCCAGCCGCCTTCTTTTCGTTCCACTTCTTCACCCAGGCTTCCCAGCTTGCACCGGCGGCGCGGTCCTTGCCGCTGAAGGCCAATCCCGTGATCTCGCTGTAGGCGAGCGAACGCTTCTCCGGGGAATCCTTGGGAAAGAACCGGACCCAGGACTGGTCGAGCGATGCTCCCGTTTTGCGATCGAAGATATACCCTTCAACGCTTGACCCATCCTTGCAGGTGATGGTGACGTCGCCGCGGTAATCGAAAGCCTTCTCCAGCGCGTCGAGCACCTCCGCGTCGCTACCCAATACGGGCGCCCAGCCTTCTAAGTTTTCGTGCTTCGTTCCCGGCGCCAGTTCCAGCGAATCGGGATCAAGCTGTGGCGTGGTCGCTCCCTTTTGCCCGGTCATACGCGTGTCTCTTCTAACTGTCGCTTGGTGTCCCCGGATATCTGCACCAGCGATGGCGACGAATGGCTGGAGAACTGCGGCGAATTCAGCAGATCCCGCGCCCCCTGATCGACGTACTTGTCGAAAAGGGTCGCCTTAACAGCGGCCGCGAATCCACGGAAAGAGCCAAACATATCGTTGACCGAAGAAGGCTCATATCCGCAACTGACCATGCAATTGGCGCATTTCGGATTGCCCGACTCGGTGCCGTAGTTCTCCCACTCCGTCTCCTCGATCAATTCCTTGAAGGTCGAAGCGTAGCCATCCTGCAGCAGATAACAGGGCTTCTGCCAGCCGAAGATGTTGTAGGCGGGGTTGCCCCAGGGCGTGCACTGATAGTTCCGCTTGCCCATGAGGAACTCCAGGAACAGCGGCGACATATTGAACTTCCAGTGCTTCTCCCGATTGGACAGGATCGCGCGAAACAGCCTGCGGGTGCGAGCACGTCCAAGGAAATGCTGCTGGTCCGGCGCCTTCTCGTAGGAATAGCCCGGGGAAATCACAATGCCCTCGACCCCCATCGCCATCACTTCGTCGAAGAAAGCACGCACGCTATTGGGATCAGCGCCATCGAACAGTGTCGCGTTCGTGGTGACCCGGAATCCGCGCTTGACCGCTTCGTGTATTCCCTCGACCGCCTTGTCATACCCGCCTTCGCGGCAAACGGAAAAATCATGGTGCTCGCGCTGGCCGTCAAGATGAACGGAAAAGGTCAGGTACTTGCTGGGCTTGAACAGCCCAATCTTTTCCTTGAGCAGCAAAGCATTGGTGCACAGATAGATGTACTTCTTTCGTGCAACCAATCCTTCCACAATTTCGGCTATCTGCGGATGCATCAGTGGCTCGCCGCCGGGAATGGAAACCATCGGCGCGCCGCACTCCTCGACCGCGCGGAAGCACTCTTCCGGCGAGAGATCCTTCTTGAGGATGTGTGCGGGATACTGAATTTTGCCGCACCCGGCACAAGCCAGGTTGCAGCGAAAAAGCGGCTCCAGCATGAGGACCAACGGATAGCGCTTTTGTCCAGTCAAGCGCTTCTTCAGCACATAGCTGGCCACGGTCCACATCTGTGAAATCGGCACTGCCATCGTTTCAAATCTCCTTTAGGCTCTTTCCATCGCCCTGCGGTAATCCGTCAGGGCCAACAGAGGAAAGTAGTTCCGGTACAGATGGTAGGCAAGATAAAAGACCCGGGGAAAGCCGGTCCCGGTCACCACTGCCTGCCGCGTCGCACCTTCTCCCATGCTTTCATCCCACGAACCGTCTGGCAGTTGCCGCTCGATCAACCAGCGAACGCCCTTAGCCACCGAGTCGCTGCGTGTGTCCCCGGCCGACAGCAGGCCGAGAATAGCCCACGCCGTTTGCGAGGGTGTGCTCGGCCCAACGCCCCGGGTTATCGGGTCGTCGTAGCTGGCGCAGCTCTCACCCCAGCCGCCGTCCGCATTCTGAACCATGCGGATCCACTCCGCCGCCTGCTGAATTTGCGGCTCGTGGTTCCATACCCCAATCGCCTCCAGGCCGCGCAGCACCAGGAAGGTGCCGTACAGATAATTGACACCCCAACGGCCGAACCAGCTTCCATCCGGTTCCTGTTCGCTATAGATGAAGCGAATGGCCTTCTCGACCCGCCGATCTTTTTGCGTGTAGCCATAGGTCGCCAACATCTCCAGGATGCGGCCGGTAATGTCGACCGTTGGCGGATCCAGCATGGCGTTATGGTCGGCAAAGGGAATGTTCTCAAACACCATCTTGGTGTTGTCTTTGTCGAAACTGGCCCAGCCGCCGTTCTTGCACTGCATGGCGAAGATCCAGGCAATTGCGCGCTGGCAAACATCGTATTGATAGCGTTCCCGCGCGTGGTTGTCGACCTTGTTCAAGGCCAGGAGCACCTGGGCGGAATCGTCGGTATCGGGGTAAAACTCATTATTGAACTCGAAATACCACCCGCCCGGCTGCGCATTTCTGACCTTTACTGCCCAATCACCCTTGTGCCGCACTTCTTTCGACAGCATCCAGTCAGCAGCCTTGAGCAGCCGTGGGTCGGTGCGCGGAACGCCGGACTGCCCCAGTGCGTACACCGCATAGGCGGTATCCCATACCGGAGACATGCAAGGCTGCATGCGGAAGGTGGGCTCCAGGTAGTCAGGAACTCCCTCGTCTTCAATACCCAGCTTCTCAAACTCATCCATGGCGCGAATGGTTTGCGGGTCGTCCATCGAATAGCCCAGGCAGCGCAGCGCAAGAATCGCATTGAGCATGGCCGGATAGATGGCGCCCAGGCCATCACTCATTTCCAGCCGTTCAAGGATCCATTTCTCCGCTTTCCTGATGGCGATGGTACGCAGGGGCCGGATATGCACCCGCTCCGCCCAATGAAAGAGCCGGTCCACCACCAGGAAGAAATTGCGCCAGCCTATTACCTTGTTGGAATCCCAGCGGAGGTGCAGCTTGGCATTGGTCTTACCCCCAACAAACAGCTCATCGATGCCCATTTCCGGCGCCAGCTTTTTGAAAGGCTTCTTGGCATAGGCGATGGAGAGAGGAACCAGGATGGCTCGGGACCAGGAAGAGATCTCGTAGATGTTGAAATAGCACCAGTTGGGAAAGAGGACTAGCTCGGGAGGGATGGCCGGTACAGCGTCGTATTCGTATTGACCGAAGAAACAGAGATAAATTTTCGTGAAGGTATTACATTGCACTACCCCGCCATGCTGAAGAATCCATTGGCGGGCGCGAACCATCGCTGGATGATCGGGAAGCCAACCCATCAGCTTGAAAGCGAAGTAAGCTTTGACCGAAGCGCTAATGTTGGAGGGGCCGCCGGCATAGATACTCCAGCCGCCATCCTCATTCTGCTTGCGCAGGATCTCCGCGACCGCGCGCTTCATCTTGCGCTCGTCGCCGGTGCCCAGCAGCGTGTGCACCATGATGTAATCGGATTCGAGGGTAGTGTCGGCTTCCAGCTCCCCGCACCAGTAGCCGTCGGGGTGCTGCTGCGAGAAAACAAAGTCGCGGGCCCGGGTTACGGAGGCTTCTACCTGGTCTAACCCTGCATCAATACGGCCAAAGCGGGGAACCGCGGGCTGTCCACCTTCTAACGATCTACTCATTCTGGACTGACGCTCTCTCTCGAAAAACAGCTGTCTTACGCTGTATCTAGTTGGCTGCTAAACCTAGCCCGCAACAGGCCTGATGGCCTGAACGATCTCCGGGGGCAGCCCAAAGCGAACATTTTCCGGCATGACTTCTACTTCTTCTACGTCTGAAAACCCGCGTCCCCGCAGGTACGCGACCACTTCGGCAACCAGAACCTCGGGTGCGGAGGCTCCCGCCGTGACCGCAACCGTGGTTGCGTCCGCCAGCCATGCGGGGTTGATCGCTCCTGAATCTTCAATCAAGAACGCATTCGTGCTCAGGTTGCGAGACACCTCGACCAGGCGATTGGAGTTGGAACTGTTGTTCGAGCCGACCACCAACACGAGATCTGCCTGGTGGGCGACGTTTTTAACCGCCACCTGGCGATTCTCCGTGGCGTAGCAGATGTCCTGGGTGTGCGGTCCAACGATATTGGGAAACTTCGCCTTGAGAGCGTGGATAATATCCCGCGCCTCATCCAGGCTGAGGGTCGTCTGCGTGAGGTAGGCAACCCGTTCAGGATCTGCAACTTGGAGGGCAGCCACTTCCTCCACGGTAGAGACCACCTGGGTCACTTCCGGAGCTTCGCCCAGCGTGCCTTCTATCTCATCATGATCGCGATGCCCGATCAGCACCAACGAATAGCCTTGGCGGGCAAATTTAACCGCCTCCACGTGGACCTTGGTCACCAGCGGGCAGGTGGCGTCGATCACCTTTAGTTTGCGCGACTTACTGCGCGCGCGGACTGCCGGCGAAACCCCATGAGCGCTGTAAATGACCCGCATTCCCTCGGGAACGTCGTCGATGTCGTCGACAAAGATCGCGCCCTTTTCGGCCAACTCATTGACCACGAAACGGTTGTGCACAATCTCCTTGCGCACGTAGATAGGGGCGCCAAAGGTATCGAGCGCAATGTTCACCACGTCGATGGCCCTGACAACGCCGGCGCAGAAGCCGCGCGGTTTCAGAAGGAGAACCTTCTTCACTGCGCCTTTGGACTGGGGACCGCTCACCGGTGGGGAGATTAGGGGACTCGTCACATCAACCAGTATACCGTGCCGCCCCTTATTTGTCTGAGACATAGACAGGCCGAACCATCATCAATCTGACACCCGGGCGGCCATATTGCGCCGTTAAAGAACCCCCGATCAGCATCACCGAGTCTGTGCAAGTCCCGTAGGGACGACTGAAAGTAGCCCAGGACGCAGTCCTGGGTATTGCACGTCCGCATTTTTCCTCCGCTCACGGGCCTGTGCGGCCCACCGAATGGGATGAAGACTGCATCTACCTGTTCTCTTGTCGTTCCTAACAGAAGCGTCATCCCGACCGGAGCGCCGCGAAGTGGAGGGACTTGCTGTTCCGTCGATCCCAATAACCAATGTCGACTGAAAGCGCCGCCGTCCCCTTTGTCATCCCGACCGGAGCGCAGCGAAGTGGAGGGATCTGCGGTTCTACGGACCCGTCCTGGAAATGTTTTTTTGACACCCACTAAACTTTCGGTTTGCTGGCTCCGCGGCTGGTCTTCAACATCTGCTCCGCATGGCGCAGAGACGTCTCCGTCAATTTCGCTCCGCTGAGCATGCGCGCCACTTCTTCCGTTCGCTCCTCATCGTCAAGCAGCCGGACCGAAGTCTTAGTCGTACCCTGCCGCTCGCGCTTCTCCACCAGAAAATGCTGATCGGCAAACGCCGCAATCTGAGGCAAATGGGTGACGCAAAGTACCTGCTGCGCGCGCGACAACTCCTTGAGTTTTTGCCCCACTGCATCCGCGGCCCGTCCGCCAATACCAATATCAATCTCATCGAACACCAGGGTGCGGGGAACGGGTGTTTTACGCCGCGTGGTTCCCTGCCCACGAGCCGCCCCCTCTTCGACACTGACCTTAAGCGCCAGCATCACGCGAGATAATTCGCCACCAGATGCGATTTGATCTAACGGCTTCAGCGGTTCTCCGGCATTGGTAGCGATCCTGCAATCGATGGAATCCCACCCATGCCGAGTCCAATGCTCTTCTGCTTCCTGTGCGGTGACATGCACGGCAAACTTCGCCTTCATCGCCAAATCATTAATGTGCGCTTCCGCAAGTTTTTCGAGCTTACCCGCAGCGGCGGCGCGCTCCGCGGTGAGCCCCGAAGCCGCGAGCCGGAAAGCATCCGCGGCCTTGCCCCGGGCCGCGCGCAGCTCCAACAGCAACTGGTCGCGATTCTCGACCTCCGCCAGTTTCGCCGCCACGTCCTTGCCATGCGCCAACACCTCTGCCAGCGTCGAACCGTACTTTCGCTTCAGGCGATGGAGCGCCTCCAGGCGATCTTCCAATTCCGCGAGCCGATCCGGGGACGCTTGAATCCTCGAAGCATAATCCCGTACCGTGGCGCTTACATCGTCGACCATCGCGCGCGCGGATTTTACCTGCTGCACCGCCTCGTCAAACTGCGGATCGTAGCGCGCCAGTTCCTCCAGGTTCTTCAGCGCGGCGCGCAACGCGGCCTCGGCGGAGCGGTCGCTCTCGTACAGCAACTCATGCGCGCTCATGGCCGCCGCGAGCAGTTTCTCCGAGTTGGCCAACACCCGCCGCTCGATCTCCAACTCTTCATCCTCTCTCTCCTTGATGGCCGCGCTCTCGATCTCATTCTTCTGAAAGCTCCACAGATCAGCCTCGCGCAGACGCGCCTGTTCATCGCCTTCCAAACGACTCAGCCGGTCACAGGTCTCCGACCACTCGGCAAATGCCGCTGCCACCCGATCCGTCGCGATGCCGGCGCTTCGGTCGAGGAGATGACGTTGCTGGGCCTGGTCAAAGCTCCCCATAGTCTCGCTCTGCGCATGCACCAGCGCCAATTCCGGAGCGAGCTGGCGCAGCACATTGACCGTAGCCGGTTGATTGTTCACATACACGCGCCCCTTACCCCCAGCTTGTATCTCGCGGCGCAGAATAATCTCCGTTCCTTCGACGTCGATGCCGTTGGACTCAAGCGTGTTTTCCGCTCCCGGTGTGCTTTCAAAGACACAGGCCACGACCGCTCGTTCGGCGCCATGCCGAACCACATCGGAGGAAGCCTTATCTCCCATCAAAAGCGCCAGCGCATCCACCAGAATGGACTTACCCGCACCGGTCTCTCCAGTCAGCAAATTGAGGCCGGGACCGAAGACGGCAATGGCGTGATCAATGACGGCGTAGTTTTCAGCACGTAGCTCGAGCAGCATGGCGAGGTTCGAGCGCAGCATAGCACGACTTGCCTACCCGGTAATTGGCCGGGTTACCCTCCGCCGGCATCTTATGGTGCAACTTTGTTTCGCGTGCGCATGTCTGCTACCGTGAAAGAGGAAGTGATGATGTCCCCCGTTCATATCGCGGCTTTTTTTATTCTGCAGACAGACGATGGAGCAGTGCCTGTCCCCCACTCCCCATTGTCCGGGTTCAGCGCAGTCGTCGACATGGTGCGCAACAGCGGGCCCGTAGCCATCGCCGTGCTGGTCCTGCTGCTGATCGCCAGCCTCTACTCCTGGGCAATTATTCTGGGCAAATCTGCCCTATTTCGACGCGCTCGGTCGCAGAGCCGCCGTTTTATGCGTGCATTTCGCAAGGCCGACCGCCTGCAGGAAATTTCTGCAGTCAGCGACCAGTTCAAACCCAGTCCCCTGGTAACTGTGTTCGATGAGGTATACGACACTTACCGCCGCCAGACCGGGGGCTTCGGACCGCCCAAGAACATCGTCACCCTGGAACGCGCGGCCCAAGCTGCATCCAGCGAGTCACTTACCGTTCTGGAGCGGCGCCTGACGTGGCTGGCAACCATTGGTGCAGTCTCTCCCTTCGTTGGCCTGTTCGGCACCGTGATGGGAATCGTGGACGCCTTTCACGGCCTGGGCACGGAAGGCGCGGCCACTCTGCGCGCGGTAGCGCCTGGAGTTTCGGAAGCCCTGATCACCACCGCCGCTGGTTTGCTGGTCGCTATCCCGGCCGTCATCGCCTACAACCAGTTCACCGCATCGCTGCGCGAGTTCGGCTCCCGCATGGACGACTTCTCCCGCGAGTTGCTCAACAGCCTGGAAGAGATCGGCCCCAAACAGGAAGCGATGGAGAGGGAGGCCGCGAGTGGCCTTCACCGCTAGTACCGGCCATACCCGCACCTCGCTCGCGGAAATCAACATCACTCCGCTGGTCGACGTGGTCCTGGTGTTGCTCATCATCTTCATGGTCACGGCGCCGGTGCTCCAGTCCGGCATTGATGTTTCGGTGCCGAAAACACGCAGCGTGAAAGAGATCACGCAGCAGCGCCTGGTGCTGACCATCGACCGCGATCAAAATGTGTTTCTGGGAGACAAGCCGGTCAACCTGGCTCAGCTACCCACCCTGTTACACCAACCTAAGACAGATCCAGCCAGCCAGGTTATCTATCTGCGCGCCGATGAGCGGGTTCCCTTTGGTGCATTCGCTTCGGTCATGGATGCTGTCAAGCAAGCCGGGATCAGCAACATCAGCATTGTGACCCAGCCGCTGCAGAAGACAGCGAAGTAGCCGGCCATGGCAGGGACTTATTCAAGCGAACTTCTGGACCAGCCCGATGGCATAGCCTCGCCCTTCTTCCAGTCCACGTTGATGCATGGGCTGATCGTCGGGCTGCTGATTGGCTACGGCTACCTGCATAACATGTTCCACGGAAGTGAGTGGGGCGCAAACGCGTTCCAGCAAGGTGCCATCCAGGCTACGCTGGTATCCACTGCCGCTCTGCCCCTCCCGCAGGATCACCCGCCCACAGACAATGTCCTGGCGACCGAAACTCCCAGTGTGGCACCAGCACTGGAGGAGCAGAAGACCGAGCCGCTACCACTGCCGGAGGCGACTCCCATTCCGGAAAAACAAACTCCGGTGAAACCTGAGCCCAAGCCGCAGCCGAAAACTCCGCCGCAGCACCAGCCACCGCCCAAGCCGCAGAACAAAGCGAATTATGGAGAAGCAGCACCGGCCAATGTCCCTCGGGCAACGGCAAACAACAATAATGCCAATAGTCCCATTGCAGTCACAGGGGGCGATTTCGGTTCGCGCTTCGGCTGGTACGTAGATGTCATCAAGCGCAAGGTGGCGCAGGATTGGTACCTGCAGGAAGTGGAACCGAGTACACCGGCTGGAGCGACAGTCTTTGTCCAGTTTACGGTCGGCCGAGATGGCTCTCCAGGCAGCGTTACGCTAGCGACGCCCAGCAGCTCGCCTTCCCTCAATTCGTCCTGTATGCATGCGGTCCAGCGAGTAGATACCTTCGGCCCGCTGCCCGCCGGTTACAACGAAAGCAGCTTAAATGTTTTGTATCACTGCACTTATCCGGGTACACGGTGAAGGTACCCGATGAGGTTACCGGTGTAACTAAGTTCGGTTTTTATCATTTAAACTTAAGACTGCGTAAGGCATGAGAGCTCTCAAAGGAATTTCCTCCCCCCGATCCCGAGTTTTGTTTCTTATCCTCCTGTTCCTGCCGTTCGGCTGGAGGGCAGGCGCCCAGGATTGGGTCCGCACAGGAACCAATCTGGGTGCGGCACGCATTCGGTTGGCCGCCGCCGACTTTAATCCTGCTTCCGGCGACGCGCAAACTCCGGCGCTGAAAACCACCTTCGACACCACGCTCTATAACGACCTGAATAACGCCGGCATCTTTGACATGGTTTCAAAGAGCATGGCACCCCCAGTGATGCCGGCCTCCCCGCAGCAGATGAATCTGGCGCAGTGGGCAGCGGCCCCGGCAAACGCCGCCATGGTGGCCTTTGGATCGTTTGCCGCCACGGGCGGCCGCTTGGCAGTTTACGGTTATCTCTTCGACGCCAAAAATCCCGATGCCCCGCAGATCCTGGGCAAGCAATACAACGAGGCAGCAAGCCAGGACAACGCGCGCCTGATTGCCCACCGCTTTGCCGACGAGATCATTACCCGCCTGGGAGGCGGCATTTCCGGCATCGCCGAGACTCACATCTACTACGTCGCCCGGCGCGGCGGGAACAAAGAAATTTGGCAGATGGATTACGACGGGCAGGGCCAACACGCCATCACCCACTTGGGCACCATCTCTCTTTCCCCACGCGTCTCTCCGGATAACGACCGCATCGCCTTTGCTTCCCTGGAACGGCAGGGTTGGACGATTCGCATGTTTTCGCTCGTGCTGGGCCGCCCGGTCAGCTTCTCGTCCATGGTCGGCAACACCCTTTCCCCGGCATGGTCAAGCAACGGCGCCAAGATCGCGTTTTCCGCTTCCCGTTCAGGCGACCCCGAGATCTTCACCGCGGATGCGAACGGCGCCAACGTGAAGCAGATCACGACCTTCAAGGGACCTGACGTTTCCCCTACCTGGAATCCCAAAACAAATTCCCAGATTGCGTGGTGCAGCGGCCGCAGCGGCCTGCCCCAGATCTACATGATGGAATCGGATGGCACCAGCGTGCAGCGCATGACAGATGGTGGCTATGCCACTTCTCCTTCCTGGTCGCCGAACGGTCAGTTTCTCGCCTTTGCCTGGAACCGCAAGTACGGTCCTGGCGCGCCCGGCGGTCAGGACATCTACATCATGGACATTGCCAGCAAGCGGTGGACCCAACTCACCCACGACGAGGGACGGCAGGACTTCCCTTCCTGGTCCCCCGACGGGCGGCACATCGTATTTCAACGCGAAAAGGGTGGTGGGTCCGAGATTTGGACCATGCTTGCCGATGGCACCGAGCAGCATCGTCTCACCCAAAGCGGCGGAAATTCGATGCCCAACTGGAGTTGGAAATAGCCGTGCTTGTGTCCCGGAAAACGAACGAAGAGGAGAACATTGTGAGAACTCTGCACCACAAGCATTTTGCTTCGCTTATCGCCGTCGCTACCCTAACTTTTGCGGCCGGCTGCCACAAGAAAGCGGTGCCGCCCCCGCCACCGCCGCCTCCTGAAGCTACCTCGCCTGCTCCAACAGCCACGATCTCGGTCACACCTGACAGCATCAATCCGGGTGGAGGTGCCGTGTTGGCTTGGAAGACCACGGATGCCACGGAAATCTCGATCGACGGGATCGGCACCGTGAATGCCTACGGAACGCAGAACGTCACCCCCACCGATTCGACTACCTATCATCTGGTCGCGCGCGGCCCCGGCGGTTCCACCGATGCGACCGCACGTCTGACCGTCACGGCAGCGGCGGCGCCACCGTCCACGGGCGAAAACATCGATGAAAACGTTTTTGAACAGAACGTCAAACCAGCTTTCTTCGATTACGACGCCTACGAGATCCGACCCGATGCCCAGACAGTCCTGGCTCAGGACGCCAGTTATCTGGCCGCCCATCCAACACTCAAGGTGGTGATTGGCGGTTATTGCGATGACCGCGGATCGGCGGAATACAACTTGGCATTGGGCGAAAACCGCGCCAATGCAGCTAAGCAGGCCCTGGTCAATGGGGGCATTGCTCCGGATCGGATCCGCACCGTGAGCTACGGCAAAGAGAAGCAGTTCTGTACGCAGGCGGACGAGGCCTGCTGGCAGCAGAACCGCCGTGCCGGTTTTTCGCTGGATCGGTAACGGCAGTCTAGACTAAGAAGGAGCGGCTCAGGCCGCTCCTTTGAACTGTTGGGGGGAGCATCATGCGTCAACACATCGTTCGCTTCACGGCCCTTGCCCTCTTTGCTTTGCCTCATGCATTTGCCGTCTCCAAGGAAATGGTCCAGTTGCAAACCCAGGTCCAGCAACTGCAAGACATGGTTCAGCACTTGCAAACATCGAATGATGAACGCATGGGCGTCATCGTCAATCTGGTTCAGCAAAACACCGACAATGTGAACCGGATGATGGCCGCGGTCAACAATTTGCAAGCTACGCTCAAAGCAGAAAATGACCAGCGGGGGTCCAGCAACAGTCAGCTTTCGACCCAGATCCAGTCGCTGAACGACTCTGTCGATGAGTTGAAGACCCGCATTGCCAATCTGACCACGCAGATGCAATCGATCCAGAACCAAATGCAGAACGTCAACGGTGTGCCGGCCCAGCCCGGGGGCGCTCCTCCAGCGGGTGGAGGTATGCCGGTAAATCAGGGACCGGGCCAGGCAGCGGCCCCGCCGGCGATGGCCACGCCTGCGGCTCCTCCGGTCGACCAGCTTTATCAAAGTGCGTTGCGCGACTACAACTCGGCAAAGTACAACGTCGCCGCCTCTGAATTCAACGACGTCATCCACTACTACCCGCAAGACCCGATGGCGGGAAACGCCCAGTTTTATCTGGGTGAAATCAATTACAAGCAGGGCAAGTACGCTGCGGCGGTCAAGAACTACGATGCGGTTCTCGAGCAATATTCGGGCAATCGCATGGCCCCCTCGGCTGAATTGCGCAAGGGCGAATCGCTGATCGAAATGGGTCAGAAAGATGCGGGTGTCCGCGAACTGCGAACGCTGGTGCAGCGTTATCCGCAGACGCCCGAAGCGCAGGAAGGTCGCAGCAAGTTGAACGGAATGGGGGTGCGCATCTACGCCGCAAAACCAAGCGCCTATCCCCCAACCGCGCCTTAAACACACCTCTCCCAGCAACCAAATCCCCCGGGTCCTGGAATGTTTTTCCCCTTTGTCATCCCGACCGCAGCGACCTGCTGTTTTTCTTGCAGGTAGCGGCTAGTTGGACGGTGCAGCAACAGGTTCGGCTGGCTTAGGCTCCGTCTGCCGGGGGGCAGCCGGAACCGCCAGAGGCGCAACCGCCGCAGACTGTGACGGCTCAGGCGTCACTGGGAGAACAGCGGTATTGACCACTGCCGGATCATCGCGCAGCTTCAGATACAGCGTACCGTTCGGTCGCGGAACATTAAGGCTGCTGTCCCCAAAACCTTCCGGCACCGTAACCGCATTGGCCAATTGCGCATCCGTCCCCACCTGCTGCAGCAGAAACAAATCCGTTCCCACCAGCGTGCACAACGCGGCCCCCTCTGCGCACTTCAGCTCCTTCAACTGCGGCACGCGCACCAGGGTAGCGAGCGGCTGCCAATCCCCTTGCACCCCGTCACCACTGATAGGTCGAAAACGCAGCGGACCGAACGCTGACCCTCCGAACGCCTTCGCCGGGTCGAGAGTCACCAGAGCCGTCTTACTGTCCTGCAGAACAATGCCGCCTTCCCCTACGCGCAGCACGGTTGAGAATCCACTGTCTTCGCTGGCCACTTCGATTTTCTGGTCCCTGGGAAACGCCACCGGCGCCTGCACGAAGAACGTCAGCTTCGCGTGCTCAGGCAGTTCATCCTGACTGCCCAGCTGCACGACCGATGCCGGCCCGTCGGAATGAACACTCTTATTCATCAGCTTCAGGCTGGGCCGGGCTGATTCCACGGTTGCATCCAGATCCAGCATCCGTCCGTCTTTCAGCGTGACCTTGGCGGCAAGCTTGTCGTCCTTATTGAACGATGCGGATGACGCAGCCGTCATCAGGAGCGAGTCTTGATTCCCGCTGTGCGTGAGCGTGCCGGCCGGCGAGAAGACAACGCTATTCACGGTCATGGTGGCGACCTCATCCAGCCGCGTGCCTTTCAACACGCCTTGGTGATCGCCCGCATAAAGTTTGAAGCTATCCAACTTCCCTGCCTCGGAATATGTATGCAAGGGCACTTCGTCCGGCTTCTCCAAGCCGACTTGCTTTACCAGCAGTTTCACCGAGCCTGCCTGCTCACTATCGAGTGGCATGTCGATCTGGATCTGGGTGGGCTTGACTGCCTTCCAGCTGGCATCGAGCGTCTTACCCTCTGCATCCTTCACCGTCACACCATCGACGCACGCAACCTCGGCAGCATCCAGGTGCACCGTATCTTTACGGCCAACGATCAGCGCGTGTTGGTCGGAGGAAGCCAGGGTCCACTGTTCCGGGTGCGCGCTGGCGAGATGAAAGCTTGGCCCTTCAAATGAATCAAAACCCCAATACCCATGCAGCGTACCAGTGACGCTGGAAGAGAGTTTCTGCGCCGCTAATGCTTGCGCATCGACAACAAACCCACCCTGCATAGGATCCGCGGCCACAGGAAGATCAACACTTTGTCCGGCCTTGTTCTGCACACGAAGAACAAAATCATGCGCATATCCAGTGGCAAACACATAGGGAGCGCCGACCACGGGAAGCAGCAGGGGCTTGGTCTGCGCGCACAGCGTGCTCTTGGCGTCGACCGCATGAAGCACCGGCAACTCCGGAGTCTGGACTGCGGGCAGCCCAACCACCAGCACCGACTGTGGCTTGTGAAACGATGGCGGATTGTTCAGCTTCAGCGCCAGCGTATCGCCCTTGGGCATGGCGAGCGCGGGCAGATACTGGTACTCCGCGGTGTGGAAGCTATCGAGAATCTTCGCCATGTCGAGCACGGTGCCCACATACACGCTGTAGTAGCCGCCGCCTGCCTGTTGCGTGTACGACATCTGCGCCAACATGTCGCCCGCCGAACCACCGGTGAGTTGCTGCACCACACTCTGGCTGCGGCCGTTGTCCAGCACCAGGCTGTCAGGATTCTGCATCAGGCAGGGCGCCTGCTGTTCCGTAGGCTTATCGAAGCACTGCTGGTCGACTTTGATATTCAGGCTGCGCGCCAAAAGCTTGGTCTGATCTTGTACCACCTTGGGATCGCCGGTATCTACGGTCTTCACGCCCGCCAGGTACGTATCCAGCCGTGCTCGATCGAGACTTGCCTGATGAAGGTCCTGCGCCGCGCGTACGAAGGCTCCCGGCCGTCCGCGCACAGCATTACGCAGCGTACTGAAGTCTCCGCCTGTTTCCGGAGCAAGAAACAGCAGAACCTGCTGCGCTCCTTCAGGAACCGTCACGTACAGTCCCTCTTCGCGGATCTTCTTATTCCAGGTTTCCGCTTTGGTGAACCAATTTTCCGGAGGGGGGTTTACCGAGCCGCGGAGAAACGCGATCACCAGCACATACCGGGCTGCCATCTTGTCGGAAAAATCAGGGTGCACCCACAAGCGGTCGCCGGCAGCCAGGGTCGCCACGGTGCCGATAGGCAATGTCTTGCCGCCGCGTGTGACCTTCGCCTGAATACGAGGGCCGTCCAGATCGAACGCCGGGCCCCCATCCGCGTGTGCCAGTCGAAGCGTGAAGAGAAGCAGGAAACACCAAAGTAACCGATACACTCGCATCTTATGATTATAGAAAGTTTTTGCTCTCCAGGCGGTTACCGGCTTGATATTCCACCTTGGTAACACCGTATTCACTGAGCCTGGAAGCCATACGGATTAGGCTCGCAAGCCACGCAGGGCTAGCAACTTACGGTATCTTATCAACCTGGATATTGAAGGATGGCGTGACTGCTTAGTTACTACAATGCAACCCGGCCAAGCCGATTCGAGTCCCTGCAATTTCGGACCGATGGAAAATGTACGGCACGCCTTGCTGGTTACCGCTATGAGGGATCGCTGTGCTGGATCGACAAAGTCCCGAAGGCACGTCTGAATCTACTGGACCGCCTTCAACCGTCCCTTCGGGCACCGCTCACTACTGTTTTACCGCAATGGCCGAAATTTCAATTTTCGCGCCGCCGATCAGACCTGCTACCTGGACCGTCGCGCGGGCCGGCTTGGGATCCGGCATGAGGGCTTTGTAGACTTCATTCATCTTGGGCACATCATCCAGGCTGGCGACATAGACGGTTACAGAAACGATGTCCGTCATCTTGAAACCCGCCGCCTCTACAACTTTCTTTACCGCTGCAAT
Source organism: Acidobacteriaceae bacterium (assembly GCA_049522955.1). Taxonomy (GTDB): domain Bacteria; phylum Acidobacteriota; class Terriglobia; order Terriglobales; family Acidobacteriaceae; genus PALSA-350. The sequence continues at coordinate 38,544 of JBEKNJ010000013.1, forward strand.
GGTATTTGTCGTCTGCAGGGTGATGTCCGTGCCCGTCACCTTGCCGTGCTCATCCGGACCTTGCTGGCCGGCAACATAGAGCGTATTGCCCGCAACGTAGCCGCCACTGAACGGCATGCCCTGCTTGAAATCAATTGCCTTGTTTTGGGCAAGCGCGCTGCCCGTCGTAAAGCCGGCCACCATCCCGGCCATCAAGAGGACCCGCACCGTCGCTGCCGAATACCGCATCTTCATCGTGTATCTCTCCTGTGTTGTGGATGACCAATTCTCTCACTTCTCATGAATCGGTCTTCCACAATTCCGCGGAACGCGGTATGACCTTATTGGCGAGAGCCTGAAACGCAGGCGCCTGGCGAATGGAATCAAACCGTGGGTCCACTCCAATCCAAACCAGTTCCGCCTCTTGATCTTCAACCGCCAATTTCAGAAAGGATATTGCACCTTCCCGATCTCCCATGGCAATGGACAGAAAAGCCTGCCGGCATCGGCTGATGGCCGTACCCAAAGACAACAAATGGAAACTCCGCGCAATCTGCTCCGCCTCGCTAGTTTCGCCAATCATCGCCAGCACCGCCGCAACGCCGGCCATCGTGGGGAGACGACCGCCGAAAGCCGGCCGGATGCCTTCAATCAGCTGCTTCGCCTGATCTCTTTTCCCAACATGCGCCGCCATCAGCGCCAGAAGGAATCGGGCTTCCACCGGCAGCGGCCCGTAAATCAAGGGCTCCGACAGCTCGCGTAATCCTTCCTCAAATCGTCTCGTGATGTGCAGGAACCTCATACGAGAAACCTTCTGACGATTGGAAAAGGGATCGATGCTTTGCACGATCTCGAGACGATGCGACGCTTCATCAAACCGTCCAAGGGCGGTCAGAAATAACGCGTGGCGCCGCGAAGCGTTCGCATGCAATCCCAGATTTTCCCCGTGAAGGAAGCTATTCTCTGCGTTCTCCCACTCCCACGCCAGAGCCTGCGCGCCTCCCAGGCAGGAGTACGACTCGATCATCTCCGGATCCAGTTCGATCGCACGCAGGGCTGCATCTCTGGCAATCGAAACCAGAGGGGACGATGGCCTCGCCCCGCGCAGAGCCATCTCCAGGTTGCAGTGAGAGATTCCGCAGTAGGAACGTGCGTAAGCAGGAGCCAGTTCCTTCGCCTCCTGAAACTTCAACAGAGAAGCCGGCAGATCAGATGCTGTCCCTTCATCCAGAAGCGTCTCCGCATGCAGAACCAGGGGATACACCGCCATCGTCAGGGCGCTGGGCGCAGCCTTTCGCCGCCGCACACGTGACTCCTCCGGACGTGCCCGGCTGACGAAGGCGGTGGCGATCTGCTCTTGCACCTGGCCCAGCGTTTCCTCGTTCGCCTCGGTATCGAAGCGATGCGAGCTCATCTGGAAGCCATCGGATCCCAGGACCCGGGCAGTGATCCGCAAACGGTTGTAGTCCTCCCGCACCGTTCCTTCGATCACTGTGCTGAGCCCGAACTTCTGTGACAGTGACGGAATATCCTGCGGAGCTTCCACCAGCTGAGGCGTGGAGGGTCTGGCGATCACCCGAATCCCCTCGGCTCGACTCAGGTTATGGATGAGTTCTTCGGTAAGGCCCTGGGCACACAATGCAGAAAGCGGCCGATGCGAAATATCGACGAACGGCAACACCGCTACAGCAATCCCCACACCCCTAACCAGTAGGTCATTCTCGGGCGAGGCTTCGCCCGGCGAAGATCCGGCTACGGCCTCATTCCTGCGAAACAGCGGCACGTAAGTGCCAGGCCGGAAATAAATAAAGACAGGATTTTGCTTGCCCTCGGACTCGTAGTACTCCTTCAGCTTCGCCCGCAGCCGCCGCGCTTCGGTGCGCACAATGGAATCCTGACTTGGGTGATAGGGTGGCCTGCGATCATAAACCTCCGTCCCGATGACGTACTCCTTCAGCAGGTCCGTGTTGCCCGCAAGCGCGTTTTCGATGGCAAATCGAAGAAAGCGCCCCAGCCGGTCAGATTGCAAAAACAGCGCACTCTGCAGCAGCCGGTCGAGTTCCGCGCGGACCTCCCGTTCGGAGAGATTTTCAGATGTGTGTGTGTCCGGCAACCTTACTCTTCCTCAAAAACCTGATCCCGAGGCCATCATAGCGCGTCGCTACTGTCCCCACATCTGCGATCACCGTGAGCTAACAGTTACTCACTGAGTGAACGGCTCCAATTTCTGTAATGCTCTGCAATAAGCATGGAGCCAAATGTGAGCGGGATGCATCTAGACCTTGACAAGAATTCAGAGGTACGGCTGCTGGCTCTTGCTCCCCTGCAAATGCAGGCACAAATCCGGCGTCAGTTAGCACCACTGGGCGTGACCATTGACTTTGTATCCAAGGCCGCCGAAGTGTCTCACCTGTTGCTGAACCGAGCCCCGTATCAGGTTGCCCTGCTGCCCGCAGTGCTTCCCGATAACGGATGGTGGTCCCTCTGGGGAGAGATCGCCGTGTTGAATTCGCGGCCCGAGGTACTGGTCTACGCCCACTGCGCCAGCTTTCGACTCTGGTCCGGGGTATTGGAGATGGGCGGTTACGACGTAATTGTGGAACCGTTCACCGATGACGAGCTACAGCAGGCGGTGACCCGCGCTGCGCGGAGCTTCGCCGAGCGCCTCGCACACGAACCGGGCAATGAGTAGAACCGCAGGACACCATTCTTACCGTGAGCGGAGTAAACCATGTTTCGAAGAATCGTTGTAGCCTATGACGGCTCGCCGGAGTCGCAGCGATCGCTGGTCTCGGCAATTCGACTAGCCAAGAGTCTCGACGCTGAATTGCACACGGTCACGGTCATAGCCGATCTTCCCGCCTACACCGCTTTTGCCGACGCCGCCGATTCCTCGGTTCCCCGAATGCTCGAACTGGACCGCCGGCAGTTCTATCAGAACCTGCAAGAGAAGGCACGCGACTTATTCGCTAGTTACGGCATCGGATTCCAGGGCCATCTTATCGAGGGAAAACCGGTTGAGGCGATCGTAGACTTCCTGCGACGGCAAAAAGCCGATCTTCTGGTGTTGGGCCTCCACCAGCGGGAACTCCACATTGCCCGTTTGTGGAGCACCGTCTATGAACTGGCGCAGGACGCACCGTGTAGTGTATTGGGCGTTCACTGACCGGCACGGCGCTTCCCCGGGTCCCGTCTTACAACCTGATTTTCTGGAGCAAGCAAAATGGCAAAACCAGCAATCATCATTCCGGTCGTGACGCTCGTGGCCGCGGGGGCGCTCTTTTTCACGATAGACGGTTGCTGGAACTCGTGGCAGGGTGGACACGCCGAGCAGCGAACCGACGACGCCTATCTGCGTGCCGATTTGACTCCCTTGAGTACCCGCGTTTCGGGAACCGTGCGCAAACTCGAGGTCGGCGACTATGAACCGGTTCAACCTGGCCAGCTTCTGGTTCAACTCGACGACGACGATTACGCAGCCACTCTAGCCCAGGCCAAAGCCGGACTCGCGGGTGCGCAGGCTCAGCTCGCGGAAAACCAGGCGGCTAAGGCGGTTCAGGAAGCCAAGATTCAACAAGCGGAAACAGGAGTCATCCAAGCCACGGCAGCGGTCAATGCGGCCAAGGCCGGCATCACCGCCGTTCAGCCCAACGTCGTGCGCGCAGAGATTGAACGCAAACGCCAGCAGGCTCTGCTCACAGGAAAGGCCACAACACACCAGGACGTGGAACAAGCCGTCGCCACTGCGGATGGCTTACAAGGATCGTTGACTGGCTACCAGGCGGACCTGGAAAAAGCCCAGGCTGCGCTCGCCAGCAGCAAGGCGGTGGTCGAAGCCGAGAACCGGTCGCTCGCCGCGCTGGTGACCAAGGACGATTTCTACCGCGCCGACATCAAAGCCAAACAAGCCGCCATCATTGTCGCCGAGGTCAACCTTGGGTACACGCGCATCCTGGCTCCAGCGAAAGGGGCGGTCGGTGAGCGTCATGTACAGGAGGGGCAGCTGGTCGCCCCCGGCATGCAAGTGATCGACCTGGTCCGAGGCGACGTCTGGGTCCAGGCCAACTACAAAGAGACGCAACTGACCAACATCCGAAAAGGCGATGTCGCCGACATCACCATCGACACCTTTCCAGGGGTAACCCTGCACGGGAAAGTAGCTGAGATCTCCCCCGCCAGCGGATCGCAGTTCGCCCTTCTCCCTCCGGATAACGCAACGGGAAACTTCACCAAGGTGGTGCAGCGCATCCCGGTGAAGATAGTCCTCGATCCAGGACATCCGCTGCAGGACCGGTTACGCCCCGGCTTCTCCGCGGTGGTGACGATTCATGCCTCCGGCAAGCGGGCTGCGACGAAGGAGGATTCCTCGTCTTGAGTGCTGCCCCTTCCAACCCACCGCCGCCAACAGCGGCCCCGTCGATCATCACGACCCATCCGATCCTTGGGGTCTTCGGCGTTCTCCTCGGCGCGATGATTGCCACCTGCACCGGACGGCTGCTCGGTGTTGGATTGGCCGACCTGCGCGGCGCTCTGCACCTGGGCTTCGACGAGGCCTCATGGATGAATACAGCCTTCAACGCCGCAATGATGTTCATCGGTCCGTTTTCGGTTTATCTCGGGGGACTGCTCGGCGCACGGCGCGTGCTTTTGGCCTGTGCCTCTGCCTTCACGGTGATCAGCCTGCTCCTCCCAGTTGCTCCCAACCTCCCCGTGCTGCTGACGCTATTGGTTCTTGCCGGACTCACCGCTGGGACGTTTTATCCTCTGACGCTTTCCTTTGTTCTGCGCAGTCTTCCCATGCGCTATGTGTTGCTGGGGATCGCGATGTACGCCATGGACATCGTCTTCACCACCAATGTCGCCACCTCGCTTGAAGCCTGGTACATAGACCATCTGTCGTGGCACTGGCTTTTCTGGAATAGCGCGGTGCTCACTCCCATCATGATGGTGCTGGTCTATTTCGGTATCCCATGGCAGCCGCTCCCCTCTCCGAAAGAGGGACAACCGAAACCAAACTGGAGAGGCTTCCTCTATGCCAGCCTGGGATGTTCCTTTCTCTATATGGCGCTCGATCAGGGGCAGAGACTGGATTGGTTTCACTCCGGCACCATCGTCGGGTTGACTGTCACCGGCATATTCCTGTTGTTGATGACGGTGGTTCGCCATCTCGTCGAACCCAACCCGCTGGTCAATCTCAAATTCCTCCTGCAGCGCAATACCCTGCTGCTCGGCGTGGTGCTGATCTTCTTTCGCTTCGTCATGCTGGCGACGGCGGTGATCATCCCGAGTTATCTGGGAAACGTCAAGGGTTTTCTGCCGCTCCAGGTCGGGCCGGTCTTGCTCTGGGTTGGCGTACCGCAGGTCATCTGCGGTCTTCTCGCCATGTATTGCCTGAGATACATCGACGCCCGGCTGCTGCTGACCTTCGGATTCAGCCTGGTCTCTATCGCCTGTTTTATGAACGCCCACCTCTCTTCCGCCTGGTCGGGAGCCAATTTCGGACTTACTCAGGCGATCCTGGCGCTCGGTCTGGCCTTCGCATTTAACTCCATGGTCGGAGCCATCATTCTCGAAGTGCTCAATTCCGGAGCTCTAAAACGCCCGATCGATGTGCTCACCTTTGCCGGCTATTTTCAGACCGTACGGCTGCTCGGCGGAGAGGCGGGAACCGCCTTCATGCAGCATTTCATCGCGGTCCGGGAACAGTTCCACTCCAACATCCTGGGACTTGGCGTGCAACTTGGCCAATATGCGACCGATCAGCGATTACTCGGCCTGGATGCCGGCATGAAGAGTCAATCCGCGGGTGGGAACGCCGCCGCAGGCAGAGCCGTGGAAATTCTCGGTCTGCAGGTCAAACAACAAGCCTTCACCCTGGCAATAACCGACAGCTTCCTGCTCATTGCCTGGGCGGTGGTGTGCTGTCTCCTCGTCATCGCCTGCATGGCCCCTGTTCCCACCCAATATCGCCAGGTGGTGACGGCATGAGAGAAAACAAAGCTAAAACCCGGCCATTCAGGAAACCGGCACAGTTACTGTGGCTATTGTGCCTGCTCATAGTAACGAACGCAGCCATTGCCCAAACCAATGCACCCATGCACCTGACCCTTTCCCAGGCAATCGATCTGGCTCTCAAGCAAAACCGGGATCTAAAACTCGCCCACCTGGCAGTGGTCGACAACCAGCATAAGAAGGATATCGCCCGTTCCGCTTACTTCCCTCACATCAGCAACCAGTCCTCTGTCCTTCACATCACGGAACTCGCGGGTGTAGACATCCCTGCGGGAGCATTTGGGAATCATCCAGACACGGGGCCCATTCCGGGCACAAACTTATTTCTCGATCAGGGAGCCCTCACGTCTTACACCAGTGGCACCGGTTTGGAACAACCCTTCACCCAGATGTTCAAAATACGTGAATCCAATCGCGCCGCCACCGCCGACATCAACTCGGCAAAGATCCAGGTGAGTCAAGCAGAAAACGAGATTGCTCTCAAGGTGCGTCAGCTCTACTACAACATCCTCATCGCACAGCTCAAACAACAGGCAGCCGCGGAGCAGATTACCTCCAGCCAGCTGAAGCTTCAGGAGAGCCTCGATGATGTGGATAAGGGCCGAGCCCTGGAAGTCGCGGCCCTGGAAAGCCGCGCTTCCGCTCTCGACGCCAAGCAAGCGGCCCTGACCCAGCGGCTCCAGATTCACGACCAAACCATCTCACTCGACGATCTCATGGGCGTGCCTCTGAACACCGAGCTCTTGCTGGATGCCGACACCGCGGGGGGAAACATCCCCGTGCCCTCGCGCGAGGAATGTATCCGGATTGCTCAGGAGCACAGTCCTCAAATTCAAACCGCAAAACAAAACGTGATCAAAGCGAAAGCCGGTCTTGCCGCTGCGAAAGATGCCTACATTCCGGACGTCACCGGCCTCGCACGATACAGCTACCAGAGCGGCATTCCCCTGCTCGTCCACAACTTTGGCACCTTCGGGGTTTCTTTCAGTTATGACCTCTTCGATGGAGGAAAGCGTATTGCGTCCATTAAAGACTCGCAAACCTTGCTCTCCGAAGCCGAGCTCAATCTGGAAAAAGTTGAGGATGAGGTTGCAGTCCAGGTCGAGACCGCTTACGACAAAGTTGAACAGCTGAAGGAACTCGTCGGCGTTGCAGAAGAGGCGCTGCAGGCAAGAGTCGAAGCCTCCCGGGTAACCGATCTTCGTTTCGAGCAGACTGCGGCTCTCGCTTCCGCACGCGCCGACGCTCATTACAAAGCAATCTCCGCCCAAGCCTCAGCTCTGGAAGCAAACCTCGGCTTGTCTCTGGCCCAGGGTGACCTCAAGCGAACCATCGGAGAGCTGCCCCGCTAGCAGCTTTGGGAGAACAGTATGCCGCAACAAAAACCAGTAGTCATCATCGTGGGCGGAGGCTTTGGCGGCCTGGCTGCCGCCCAGGCGCTGAAGAAAGCGCCGGCGCAGGTTGTCCTTATTGAACGCAACAACCATCACACCTTTCAGCCTCTGCTCTACCAGGTGGCAACCTCTGTCCTGGGCCCGGGACAGATTGCGTCGCCCATTCGCAGCATCCTGAAAAGCAGCACCAACACGACGGTCCTGCTGGGCGAAGTGACTGGCGTAAACGCGGACGCACACTACATTGTCGCGGATTCAGCAGATCGCACTGGTGTCAGGCTGTCCTACGACTACCTCATTCTTGCTACCGGCGTGGAGCAGAATTATTTCGGCCACCCGGAATACGAAAAGTATGCTCCTGGGCTCAAGGGTCTTGCCGACGCGGAGGCACTCAGAAACAATATCCTGCGCACCTTTGAGATCGCGGAGGCGGAAGAGGATCCAACTCTGCACAAAAATCTGTTGACGTTCGTTCTCGTGGGAGCTGGTCCAACTGGGGTAGAGATGGCCAGCGCCATCGCTGTCCTCTGCCGCATCACCCTGAAAAAAGAGTTCCGCCGCATTGACCCCGCTTCCGCGCGCATTGTGCTGGTTGATCGAGGAACCCGCCCGCTCGCCACCTTTGCTCCTGAATTGTCGGCCGCCGCCAAGCGACGGTTAGAAGAGCTCGGTGTCGAGGTCAGGCTAGGGCAAGGAGTCGATTCCGTCGACGAACACGGAGTCATTGTTGACGGCGAACGCATCTGGAGCAAGACTGTGATCTGGACCGCCGGTGTTGCTGCTTCCCCGGCAGCTAAGTGGCTTAAGGCGGAAGCCGACCACGCTGGACGAGTGCGCATCAATCCCGATGTTTCCATCCCCAACCACCCAGAGATCTTTGTCGTCGGCGACACTGCCTCGCTGGATCACGACGGCAAGCCGCTTCCCGGAGTTGCCCAGGTGGCTATCCAGCAAGGGCGCTATGCGGCCAATCTGATTCACCGCAAAATTTCCGGAAAACCCTTGCCGGGACCCTTCCGCTATTTCGACAAGGGAAACCTGGCCGTCGTTGGGAGAAATTTCGCAGTCCTCGAAAGCCACAAGATTCGACTCAGCGGTTATTTCGCGTGGCTTATCTGGGCCTTCGTGCACTTGCAGTTCCTGGGTCAGCCCGGACTTCGCTTGAGTGTGTTTGTCCAGTGGACCTGGAGTTACCTGACGGGGCAAAGGGGCTCACCGCTGATTGTGAACCATCGTGCGACAGCGGATAGTGCGGTGGAAGAGCCTGCGGCTAAGTATTAGTGGCCTGTAACAACAAGCGTTTGCTTTGTGTTTAGTCGTGCCGCAAAGGTCCAGAAGAGAGCGGGGCCAAACAGTCCGCGTGAGAACTCCGGACTTCCCAAATTCTGGAGTTCTCACGTTTATGTACGGGCTGAAGCCCGTACCCTTCAAAGAACAGAGTTTTTCCGCAGCCTGTAAAGTCATGCCCTGATACAAAACAAAAAGCTGTTGCGGTCTATTAGCTAACCCCGGTCGCGGGTAAGCCTCGACTCAACCCGTTCACCAGGTACAGCTCTGACAGCAGCCGGGTGTAACCGTACACGTAGGCGCGACCGTTGGGGCTGAAGAGAATGTCCGTCATGTCGCAAAGACCCGTCTCATCCAATGGATTAATCTCTTTGAATAACTGCCTCTGCCCATTCAGAATGTTCAACCGGTAAATCTTCACTGGCGCCAATTTCTTCTGATAGGCGTACACATAGTGGGCGTCGGAGGTCCAGGAAAACCATTCTCCCGGCAACAAACCTGCAATGTCGCGCGGCTGCCCTCCATCCAATGGATACAATTTGACGCCCCCATCCATGGGACTACCGGCAGCAATCAATTGCCCATCGGGAGATACGCGGCAGCCACTTACGCCTTCGGGTGTTACCGGGCGCGGCTTACCACCATCGATATTCTGAACGAAACAACGGGCAGGATGCCCCGCCTCATTTCCCGAGAAGACGACCTGCTTACCATCGGGCATCCAGTGCATTCCGTGACGATATTGTTGAATGTTGCCCGGATCGAGTTTCCTGACTGTCCCCGCCCCGGTGGGCAACAACTCAAGCTGGGTATAGGAAACAGTGCTGATTGCCCATTTCCCATCGGGAGAAAAATCGCCCGCCATTCCTTCCCCCAGTGGGATCGGCGGTGACCCCTGCAGGTCGCGCACTGCGACGGTATAGGTGGGCCCACCCTCCTCACCCTGCTCGTCAAACAACAAGGTGTTGCCGTCCCGCGAGATATCCACCGGCAGCGACCAATCCAACCAGGAGAGATCCCGCTCCCTCGTCGCCCCGGCGGCCATCCCCAGCACGCCCGCGCGTTGTTCATCCCGGGTCAAGAGAATCCTGCCGTCGGCAGAGATGTCCTGCAGCGTTACGCCACCCGGCGCCTGGAAAGCCAGCCGCTGATGACCCGCGAGATCCACCGCATAGATGCGCCGTTGCAGCCCCGCTCGCGCGGCCGAGAACCATACTTCGGAACCGTTCGCGGACCACGCCAGGCCTTGCTCACTCTCCCAGCCGCCGGAAAGAACCTGCTTTCGCCCCGCAAGATCAACCACGGAAACCACCCCGCGATCATCATCATGGGTCGTATGGTCGAGAAATGCGATTTGATCACCCTTGGGTGAAATCCGGGGATGGCTGATCCAACCATCGGTTTCGAACAGCACATGCCCTACCGGATATTCAAGCCGCTCTTTGCCCCCCATATCGCGGACGATAGCCATCGTCTTTCCATCCGGAGACCAATCCGCCCCGGTCACACTTTCGGCAATCTGACGCGGTGAGCCGCCGGTCAAAGGCACCTGGGCCAGTGTGCCGTGGCTGGTAAACATGAAAGGATGATGCAGCGACTGCAGCACGGCCATCTCGCCTGTAGAGGAAACCCCCAGCAGCTGGCTATCAGGGATGCCGATGCTACGCGCACCCGGAATCTTCAGATCGGTCGAGAATATTTCGATCGGCAGGCCATCCCAGGAGGCGCCATAGACCACGTTGTGCCCATCCGGCGCAAACCTGGCAGAGTAAACCGTGCCATGGCGGACGGTCAGACGCTGAAAGTCCAGCGCCCGCGACGGTGCACTGCGCCGCCCCAGCCAGATACCTGATGCAATCAAAATTCCGCTAGCGGCAAGGAGGGCCGCTACGATTGCGACCTTCCGGCCCGATATCCCACGAGCCGGGGGAGCCGGAGGAACCTCGACCGGCGCAGGCGCTGGAAGCGTTTCTAACGCGCCATTCTCCAGCCTGGCGACAAAGCGATAGCCGCGGCGTGGCACTGTCTCTATAAAACTAGGATTGTCCGCGGAGTCACCGAGCGCCGTTCGTAGCTTGCCCACCGCCACGTTCACAGCGTGGTCGAAGTCACCATAGGTCTCTTCCGGCCAAATGCGGGTCTGCAGTTCTTCGCGAGTGACCAGATTGCCTGGGCGCTCCAACAAAATCTGCAGAACCTTGAAGGGTTGATCCTGCAGTTTGATGCGGTTCCCTGATTTACGTACCTCTCCCGAATGGAGATCAGCCTCAAAGGCCCCAAAACGAATGGTCCGGGTCCCGTTCTGCACTTGTGATTCCCCGTTTACGTATGAGTTTAGCATCGTTGCCCCACCCCTCTGTTGAATGCCATAGGCCACCTGTAAATTCAACTAGTTTGCTTGGATATCAAGGTCTCCGCCATCTCTCCAGCCTGTCTCCCAAGGCCTAACTCATCGTAGACACGCAAGTTAGCACTAGTGAATTGAGGTACCCATCCCCCTGATCCAGCATGGCCTTTCGATGAGGTGAGGCCAATGCGCGGTCGCAGTAATTGGTTGTTGGTTCTCCTGATACTCCTGCCGGTAGCCGGGGCGCCGGCTGCAAGTGGATATACGAAAAGCCCGGAACTCAGGTTCGATCTTTATCACGACTACCTCATTGTGGTTCGAGGTTCAGCAGGCCCGGTGAAAGGTCTCAACTTCCTCCTGGATACCGGGGCGAGCCCCACCATCCTGGACCGGCAGCTCGCAAGGTCGCTTCACCTGGACGAACTGCCCGGCCTGCTTGCTGGCGTCAACGGCACTGTCGCCGCCGGGAAAGCCATCGTCCCCAGCTTGCAACTTGGTCCTATGAGAAGGGATAATCTTCCCGTTGTTGTCGAAGATTTGTCTTTTTTTTATAAAGCCATCCCGGTTCATATCGACGCCGTGATCGGTCTGGACGTGATAGGGCAAAGCGCATTCGAGATCGACTACAGTGCTCGCGAGATTCACTTCGGCCCCATCCCTTCTTTGAAGAATGCGCTTCGCTTGCAAATGAAGAGAGGACTTCCTCTGGTGGATGTCCAGGTCGACCAGACCTCGGCTCAACTGGTACTCGACACGGGGGCCTCTTCCCTCATCCTCTTCGAGCCCAAAACACCCGGCGCGGCCTCCCCGTTAAGAATCAGCGCCGTCCAGCAATCGAGCCATACAATGGGCGAGTTCGCGGGTAAAACACTTTGGCTGCACAGCCTGAGGCTGGGACAAGCCGAGTTCCGCCGGCAACCGGTAGTCCTGGTCCACAGCCGCCCGGATACTGCGGACGACTTTGCCGGGCTGGTGAGTCCGGCGTTATTGGGCATCACCAAAATTGCCATCGACCTCGATCAGGGAGTGTTCGCCTTCAGCCGCTGAGCTTACAGGTCCCCACTACGAGGCCACTTGTCGTCTAATGAGATATGGCTTCGCCTCGGCACTACGTTCAGCACGCCGACAGCCAATCCTTGCGGGCCACACTCGATCGGCTTCCCGGAGACGCTGGCAACGGGTTCTTCGGACCCGGTTCCGTCACCTGGAGGGTGAACCGTGAGTCCGCCGTCTTTTTGGGAGCGGGGCGTGCTGCGTTGCTGCAATTAGCTCACCCTTGGGTCGCCGTGGCGCTGGCTCAACATTCCAACCTGCTCAACGATGCAGTCGGCCGTTTCCATTCCACGTTTCGAGTCATTTACACCATGCTGTTCGGGACCCGGGACCAGGCTCTCGAAGCTTCGAAGCAGTTGTATCAGCGCCATACCGGAATCTGCGGCCAACTGCCCAACAGCGTGGGCGAGCACCTGCGCGGCGACCATTATGAAGCCAACGAGGTCGCCGCCCTTCGCTGGGTATTCGCAACCCTGGTCGAGAGCGCGATATTAGCCTACGAGTTTGTTTTACCGCCGCTCTCACTGTCCGACCGTGAACAGTACTATGCGGAAAGTGGACGAATGGCCGTCCTCTTCGGCATCCCGGCCGAAACCCTGCCTCCGAGTTGGAGCGCCTTCACCAGCTACACAGCCGAGATGTGCGATTCGCAGCAGCTGGCCGTGGATGCGGGCTCGCTGGCCCTCAGCCGCAGTGTGCTGTCCGGCGCAGGCGCGTGGCTTCAACCTCCGCACTGGTACCACGCACTTACCGTGTACTGGATGCCACCGCGACTCCGCGCCGCATTCGAACTACCGTTCACTGCGCGGGAACAGCGAGCCGTGGACCGGGCTGCCCACTGGCTGCCGCGGCTCTATCCTTATATACCCGGCAGGTTGCGTTACGTCGGCCCGTTTTACGAGGCCGACGCGCGGTTGCGCGGCCGCACGCCGGGCGTCCTTACTCGGGGAAGCAATCGCTTCTGGATGGGCCAGCCTCGTTTGCTCTATGCCCTCAGACCTCATCAATGACCCGGGCCGCGGCATCGATCGCCTCTGCCACCTTGCGAATCTGCTCCGCTGACAGGTTGCCACGCTCGGTCCGGATCTTCAATGCATAGCGCAGGTTCATGATCGCCCGCATAATCTGTGGAGATCTCCCCCGGCCAAAGGTTTTGCCGGCTTGCTCCATCCGTCCAAAGATAGCCTTGAGAACGACCTTATTCTCCGCCAGGTATTCCACCCCCCGCTCGGTCGCCGCATACAGCTTCTTGTTGCTCTCAGTTGAGGAGACGGTGGCATAGCCCTCTTCCTCCAGCATGGTAAGCGTGGGGTAGACGACCCCGGGGCTCGGCGCGTACCCCCCAGAGAGCCGCTCTTCAATAGCCTTGATGATCTCGTAGCCATAGCTTGGTTTGTCTGCGATCAGTTGCAGAATGACGAACCGTAGCTCTCCGTTGTCGAAGTGGCGCTCGCGTCCGCCGCCACCGAAACCCCGGTCATGCCCCATCGGTCCGCCGAAGCCTCCATGCCGTCCGCGGTGACGTTCCCCGCCGTGGTGAGGACCACCACCGTGATGCCAGCCCCCGCGCCGCTCTTCAAATTTCTCTTGTTCAAACATATTTGCATCCTCCAATTAGATATATCTTACGATATATCTTAGATTGTCGAAAGTCAACGAGGATGCAGCAAATTCATAAGAAACAAAAGCGCCCTTGCATGGAGTAACCCAGGACATACTTCCTTAAGCGCTAGCTTGTTTGGCTGACAATAGAAGATTGAGGAGACGCTGGTTTTTTGCATCTCCAACCGCAAAACCGTCATCCTGAGCGGAGCGCCTCACAGGTTTTTCGCGTAACGCAGCGCTCGTGGCGCGCAGCCGAAGGACCTCGGCGACGCTTATCTCACCCCTACTGCTCGGAGCTTTTCAACCACCGAAGCCCGAACCGGGCGGATCCGCCAAGGTCATTCCCTGGGCCGAGGCCAAGAACTTGCTAGCATCTCGATATGCCCGGTGGCTACATCTACATTCTCGGCAGCCATTCCGGCACGCTTTACATTGGCGTCACCAGTAACCTGTATCAGCGCGTCATGCAACATAAGGAGGGCACGTTCGAAGGTTTCACTGCGGAATATGGCTGCAAGCGCCTGCTCTACTTTGAAGGCTACGAAGACATTTGCAAAGCCATCACTCGGGAAAAACAACTCAAAGGCTGGCGGCGCGAAAAGAAGCTCAACCTCATTGGCACGATCAATCCCGAGTTCAAAGACCTTGCACAGACCTGGGGATGGAAGATGATTACAGTGCATGAAATGATGTATCCGTGACCATTCAACGCGCACCACAGCAGATCCTGTTCTCGGCCTTCGCTGGCCGAAAGGGTCCGAACAGCATGCGTAATTTAAGCAACGCCGGGGTCCTTCGACTCCGCGCCACAAGCGCTGCGTCACGCGAAAAACCTGTGAGCGCTCCGCTCAGGATGACGGTTTTGTGGGAGTTTTGACGCAAAACTCCTAAAGAAGTTAGCGCTTATAGGACTGTCGTCCTGGCCAACGCCCATAGAGATCCGAAACAACCCCGGCGTCACGAGGATAACTGCGCCGCGGGTAACGCCTGATCCTGGTGGGGAAGACGAATGATGAAGGTAGTCCCCTCACCGATCACCGATTCGAAATCGATACTGCCCGCGTGTTTGTCTACGATGATCGAGCGCGCGATGGCGAGTCCCTGCCCGGTACCTTTTCCGATCTCTTTGGTGGTGAAGAACGGATCGAATATCCGGGCTCTGATGTCGAGGGGAATCCCCTTCCCGGTATCTCCGATGCGGATCTCGACCCCGGTCGTACACCGTCCCGTCTGCACCTTGATCTTGCCCTTGCTTCCGTTTGCTTCTTTACTACGGTCGCCGATCGCATGAGCGGCATTGACGATCAGGTTCAGGATTACCTGGTTGAACTCTCCGGGAAGGCAAAAGACCGCCGGCAGAGTAGGCTCAAAATGAGTCTCCATCTCGGCCACGTATTTCCATTCGTTCTGAGCCACGAGAATCGTGCTTTGGATCGCGCGATTCAGATCAAGAGGCGTCTTTTCCTGGGTCCCAGGGTGAGAGAACTCCTTCATCGCACTCACCAGAGTAGAAACTCGCTTGACTCCGTCGAGAGTGTCTTCAATTGCTTTGGGAATCTCTTCCAGCAAAAACCTGACGTCGATCTTCTGCAGAGCCGTGCCTATCTCCTGCTTCACCGGCGGGGTTAACGTGTCGCTCAGAGTCTCCTTCCATAGCCTGCCGTAGATACCGAGCAGGCCAGCCAGGTTGGCAAATGTCTTCTTCAGGAAGCGGACGTTGTCGCCGATGTATTGCGTGGGCGTATTGATCTCATGCGCGATTCCCGCCGCGAGTTGCCCCACTGATTCCAGTTTCTGCGCCTGCAGCAATTGCTCCCGCAAAATGCGACCTTCGGTGATGTCTTCAAACATTCCTTCGAAGCCGTCCGTAACGCCGTCCGTTACCATGGCTCGTACCGTGGCAGAGATCCAGATCTTGCTTCGATCCTTTCGGTAGACTTCCAGTTCGAAAGCCCGCACATGTCCAACTTCTTTCATTGCCAATGCGAACTCCTCGTGCCGCTTCGGCGATACGGCGGTGCTCCAAAGAGGCTCTTTGAGGTCTGCGAGCATCTCTTCCGGGCTTGCATACATCAGGAAACGAGCCATGGCAGGATTCAGGTGCAAAAGATAGCCGTCGCGATCAACCTGAAACATGCCGAACAAGGCCTCATCGAACATGCCGCGGTACTTTCTTTCTGCCGCTTCCAGCGCCTGCTCATTCTTTTTCCGCTCGCTGATATTGCGGCAGACACCGGCGATCCCGGTGATCCGCCCACTGCTGTCGCGAAGCGGCACCGTCGTGGTGAGGACCGGTGTTTCATTCCCCTTGCAGTCCTGCAACACTTCTTCATGGTTGAACACTGCCTGGCCAGAACGCATGATCTCCTGTTCCATTTCGTACGAAGCATTGACCACGACCGGCGGAAGAAAATCGAATTCCGTCTTGCCGATGAGCTCTTCCGCGCTGCTCACTCCGATGCCCCGCGCTACCTGCGGATTCGCTAATACAAACCGCGATTCCGTATCCTTCACGTACATCAGATCGGGGATGTTATCAATGAGGGCACGCAGCATCTTACGCTCGCTTTCCAGCATCAATTGCTGCTCGGAAAGCTTCCGGTCCACCAACGAAGTGATCGACGCGAATCCCAGAACCAGAAAGGTCACGCACAGGATGCCCAGATAGGCCAGAGTCGATGTGTCGGCGGATTGCGAGAGGTCTGGTGGCGTAGGCACCACGACAAAGCGAACCGCTGCCATTCCCGTGTAGTGCATGATGGGAATCGCGATTCCTAGTGAGAATGCAGCTCCGGCTTTGTGCTTCCAGCTGTGCTCGCCGCCGGAATGGTAAATGATCAGGAGGCCGGCGTAGGAGACGATGACCGCCAGGAAGATCGAGAGTATCCACAAATTCCGGTCATAGTAATGCATCGCACCGAGCCGCATGGCTGCCATCCCGGTGTAGTGCATGGTTGCGATGGCCGCCCCCATAAGTACGCTTCCCGCCACCAGGTGGGCGGTGGTCATGCGCGTGCGGCTCACCACAAACAGAGCGACGCCTGAGGCAACGATGGCGGCGAACAGTGAAGCAACGACGGTCGGAACGTGGTAGTACACCGGGATGGGCAAGCGAAAAGCCAGCATGCCCGTGTAATGCATGCACCAAATGCCGCTACCCATGGCAAATGCGCCGCCCAGCAACCACATTGCCCTATGTATGCCATGGTTTGCGGTGACCCGTGCTGCCAGGTCGAGCGCCGTGTACGAGGTAAGTAAAGCGATCAGGAACGAGAGGGCGACTAACCAATCGTCATACGAACCAGCAATCAACGACGCCATACTCTGACCTGGTCTTCCGGGAGAAAGAGTCTCCTGAATGCCTTATCGGCGGCAGGTCCGCGACGTTCGATTTTCCTCCGGTTTCGCTCGGTGGGCACGCGCTAACACTCTGCTGACTGGCGCCGATAATTGACCTGGACGCCCCTTTCCCAAATCCTCCCTCCGCATCATCCAGGAGCATGATGGCCGACAAAATCCTGTTTGTGGACGATGAACCCGCTGTGCTCGAAGGGTACAAACGCATTCTGTACCCTGAGTTTCAGGTTGATATTGTCGATGGAGCCGCCAGCGCGTTCACGGCCATTGAGGCAAACGGGCCTTATTCCGTGGTGATCTCCGACATGCGCATGCCGGGGATGAACGGCGCGGAGTTTCTGAGCAAAGTCCGTCTGAGTTTTCCCGACACGGTACGCATGCTCTTCACCGGCTATACCGATCTCGGGCCCGCCATCGATGCCATCAACCAGGGGCACATCTTCCGTTTCCTCACCAAGCCCTGCGAGCCCGAGGTGCTGACCAGTGCGATCACCGCGGGGATCAAGCAGTACCAGCTCATCATCGGGGAGAGGGAGCTTCTGGAAAAAACCCTCATGGGTAGTATTAAGGTGTTAACCGATGTTCTGGCCGCCGCCAATCCTGAAGCCTTCGGCCGCTCCATGCGCATCGCCCACTACGTTCGCCACATGCTCACGAAATTAACCGTTCCGTCGCCATGGTGTGTCGAAGCGGCGGCCACACTTTCCCAACTCGGATGTATCACGCTCGAATCGGAACTCATGCTCCGGGCATTCTCCGGCGCGAAACTGACCACCGACGAGGAAGCTGGATTCGCTGCGCATCCCCTGGCCGCCATGGAGCTGCTGAAAAACATTCCCCGCCTTGAACCGACCTGCTGGATGATTGGTCAGCAACTGAAACGCGACATTCCCGCGGCAGAATCAGAATTTCCAGGCTTCTCCGCCGCCGATCTCTTGCTGGGCGCAAAGATCCTCAAACTCGCGGTCGCGTTCGAACAAACGCGGGAAAAATTCCCCGCAAAAGGCGCCGCCCTGCTGCGCCTCCGTGAACGCCGCAACGAGTTCGAGACCAGCCTGCTCGATACTCTAGTCGATCTGCAACCGCACGGCGGCGCGAAGAAACTACTCAAAGTATTGACCACCAGGCTGAGAGCCGGCATGGTCCTCGATCAGGAAATCAAGAACGGGCAGGGGGTGCTGCTGGTGGCCAAAGGCCAGGAGTTAACGACTGCCTTGATCATGAGGCTCGAGAACCACGCCAAAACAGGAACCATCGACAGAGAAGTCATGGCCTTCGTTCCCGTTTAAGCAGCTCCCTACCTTCCGGGAAGAATAATCAAATCCCCGAATCCAAATTCCCGACGATAAACCAATAGCAGACGATGCCCCCCAGCAGCACGATCGTGGCCAGCATGAATCCGGGCGCGTAGGAACCCGTCCGGCTGATCAGCACGCCGGTGATCAGGGGAGCCAGCACACCCCCCAGGTTGCCGAAGAAGTTCTCGAACCCGGTCCACAGGCCCACATCCTCCGGGGGGCAGCAGCACTGCAGAATCACCAGCAGGTTCCCGGTTGCCAGTCCGACCAGCGAAGCGCCGGCCAGCAGCCAGATGGCGGTATTCGCGTTCTGCACCCGGGACGCAGGAATCAGCAGCAGGCCGGTAAGAAATGCCACGGTGACAATTCCCTTCCGCGTGCGCGTTTGGTCCCAGCCGTGAGCCGTCAGCCGGTCCGCGATCCAGCCACCCAGAGGTTCGCTGGCTCCAAACACGAAGTAAGGCAACGAGGAAAAGAAGCCGGCGCGCAGGATAGTGAAGTGCCGCACCGTCACCAGGTAATCCGGCAGCCAGGTGACAAACAAATACCAGTAGTAGTCGAAGCAAAAGAAGCCGAGGCAGATGCCGATGAGGTTTCGGTTGGTCAGCAACCACCGTATCTCTTGTGACCGGCTACGGGTTCGCGAAGCCGGCCGGGGGCGCTGATCCAGCCGTCCTTTGGTCGCCCACAGCCAGGGGATCACCCACAAAAGCCCGGCAAACCCGAGCAGCCGAAAGCTCGTCCGCCAATCCAGCCGGATCAGCAGCCAAGGGATGATCAGACCGCCGAGCACCAGGCCCATGCGGGTGCCGAAGTCGAACATACCGCATGGCAGGCCGCGCTCTTCGGGCCGGAACAACATGCTTACAATCTTGGTGCCGCCCGGCAGGTAGATGGACTCGCCGATACCAAGCAGCATACGAAATAGGATCAGCACCGTGAGGCTGGCGGCAAACCCAGTCAAGCCCTGGCCCAATGACCACAGCACGAACGCGGCGAAGTACAGCCAGCGCAGGTTGACCCGGTCGGTAGCCCATCCGACAGGGATTTGCATCAAGGCGTACGACCAGAAGAACGCTGATAGCAGAACACCTTTGCTCTCAGGGCCCAGCCCCAGGTCTCTGGAGAGCAGCGGGAGCGCCAGCGAGATGCTGGACCGGTCAAGGTAGTTAATCAGGGAAGCTGCAAACAGCAGCCATACGATCGTCCAGCGCCCGGAGGACACCTTACTGGACAGGCCAGTGTCGTCGCCGTATTGGAGAGGAGCCCTGCTCATGGATCCCGGCACGGGAACAGGTGACAGTATACCGACCGGAGGAGAGAAGCGATGCGCCGCTCAGACATCCCGGCGGAGGGAATCGACGGGTGCCCCAGGTCCTGCAGGTTTTGTGGTGACAGGGGCTAAAGAGTCTGCATGAGAACCGGAAGCTATCATCCACCCCGAATCGGGTGGAAGCCCCCTGCTTCAGCAGTGAAGCTGGACTTCGGTCCAGCGGAAAACCAACTCATTCCGAAAAGACCGGCTTTAGAGTCTGCGTGAAAACCCGCCGGTCCAATTTCTGTCCCGACCACGAATCAGGGCTCCTCTATAGGTTCTCACGCAGACTCTAAAGCCAGGATCCCATCGACGCAAGGACTACAGATCGTTAACCATGACCTCGATGTCTGCATTCGAAATCGCTGCCAACAACCTGCGCGCATTGAGGTTATTCACTTGGCATCCAAAATAAACATCCCTGATTCCAGCGAAATTCCGCTGCCTTAATAATGTCCGAAATTCCTCCCGCAGAACCTCGCGATCGACAACCCACTGGAAGTTCACCACCAGCTGAAATTCGCTATAGACCCGTGCTCGCGTGAGGTGGACATACCGCACCAGCTGTTTCATGCTCGCGGCTCGAATGAGTTCCTGCGCTTCTGTATCGTGCACCCATTTTTGGATGGCCTCCAGTCGAACCGTCTCTATATCCCGCATCGCCCCTGGCTCGCCGTCATCAAATGCGCGCACACCCTCGTGCCATATCGTCCAACTGAAATCCTGGTAGGCATCGTCCAACACGGCTAGCAGGTGGTCGATCGAAGTCACCCCGGCGCTGGTTTTCCAATTCATTGAATCGTGATTAGGGCGGGATGACAACGGCTGAGTGGAGCTTCCGTCAGGATCGGGAGGCAGGTCGAGAGAACCGCAGATCCTTCCGCTGCGCTGCGCTTCCCTTGGTGCGAACCGACGCCGCCTCAGGGAAAACGCCATCATCAGCTCTAAAGACGATGCCACTTCGTGATGTCCGCTGCCAACCCTCCGGACATACATACGAAAACGGACGAAGAACTCCTTTTTGCCGGTTGATCGCATAAGCCGGCTAAAGTCTCGGACTTATCAGGCAGTGACACCCGGTTTTGACCCAGGTGACTCTAAGCGTATGGTTACGACTTTGTGTTTCAGGTATTGATGAACTTATAAGCCTGCTTGATTACCGCCGCCAAGCAGTCGCAAGTGAATTCTCCCTGACGAATATTCTTCGATAAAACTATTGTAATCATCAAAGGTCCGATGATAGATTCAGCCCACTCCCGAAACGTCTCCCCGGATAGTCGCGTTGTTTTCAAGTAAAACAACCTGGCTATCGTTAGGTGTGCCTGTGATCTTGATTGCTTTGGATCGTGCGCTCGGGAATCGAAAGATAGTTACGACTCTATCGATTAGCTGATGATCTATGTCTTTGCGGAACTAACCGGCCCCGGGCTCCAGTATGCTTTTGACCCTGTTCTTCTTTGGTAGAGAAGAGCGGCTCAGCGTGTCAGGCCTTTTAACGTGAGACGATGATGGACTGATAACTCCTTTTAGCTTTTCCTGGTTCGCGCCAATTCTTCTCGAGTAGCAACACCTCTGGCACGCTCTGCACCTGACAGCGGGATTTCAGATAGTCTCGACAGGTCGTACAGAGCCTCGACATCTGGAATGCGGGGTAGCGTTGGCCATGTATTCGTCGATGACGGCAGAGCAGTTGGTCCGCGCCTGCGCGGAGTCGCATGACGGCGCAGCCTGGCACGAATTTGTCTCCCGTTTCCACCGCCCGGTCAGTCTTTCCATCATCCGAACCGCCCGTCAATGGGGTGCCTTCCCGCAGCAGGTCGTCGACGACCTGGTTCAGGAAACCTATCTCAAACTCTGCGCCAACAGGTGTCGTCTCCTGCGTGACTTCGCGACCCAGCACCCTGAAGCGGTCGCGGGATATATCAAGACCATCGCCATCAATGTTGCGCGCGACCACTTTAAGGCTGCCCATTCACAAAAGCGAGGATCCGGCGGCACCTCTCAATTACTCGAGAACGTAGAACCTTTCGCCGAAAACGGCAGTCTGGGTAGTAAGGATGCGATGGAGCGGGAGCTTCTCCTCAAGGAAATCGACCACTGTCTGGAAGGCTGCCTGGCCGGCCCGGAGCAGGAGCGGGACCGGCTGATTTTCTGGCTTTATTACCAGCAAGGCCTGAGCGCCCGGGCGATCGCGGACCTCCCCACCATCGGCCTGACAGCCAAAGGGGTGGAAAGCGCCATTTTCCGGCTAACGCTCATGGTGCGTGAACGAATGGCGGGCTTGCGACCGCGAACTTCCGTATCAACCTAATCGGGCGGGAAAGGGTTTCGCCCCTCAGAATCGTATTGATAGGAGAAGCCGTTTTTGACCCGGCCACTCGATAAGCATCTTGACCCCGAAGAGCTGGATGCGCTCGTTTCGTCACGTGGAATCACGATCTCGCAGGCAGGAGGACTCCAGGAGCAGGAGCTAAGGGAGGCAGAGCGCCACGTCGCGTCCTGCCATGACTGTGCCTTGAAGCTGAAGCTGCTCCGGTCTATGCAAAGCGATCTCTCATCGCCGCAACCGCTGCGTCCTGTGCCGCCGGGACCGCAATGCCTGGACGAAGCCGAGTGGCAGAGCGTGGCGGCCGGCCTGCTGTCAACACCGGAAACCCGAGAGCGAATGATTCACGCGAGCCAGTGCGGACACTGCGGACCTCTTCTCAAGCAAGCCGCCGAGGCGCTCGCAATCGAAGTCACTCGAAGAGAAGAAGCCTTGCTCTCCTCCTTGCGCAGTGTGCAGCCCGACTGGCAGAGCAGGATGGCCCAAACACTCAGCACAGCGAGTCAGCCGGTGCAATCTGTCAAGCAGCTTTCCCTATTCCCGGGCGCCTGGCGGCTGCCGCTGCTGGCGCTGGCGGCCATCGCATGCGTAGCGATTGCGACCTGGGTGGGCATGCGTCTGCTGCGCGGTCCATCGGTGGACCAGCTGCTGGCCCAGGCCTACAGCGAACGGCGAACCCTGGAAGTGAGGATTCCCCACGCGCAATACGCCCCGCTGCGGGTGGAGCGCGGAGGCAACCTCTCCAATCTCGATAAGCCTCCATCCTTATTAAAGGCCGAAGGCCTGATCGGCGAAAAGCTGCAGAGCCATCCCAACGATCCCGTCTGGCTGGATGCCCGCGCCCGCGCCGATCTGCTGGATGGAAATTACGACTCGGCGGTTAAGACTCTACAACAAGCGTTATTGACCCAACCCGATTCCGCCCCGCTATTAGCCGACCTCGGATCGGCGTACTATATGCGCGGTCAATCCTCGGATAACGCCCTTGATTACGGTCAGGCCATTGAAGCGCTGGGTAAGGCACTCGTCAAAGAACCCGATGATCGCATCGCCCTGTTCAACCGTGCCCTGGCCTGCGAGCAGCTTTTTCTTTACGATCGCGCCGCAGCCGACTGGGGGAACTATCTGCACCAGGATCCGCAAGGGGAATGGGCAAAGGAAGCACGCGAACACCTGGACAAGGTCAAACAGAACCTCGAAAAACGCCAGCAGAGGCGTACCCAATCACTCCTAAGCCCGAGGGACTTTCCCTTATTTGGAACGGCCTCAAACGCTGGGGTTGTCGCCAGCATTGACGCGCGGTCCGAAACCTATCAGGACGTGGCTTTACATTCCTGGTTGCCCACAACCCTGGACGCCCATCAGTCCTCCATAGACGCGCAGCGCGCGCTCGAGACATTGGCCCGGATTCTCGAGCACAACCACAGTGACCCCTGGCTGCAGGAATTCCTGGCAGGTCCACCGAGCCCTTCGCGCAATGCCGCCATTCGAGAACTTCTTGCCAGTGAAACCGCCGTGCACACTGGCCGCTATGGGTACGGCATTGAGCTGGCCCAGCAATCCGCGAAAGACTTCGCGAAGGCGCGCAACCAGGCGGGGATGCTTCGGGCCAGCCTCGCGATCATGGCCGCCCAGGACTTTGCGCTCAAATACGCCGATTGTCTGCGAACCGCCGCCGGCACTCTTCCCCTCCTGGCAAAGACACAATATCCCTGGCTGCAGGCCTCAATGCTGATCGAAGAAGGAGAATGCCTGTCCGGCACAGCCAACCTGCAGGAGGCAATCAAGAGCAATCGACGCGCTTGGGAGCTGGCAAGCCATGCGCACTACCCCGAATTAGAATTGCGAGCAACCAGTTTCCGCGCCAGCTACCTTCTCAACACAGGGAGTGCCGAGGAAGGGCTGCGAGAGCTTCGATCCGGCCTCGCGGCCTTCTGGCAATCCGATGTGTCGGACATGCCCGGTGAAAACCTCTACTCCTGCTTGTTTGACGCTTCCGATGGAACCAATTGGCCGTTTGTCGATGCGTTCGCATTAGAAGAACTATTGCAGCAATTCCCATCGAGCGACCCAATCGATCAGGCGGTTGAGCGGGAAGCGCTCGCCGGCGCCCAGGAACGAGCTGGCGATGATCGAGCGGCGACCGAGACCCTGCACAGGGCGGCGGCGCGTCTCAATTCCTTTCCCAGCGACCGCGATGTTACCCTGCGCGAAGCGCAGATTGCGGTAAAAGGCGCGCAAATCCAAATGCGCATCGGTGACCCACAGGGTGCGATCGCTTCCCTGGCTCCCCTTCGCCGGGCCGTCGAAACAGCCAGTCCCGGACGCTTTCAGGCGCAATATTTCAAAACCTTTGGCGAGGCCTACCTCCGGTTGGGCAAGCAGGCAGAGGCGCAGCCGTTACTCGAACGAGCCCTCGCAGTCACAGAAACCGGCCTCCGCAGCCTGCAACAGGAGACCGACAAGCTTGCCTGGAGTCGCGGGCAGGATGAGCTTTATCGCGATCTTCTCGAGGTTGCGTTGAAGTTGAAGACGCCGGCGGAGGCCTGGGCTTTGTGGGAGTCGTACAAGGGCGCCTCCCTTCGCCCTTCCGCAACCACCGCATCTTCTGCCATGACACGCGATGTCTTTGTCTTAGCCCCTCCGCATGACACCGTTCTGGTTTCTTATGCTCTGCTAAAAGCATCCATCGTTGTGTTCGTTCTTCGCGATCGAGACATCCATGTCCGTACCCTTGCCTTGCCACCCGAACTACAGCAACTCGTTCCACGATTTTTGAGCTTATGCTCCGATCCTGCCAGCGACATTAATTTGATCGACACCCAGGGGCGTCAGCTCTACGGCATACTCGTCGCGCCGTTGGAGCCGGATATCGCGGGGGCGAAGTCGCTGCGCATTGAGACCGACGGCATCCTGGATCAACTACCGTTCAACCTTTTGCGCGGACCGGGCAGCAACTACCTTGCGGATCGATTCGAACTCGCATTTTCCCAGGGAACATCCTATGCCGCGAGAACCCCACCCGAAGCTATCTCGCCCGGAAGCACCGCGTTGGTGGTGGTCGCCTCGGGTTCAGCAGACTCCTCTTTAGCTGCGTTACCCGCAGCAGACCAGGAAGGCACTGAGGTAGCCGGGATCTTCCCCAAGGCTGTTCTGATTTCCGGGCGCCAAGTCAGCCGTGGAGAGGTGCTTGCGCAACTACGGGGTGCAGCACTGTTCCATTTTGCCGGCCATGCGTTTGCCGGAAGCGACCGGGCTGGATTGGTGATGGGACCAGAGTCACTGTTGAGCGCGCATGATATCGCGTCTCTGCGCCTGCGCAACCTGCAATTGGCCGTCCTCTCGGCATGTGACACAGCCAATGGAGACGGAGGCACGCCGGCGGACCTGAACAGCGTAGCGCGTACGCTGATCGCCGCCGGTGTCCCCAATGTTGTCGCCAGCCGCTGGAGGATCGATTCGGCCACGACCCGCGAGCTGATGCGCGCTTTCTACGTGAGCTTGCTATCCGGAAAGAGCCCGGCCGCGGCATTGCGCGCTGCCGGTGATACGGTGCGCAGCATTCCAGGTTACCGCCACCCATACTACTGGGCGTCGTTCGCTGTGTTTGGAACGTCCTGAAGGAGGACATATCGTGCCGAAAGAAGCCGTACCCATGCAACTCATCCTGGATTTGGTTGGTCCCTTTGTCGTCCATTTTTGCGAAGGTAAGGTAAGAATCAGCGCACCGCTTTGTGTCGATCATCACGCCAACGTGCAGACAGACAGCGATGACGTTTCCGTTCCCGGGATCGTGCCGCCGGTAGCTGCAAACGGCAAACCAAAAGAGTTCGTGTACCGCTTAACCGGCCCGGTCAGCAGCGGTGACAAATGCAAGTGTCTAAACCCCGACCAGTTGTTAGTTGTGAAGCGGAAGATGGACCCAGTTCCCGCCGGACAATGTCATTCCATCCTGGAGGTTCCCAATCCCAACACCATGGTGCCGCTGCTCCCTGAGCAAATCTGGATGCACAAGAATGGCTCCGAGACCTGGGTCGATACCAAGACCGACATGGTGAATGGTGTGCGTGCCCGTGGTCTCCGTTTTATCTACACCAGTTGTCCCGAAGCACCCGATGTCCAGCCTCTCGACAAGCCCGTGACCTTTAACCCCGAAGCACTCGGATTGGATCCGCCGCACTACCAGGTAACGCTGCGCTTCGCCACCAACAGTTGCTCGCCCGACGAGCATCACGAGGATGCCTACAGCTGTTTTCAGGAAATGCGAACCCTGATCCCAGGCGCAGATATGTGGCGCGTAGATTTCGCCGATGCAGCAAAAGGACCCTTCGTGCCACTGCATCATGGAGGTTCAAATCCTGTCGATTGCGGTGCCGCTGTTCTGGTTGTGCAAGATCCAGGCTGAGATGCGCCGGCAGTCAGGCTGTCTCTACAGCCCTACCGGCGTCGCCTGCGACCGCAGCCAGGTCTCAATCACTAGCGTGTTGATGGTGAATCCGATCCAGAACGCCATCCCAAAAAACTGGCGCGGCTCCAGATGCGTGAGCCGGCTCGTTGCAAAAAACACACCCATGACCGGCCGGGTCGTGGCAATCCCCAGCAGAACCGCGATCGCCCGAATCAACCACCGCCGACCCTGTCCAAACTCACCGTGGCGCCACAGCAAGTACGACCGTCCCAGCTCCCACAAAAACAAAGTGTTAAACACCAGCACCGCGCTTCGCTCCAACCACCCACCAACCGCGTACCTGCTCATGGCATAAGCCGTCGCTCCGACCCACAAACCGAGAGCATAGAAGCCAGGCAACGACCTCCGCGACAACGCGAACGGGCTTAACAATACAAACGCAGCCGCAGGCAGAATATGCGCCAGTGTCAGCGCCGCATGTCCGGCAAACATCGCATCCAGTCTGGCCATTTGGGCTGGTCCGCCCGTCGTCGGGAAAATCAACGCCACCACCCGTCGCACCACCACAGCAACCGCAATGGTCACGCACGTCCAGAACGCAAAACGTAGTCCCGCCGGAAACTCCTGCGGGTTCCCCTTCACACTGGAATCCATAAAGAAACTCCTGCACCTTGAGAATAATCCGTCAAGCATCCTAACCAAGCGGCCGCACTCGCAGGATTCCGGAGAGCCGAATGGAGCGATCGGAATCACGAGGACCCACGGAGCATTCGTGAGGTCCGAGGGGCACCTCCCGCTTTGTGGAAGGGAGAAAAGCGAACAATCCCAAAGGACAAAGAGCGGAACCCCAGGAGTTGCCCGTTTTTCGCTTGCGGGTAGGAATTTTTTTGGGCAGCGTTGTTCATGGCATGCGGGATGCGGGACCAAATTTGTGCCGGCACTCAAAAACAAACAACGATTGAGCCTTGTGAAACGCGCATCCAACGGGTCATGGAGTGTGCAGAATACCAGGAACTTGAACTGGCCTATCGGGTTGCGGTCCGGCGTTGGGCCCA
Organism: Acidobacteriaceae bacterium; assembly: GCA_049522955.1. GTDB lineage: Bacteria > Acidobacteriota > Terriglobia > Terriglobales > Acidobacteriaceae > PALSA-350. The sequence continues at coordinate 65,980 of JBEKNJ010000013.1, forward strand.
GCATGCACATCCTCAAAACATGGACCAGTCTGATGGAGACCTTCTGCAGCGCTCTGCAGCACTTCGGCAACAGGCCTTAATCGAGTGGAATTCTGCCGCAGACGCCTTACATTTGCACCGCCGCCATTGCCTGGTGTGCAGAAGACAAGGGGCTGCTTGAGAATGCGGTCAAACCGGGCAGTTAACGACTTACACGTGAAACACCTGAAAATAGAGGAATGAATCAATATGGTTCAACAGAATGAAGCGCAGAAAAAAGCAGAACAACACCTCACGGAAGAACTAGCAAATCAAGCCAGGCAGGAGCCCGGGAGCGCGGAAGAAGACGCGGCGAAGGAAAAGCGCGCTCAGGCGGAAAAAGAACTTCAGGACTCTCACTAATCGAACGGCCGGGCGGCGCTTCCAAACCGCTGTGTATACGAACTCCAGGATTCAGATGGCCGGGTCCGGCCCTTAGATGCCGAGGGCAATAAGAAAAACGGGTGCGATTTGCATCGCACCCGAAGTGGGAGTTTCTAATGCAATACCTGTGCTAGTTCTTCTCCGAGCTGCCTGCGACCTTGAGGTCATTCGTCACTTTGAATATTCCAGGTACGGAATTGGCGCGTATACCAGCAACGTTCTTGTCCATCTGACTATCGACGACGCCGTAGAGTGTCACATTGCCGTTCTGCACCGAGATGCGGATGGGCTTTGCGGGGTCCATGGCATATTTACTGAGCGTCGGAAATCCGTAAATAGTCCGAAACAGCGCAATGCGCGAGCGATCATCCATCGGAGATAGCGGATCGACTCGGACCTCGTTGACGACATTTTTCACGCCCGGAGTGTTCGCAGCCAGCGCGAAGGCGGAAGCTGCGTCGACGGGCCCGTAGGCATGACCGGACAATGTAGCGGTTCCATCCTCCACCTGGACCGAAATCGCGTTGAACGGTGTCGTTCCGTATCCAACGCGGTCATACGAAATAGCTTTGACCAGCTTTGCCTCCACCGCGGAATCGGAAAGGTTTGAGCTGGCAACCTGTATCTCGTCCGACACGGTCTGCACTCCCTTAATTTTATGGGTGCGCTTCTCCGCCTCTTGCTTCAGGGCGAATAGTGGTACGGTCCCGGTCAAGGTAACGACTCCGTCATGCGCGGTAGCCTGTACGCTCTTCAGGTTCGGCTTATTCAACGCCTTGTTGATGACCTCGGCCTGCAGGTTGACGTCGTTCTGGGCAGGTTGCGCCGCTGCAACCGCATACGGTAAAGCGGAAACGGATGCTCCCAGGACCAAGGTCAGCAGGGGAATGAACCTACGCTTTGTACGTTTCATTTGACTTGTTCTCCTATGTTTTCTTTGCCAGCGCAAAAGTGGGCGCCATTTAAGCGAATGATGGAAAGTGATCGTGAAGCACGCAATGAAAGCGGCATGTCACAGTTGACTTCCATCGCGACTGACCCCTTCCCCGCCCCTTGTTTGAACCCGGAATGAGGTAAAGAGTTTCGCTTTACGCTGGCAAGAAACACTCCAATGGAAGACGCGCACCCATTTCGCCGCCAGCCTGGAAGCCAATCCCCATGCGCAAGGTCTACTCACATGGGATTCAGTTCAACTCAACTTAGCGGGATCCGCTGATTCGGCCCGAACTTGGTCAGCAGAGTCCCGCGGCCCGGCAGTTGCAAACGAACGTCCTGCACACCGTCGCTGATACCCGCTAACTCTTCTGCATGCCCATGGGCTTTGACGGCATCATCATCTTCGTGGGGATTGCGAAGCGCCTGCCTCGGGCGAATTAGACCTTTGGGCGTTCTTCGCCCGCGAGCGTAGCCAGGTCTCAATCACTAGCGTGTTGATGGTGAATCCAATCCAGAACGCCATCCGAAAAAACTGGCTTGGCTCCGGCTTACCCTGGATTCGAAAGCGGAATCCATAGAGAACCTCCTGCACATTAAGCATAATCCATCCACCCAACGCAGTTTCGCTGTGGAGACTGATGCGAACACGTGGCGAGAGCCGCACATAGCCACTCACGAATACCTCAACATAGCCACCGGCGTAACAACAGCACATATAGCCACTCTCACATAACTACACATAGCCACTGACACTGCGCAGCTTACTATAGCCACTCGCAAATAATTACACATAGCCACTCGTGAAGACACATATGCCACAGTGCTAATAGACAAACGCTTGTCTTGTACTACTAATCGAGACATAGACCATAACAAATCCACTTTTCGCTGTAATTGCTCGTGACAATTCCCGCTTGCATTGTTTCTCGGGTTATGGTCATATTGCCGTTACCGACCTTCATAATGGTCGGTTAGAAAGACAATCTAAAAACAAACTGCTGATAGCTGTATCTGTAGGAGCTTCCTGCAGACCCTTGGAGGCAACTATGAGACGAACGACCTTACGGGGCTTAGCCCCCGCTATAGTCCCGTGGGCTCTTAGCGTCAACCCAGTCAGGCCAACAAGCCGCCGCATCCGAAAGTGAACATGCGTGAGTAGCGTGCATCCCTGATAAGTCGCTCTTCAGGCTTGCAGTCATGGAACGACGGTGCCCAATGCGGCACGGTCAACGATATCCCTGCTCAACGGAGACAAGACAATGAAGCTTATTTCGAAATCGTTCGCGTGGGCACTGGTCCTTTTCCTACCCTTTTGTCCAGCTTTAGCGCAAACAGTGACCGCTTCCATCCGCGGCATTGTTACCGATTCCTCTGGAGCAATCGTAGCCCGTGCTGCGGTCACAGCGACCAACGTGGCGACTGGCGTGCCCACCGCAACCAAAACAAATCCGTCTGGTGAATACTCCATCCGGTTCCTGCCAGTCGGCACCTACCGGCTGGTCGTCGAGGCGTCCGGCTTCAAGAGTGCCACCTATGGTCCATTCGCTCTGGAAATCGATCAGACTGCAAAAATCGACATTCCCCTCAGTGTAGGGACGGCCGCATCCACCGTGACTGTCTCCGCCGAGGTTGAGCCCATCCTCGACACGGAAAGTGCGACCCTCGGAGAAACATTCACCGAAAACACAATCAATAGTGTTCCGCTGAATGGCCGCGATTTTTCTCAGTTGACCGTCTATACGCCTGGCGCTGTCTCGACTGGCTTCAATCAGTACGGCAGCATGAACTCGACCGAGCGATCCACGATGGCGGCCAACGAGGTCGACGTGAACGGTAACCGGGCCCAATCTAATAATTACTTGCTCGACGGCCAGGAAATTAACGAAAACCTCAACAATACGATCGGTTACGCTCCCAGCCCGGATTCCCTGGGCCAAATTCGTGTTGTCGCCTCCAACGCCAACGCCGAATTTGGCAACGTCAACGGCGGCACCGTGCTGGCCGTCATGAAGAGCGGCAGCAATCGCCTCCATGGCAGCGTCTTCGCGTTCCTGGAAAACTACAACCTCAACGCAAACACCTGGGCCAACGACAACAACGTCATCCCCACCCCCAAGAACCCCTTCACGCAGACACTTTTCGGTGGAACCCTCGGTGGTCCCATTATCAAAGACAAGCTGTTCTTTTTTATCGATTACGAGGCCCTTCGTTTGCACACCAGCGGCCAGACGACCGCCAGTCAGGCTCCTCTGGCATTTCTCAAGGGCGACTTCTCAGAACTAAAATCCGTCCTCGGCATTCAGCTATACGACACCTCGACAATTGGTCCGGATGGTCAGCCAGTTCCCTATCCAAACAACCAGGTTCCGGTCAACAACCCGGTCGCTGCGTACCTGGCCGGCAACCCAAAAGCCTATCCCGCACCAAACAACCCGACCAGTGATCCGCTTGGCATCTTCAACAACTTCATTGGACCGTCGGGCTCTTTCGTCAAGAACGACCAGGGAGACGCAAAGGTCGACTGGAATTTCCGTCCCAGCGATGTGTTCTTCTTCCGCTACTCACAGGGATATGCGCGTGATGGTCAGACCGCGGATCCGGTTCCGGTTCAATTTCCAACCGCGAGCAACTTTCCGGATCATTTCTTCGATACGAGTTGGGTGCACACCTTTTCCAACGCGATTGTGAATCAATTCACCGCAAACTATGGACGCATTCGCTTTAATAGCGGCAACACCACAGATCCCAGCGGCATCTTCGGGCTTACGGGCAATAAAATCGTTGGTATCCCCAGCAATCCGCAATTGACAGCGGGTTTCAGCCTTCAGTCTTTTAACGGTATTGAAGGCGGACCTCCCTCTCCAGGCAATAACTATCCCAGCAGTTTCGGCGCCAACCCAACGCCGGAGATATTCATCGACAATGTTTTCGGATATACGGATAACCTCACCTGGCAGCATGGCCGCCATCTGTTGAAGTTTGGCGCCGGATTTCTGCGCTATCAACAGAACAGCTTCTATCCAGGCAATGACGGTGAGTTGGGAAATTTCACCTACACCGGTGCCTTTACCGCCGGCCCGAATGCCAGCACACTGTACCCCTTCGCCGACTTCGTGACCGATCGGGTCTACGATGTGCAGGTCGGTGCCGTGACCGGAAGAACCGGGCAGCGCCAGTGGCGCGATAGTCTCTTCGCCCAGGACGATTTCAAAGTAAATCCCAACCTGACCTTAAACCTCGGCCTTCGCTGGGAGTACGACCAACCCATCTATGAAGTCAACAATAAGATGGCAAACATCAATATGCAGACCAAAGAGATTGAATATGCCGGCGTGAATGGCAACAGCCGCGCGCTCTATAACTCAGTCTGGACCCAGTTCCAGCCGCGTATTGGATTTGCCTACCAGCCAACACCACGTACCGTCATCCGTGGGGGTTATGGCATCTCAAGTTATTTGGAGGGCACGGGCGCGAACCTTCGCTTGACGCAAAACCCGCCTTTCCACAAAGACTTTGAGCAGACCGCTACCACCCCAAACGTCGTCAATGGTGTCTTTCAGCCGGGAAGCTTCTTTCAAGCGTCGAACGGGTTCCCAACTACTGCGGTTCCTACGACCACGTTCTATGTATGGCCGCAGGATCTCAAACCGTCCGTTACCCAGGAGTTCAGCCTAACCACGGAATATCAGGTCACCGGTTCATCTTCCTTTCAGGTGGGATATGTGGGCATCCTCGGCCATCACCTCACTGACCCCTACTGGGGGAACCAGTTGCCCTCCCCTGGAGCCACCGCTCCCTACGCGAACATCGTAGGCCAGAGTGGCGTGATCAAGATTACTCAGACGGAGTCCTCAAGTAACTACAATGCGTTGCAGGCTATTTTCAGACAGCACCTTACCGCGGGTCTGGAGCTGACTGCGAACTATACGTATTCCAAATCATTGACCGATGACATCGGCTTTTACGGGACAAGCAACATCAACAGTAGCCAATACTATCAGCAGGACGCCTACAACATGGCCGCGGAATGGGCGCCGTCTGGTTTCGACACCCGTCACAACATCTCCGTGACCGGCGTGTACAATCTGCCCTTTGGCCGTGGCCAGAAGTTCGGCTCTAACTGGAACTACTTCCTGGACGAGGCTCTCGGCGGTTGGAAGTTGAGCGGCGCTCAGGTGTATTACTCTGGCTTCCCTGTCACCGTCAGTTCTCCCCCAAACTACTCCAACCGCGTATTCGCATTTACCGGAGCCGCCCGGCCGGACCAGTTACGTCCGCTCCACGAAGTCGGTCGTTCTTCGAAAGCCTTTTTCGGAACTAATTTGCAGGGCACCGCTTGTCCTCCAGATACAGACGATGGGAGCTGCGTCTTTGCCGCGCAGTCAGCCAATCATTTCGGCACTGTTCGCCCGTCCTCTCTTGCCGGGCCCAGTTTCCAGAACATCGATATGTCCGTTGAGAAGAGTTTCTCTGTCTATCGCGAACATGCCATCAAATTCCGCGGTGACTTCTTCAATGCCTTTAATATCGCCTCCTACCAGCAGCCCGATTTCGGCGTGACCGACTCAAACTTCGGTCAAATTACAGGCGTCAACAGCAGCCCCCGCACAATTCAGCTCTCGCTGAAGTATGCGTTCTAACCGGGTCCAACGACTTACGCTTTGTTGTCCAGAATCGTTGGGGCTTTAGCCACCGCCTTAGATCGGTCCACCCCGAGTCCGGTCGGAGCCCCCTGCTTCAGCAGGGGGCTCGTTTTTTGCACCTTCAACCCGCCGCAAAAACGTCAGAGATTCACTGCGGTCTCGCGCCATTGGCGGATGCCATCATTTGCGCTTCCTGGGCTTGCAGAATGCGCCACATCGTCCCCGCAAAAATCATCGTCTGCGCGCTTTGTGGCACCTGGCAGGCGTCCAGCATCGCGTGGTAGCGTGCCAGCGCAAGATCAAATTCCTGCACATCTCCGCCAAACACATCCGAGCCAAAGACGAGTTTCTCAAAGGCGTCAGCTCCGCTGGCCGGCGTATGAGGACTGGACACGCCTGTCCACCAGAAAACGGAGCGGAAGAAGCCATAGTCATCCTTCTTCTTGATGAGGGTGGTACCCGACACATCGAAATAGAGATTTGGATCCCATCTTCCGATTTCACCCGCGTCTGCATAGTCTGGGTTTCCCAAATGCGCGCCGATCATCATCAGCTTTGGCCAATGTCGCGCAATCAAGTCAAGCCGCGTAACCCGGCTTCTTTCAAAGCTGATATCCGCGGGCTGTTCCGGGTGCAGTCGATTCACGATGCCGGTATGAAAAAGCAGAATCATATGATACTTGTCGGCACGATCGTAGATGGGCCAATACGCCGGATCATCGTAGGCTTTCAGCGTCGAGGTGATCTCTCCCAAGCCTCGAAATCCCGCCGCATGGAAGCGATCGATCTCCTGTAGCACATTCGGATCATCCAGCTTGATATCGCCAAAGCCGATCAATCGGCCGGGATGTTCGTGAATGAATTGGCTCGCCTGGGGAAAGCCCGCCGGAGTCGTCAAAAGGAACGCCAACCCATCGGCCGCATCCAGTTTCGCGAGGACCTTTTCCAGGATCCCGGGCTCGCCGTCATAATGTATGTGAACGTCGATGAGCTTTGGCATGTGATCCTGCGTCCACGCGGGAACGGACGCCACGAGCAAAACCAAAGAGCTGAGCCACCGGGAATTTTGCTTCATCGAGCCTCCATCGCAAATTCTCAATGCGTGCCTGAGCACCCGCGCAAATGGAAAAGACCACTTTAGCTGCGCTTTACCCATCGATAATAAACCTCATCCTCTGGTGGGGCGGTGCACGACGGGTCTGGGGGCAGAGATCTACGAAGCATTTCGTTGACGGCTACGAATATATTCGTATATATCTGCTTCAGGGCTCCTTGATTCAGGGTCGTCAATTGCTTTCAGTCTGTACAAGCGACGTGTGTGGAGGTTAGGCGATGACAGTTCTGGTACAGGATGCGGTTTATGCGTTCCGCCAACTGCGCAAGACTCCGGGCTTTACGATCACCGTATTGCTGACGCTGGCGCTGGGCATCGGCGCCAACTCGGCCATCTTTACGTTGGTCAACGCCATTTTGCTGCATAACCTGCCGGTAGTCGATCCCAACACTCTGCTGCGCATTGGCGACAAGGATGACTGCTGCGTGAATGGAGGATGGAACGATAATGGCGATTACTCGCTGTTCTCTACCGACACCTACTACATGTTCAAGAAGAGCCTGCCGGAGTTTGAAGAGTTAGCCGCGATGGAATCCGGCTACGCCTGGCGGCCCATTACCGTCCGTCCTGCCGGAGCGCAGACAGTCGCGAAGTCTGTCATGGGGACCTTCGTCTCCGGCAACTACTTCCGCGTTTTCGGGCTTTCACCTGCGGCGGGGCGCTTGTTCTCAGACGCCGACGACCAGAAGGGCGCGCCGATTACTGCCGTGATGAGCTACGACGCATGGCAGCAGGACTATGCAGGCGATCCGCGCGTTGTGGGAAGCGCGCTCTACATCAATACCAAGCCGGCCACGATCATCGGCGTCGCCCCAAGGGGTTTCTATGGCGACCGCATCGATACCAATCCGCCTAAATACTTCCTTCCCATGAATTCGATGGACCCCGTCATTGGCGCGCCCTACTTTAACGATCCAGACCTGCAGTGGGCCTACATCATCGGCCGGGTAAAGCCGGGAACTTCCCGAGCCGCCCTTCAGGACAAGGCCAGCGCGCTGCTCAAGCAGCAGTTTGCGCCGCTCAAGACATTTACGGATCCGCGCGCCCAGAAGATTCTCCCCCGCACCCACGTGATGCTTACACCCGGAGGGGGAGGCATCCAAAACATGCAGGAAGGCTACGAGGACCACCTGAAGCTGCTGCAATGGATCGCCGCGCTCGTCCTTCTGATCGCCTGCGCCAATATTGCTAACCTGCTGCTGGTGCGCGGCATGAGCCGCCGCGCGGAACTATCCATCCGCTCCGCACTTGGCGCGCAGCGCGGCCGTATTGTGCGCCAGCTGCTTACGGAAAGTATTCTTGTCTCGGGGATGGGCGGCCTGCTCGGCCTTGCCGTTTCCTATCTCGGCGCGCACGCGCTGCTGGCGCTCGCCTTTCCTGATCAGCACAATATGCCGATCAGTGCCTCGCCTGCGCCCCTGGTCATCGGCTTTGCCTTCGTGCTTTCGCTGGTTACGGGCATCCTCTTTGGACTTGCGCCGGCGCTGATGGCGGCGCGCACACAGCCCGCGGACGCCCTGCGCTCGAACGCGCGTACCACCGCCCACGGAGCATCGTTGCTGCAGCGCGCACTCGTTGTTCTGCAGGCTGCGCTCTCCCTCGTGCTGCTGGTTGCCGCCGGCCTCTTCGCGCAGAGTCTTAACAAGGCCGAGAACGTGGACATGAAGTTGGACGCAACGAACCGCTACATCGTCCACATCAACCCGCAGGCGGCCGGTTACAAGAACGCAGAGGTCGAGCCGCTTTACCAGGCCATCGTAGACCGCTTCCACGCCATTCCCGGCGTTCTCAAAGTCGGGCTTGCGACCTACACACCTATGGAGTCCAACAATTGGGGCTCCGGTGTGAAGATTCAGGGCGAGCCCGACCTGAATAAAGGTGCTTCCTGGGTGAAAGGCACCGCGGAATACTTCGACTCCGTCGGCACCCACGTCGTCATGGGTCGCGGCTTCACGTGGCAAGACACGCTGAAGGGGGCGCCCGTCGCCGTCGTCAACCAGGAATTCGTCAAACAGTTTTTCGCCAAGCGCAACCCCATTGGCCATCGCTTTGGTTTTTCCGGTCCCACCCAGGCCGGCATGGATGGGTCGCATGAGATCGTGGGCGTGGTGGAAGACACCACTTACAGCAGCATCTACTGGAAAGACCATGCCATGTACTTTCTACCGCTCACGCAGCGCGCGGGCAACGCGAACGACCCCACCTACTCTCTCGACAAAGACCAGTCGATGTATGCCGGAGCCGTTGTGATCCAGACCGCCCGTCCCATCGCCGGCATGGAAAAGATCGTGGGCGACACCCTGTCAAGTATCAATCCCAACCTCACTGTGGTGAAGTTTCAGACCTTCCAACAGCAGATTGACGACCGCTTCGTAGACGAGCGGCTCATCGCGCGTCTCACTTCGCTCTTCGGCGTGCTGGCGCTTCTGCTCGCCGCCGTCGGTCTCTATGGCGTCACAGCCTATACTGTAGCCCGGCGCACACCGGAGATCGGCATCCGTATGGCGCTGGGAGCGGCGCGCAGCCGCGTCATCGGGACGGTCATGCGCGGAGCCATGCTGCAGGCCGTCACCGGCCTCGCGATCGGCATCCCGGTGGCAATCTTTTGCGTGCGGTACGTCAAGTCTCAGCTTTATGAGATCACCAGCGTGAACGTGACGGTCATGGCCATCGCCATTGGAGTGCTGGGGCTTGCGGCTGCCATTGCCGGCATCATTCCGGCGCGGCGTGCGGCCTCCATCGACCCCGTACGGGCCTTGCGCATTGAATGAGCTGCATCTTATTCATAGTTTTTGAGAACTCGAGGACCGGTCTTGGGCTCAGCCGCGTGACCATTTTGCAGCGAACGCGCATGGATTTGCAGCGGAACGTCTATCAATAGCACCCGTCCTGCCGCAGACTGTAAGAATGGCCATTACAACCGGTACGGCAAGTGCGATAGACAGCTCGTCTGCGGGCACTTTCGCGGCCCCTCCGAATAGCATGACGGCGAATCGCATCGGCGTCGCGGTCCGCCCCACCCTCCTCTTCGTGACTGCTTTCGCGTTCAATGCCACTCCGCACGAAGCGGTGCATGCAGCCACGGCTTACATGCTGGGGTTCAGTTCGACGCTTTACCAGATGTGGGTCAATCCCGATACGGCCATGGCTACACCCAGACAACTCATCGCGATTGCGGTTGCGGGTCCAATCTTCAGCCTGACCGTAGGTCTGATCAGCTGGTTTTTGTATCGTCACCGCTACAGCCGCGAGCCAGGCGGGCTTCTCCTTCTAATGCTCGCAATCGTTGCATTTTATATCCCTCTCGGCGCTTCCATTGGAGGCGACATTCACCTGGCATTACGATTCGGAGGCGCCTCAACGCTCCTGACGAACGCGATATCCATGGTGGCCGTCCTGGCGCTTTCAACGATGATGTACTTCATGGGGAAGGAGCTCTGTTCCTGGGCACCTCCTTGGTTCAGCCGGAGCAAAGCGGTTCTTTGTACTACGGTTGGTCCGTGGCTGATCGGCACGCTACTCATGACGTTGGTCTACCTGCCATCGCCTAAGTTTCTCATCGCCCCAAATTTGATAGGCTCGGTCTTTTGGCTTTTCGCAGTCATCGGAGCGATCCGCGCCGACCGGCCAATCCCGGTGGCGCGTCCGATACGTTCGCTAACCCAGGCCGACCTGATTGTGACGGCTGCCGCTCTCCTGATGGTGAGATTACTTGTCCATGGGGTGCGGTTGACTCCTTGACTAGTTGGTCCCCGATCCAGGACTATCGTCCTGAGCTGCTTTCAGACCGCCTTGTCCAAATTAAGCTCCGCAACGAAATTACCGGTGGCCCATCCCACTTTGTCCCTTCCACAAATCGTGGGGTGCCCCATATCTCGCTCGTTTTCGCGAGATGTGGGATACCACGAACCTTAACCTTTTTCCCGACCTTCGGAAAGAAGCACGTGGAGCGCTGCGGTATCCCACATCTCGCGAAAAGCGAGCGAGATATGGGGGGCAATAATATACTTGACTGGTGGGTCACCTCTAATTTGGACAGCTCTGACTCAACCCAGTCCCGAAGCTGACGGTTGAAGGCTGCGTGTGAGATTTCAGCCACCATGTCATCCCTCTGCCGCCTTGATCTTCTCACTCAGCGCCGGATCCCCGAAATTCGTTTTGAGGAATTCCGCCGACGTAGGTAACTCCACTCGAAGATCATGCACTGTGCAAGTCCGCACTTTGCCGGCACGCATCCGATAGTCCAGTGCGTGCCCTCCGGCGTGTTTATCCTGTCGCAAGAAATGCAAGTGGAACCCCGCTACACCGATACCCTGCGCATAAGTTGGAGTGCGAAATCCCGCCAAAGTCCCTTCCACGTTGGTGAAGACTTTCTCCGCCTGATGTTTCGTCGCTTCCGTGAGCGAAGGAAACGGCTTGGCCTGGCGTTGCACGGTTCGTGTGCGGACCTCATCGAAAACGCCATCCACTCTCACTGCGCTGAACAGACTCGCATCCGTTGCCTTCTCGATCGCCTCGATAAGATCGCCCTTCGTCATCGGCTGCACCACCTCCAACTCCTGCTCCGTCTGGAAAAACGTAACCACCGCGAAAGGCGTCTTTTGATCGGCGCTGACGGGACGCGCGGACCCGTCCGATCGAAGCTGATAGAACGTCCCGTCAAAGCCGACCATCTCCCCATCGAGATCATTGAAAGTGCCAAGGCCGAAGTCGCCGTATTCACGAATCTGCCCGTAGGTTGCCTCACCGTCGTAAATCCCCGCCATCAATGCGGACATTAATGAAGTTTGATATAGCTCTCCCGCTCGGTGATCGTTGCTGCCTGACACGTGGTGCCACGCCGGTTGGATCATTGCCAGTGAGCCGGATACAACTGAGTTCTGCATACAGATCCTCTCAATCCCAGGCTTCGGGAATCAGATGCTCGCCAATTTCCACGTTCCTGCTGTAGTCCGTCGGAATGTCAGCCACGACCATTCCCGGAACCTTCAGTGTGGTTGTCGATGTCGATCCCGCCAGGTCATATTTCATATGCTCTCCATCCTCCTCCCTCTGGGATGACGTTGCCTACCTTTCGGTTCGGCTCTAAAACCGCAAAGGTGGCCGAACAATGGAAAGCATGGCTGCTGGAGGTCACGCACCGATCCAAGTGGTGAAATGCAGCGAGTCCACAGATCCTTGCAGGCACTGGCCTTCTTTCGGTCAATGCCGAAAGCAATAATGCTCGTACTATGACCGCTTATCGCCGAATTTCATCCATATTCACGCTGGTTTTACTATGCGCGCCGCTGGCTTACGCACAACAAACGCAGTACCACATTCCCCCTAAGGAAAAAATCCCCGTCGCATTCGTGATCTCGGAGGACGCGGTCACCATTGACTTTGCCGGACCCTGGGAAGTGTTTAAAGACGTCTTCATCAAGGATCGGGGCAAAACGATGGCGGATCAAGCGGCGTTTCGCCTCTACACAGTATCGGATTCGCGGAATGCGGTGACCACATCTGGCGGTATGCGGATCATTCCGGATTACACGTTTGATGATGCGCCCGCACCCGCCATTGTCGTGGTTCCTGCACAGCGCGGCCGGTCTCCTAAGATGCTCGCCTGGATACGCAGGATGACGACCCAGAGCGAGGTCGTGATGTCGGTGTGTACAGGAGCGTCGGTACTGGGAGATGCCGGAGTCTTAAAGAACAAGCAGGCGACCACCCATCATCTCTACTATGACGAGTTCCAAGCTGCCTTTCCGGATGTGTTGTTAGTGAAGAACAAGCGTTTTGTGCAAAGCAGCCCAGTCATCTTCACCGCCGGCGGATTGAGTTCCGGAATTGACCTCGCACTTCATATAGTGCAGCTCTATTTCGGTCTTTCGCTGGCTGAGGAAACCACCCATTTGCTTGAGTATGAGGGCACCGATTGGAAAGGGGACGGCACAGCCACGGGTACGGTTCCGGACACAGCAAAGAGCGAATAAAGGGATGACCCTTGCGGCCAGGGGAGCGGCGAATATCCCCAGGAAGAACGCCGACGCTGGAGGCTCCCTTTGCGCAAGGATCGTTGGCTTTTACCGCCGGGGCGGATTACGCCTTCCAGATTGCTGCCGTTTGCGTCGTGAACTCCTCATAGCTGCGCGGAGTGCGCCCCAGGAGCTTCGTCAGACGAGCGACTTCTGTCTCGGTCGACTGGAAGCCGCGATCGAAGTAGCCCTGGAACATCATGCGAAGATCGTAAGCGCTCCAACTCGGCATTCTGGAACGCATGCCCTGCTCCCACTGATCGAAGTTGTGTCCGGTGTACTTGATCTCCTTATTCAGCAGCTTGCCCCACAGGGCGGCATTACCCGGTCCGCTCACCGTCGCTGGTGCGACGATGTCGTAGGTCTGGCCATCGTGGCCCTCTTCCGTAAGCGAAATCGCAGCCGCTTCGGCGATGTCGCGAACGTCTGCCACCGCGATGCCCGCAGTACCGATCGGCATCGGGTAGACTCCAGGACCCATTAGAGCATCCTTCAGACTGGCGTCGTTTTGAATATAGTAGCCGGGACGCAGAATGGTGTACGGTACCCCAAACTCACGCAACGCGTTCTCGACCGCCAGCTTGGACGCAAAGTGCGGCACGTCGCGGAACTGGTCTACCTTAAAAACCGACAGATACGTCACGTGCTTCACGCCCATCCGCCTCGCCACGCCATAGGTGATCAGCGCTTGTGTCAGTTCATCAGTGACAACGGCATTCAGCAGGAAGAGCTTATCCACTCCCTGCAACGCCTGTTCCACTGAGACCGGATCGAGCAAATCGCCGATCGCAACGTCCACTCCTGCCGGCAGCCTGGCCGCCTCCGGTTGCTTGCGAGCCAATACCCGCACCTCTGCGCCGCGCTGAATCAGTGACTTCACGACCGTGCCGCCTACATTACCCGTTCCGCCTGTTACCAGGATCTTCATCTCGTCTCCTTGGCTTTCTTGCCTTGCGTTGAACTGCTCTGCATCGGCCGCAAGGCGTGTTCGTATAAGAGACGCTGCTTGAGAAGGCGTTGAACCAAGCATTTATGCAAAACAGTATTACGAGAATGCAACACTCAACGTAAAATCAGCAGTGAAGCCCGGAGCTCACTTGGAATTACCCGACCTCAATGACATCCGCACCTTTGTAGCGATCGGTCAGGAAGGTACGTTGACCGCTGCTGCAAGAGAGCTGCATCTTCCTACGTCCACAGTCAGCCGTTCCCTGACTCGCCTAGAAAAAAACCTTGACGTTCTTCTCGTGAAACGAAGTCCGCGAGGGCTTGCCATGACGGACTTCGGCAAGGAGTATTTGCAGACCTGCAGGCGAGCCCTGCGGGCCTTGCGGGACGGAAGCGAGTTGTTGCAGAGCCGCCGCGAACGGCCCAGCGGCCTGATCAAGATAGCGTGCCCCATCACGATGGCGCGTTCTATCTTCGCGCCTTTACTCAAGGAGTTTCTGGGTCTCTACCCGGAGCTGCGCGTGGAAATCGAACCATACTGCTCCGGGTGGGATCAGGAGCCGAAAGAAGACGTGGACGTGTTCTTCAAAGTGCGGGCGCCCAGAGACTCCGTTCGGCGCGTCCGGCCATATCCAGGAGCCAGGCGAGGGCTCTTTGCCAGCCCGCAGTACCTCGCGACATGCGGCACCCCTGTTACACCCGACGATCTCGTCGCGCACACCTGCATAGGCTCAGGCACATGGAAGTTGAGTCGAGGTTCGAAGGTATCAGCTCCGAATTTAGTGTTCAGGGTTGTGACCAGCGACCCGGTCGTTCATCTCGATCTCGCACTGAGTGGACTCGGCATCGCGATTCTGCCGCTGTATATGGCTAAATGGCCCGACACGCGCAATAGGCTCATGCCTGTGTTGCCGCTCTGGAGCCCACAGCCGATTACACTTTGTGCCTTATTCTCCGGCTCGGCAAGGCTGACTCCGAAGGTTAAAGTACTCCTGGACTTCATGGCAGACTACATCGGTACCAATCGAGATCCCCGGCTTCACAGTGTGCCGGCCAGGGGAATGTTTACGGATTCAAAGCTTGAAGCAACATCTGGACCTTAGCGATGTCGCCTGAGTCTTATCTTCCAATCGACCTTGCCATCATTGCCAAAACAGTGTGGCTCCACAGCTCTTCTCCGCTGGCTCACGTTCGAGGATCTTCAGGGTAAGGCATGCTCCGGAATCGTCTCCTGCAAACACAGGCGCAGATAACGCACCAGGGCCTGGTTGTCCAAACCATCCGGATCAAACAAATGATTGAGCGCAAGTCCGTCCATCACGCTGCAAATCGCAAGGCAGTCAATCAGCTTTGCGCTGGTCGTCTTCCCGTCCAATTGCGGAAGCAATCGGCTGATCTCCGGGATCGATGTGCGCAGACGCATAGCCCGCAGCAGGTCGGCTAGCCGCTTGCGCTTGTGAGGATGACGGATCGCGTAAAGCTTGAATTCCACGTTTAACAGCATGCGCTCAAGATCTTCGCTCAAGCGCGCCAGATACTGGGCGAGAGCTTCGATGCGTTCGGTGATCGTCGGCAAAGCAAGCAACAGCGGACCAAGCTCGGTCAGATCGCGAGCCACATCCTCCTCAAAGATGGCAAGAAATACATCCTCTTTATCCTTGAAGTTGTCATAAAATGCGCCCCGCGTTTTGCGTGCGCGCAAAGCAATGTCTTCGATGCGCGCATGTTCGAATCCGTCTCGCGCGAATACATGCCTGGCAGACCGAATGAGTTCGTTGCGAGTGACGACGCCGCGGCGTTGCCTTTGTAATCGCCCTTTTTCAGCTTGAACAACTCTTTTTGCATCCGCCATACGCTTACCGGAGTCTGATCATAGAACATACATGCGTGAATGTTTTTAAACGATGAATTTTTGAAACCTTGAAGGGGAATTCGTAATGACCCAGTGGCTTAGATCCGCGGCAGAAGCAACTGGCCGCAAAAGACTGAAGTGGATTTCGGCGGCAAGCATGCTGGTCCAAAGTACGCTGATCTTGGGAGCCGCACTCCTCACAGGCTGTGGAAAAGCACCCGCCGCCGCAGGGCCGCCGCCACCCCTGCCCGTCTCGGTCGTTCAGATAGAGGCGTCCGATGTGCCGGTGTCCAACGAGTGGGTTGGCACCCTGGACGGCTTCGTCAATGCGCAGATCCAGCCCCAGGCCAACGGCTATCTGATCAAACAGACTTACCGGGAAGGGGCCCAGGTGGCCAAGGGCCAGATCCTTTTCGAGATTGATCCTCGTCCCTTCCAGGCAGCCCTCGACCAGGCCAAAGGCCAGCTGGCCCAGGCACAGGGGCAGGTGCTGCAAGCCCAGGCGCAACTTGGCCTCGCCGAGATCAACGTCAAGCGGGACACACCACTCGCCCAGGCCCGCGCCATCGCCCAAAGCCAGCTCGACAACGATGTTCAGACGAAAGCGCAGACCGAGGCCTCGGTGGCGTCGGCAAAAGCTTCTGTCGCCGCGGCGCAAGCTGCCGTCGAAAACGCTCAGCTGAACCTTGGCTTCACCCACGTGCGGTCCTTGATCACGGGCGTCGCCGGCCAGGCCACCACGCAGGTCGGCAATCTTGTGAACACCCAGTCGGTGCTAACCTCCGTCTCCCAGCTCAACCCCATCAAGGTCTACTTTTCCATTAGCGACGCCGAGTATCTGGCCCTGATCCAACGCGCCCGTGGCACCGGCGGCGACCTGCTCAAGAGCGAAACAGCCATTCCCCTTACCCTGACACTCGCCAACAGCGAGGTCTACCCGATGAAGGGGCACATCGCTTTCGTCGATCGTCAGATGAACGCCCAGACCGGTGCCATCCGCATCGCTGCCTCGTTCCCCAATCCCAGCAACATCCTCCGCCCGGGCCAGTTCGGGCGCGTCCGGGGCGAGACGCAATTACGCCACAATGCTTTGCTGGTTCCCCAGGTTGCCGTGCAGGAGCTGCAGGGCATGCACCAGGTCTACGTCGCCGGCGCCGACAATAAGGCTCACCTGACGACCGTCGAACTCGGCCCTCAGATCGGCAACAACTGGTTGCTGGAAGGCGGCATCACTCCCGGCGCCAAAGTCATCGTCGACAACCTGCAAAAACTCCGCGAGGGCGCTCCCGTCAACCCCCATCCGGCTCCGGCCACCGTCGCCTCGGCGACCAACGCGACAGGGAGATAACTGATGTCGAAGTTTTTCATTCGCCGGCCGATTGTCGCCATTGTTATCGCCATCGTGACCGTCATCCTGGGCACGGTGTCGTTACTAAGCCTCCCTACGGCGCAATATCCTGATATTGTTCCACCGGAAATTCTGGTCACCGCCACCTATCCCGGAGCGGATTCGAAGACCGTCTCGGAGGCAGTATCCACGCCGATCGAGCAGCAGATGAACGGCGTTGACAACATGATCTACATGGATTCGGTCAGCGCCAACAACGGCGTGGTCCAGCTCTTCGTAGACTTCGATGTCAAGACCGATCCCAACATCGACCAGGTACTCGCTCAGCTGCGCGTCGATCAGGCACAGTCACAGTTGCCGGCACAGGTCACCACCGCCGGCCTGACCGTACAGAAGGCGCTCACTTCGCCTCTGATGCTGGTCGCCATCAACTCGCCCGGCGGCCGACTGGGCCAGGAGTTCCTCACCAACTACGCCATCATCAACCTGCAGGACCAGCTCGCCCGTGTGAAGGGCGTCTCGCGCGTGCAGGTATTCGGCGGCCAGTACGCCATGCGTGTGTGGGTGCACCCCGACCAGATGGCCAAGCTGGGCATCACCGCGCCCGACGTCATCCAGGCGATCCAGACCCAGAACAACGTAAACCCTGCCGGCCAGATTGGTGCTGAACCGATCCCGGAAGGGCAGCAGCTTACCTACACGGTGCGCACCCAGGGCCGCCTGGTTAAGGCAGAGGAGTTTGGCGCGATCGTCGTTCGCGCTAACCCCGATGGCTCCATCGTGCGCCTCAGTGACATCGCCCGCGTCGAGCTGGGCCAGCAGGCCTACACCATCTCTGCTCGCTACAACCAGGCGCCCTCCGGCGTCATGGCCATCTATCAGTTGCCTGGCTCCAATGCTGTCCAGACCGCCGCTGCCGTCAATGCCCGTAT
Organism: Acidobacteriaceae bacterium; assembly: GCA_049522955.1. GTDB lineage: Bacteria > Acidobacteriota > Terriglobia > Terriglobales > Acidobacteriaceae > PALSA-350. The sequence continues at coordinate 84,172 of JBEKNJ010000013.1, forward strand.
GAAACAACTGTCGGCGACCTTTCCCGCCGGCATCACCTACGATGTACCGCTGGACACGACCAAGGCCGTCACCGCCGGTATCCACGAAATCGTGCTCACGCTTCTGGAAGCCCTCGGCCTGGTCGTCATTGTTGTCTTCATCTTCCTCCAGGGATGGCGCGCCACCCTGATTCCCTTGCTCGCCGTTCCTGTCTCGCTCATCGGAACGTTCATCATCTTCCCGGCGCTCGGCTTCTCCATCAACACCCTCTCCCTCTTCGGCCTGGTGCTTGCGATCGGCCTGGTAGTCGATGACGCCATCATCGTGGTCGAGGCGGTCGAGCATCATATTGACGAAGGCATGGACCCGACCGCCGCGACCATCAAGGCCATGGAAGAGGTGGGCGGACCGGTGGTCGCCATCGCCCTCATCCTCGCCGCCGTATTCATCCCCACCGCGTTCATCCCCGGCATCACCGGGCGCATGTATCAGCAATTTGCCGTCACCATCGCGATCTCGGTGCTCATCTCCGCCTTTAACGCGCTGACTCTTTCCCCTGCGCTCGCATCTTTACTGCTCAAGCCCAAGGACGAAGAACGCAAGACCGGCCTTCTCGGCAGGGGCTTCGGGTTGTTCAACAAATTCTTCGGCCGCACCACTGACAGCTTTGTCCACACTTCGGATGTGCTCATCCATAAGTCGGCCATCGCCATGGTCGCTCTCGCCCTGGTTGCGGTGGTGGCTGTCTTCCTCGGCAAGAGCCTTCCTGGTGGCTTCATCCCTACCGAAGACCAGGGCTACATGTTCCTTGCCTTGCAGCTGCCTGACGCCGCGTCTGCCCAACGCACCGATCTGGCCGAGCAAAAGATCACCGATGCGTTGCTCAAAACCGATGGCGTCCAGGGCGTGATCGCCGTCAACGATTTCTCCCTGCTCACCCAGGTGCAAAGCACCAACTCGGGTTTCTTCTTCGTCGCGCTCAAACCATGGGATAAGCGCAAGACCAAGCAGCAGCAACTCGACTACATCCAAAGCCATTTGCAACAGCAGCTTATGGCCAATCCTTCAGGCATTGCATTTGCCTTCCCGCCGCCCTCGATTCCCGGTATTGGAACCTCAGGCGGCGTGACCATGATTCTTGAAGATCGTTCCGGCGGCGATGACCCCACGGTCCTTGCCAAAAATGTGTTCGCCTTCCTTGGTGCCGCGAGCAAACGGCCTGAAGTCGCGGCCGTCATCCCGTCCTACCAGCCGGCCGTACCCCAGCTCTACGCCGATGTCGATAAGGCAAAAGCTCTGCAGCAACAGGTGCAGCTCTCCGATGTCTACACCACCATGTCGACCTTCATGGGCGGCTACCTGGTCAACTACTTCAATCGCTTCGGGCGACAGTGGCAAACCTACGTCGAAGCCGAAGGCACATCGCGTCAGAACATCGGGAACATCAGTCAGTTCTATGTGCGCAGTGCGAACGGCAGCCAGGTACCGCTTGCCTCGCTGGTCAAGGTGAACCAAACCACCGGCCCCGAATTCATCTATCGTTTTAATGAATACAACGCCGCGCAGCTGAACATCACCGGCAGTCCCGGTTACAGTTCCGGTCAGGTTCGTGGCGCTCTCGAAGAGGTCTTCAAACAGACCATGCCGGCGGGTGCGGGCTTCGACTACTCCGGCATGTCCTACCAGGAGCAGCAGGCCGAACAGGGTGTGCCGTCGTGGGCCGTCTTCGGTTTATCGCTGCTCTTCGTCTTCCTCATTCTGGCTGCTTTGTACGAAAGCTGGACGCTCCCTTTCAGCGTCCTGTTGAGCACCCCGGTTGCGATCCTGGGCGGCTACCTGGCGCTGCATATTCGCTCTTTCGAAAATGACATTTTTGCCACCATCGGGCTGGTGATGTTGATCGGTCTCTCGGCCAAGAACGCCATCCTCATCGTCGAGTTCGCCAAGACCAATTACGAGTCGGGACAGAGTATTGCGCAGGCCGCGCTCGGCGCTGCCCGTTTGCGCTTCCGCCCCATCGTGATGACCGCGCTCGCCTTCGTCTTCGGCTGCCTACCGCTTTGGGTAGCCTCCGGCGCCGGCGGAGCCTCACGTCGCATCCTGGGCACCGTGGTCGTCGGCGGCATGTTCCTATCCACCGCCATCGGCCTCATCTTCATTCCCGTGACCTTCTCCGTCGTCGAGTACCTGTCGCATCGCTACGCGCGGGGCGGTAAAGGAACGACCATGGATTCGAAGGCGGATCTGGACCCCGTTGCTGTGGGCGCGGCTGCCGGCGGCGGCCCCGGACATTCGACCCGAGGAGGTCAGTCGTGAACAACTCTCCGGTCTGGTGGAAGCGCGCGTACAGCATTTTCTTTGCCGCTGTGCTGTTGGCCGCTGCGGTTGGCTGCACCGTTGGGCCGAAGTACAAGCAACCGTCCTACCCCACACCGCCTGCCTTCCGCGGCGCGGACGATGCCGCGGTCATCAGCGAAGCCCAGGGCTCGCTCGGCGATGAGCAATGGGCCCAGGTGTTCCGCGAGCCCGAGTTGCAAGACCTGATTCGCAAGGCGCTCATCAACAATTACGATCTGCGCATCGCTGCTCAGCGCATTCTTGAGCAACAGTCACAGGTACAGATCACCCGTTCGCAGCAGTTTCCCACGCTCAGTGTCGGTGGCAGCGGCCTGGGGGTAGACGCTCCCGCACTCAACAACATCACGGGTGGTGGATCCAATTACATCGCCAACCCGATCGTTGCCGGGTCTTTTAGTCTTTCCGCTGCATGGAACCCCGATTTCTGGGGGCTCTATCGCAGGCAGACGGAAGCTGCCCGCGCCACCCTGCTGGCCCAGACCTGGGCGCAGCGCGCGGTGCGCCTGACGCTGGTTCAGGAAGTGGCTACCGCCTACATTCAACTGCGCGCACTGGATCGCCAGGTAGAAGTCACCCGGCAAACATTGAAGGCCAGGCAGGACTCGGTCGACCTGACGGCCCGGTTGGAGAGCGGCGGGTCCGTGCCGTTGTCTGATCTGCGTCAAGCCGAGCAGCTGCTTTACACCGCAACCTCGGAGCTGCCGCAGTTGGAGCAGCAGGTGCAGCAGCAGGAAAACGCGCTCCGTCTCTTGCTCGGCGAGAATCCTGGTCCGGTCGCCCACACCGATCCAACTGCGCTCGCGCCCCCGCCGCAGGATTTACCAACCGGTATTCCCTCGCAATTGCTGGAACGGCGGCCGGATATTCAGCAATCCGAGGCACAGCTTAAAGCGGCGAACGCGAACATTGGCGTTGCGCGTGCGCAATTCTTTCCCCAGCTCTCGATCAGTGCGTCTGCCGGCGTTGGGGGAAACACCTGGGGCAACATCTTCGACAGCAACTCTCGGACGATTTATGGTCTCGGCTCGTTGGCCCAGCCCCTCTTTGAAGGCGGCAAGCTGCGCGGGCAGTTAAATCAAGCGAAAGCTACCGACCAGGAGATGGTGATCACCTACCAGAAAACCATTGCCGGAGCGTTCCGCGACGTATCGAACGCGTTGATCGCGCTGAACAAACAGCGCGTTTACCGCGAGCAGCAGGAGAAGCTCGTTGCCGCCGCACAGGATGCCACTCGTCTAGCCCGGCTCCGCTACGAAGGTGGATCGACGGGATACCTCGAGGTACTTACCACCGACACCAATCTCTTCTCGGCGCAGCTGAATCTTGCAACCGCGCAACAGGGCGAGGCCCTCAGCCTGGTCCAGCTCTACAGTGCACTGGGAGGGGGCTGGCAATAGTCCGAGGGAATCAGTGTCGTAGCAGCGTCAGAGGCAATCGACGGGTGCCCCAGGTTCCCCCAGCGTACCTGGGCCGAAAAAGATGGGCGCAGCCCAACGACCGCTTTTGCTGTAGATGACCAAGCCCCGTAGAGCCTGGAGCTTGTCGAACGATCAGACTTGTCCAAATACCCACGGAGAGTTCGGGAGGTCCGAAGGGCGCACCGCAGGTCCCTCCACTACGCTACGCTCCGGTCGGGATGACAATTCATCTTGGAAACTATATTTAGCGTTCCCAAACAAATTTGTCATCCCGACCGGAGCGTACCCGGATTTCCTGCCACGCTGCACTGGACGAGGCAGCGTGTGCGCCCTTCGGTAAAGAAGGGCGCATGAAGTGCACCAACGCCACCAAGGTCAACAGGAAATCCGGGGTAGCGTAGTGGAGGGATCTGCGGGGCGCCCTTCGGACCTCCCGAATTCTCCATGGGTTACTCGTGATTTCGTCGCAACCTGATTGCCCTATCCACGACCGTAAGATGCAGAGGAACGCCAAGGCAGATTCACTTCACCAGGCTGTCCCCCATTCAGCCAGGACGGTTGTCGGCGCGTCCGTTTTAGTTAGAATTGCCTCGGCTTCCGCCACTGAGGAATTTCGTGCCCGGAAAACATCTTTGGATCTTCCTGCTGGCGGTCGCAGTTCTTGTTGCTCCCGCGTTGGCACAGCCCGATGCCGATATCGTGATCGAGCACAACGTCACCATGAAGACGCGCGACGGCGTAACCCTCAAAGCCGACGTCTATCGACCCGCGGGTGACGGCAGCTTTCCCGTACTTCTGCAGCGCACGCCCTACAACAAGGACAGCAGCGCCGGCTTCGCGCGCAAAGCAGTCGCTCGCGGCTTCATGGTCGTGATTCAGGATGTGCGTGGGCGGTACACATCCGAGGGCGAGTGGTACACCTTCAAGCACGAAATAGACGACGGCTACGACACGGTAGAGTGGGCCGCGGCGCTCCCGCATGCAAACGGCAAAGTGGGCTTGTTCGGCGGATCGTACGTCGGTGCTACGGTGATGCTCGCTGCCATCAGCCATCCGCCGCACCTGGCCGGTATCTGCCCGGTCGTCACAGCGTCGAATTACCACGAAAACTGGACCTACCAGGGCGGCGCCTTCGAACAGTGGTTTGACGAGTCGTGGACCGCAGGCCTGGCGCAGGACACGGCGAATCGCCTGCTCCACGACGACACCAATGCGCTGGTTGGCGACCGCGTGTTGCCGTTGAATGACTTTCCGGTGTTCAATCTCAAGCCGATTACCGGCGGATCGCAACTGACGCACGAACTGGCGCCTTATTTCCTCGACTGGCTGGCGCATCCGACGTACGACAGCTATTGGAAACAGTGGTCGATCGAGGAGAACTATCCAAACGTCCAGGTTCCGGGGCTCACGATTGCGGCATGGTACGACCTGTTCCAGGGCGGTTCGCTGCGCAATTACCTCGGGCTCAGGGCGCATGCCGGAAACCAGGCAGCGCGCAACGGTCAACATCTGATCATCGCCATCGGCGGCCACTCGGGCTGGACCCGCAAAGTGGGCGATGTCGATTTCGGCCCCGACGCGGCCTTTGACGAGACCGGCATCACGCTCGACTGGTTCGATTATTTATTCATGGGCAAGCGGAACCAGTTTGCGAGCGGCAACCCGGTGAGAATTTTTGTGATGGGCAAAAACGAGTGGCGTGAGGAGCCGGTGTGGCCCCTCGCGCGCGCGATGCAGACCCGCTACTATCTCCAGTCCGACGGGAAAGCCAACAGCGCTTCGGGCGACGGTTCGCTTTCCACTACGACGCCCGGCAAGGAGGGCACAGACACATTCATCTACGACCCGGCCGATCCTGTTCCTACCGTGGGCGGTCCGCTGTGCTGCGATTCCGAACATCTGGCGCCGGGACCTCGCGATCAGAAAAATGTGGAAGCCCGCTCCGATGTGCTTGTCTACACCACACCACCGCTCGATCAGGATGTAGAAGTCACCGGCCCTGTCGCGCTGGATCTCTATGCCAAGTCCTCCGCCGTCGACACCGACTTTACGGGTAAGCTGGTGGACGTTTGGCCGAACGGGTTCGCGCAAAATCTGACCGAGGGAATCCTTCGCGCAAGTTTCCGCGCGTCCACCACCGGAGAGCCGGCACCCATCACACCAGGAAAAGTTTACGAGTACAAGATCGACCTGTGGTCCACGAGCAACGTCTTTTTGAAGGGTCATCGGATCCGGCTGGAGGTGTCGTCGAGCAATTTTCCGCGCTTCGACCGCAATTTGAATACCGGCAGAAGCGGCGCCCAGGATGTGCACTTCGTCAAGGCGACAAACACGATTCTGCTCGGCGGTGCGCATTCCAGTGCCTTGATTTTGCCAGTGGTGCCAGCCCAGCAGTAAATGCCCGGAACGCCGCGGTGGCCCCAGCTGCCCGGCGCGGCTTAGCTCAGCTGGCAGGCGATGACCATCTGAAGTTGCGTGAAGCGTGAGATGGGCCTATTGACGAACAAAGCTATGCAAGCTACAACAACTACCCGGAACAAAATCATCTTGCCCCGCGGATGCATTCAAAGATCCCTCCGGCTTGTCTAGTCCTCGTCAGCCGATCGGGAACTGTCATAATCTTCCTGGAAAACGCATGAGGAGAACACCGTATGCCCAGATCGATGACCCGACGTCATTTTCTCCAGCGGGGGGCGGCCGCTGCGGTCGCTCTGAGCACAACCCCTTCCCTGCTGGCTGATCCGCTGGGCCTCCCCATCGGCTGCCAGACCTATCCCGTCCGCGCCTCGATCAATCCGGATTTTGCCGGGACGATGAAGGGCCTTTCCGCAGCCGGATTTCAGACCATTGAGCTTTGTTCGCCGTTTGGCTATAAGGAATTCTCCAGCCTGGCGCAGTACAAGCCGCAGGAACTGCGCACGATGCTGCACGATTACGGTCTTACCTGTATCAGCGCGCACTTTGACACAAGCGAGTTGTTCAACCATGCGGAGGAGCGAATCGCATGGGCCAAAGAGCTTGGTCTAACGCAGATGGCCACAGCGAGCCTCGGCTTCGGCACGCTGCCCAAGGGCGTTCCGCCAACCGTGGGTGACGTGAGCCGCGTCACCGATCTCTTCAACACCTTTGCGGCCAGGGCGCATGATGCGGGCATAATTGCGGTGCTGCACAACGAAGCCTTTGAGACAACCAGCATCGACGGCAAGCGGGTTTACGACATGGAAATCGAACGGCTGGATGCGAAGACGGTAAAACTGCAGTTTCAGGTCTCCACCATGCAGCGCGGGTTCGATCCGGTGGATTACTTCACCCGCTATCCGGACCGCTATATCTCCATGCACTGCCAGGACTGGGTGATGACCTCCGAAGGCAAAGCGAAACAGGTGCCGCTCGGTAAGGGCGTCGTGGACTGGAGGAAGGTCTTCACCGCAGCAGGAAAAGCTCACATCCAAAACTACTTTGTCGAACTGGAGCAGGATCCTGCACTGATGGCGCAAAGCGTTCCTTACCTGAAGAGCCTGCAGGTTTAAAGGAACTGCGGGGGACGAGCCTATCACACACCGAGACCAAGGCAGGGGAAGCAAAGCAGGCAAATGCAAACGCAGGTCACGCTTCGATCCAGTCAGCACCGAGCGAGACCCGCGATTGCCCATCAGGATTTAACTTACTCAACGCTCTGGAATCCGGTTTCCATGGTCACTCTGGTTCCGATGACGTTGCCCTGAAAGTGAGCGAGCGTATTCCCCGCCTCGTCATACTGATCGACCGTGAATTTTCCCGTGGTGGAATCCCCTTTGGGATCGAGGGTTAGCCATTGCTGAATGCGGGCCGGGCCGACGAGTTTGGTGCCGGTGGGGTCGTAGGAGACGCCAAAGTGGTTCATCTGATAAGTCCGCGCGCCGGTTCTTATCCAGACACCCATGCAAACGTCGCCGGTCAAGGGAGCACGCAGGCCCGAGACATTGATCTCGGTGCCGTCACTGTGCCACTGAGAGTAGCTGGCGTCAAACTCGGCGCCGTCCTTGAGCCCCTCGCTGCCCTCGGAGATCCATTTCTCTTTCCAGGTTCCGACGATGCTGGGTTCGTGCTGGTTGGCAGCCTCGTCCTCGATAGTGAGAGCCGCCAGTACCAGTCGCGGCGAGGCGACCTGGGGCTGCCAACTGGCGGGGTGCGGCGCTGGAGTATATTGGCCGCAACCTGCGTGGGCGTAGGGAGCACCCACGGTTGCGAGAGCCAGAGCGCTCAGCGCCGGCATAATTTTCCAACTTCCTGATTTCATGACTTCCTCCTGTGCCGGAAAATTGCCGGCTCGCATGAGATAAGGCCCAATGGAGTGCGCGAACAATGCAGGAAGGTAAAGTAAGAGGTGAAGAAAGCTGAAGGCGTAAGTCACTGAATCTGGGAGAGATTCACCCTCCAGGTTTAGACCAGTGTTATACTTCATCCACTCTGCCGGGGGAGACAGTGTCCTTCGTCGTCTATCAATTCGGCGACTTCAGCCTCCACTGCGGCAGATTTGAGCTATACCGCAAAGGCCGCAGGCTCAAGCTGGAGCGGAAGCCGCTCGAACTTCTCGTTCTCCTGGTCAGCAAACACGGACAAGTTGTTACCCGGGATGAGATTGCCCAGTGCCTTTGGGAGCGGGAAGTCTTCGTCGATATCGAACACGGGATCAACACGGCCATCCGCAAAATTCGCCAGGTTCTTGGTGACAGTTCGGACCTGCCGCGGTTTGTGCAGACCATCTCCGGCTCTGGATACCGCTTCATCGCACCCGTTACGGCCGTTGAGCCAGAAGTCACCGAGCCAACGCAACCCACTGAGGACAGGGTCGACCTGCCGCCTGCTCCGCCGGAGATGTCTGCTCCGCCCGTCATCCCAACGGCTGCCCGACCCCATCACAGACTCTGGGTGGTCGCTGGCCTCTGTGTCTCCGTGCTCCTTATCATTTCTATATTCACCCTCGGCCCGCATCCCCTGGCTGCCCGCTTCCTCGATCGAGACACTCACACTGCGATCGGTTCGCTCGCCGTTCTCCCCCTCAACAATCTCTCCGGCAATCCTAATGAGGAGTACTTCGCCGATGGCATGACCGACGAGTTGACGACCATGCTGGCCAAGGATTCAACTCTGCGGATCGTTTCCCGCACCTCCGCCATGCAATTCAAGGACGCGCACCGCTCGCTGCCGGAAATCGCCCGCGCCCTCAACGTGGACGCCATCCTCGAGGGCTCAATCGCGCGCTCCAGTAACCGGGTGCATATGACCCTGCAATTGATCCGCGGTGACACGGACAATCATCTGTGGGCCGAAAGCTACGACCGCGACACCAACGACGTGGCTGTGCTGCCCGACGATGCCGCCAGAGCCATCGCGGCTCGCTTGAACAGTGGGACGCCATCACACGCCAACCCGCGCTATATCAAACCGGAAGCTCACGACGCCTACTTGCGTGGCCACTACTCCTGGGTCGTCGGACGAAATGTAGATGCCGGCAGGTACTACCAGCAGGCCGTCGATATTCAGCCCGATTATGCCCTGGGTTGGAGCGGGCTTGCCGATTATTACGCAATGGTGGCGATCAGGGGTGAAGTTGATCCCCTCCAGGCGTTGCCGCAGGCGGAAGCCGCGGCCAGGAAAGCGGTCGAACTCGACGACAGTCTCTCACGAGCCCATGCAAGTTTAGGAGGCATGATCTTTTTCAACCGTGGCGATGGCGTGCAGGCACTCAAGGAGCTTACCCGCGCCACAGAATTGGATCCTCACGATGGCGAGGGTTTCCACCTGCACGCGAAGGTTCTCTGCGCACTGGGCCGCTATGACGAAGCCATCTCGGTGCAGAAACAGTCCACAGCGATCAATCCCATCGAGCATCCGGGGGCAATGGCAGAGATATACATGTGCACCCGCCAATTTGATGCTGCGATCAGTGATGGCGAGATGCGCCTGAAAGACTTTCCTGTGGCTGCCGATATTCTCGGAGAACTAGCTGATGGCTATCACTGGAAAGGTATGGACAATGAGGCCGTGGAAATGCTCGCCCGCCAGATTTCAGCTGAAGGAGATCTTTCCCTGTCGGCCGCTGTTCGCCGTGCATTCGAGACCGGCCGATACCCTGCTGTGGTTCGTTGCCGGTTGGCTGCAGTGGAAAAGAGGGCGCGAACCGCGAGAGTTTCTACTTTCGAGCTTGCAGACCTGCACGGGAGGCTCAGAGAGCACGATGCGACTCTTGCCTTGTTCGAGCAGGGTGTAAACGAGCGCGATCCACTATTGCTGCTGCTGGCTCAATCCGACCCCGCTTTCGACTTTCTCCATGCCGACCCGCGCTATCGCTCCCTCATTCAGAAGATGGGCTTGCCACCCATGTACCGATAGGTATTCTGTCGACGCTTTCCTCCTACTTACGACCCACTCGCATGGGTTGTAGGAAGGGTACGAACTTCAGCTCGTACCGGAATTGTTTTGCAGTGATGATGGACGGCCCGAAGGAGTCTGCGTGAGAACTCTGCACTTTAGCTCCAAAAGTTCGGGAGCCCGAGGGGCGCACCGCAGATCCCTCCGCTCCGCTACGCTCCGGTCGGGATGACAATTCATCTTGAAAACCAATACTTAGCGTTCCCAAACAAGATTGTCATCCCGACCGGAGCGTAGCGGAGCGGAGGGATCTGCGGTGCGCCCCTCGGGCTTCCCAAATTCTGGAGTTCTCACGCAGACTCTTTAGCCCTGGACTTTTCGAGGCCAGCGCTAAAGCGCATATCGAAGTCCAACTCTTTTCCGCAACGCTGAAGCGTTGCTCCCCTCTGCTGAAGCAGAGGGCTCCCACCAAACGCGGGGGGATGTCATCGCAGCGGTTCAGGAGGCGCGCCTGGGGCTGTCCTTCAAAAGCGCGAGCCGCACCAGGCTCTCGCCGGTCGCGATCAGGCTCTCTTCGTTCGACCGCGGCGTCCAGCCAAGCATCCGCCGCGCCTTTTCGTTGGTCGCGTTTTTGCGTTTGCCGAGCTCAGGCAGAATCAGCTTGATTGCGGGATCGCGCAGCGACGCCAGGCGCACCATCCAGTTGGGTAATTCTCGCGTCGGCACTCGTCTGGCATCCGATCCCATGCGGCTTTTCAGAATCCGGGCGATCTCGCGCATCCAGAGAAAATCCCCAGCCACCGCAAGAAATCTCTCGCCTTTGGCTGCAGCAAGCGTCATCGCGCGGATGTGCAGTTCTACCACGTCCCGCACATCGACAACTCCAAAAGAGAGCTTTGGGCTCCCGGGCAGAGCGCCATCCATCAGGCGCTGCACAATCAGGATCGAGGCCGAATAATCGGGCCCCAGCACCGGCCCAAACACGCCCACAGGATTGACCACCGACAGTTCGAGGCCGCCACCCTCTTTGGAGATAAAATCCCACGCCGCGCGCTCAGCCAAAGTCTTCGATTTCGTATAGGGCGCCACATCGTCCCCATCAAGATGGGTCCAGTTCGTTTCGTCGAAGGGCTGGCTCTGCGGTTTGTAGCCATAGCCTACGGCCGCAAACGAGGAAGTGAGCACGACCCGCTTCACACCGGCATCGCGGGCGGCCCGCAACACGCGGAGTGCTCCGTCCCGCGCGGGTACGATTAACTCGTCCTCGTGTTTCGGGATACTCGGCGGAAGAGGCGACGCCACGTGCAGCACGTACTCGCATCCGGCTACGGCCTCGTTCCAGCCCGCGTCGCGAGTGAGATCGGCAGCTACAAAAGAAACCTGGCTGTCCGCCTCGGCGCCACCATTCCTCAGCATGGTGCGTACATCGCCTTCGCGCTTCAGGTCCCGTACCGTGGTCCGCACCTGATGGCCAGCCGCGAGAAGCTGCACGATGGCGTGGCTGCCAATGAAACCTGATCCGCCTGTCACAAGAACCTTGCTCATCTTTGGCTCCTACGGTTATTCCTTGCTCGAATCCATCTCGCGAAAGAGATCCAGCTGTTAGATCGAACGTTCGTTCTACTAGATTCAGAAAAGATCCAATCGTTCGCGGGTTCTTCTATTCGTCCGCAATGGCGTTCCAGACCGTTTCTGCAATCCTTTTGAGCGTTGCCGGCGAAAATGGCTTGGGTGCTTTTGCCAGGCTGGCAGCCAGGCCGAGCGTGAGACCGTGGATTGCCTCGGCCGGAAGGTCCCTGATGATTCCGCCCTTACTTTTCGGCTGCAGCCATTTGAGTATGCGCGCACTCTCGGGATGCGCCAATTCTTCCGCTCCTTCAGCTTTTCCACAGTAGGACGAGTTCAGATACTGATCGAGAAAGCGCGTCTCCTTCCGATGACTGCGATAGAACCGGTAGGCGTTGAGCCAAACACGCAAAAGCGCCTCGCGAGGGGATTCGTCTGGGGAAACTCCCTCGAAGAAGACTTCGTGCTTGATCGACACCACGCGCTCATGAACGGCGTGGATCAGGTCATCTTTGCTCGGAAAGTAGTGATAAATGACACCCGGACTCGCGCCGGATCTCTTTGCCAGCACTGACATCGGGGCATTATCAAAGCCGCGCTCGACGACCAGATCGAGCATCGCCTTCAAGATCGCTTCCCTTTTATCACGTTTTCCAGCCATTCTTTCGCCCTATACGAGGCAGTAGAATGCTCATTCTACTATCCCTGTTCTCCGTTGCCCGCGGGTTTCCGCTCCGTTTGAAGCGTGACCGCATCTAGTACAAGAAGACAGGAGAATGAAGATGGCAAATTCGAAAACAGTTTTCATCACCGGTGCATCTACTGGAATCGGCAAGGCGACGGCGCTGTACTTTCAACAGCAGGGTTGGAATGTGATCGCCACCATGCGCGACCCCGGGCACGGCAAGGAGCTGCAGGCGCTCGACCGGGTTTTTGTAACCTCATTGGATGTCACCAGGCCGGACTCAATCCAACGGGCCATGAAGACTGGATTGGAACGGTTCCAGTCGGTCGACGTGCTCGTCAACAATGCGGGCTTCGGCGCGTACGGACCGCTGGAGGCCACCAGCATGGAGACGGTGCGTCGCCAGTTCGATACCAACGTCATCGGTCTGCTGGAGACCACAAAGGCGGTGCTGCCATACTTTCGCGCCCAGCACTCCGGCGTGATCGTAAATATCTCCTCGATCGGCGGCAAGGTCACCTTCCCGCTTGGCACGCTGTATCACGGCACCAAGTTCGCGGTCGAGGGCATCAGCGAGTCGCTGTCCTATGAGATGAAGGCGATCGGCGTGAAGGTGAAGATCGTAGAGCCGGGCGCGATCAAAACTGACTTTGCTACGCGATCTTTTGTCTTTAGCAACGACGAGTCGCTGACCGAGTACCAGAAAACGGTCAAAGGTGTGATGGCCGCGGTGGAGCCCATGATGGCGAATGGAGCCGACCCACTTGTCGTAGCGGAGGTCATCTACAAGGCCGCAACGGACGGCTCGGACCAATTGCGATATTCTGCCGGCAGTGACGCGGGGCCCATCCTGGAGAAGCGCCGCAGCCAGGATGACCACACATTCATGGCGGAGACACTCGCGAACTTCAGCTAATTTCGATCCTGCCCGCCGACCAATCAAAAGCCTTTGCAAGTCGGGCTTCACGTTTTTGTCGCTGCAGTTCGGTTCGGACGGTGCGCTCCGTTTCGCTTGCTCGCTCGCAAGAGGCGCATCGCAAGTAAACGCCGTCACGAGGAGGACGATTTCGGCATTGGGTCACGATCACCCCTCGGCAATGTGGCCTGATCGGCTTACGCGTGATTCCTTATCCTACAATCACGGTATGCAATCCCGAATGAGCCTTCCGAGAGTTTGCCGACGGGCAGCTTTCGTTCTTATGCTCTGGGTGTCTCTAGGCGCGAGCGCGCCGACCCCAGGGGCCGGACCCGTCCTGATCGTCACCTATCTTGAAGCGCCCCCTGCAAAAGGCGCAGCGCTCGCTGCCGATCTTCATGCCTATGCGGGGCAAATCGAAAACGGACCCGGTAAGCCCAGAGTGACGGTGCTGAGGGAGTTCGGACGCCCCAACCGGATGGTGATCATCGAACAATGGCCGGACTCGTCCTCTCCTGCTTTCGCCAAATCTGAAACCGGGCTTGCCGCCATGGTGCAGCCGGACGTGCGGGCGCCGATGGATCGCCGTGTGAATCATCCCCTGACACCTGCCCTCACCCAGATGGCATCCACGGCTTTCGTGGTCTTGATGCATGTTGATATGAATCTAGCCGGACCCGCTGCGCTAAAAGTGCTGCAGGCTCAGCGGGGCTCGGTCCTGGCAGCGCCGGATGCTCTTGGATATGAGGATGCGGTTCAGGACCAGCACGACAATCATTTCGCAGTCTGCGAGGTATGGAAGAGCCGCACCGCTTACGAGGCCTATACGGCGACCGGACCGGCGGAGGATTTCCGTCGCCAACTCGCGGCCCACCTTGGATCCCCCTTCGATGATCGCTTCTATGAGCGCGTGGGACACTGACCGGCAAAGACGATCGGTCGCCCTGGAGCAAAGACTATGGGGCGCTATGTGAGAGATAGCCGAGCTGTGAGTCGCAATGAGATACTGTGCTGCTAAGGTCACGCTGTTCACGGTATTTAGGAGGGGCTGGGTGCATGGATGGTTATGCACACCGTTATTTGGGGTCACTCATTTCAATCGACGGTGTGAGTGGCGCTCCCCTGCAACCCTTTCCTGCAACGTTCTGTTTGCTGTATAAGTTACGCGGCTTCAATCTAAGCCCCTGACGCACGGTCTAGTTGAGGTCCCCAATAAATCCGGAGGGTCATTTGAAGCTCAATTTGTGGTCGCTAACCACCACCGCTGCCCTGTTGCTGTGCGCCGCTCGTACCTTCCCACAAGCCGCGGCCACGGCACAGGATGTGCCGGGCCTGCCCTATAAGGCGGTACCGAACTTCTTTGAGACGCCGCCGGGCGATTATCTGGGCGAGAGCCAGGGTGTCGCGACCAATTCCAAAGGCGACATCTTCGTCTTCTTTCGCGGCAATTCGGGGTCGCGGCTATGGGAATTCGACGAGACGGGCAAGTTCATCCGCGAAATCGGCAAGGGCTATTACGGCTTCTTGTTCGCGCATATGGTACGCGTCGATCCTCAGGACAATATCTGGACCGTGGATGAGGGCACCAACGTAATCACCAAATTCAGCCCGGACGGCAGCAAGGTTCTTATGGTCCTAGGCTACCGCCCGTCCGTCGTGGACGGCCTTGTGGCGACAAGCCACGGTCCCAATCCGCCGGACCAGAAATACACATTTTGTAGGCCGACCGACGTCGCCTGGGATCAGCAGGGCGACATTTTCGTCGCCGACGGCTATTGCAACAACCGGGTCGTGAAATACGACCGGGACGGCCGTTTCCTCGCCAAGGTCGGCGGTGCGGCGGCCGGCAAGGAGCTTGGCGAATTCAACCTGCCGCACGCGCTCCAGGTGGATCATGAGGGCAATGTCTATGTTGCGGACCGTGGCAACAACCGATATGTAGTGCTAGACAATAACCTGAAGCCGAAAACAGCCTACACGAATGTGGGTACGGCCTGGACTGACTGCATCTCGCAGGGCCCGCACCAATATCTGTTCGCCTCAAACTCCAATCCCAATGGCAACGGGCCCGGAACCTGGCAAAAGACCGGCCAGATTTACAAGATGGAGCTAGACGGCACTGTGCTGGGTAAATTCGGCTATGCCGGCAAGCTGGCGCCCGGGTTCCAGGTCGTGCACGCGGTCGATTGCCGCAATCCCGACCAGCTTATCGTGGGGGAGATCGAGTCCTGGCGTGTACAGAAATTTGTCCTACAGCCTAAATAACTACGCACGCAATACGGCAAATCGCTATCAGAGGGAGACTGTCCGTGAAATGCATCTTGCTGGCCCTGCTAGCCGCAACGTTACTCGTTGGGCTGCCGGCCCCCGCCCAGAACGCCGCGCCGGAAATTTCGTTCACCTCCGCCGATACGTTGAAACTACCCCGGGACACCTATCTCGGCGAGGTCGCCGGAGTCGCGACCAACTCCAAGGGCGCTGTCTTCGTCTTGACACGGACCGGCAGTCCGAGCGCCTCGCTGGGCGGTTCGCGCACTTTCGCGTTCAGCGACGGGACCAAGCTGTTTGAGTTCGATCCCGCCGGCAATTTCATCCGAGAAATCGGCCGGACTGTTTACGGTTTCCTCGTCGCCCAGCAAGTCCGCATCGACCGCGAGGACAATATCTGGGCCGTCGATGCCTATAGCGGCATGGTCATCAAATTCAACCCCACCGGCAGCCGCGTCCTGATGCTGTTGGGCCGCAAGCCGGAATCCATCGACGTTCCCCAGCCGCCGGCACCGGCGCCGGCCAATGGCGCGCTTCCCGGCGCGGGCGCGCGGCAGGATGTGTTCGATCATCCCGCCGACGTGGCCTGGGACGGGGACGGGAACATTTTCGTGGCGGACGGCATCGGCAACAACACGCGCATCGCCAAATTCACCAAGGAGGGAGTGTTCACAAAATCCTGGGGTTCGAAAGGCACTGAACCAGGCCAGTTCGCCGACGTCCATTCGCTGGCGGTCGATGCTCAAGGGAATGTCTACGCGGCCGATTCGGGCAACCATCGAATCCAGGTGTTCGACAATAATGGGACATTCAAGACCCAGATCACCCATGTGGGTGCCCCGGCCGCGCTGTGCCTGACCACCGGCGCGCATCCCTATCTCTACAGTGCAAATTCCAATCCGGTGACCGACATCGACAGCGGCGGAGAGATCTACAAGCTGGAACTGGACGGAACGGTCGTCGGCAAGTTTGGCCGGGCGGGAAAACTGCCCAAGGAATTCGGCACGGTCAACGAGATCGACTGCCGAACGCCCAACCAGCTTTCCGTGGCTGAGATCGGCAACTACCGGGTGCAGAAACTGACACTCAAATAATGCCGCAGCAGAAATTCGGGACTAATACGGTGACCAGGATATCTATTGCAGCGGATGAACACTCCTGACCGTGAATGGGTGTCATGTCGCCGTATTCCACCCCAGCTCAATGGCCCGCCTGCTAGTACCTCCATCTACGCTTCAACTGCAAACCTCGCGGTTTGCAGCGCAAGACTCGAGGCCAGGATGGAGTCGCTTCTCCCGTCTTGTGGGGCTCTTGAATCCCCTACAATGTGCCGGTTTATCCCGGCGCTCTCTGACCACTATTTTTCCGGACAGAGATCGTGGATTCCTATCAAAATGCGTTGTGAGCTATTGAGAACAGACTCTGTGAACGATCCCTGCGAACATTGGACAATGCAGAAGACAAAGAACCCGGCAAAGAGGGCAAGAGGACGCTCTCCAGCGTGAAAACAGAGATGCTCGAGCCGCGATTGACCGAGTCGGTTCGTAACGCCCTGGGGAAGGAACCCGGGCCTGTCGTCGACAAGCCTTCTGCTGGTTCCCAAAAAGTGTCAGCTCCGGTCACACCAACTTCAAGGAAACGTTGGTAGAAGTCTCCGGTGCTTCTGATTCTCAAACGATGGTTCATCCGGACAAAATAGATGTGCTATCCAAACGTACTTTTAACTGAGGTTCATTATGATCATTCTTTTACTTATCTTGTTGTTGGTGTTCGGTTTCGGCGGCTATCGCATGGGCCCTGGAATCGGCTACTACGGTGGTGGTGGTCTTAGCCTGATAGTGTTGATCGTGCTTATCCTGTTGTTGGTTCATGTGATTTAGGATCGATTGTTCACGGACGAGCCGATGCTGGAAGGGCGGCGGGGAACGAGGGCTTGTACTCTATTCCGCGAACCTCCGAAGCAAGGGAGATGGAGAAACAGCATACCTATTGCAGCGAGGGGAGATAAGGGAACACGATGGACACGATACCTATCCCTCAGAATTCCTGCAAAGGCTATGCTGTCCCTTTATCTTCCATGGGCCAGTTGCTCAATCCACGCCATCGATTTCTTCGGATCGCCCATCGCCGCATTCGACACGTCCTCCCACGCTTCCCACGTCTCCAGCCGCTCCGCATATGCGGCGCGGGCCCTGGGCAGAATAGAAGTGCCCAGGCCAAGTCGCAGCGGCGGATTCTCCGCGTCCACAAGCTTCAGGATGGCTTCTGCCGTCGCCTCCGGATCGCCGCGTTCAACATTCGCCAGATGCGTCAGGAACTGCTTCCGGAATTCCGCGTATGGTTCCAGCGCATCCGCGATCTGTGAGGATTTTCCGAAGTCGGTTGCGTAGGCTCCGGGTTCAACAAGTGTCACCTTCAACCCGAATGCCCTCACCTCCTGCGCGAGGGACTCGTGGAGCGCTTCGACAGCCCATTTCGTAGCGCAATAGAAGCCGATGAGCGGCAATGCCGTTATCCCCAGCCCGCTCGAGACACCGAGAATGTGACCGCTCCCTTGTTTCCGCAACAAAGGCAGAGCCGCTCGGAGCACCCGGACCATGCCGAAGTAGTTCGCATCGAAGAGGCCGCGGATCTGCTCATCGCTCGCTTCCTCTGTAGCCGCGAACAGGCTCGCGCCGGCATTGTTGACAAGGACATCCAGCCGGCCGAAGTGCGCGTATGCCTGATGAACTGCCTGCTGCACCTGCGCGGAGTCGGTGACGTCGAGGGCAAGGGGCAGCACCGTGTCGCCAAAACGTTCCTTGAGATCGGCTACGTCTGCCAGTTTGCGGGCGGTCGCTGTAACCCGATCACCGCGTTTAAGAGCAGCCTCAGCCCAGATGCGGCCGAAGCCGCGCGAGACGCCGGTGATGAACCATGTCTTTTGCATTTCCATTCCTCCGTGATTGTGGGGTTAAGTTCAGACCTCGGCATAGCGCATGTTCCCGAGATCGGTGAGAAGGGAGGGGCCTGTGGGGTTCCATCCGAGCTTTGCGCGGGTCTGCGCACTGGAGGTCAGAGGGTCCCTCCCCGCAAAGAATCCGAGGAAGCCGAAATGTTCCTGGGCATGTTCCTGCGAAATGGAAAGGACGGGCACATTCAGCCCACGGCCGATAGCGGTGGCGATGTCTTTGAGCGCCACTCCCTCTTCTGCGACGGCGTGGTAACGGGCACCCGCTGTGCCCTTCTCCAGAGCAAGCAGGTAGAGGCGTGCGACATCCGAAACATGCGCTGCAGGCCAACGGTTGTGACCATCGCCAACGTACGCCGAGACTCCCTTAGCGCGAGCCACCGCAATCAGCGGTGTGACCAGGCCCTGCTTTACGGTGTCGTGGACCTGTGGCAAGCGCATCACAGAGGCGTGGACTCCGCGCTCCATGAGTGCGACAGCCGTCACCTCCGATACACGAGGAAGGGATGGGGAAGAAAGCGGCGGATCGTCCTCGGTAGCGGCGCGGCCCTGAGCCACTCCGACTCCGGAACTGACGATGAACGGACGGCTTGAACCCTGGAGCACGGCGCCGATGGTCTCGATGGCGCGCTTGTCGAGCTCGCAGCTCTCCGCAAACTTCGAAAAGTCATGCCGGAAGGCGGTGTGGATGACGGCATCCGTCGCGGCTGCTCCGCTGCGCAGACTTTCCAGGTCCTCCAGATCGCCTCGATGCGCCTGGGCGCCCGCGGCTTCAAGCGACTTTGCGCCGGCGTCCGATCGCGTCATTCCAAGTACGTGATGGCCTGCGCCGACGAGTTCTTTCACGATGGCGGAACCGATGAATCCGGTAGCTCCGGTAACGAACACGCGCATATCTGCCTCCCTGAATCTCACTCAGGCTAAGATTGACGAAAGAATGCCGCCTCGACTAAAACGGAGACAGCCTCCGTATGAGTAGATAATCGGAGGTAGCCTCCGGTTGCAAGAAGTTTGCAGATGACCAAGAAGCGTTCGACGACCACCCGGCAACCGCGCTCAGACGCGCTGCGCAACCGCGAGCGCATTCTTGAAGTTGCGAAGGGAGTCTTCACCCGGCAAGGCGCCAATGCCAGCCTGGAGGAGATCGCGAAGCAGGCGGGTGTTGGCGTAGGTACCCTCTATCGCCATTTTCCTACGCGCGATGAGCTGATTGAAGGTGTTTACCGGAACGAAGTGGAGAAACTCGCGGCGGCCGCGGCCCGTTTCGCCGAGACCCTGTCCCCTCTCGAAGCGCTTCGAGCCTGGATGCTGCTGCTGGTCGATTACATTGCGGCAAAGCACATCATTGCGCCCGCTCTCAATACCATCGCCGGAGGCCCGTCCAGGCTTCATGAAGGTTCACGCACCACGATCCATGCCGCGATCGATGGGCTGGTGAAGCGGGCTAAGAGGAATGGCGATCTGCGAAGAGACTTGGATGCATACGACCTGCTTCGAGCGCTGATCGGTGTCTCGCATGTGGGCTCCGGCGCTGACTGGCAGCAAAGCGCCAGGAGACTGGTAGACATACTCGTCGCAGGCTCACGCCCGCTCAAATAAACGCGTCTCGCAGCCTACGATCTCTAAGATTTGGGGTCAGATTGAGGCGCACTAGAGACGAGACGTTCACCGATGTGTTTCTAGTAAGCCTACTTAGAGCGGTGAACGTCCCGTCTGGACGCACAAATTCTGTCGCACAAATTCGTGGTTTCCGCGACGATCAACGTGCCAGCTCCGTCTCTCCACGAAACTCAGGTGTAATTTGCGACGACTCGGGCTATCTTCTGATTCGCGTCGAATTCCATGAACTCGCCAGTCTTCGAGCCCTTCTGATTGAGGTAATAAAGTACAACGCTGGAGATTCCCCACATCACATCCAGAAGTTCGAAATTCAGATTCGGGAAGGCCTGGAGCCCTTTCTCAAAATAATTGCGTACCGCTTCTTTACCCTTGATGGTTCCGGAGGAGTCAACCAACAGCTTTGCAGCCGTGGGCGATGTGAGAACAACCTCCGCCGCGTAATGAGACATGATGTCGTCAAGATCGTGAGAATTCCAGGCCTGAATCCAATGATCCGCAAATTGTCGAGCGGCGGTTTCTGAAAGCATTGGTTCCACCTTTCGCTAGTATAGCCAGCATTCCAGCGATGGAGTTCGGGGTGTGAGGGACAGGGGGATAATAGGTCGCATTCACGCTCATCAGCACAGCACCATCCGATGATCTTGAGCATCAGCAATGCCCTTTTCGCTTCAATGGTCTACAAATTGCGGTGGCAAATTGAGGTAACAGACGGGGAGAGGCGACAATTCCCCAGGGGCAAGTTCCACACTGGAGGTTCAGGCTATAACGTTCAAGCGAAGATCGAGAATGCCCCGTTTGGCAAATCACTTTCCCGGCACTCCTCACATCCTTGCCACGTATAGCTGGTTTGGGTACAGGGCTTCCACGACTTTTCGGATGACCTCATTGCCATTCTCGCCATTCGTAAAAACTATTACCCCGATTCCCTGCCCCGGCACAAACATGGCGAAAGTGTTCACTCCCCAATCGGAGCCGTTATGGTCCAGAATCTTTACTCCATTCACTGTTTCGACTTCCCATCCCAAGCCCATTCCGGCCGTTAGGGTGCAGTGTCCGACTTCGCCGGCTACCTTGCACACTTTCTCGAGGTCTTCCGGCTTCACCAGATCTCGCGTGATGGTCGCGCGTTCTGCGGCAATTTCTTTCGTCAAGCCTTCGTCGTGCATCACGCTCACCACGAATTTCGCATAGTCCCCAATCGTCGTCCGCAGCAGGTCCGCGCCACTCCACGTCGTCGCGACAGCGTCTATAGGTTTTTCTCCCTTGGACCCGTGGGGAACCGCCAAGCGCCCTGCATACCATTCCTTCGCTGTGTACGACGTGTCCTTCATGCCAATCGGATCGAATACGATCTCCTGCGCCAGTGCATCGAAAGATTTTGCCATCTTCTTTTCGACAAACCGGCCAACGTAGTTGTATCCCTCTCCCGAATATCCCGTTTGGGTTCCCGGCTCCCATCGTATCTTTAGCACTCCGCCGGTCATTCGCCGCCAGTTCGCAAAGCCAGTCTGGTGCGACAAGCACAACCGTGGCGTCAGCAGTTTGCTCCAGGGATCATCCTTTATATCCGGGTCAAGCCAGAAGGGTGACATCGATTCATCCAGCGAAAGCTTCCTTGCAGACGCCAGTCGCAATACCGTCTCCGCTGTCACCGGCTTGGTCAGCGAGGCCATGTTGTACAGCGTCTTCCCAGTCGCCGAGACTCCTGGACTCTGCTCCCCATACACCTCTGTCCACGCCACCTTTCGATGCTCGATATATGCCACCGCTACGCTTGGCACATCGCTCTCTTTCAACCATTCCGCCACATGGGCATCCATATCAGCGCGACCATCTTGCTTGGCTGCAACGGTCCGTGCAGTGGATTGCTCCTTGTGCTGTCCCGCAGCCAGGATCGTGCCCATGCATCCCATTACGGCCACGACCAACGCTTTTTGAAAGAAGGCTCGCCGCTGCGCCATCAAAACCAGCCCCCGGACGGCGTGACGCCATTGAGGCGCAGATACGTGACGAGATTGCCGTAATGCAAGGCGTCATGATTTCCGACTTGCGTCAAGATGAACATTTTGTTCGTCTTGGCGCCAAAGAAGTCTGCCGGGGCATTGAGGTGCGCGTCGGTGAACCCGGAGTACACGCCATCGCAGTAATCGAACGAGCCTTTGAGGTAGGCCGTGATTTCGGGCTTCGAACGCTTCGCGGTAGCCGTGGCGGGGTTCGCTTTACCCTTGACGTTTGAACACAATGTGTAGGATATATCCGCCACATGAGTCAGGATCTCGGCAAACGAGCGAACGTCCTTCGTCGGCCGGTAGCTGTACTTGGACTCTGGCATCGCGTCCGCCGACTTCATAATCTTGTCCTGCATATTGCTACGAAAGATGGATAGCGTCGTCGTCAGCGGATTCGACGCCATAATCGGATTGGGCATGCCTTGTTGGGCGTTGGCCAGGGACGCCAAGGTTAGGTTGAGTGCTACAACAGCAAGGACAATGCGCCAAGTCCCAACTCTTGTTGATTGAGAAGGGATGAGCCCGGTAAGCATCTCGCTTAAATCACGAATCGTGCCGAAGAGATTTTTCGGGAAGAATTGCATTCGAGTCCTCCTGCCTCGCAACCTTTGCACGCAAGGTTCCAGTTGGCGCGCTGATTGCTAACCTCTATGTATCAAGCAGATAACAATATGGAGAGGGCTCTGGACTCTATGCCGCACTGTCCACTTTCGATGAACACTGTCCACTAGCAGCACTCAGGCGCTGGTCTAGATGCCCGGATCAAATGTAGCCCATTGCCAGTCCGAGGGGCTTGAGGGGGACAGGCCTGAGGGGGATAGACGAAAAGTACCTTTGGGGTGAACGAAATGGGCAAAAAATGGCTCTACAAGCTGAAAGAGGTTGCCAGAAAGATTTCAACGCTACCAATTAGTTCCTGGCACTTTCCAAAATAGCGTCGAAACACTGACGATTGATGCCCACAGTCATTCGGCGGAGGAATGGGGGACAGCCTGAATCTGCGCGATTTCTCTCTACCCTCAAGGCTAACAAATCACGCAGGTCAGGCTGTCCCCCATTCCCAGGTTAGGCCTATCCAATCTGTAAGTACACGTCCCGTCTGGTGCCGCCTTGGTCCCGCGTCGGGAAAGTGACTAGTTTACAGAAGGCGCGATGGGTGGTGGCGGCTAAGTCCTTTGTTTGACGAAGGTGCTCAAAATTTCAAATGAATTAATTTGAGCATCTTGGCGCTTTCATGGGTTGTTGCCGGCCGGATGCGAGCCTGTTCACCTCGTCAGCCCGTGACGAACGGGAGGATCTTTCTGCCTACGAGCTAGGTGTTGGTGAACGTCCCGTTTGTCATCCGGCGTCCGTGTCCCAGCGCGCACCCCAGTTCCGTTGGCTACACCCAAATCGGCGGGGTTGAGGAATTCAGCGGGCTTGCCGGGCTTGTGTTGCTTGTAGAAAAGTGCGAAGAAAGCGAAGTAAGCGAACTAAGTCACATGGAGCGGAGCGGCGTCGCACAGAAGAGGTTACGTTTCGTTTTTTTGGGAATTTCTCTGACGCGGGGAACGGTCGGGCAAGGTGACCAAATAAGGGCAAGATGGCCAAATAAGTCGTTTGTTTCACGAAGATGGTCAAGATGTCCAAGTAATTAATTTGAGCATCTTGCCTCCGTGGGTGGCTGGTTTCCAAGCTGCTGAGGCCAAGCTGCTCTCGCGGGCGGCTCGTTTTGGAGGCCGGCTTTGGGGTTGGTTTGGGGGATGGTTGGCCAATTTAAATGCGCGGAAAGCGCCATAAGTCCCCTTCTCCTGTGCTGGATCGCCGGTCCCTTCGCCGATCGGAGTGGTTTTGCTCCGCCGGTGCGGTGACAAACGGGACGATCTTCTGCCTATGAGGTACGTGTTGGTGAACGTCCCGTTTGTCATCCGGCGTCCGTGTCCTCTGGCTGGGGATAGCCTCGGGCTGATGTCCGGTGGGGTGGTGTTTCTCGAGTTGTCAAAACTGCTCAATCAAGAGGACGCACTGGGCGCACCCTGTTTGGACACGGTGATTCTTGCTCTCCGCAGGCGCGCCTTCGTGGGGCGGGGTGCTACGGATAGGCTTCATCCGTCACTTCGATGTCACACTACGGTTTGCTACACCGGACATCAGGCTGGCAAGCACTGATGCTTTCGCGGTGGTGGGCGGCGGATGCACGGGTAGAGCGCATGGGTGCAAGGCCAAACAGGGCC